>NZ_FBYC01000004.1:1507500-2107500 GCF_001517585.1 Roseibaca calidilacus | reverse complement strand
TGGAATGGGTCTAACATGTCCGAGCAATCAGGAATAGTTTTTTATACTGATATCTTTCATAAGATAAACTTATGGTGTCTGCATTTCGACATGGCGCATTTGGTTCATGACCCGCACCAATTCGCGCGCAATGGCGGGTTCGGACAGCGCATGGCCCGACAATCCGACCATTTCCAGCCGTGAGCGGCCCCAATTGCGGTGCAGTTCCCACGCGGTGGCGGGCGGGCAAATCATATCGTAACGGCCCTGAACAATTGTGCCGGGGACATTGGACATCTTCCACAGCCCGTTCATCAGCGCGCCATCTTCGCCCAGAAAGCACCCATTCGAGAAATAGTGATTCTCCAGCCGGGCAAAGGCGCGGGCATAGTCACTTGGGGCGTCGGCACCCAGCAGACCGCGTGTCTCGATAGAGGCCAGCGCGTTTTCCCACCGTGTCCAGGCCCGGGCGAAGCGGTTTTCTTCGTGGATATCGCCGCTGAACAGGCGCTTGGAATAGGCTGTAATCAGGTCGTGATGTTCGTCCTCGGGGATGACACGCGTGAATTGCGCCCATAGTTCGGGAAAGAACCGCGCAGCCCCGCCCCCATAAAACCAGTCCAGTTCCGCGCGCGTGCCCATGAACACGCCGCGCAACACCACATGGGCCACGGCTTGCGGCTGAGCTTGGGTATAGGCCAGCGCCAGCGTTGCCCCCCAAGACCCGCCGAACACCACCCAGCGGGGTATCTCAAGCGCGGTGCGGATCAATTCGATATCGGCCAGCAGATGCGCGGTTGTGTTGGCATGGGTTGAGGCAGAGGGCTTGGAGCGCCCACATCCGCGCTGGTCGAACAGGATAACCCGGTAATGCGCGGGATCGAAAAACCGCCGCATGGTCGGGCTGCACCCACCGCCGGGGCCGCCATGCAGCACCACGACAGGCATGCCTTTTGAATTGCCGCATTGCTCGACATACACACGATGGCCATCGCCCACGTCCAGCAGCCGCTGGTCGTAGGGTTCGATATAGGGGTAAAGGCCCCGTTGTGCGCTATCGTGTCCGACTGGCTTGTCCATGTTTCGGACTATATAGGTCGTAGCGCGTGCCCGCCATGGGGCAGATTGGAAAAACCGAGGGAACCATGACCACAACCACGATCGACCCGACCGAAGTGGCGAAATTCGAGGCGATGGCCGCTGAATGGTGGAACCCGAACGGCAAGTTCAAGCCATTGCATATGCTGAACCCTTGTCGGTTGGACTACATCACCCGCCAGATTGCCGCCGAATTTGACCGTGATCTGACTGCGCCGTTGCCCTTTAAGGGCTTGCGCCTGCTGGATATCGGCTGCGGGGGGGGCTTGCTGTCCGAGCCCATGGCCCGGCTTGGGGCCGATGTGGTGGGCGCAGATGCCGCACCGCGCAACATTCCCGTGGCGCAGATCCATGCCGAACAGGAAGGTCTGACCATCGATTACCGCCACACCACCGCCGAGGATCTGGCGGCGGCGGGCGAGCAGTTCGACGTGGTGCTGAACATGGAAGTGGTCGAACATGTGGCCGACCCGCTGGCCTATCTGACAGCCTGCCAGCAGCTTCTAAAACCGGGCGGGCTGATGATCTGCTCAACCCTCAACCGCAATCCGAAAAGCTATGTCATGGCGATTATCGGGGCGGAATATGTCATGCGCTGGCTGCCGAAAGGGACGCATGACTGGTCTAAATTCATCACCCCGGATGAGCTTTACGACCTGATTCGTCGCGCAGGGCTGGACCCGGTGGACCGCACCGGTTTTGTGTTCGACAAGCTGCGGTGGAGTTGGTCCCTGTCGGAACGCGACCTGTCGGTGAATTATGTGACAGCTTCAGTGAAGCGCTAAACGTTTCGCTGCGGAACATTGGCAAAGCCCAAGGGTTGCGCTACCCGCGCAATACCCCTGCCACCGCGCGCGCCACGTCGCCCGCGCGCGACGGGTCCATGCCTGCCATGTTCACCCGCCCGTCCCATAGCATGTAGATTCCGTGATCCTCGCGCAGCTTTGTGACCTGCGCTTCGGTCAGCGGCAGGATGGAAAACATCCCCTGTTGCGCGGCCACGGCCCCCATGCGGTCGGACCCGGTTGCCTCGCGCAAGGCGTTGGCCAGCGCGCGGCGGTTTTCCTGCACGCGGGCGCGCATGCCATCCAGTTCCTCTAGCCAGACGGCGCGCAACATCGGATCGCCCAGAATGGTGCTGACCACGCGGCCCCCATGGTCGGGCGGAAAGGCAAAGCTTTGCCGGTTCAGCCCGGCCAATGTCGCCGCCATCGCGTCGCGCTGCGCGTCGGGCACCACCGCCATGGCAATGCCCACCCGGTCACGATACAGGCCGAAATTCTTTGAACAACTCGCCGCGATCAACACCTCGGGCAAGCGCGCGGCCAAGTGGCGCAACCCGCCTGCATCGGCATCCAGCCCTTCGCCAAAGCCCTGATAGGCCATGTCCACAAACGGCGTGGCCCCGCTGCGCTCTAGAAGTGCTGCAACCTCTGCCCAGTCTTGCGCCGATAGGTCCACGCCTGTCGGGTTGTGGCAGCAACCATGCAGCAGCACGACTTCTCCGGCCTGTGCTTGCGCCAGATCGGTCATCATCCCGGCGCGGTCCAAGGCCCCGGCTTCGGCATCCAGATACCGATAGGGGCGTGCGGTCAGGCCAGCCGCTGCGATCAACGGCCCGTGGTTCGGCCATGTCTGCGCACTGACCCAGACGGTCGCGCCGGGGCGCACCTTGGCGATCAACTCGCAGATCTGGCGCACCGCCGAAGTGCCGCCCGGCGTGCCCACGGCGGCCACGCGGGCGCTTGGCACCGCGCCGCCCAGAAGCAGGGTTTCCATTTCAGTCAGAAAGGCCGCATCGCCTGCCAGCGATAGGTAGCTTTTGCTATCCTGCGTGTCCAATATCCGCGCCTCTGCCTGTTTGACCGCGCGCATCACCGGGGTGCGCCCCTCTGCGTCGCGGTAGACACCGACGCCAAGGTCAATCTTGTCGGTGCGGGTATCGGCAGCAAATGCCTGCATCAGACCGATAATTCCGTCCAGTTTCGGGGTGGGCAGGGTTTCGAACATGGGCTTAGTCCTGTGCTGGCGACCAATCGCGTGTCAGGGTGCGGGTGCGCTCTTCGCGGCGGACCACCGAAAATCCGTGTCGCTGATACTGGATCAACGCGCGCGGATGATCCAGCGTGCAGGTGTTGACGGTCAATTTCTGCACGCTGTCTTGCGCCCAGCCCGTCAGGATCGCGGTGCGCAGCATCCACGACCCAAGGCCACGGCCCACAACGCCCGGCACCAGCCCGAAATAGCACAAGTCGCATGTGTCGCCCGCGCGCCAGTCCAGCAAGAAGAAGCAGTGCGGCCAGCCATGGTCGATCAGCGAGTATAAAGCGACCTTGGGGCTGGTCAGCCAGTTGCCGATTTCGGCATCTTCCGAGGCGTGCAGATCGGTCCAGGCATAATCGCGCCCGACCGCGTCGTATAACGCACGAAAATACCAGACAGGCGGGGTTTCCGCCTTTAGCAGCGCGCCGGTCATGGCGGTGGGGGTATGCGGCCAGTCATAACTTGGCCGCGCGGTCATTTCCAGAAAGGTAACGGTGTAGGGAACGCTTTCCCCGGCGCGGCGCGTGGTCATCCCTGTTCCACCTTCAGGTCTGGGAACAGGCCCCATTCCGCCCAAGACCCGTCATACAGCGCATGGTCGCGGTGGCCCAGAATTTCCAGCCCCAGCGACAGGATCGCCGCCGTCACGCCGGACCCGCAGGTGGTGATAACACGGCGGTCCAGATCAACGCCCGCATCGGTGAACGCGTCGCGCAAGGCGTCGCCACGCTTCATGGTGCCATCGGCGTTCAGCAGCGCGCCAAAAGGCAGGTTCAGCGCACCCGGCATGTGGCCCGCGCGCAAGCCCTCGCGGGGTTCGGGTTCATCCCCGCGAAAGCGCGCGGGGCTGCGGGCATCCACGATCTGCCAGTCGCGCAGCTTGATCGCGGCGGCAACTTGGCTGACATCTTTTACCAAATGCGGTTGGCGCAGCGCGGTCATGTGGCGCTCGCGCAAGGGGGGAGGCATGTCTTCGACCGCACGCCCTTCGGCCTGCCATTTCGGAAAGCCGCCATCCAGCACGGCCACATCGGTCTTGCCCATCAGCCGGAACAGCCACCAGACGCGGGCCGCGGAAAACAGCCCCATCCCATCGTAGACCACCACCTGATGCCCGTCGCCCACACCCATGGCGCGCATCCGGGACATGAATTTCTCGACCGGGGGGGCCATGTGGGGCAGGGCGGATCGGTGGTCGCTGATTTCGTCAATGTCGAAAAACCGCGCGCTGGGGATATGGGCCTTGGCGTATTCCGCCTTTGCGTCGCGCGCCATAGCGGGCATGTACCAGCTTGCATCCAGTACGCGCAGGTCGGGGTCGGACAGATGGGCGGCCAGCCATTCGGTAGAAACCAGCGTTTTCGGATCGTCCATGTCTGCCCCCGTAACTTGCAACCCCATACACCTACTAAGGCCCGCACGGACTGGCAAGCAGGGCTTTTCGCGGCCTACGGCTTGGCTTATTCAGATGAGCATGGCCGACACGCTGACACAGATTTACGACCAGAAGGTGGAAACCGGTGCGCTGCGCCCCGACCCGGCACAGCGCGCGGCGCTGCCGCTGTTCCAACCGATCCTTGACCATTTGGGCCGACCCGCACCCAAAACCGGCGGTCTGCGTGGCCTGTTTGGTCGTGCGCAGCCCGCGCCCGCGCCGGGGCTGTATTTGTGGGGCGGGGTGGGGCGCGGCAAATCCATGCTGATGGATTTGTTTGTGGCCCATGCAGGCGATGTGCCCAAGCGGCGGGTGCATTTTCACGCCTTCATGCAAGAAATCCATGCCGGGATGCACAAGGCCCGCCAAGCCAACACGCAAGACGCGCTTGCGCCGGTGGCCGATGCGGTGGCCGCGCAGGTGCGCCTGCTGGCGTTTGATGAAATGCAGATCACCGACATCACCGACGCTATGGTCGTGGGCCGCCTGTTCGAGCGGCTGATGAATGCCGGTGTGGCCATCGTCACCACCTCGAACCGCCCGCCGGATGATCTGTATAAAGATGGGCTGAACCGCGCGCTGTTTTTGCCCTTTATCGACATGCTGAAAGCGCGGATGGTGGTGCATGAGCTAGAGTCGGAAACCGATTACCGCCAGCACCGTCTGGCGGGTGCGCAGGTCTATTTCACCCCCGGCGGCGCGCAGGCGCGCGAAACGCTTGGCCGGTTGTGGGATGACCTGACCGGCCACGATCCGGGGCAGGAATTGCGCCTGCGGGTCACGGGCCGCGACGTGGTCATCCCCAAGGCGCATAACGGCGTGGGTCGTGCGTCGTTCTGGGAATTGTGCGGCCAGCCCTTGGGCGCGGCGGACTATCTGGCCATTGCCGAAGCCTTGCGGGTGCTCATCCTCGACGATATTCCGCAACTGTCCTCGGGCAATTACAATCAGGCCAAACGTTTCGTCACGCTGGTCGATGCGCTGTATGAGGGGCGGGTGAGGTTGATCGCTTCGGCGGCGGCAGAGCCGGAGAAGTTGTATACCGAAGGTGCCGGTGCGTTCGAATTCGAACGCACTGCCAGCCGTTTGCGGGAGATGCAAAGCGCGGATTGGCAAGGCTAAGCCCTGTTTCACCTTGCCACAAATGCTTGCGGGGGGCCGGGGGCGGTAGCCCCCGGGGTCAGGCCAAGCGCGCCACGGCCCATCTGGCCGCGTCCGCGACCACGGGGTCAGCATCGTCGCACAAACCCTGCGCCACTGCGCGCAGCCGCGCGCTGCCGGAATTGCCGATGGCGTAAAGCACGTTGCGTACGAAGCGCCCCCGCCCGATCCGCTTGATGGGAGAGCCGGAAAACCGCGCGCGAAAGGCTGCGTCATCCAACTGCGCCAATTCGCCAAGGTCGGGCGCGATCATGCCGTCACGGGCGGCGTATTTCGCCTCTCGCGCCTCGGCCGCGAATTTGTTCCACGGGCAGACGGCAAGGCAATCGTCGCAGCCATAGATGCGGTTGCCCATATTGGCGCGAAACTCTTCGGGAACCGGCCCATGATGCTCGATTGTCAGGTAGGAAATACAGCGCCGCGCATCCAATTGGTAGGGCGCGGGGAACGCGTTGGTCGGGCAAATGTCCAGACAGGCGCGACACGACCCGCAATGCCCCACGGCTGGCGCATCGGGCGTCAGGGCGTGGGTCGTGAAAATCGCCCCGAGAAAGAACCAATTCCCTAACTCGCGCGACAACAGGTTGGTGTGTTTGCCCTGCCAGCCCAAGCCCGCCGCTTGCGCAAGGGGTTTTTCCATCACGGGTGCGGTATCTACGAACACCTTGATCTCGCCGCCGGCGCGGTCGATCAGCCAGCGGCCCAGCCGTTTCAGCCGTTTCTTGACCACATCATGGTAATCGCGGCCCTGCGCATAGGCGGAAATCACGGCGCTTTCCCGCAGGTCTAGCAGGTCCAAAGGGTTGTGGTCGGGCGTATAGGCTTCGGCCAGCATGATGATGCTGCGCGCCTCTGGCCAGAGCGCGGCGGGGTTGCCGCGCCAGCCCATGCGCTCTGCCATCCAACCCATCTGGCCGTGATAGCCAGCCTTCACAAAGGCGCCCAAGCGCTCGGGCGCTTGCGGGATCGCGCCGGGATGCGTGATCGCACAGGCGGTAAAGCCATAGACCAGCGCGGTTGCGCGCAGCTCTGATGTCAGGTTCTCGGCCATGCGCCCGGCATGACGCAAAATGCGCTAGAAATCCAGATCGGCATAATGCGCGGGCGGCTGGAAACCGGGGATCTGGTCGGCCAACAATGTGCGAAAGGCCGGGCGCGATTTGATCTTGGCATACCATTCATGCACTGTGGCAGAGCGTTTCCAGTCCACATCATTGATGTAATCCAGACAGGACAGATGCGCAGCGGCGGTAAAATCCGCCAGTGTCATCTCGTTGCCCGCCAGCCAGCGGCGCTGGCCCAGCAGCCAATCCATGTAATCCAGATGAAACTTGATCCGGGTCGAACCCATCTTGATGCGCGCCGAATCCGGGTAGCCCTGCGCGCTGATCTTCTTGTTCACGCGCTCATAGACAAGGTTGGCGGTCACTTCGGAATGGAACTTGTCATCGAACCACGTGCACAGCCGGCGCATTTCATAGCGCGCTTCGGGCGATTTGGGCACCAAGGGCGGGGATGGAACCACCTCGTCCAGATATTCGCAAATGGCCTGACTTTCGGACATATGCGTGCCGTTATAGCGCAGGATCGGCACCTTGCCCGCCGGATTGCGACGCATGAAATCTTGGCTTGGGTTCCAGTAGCGTTCTTCGACCAGTTCAACCTCTATGCGCTTTTCGCCCAATGTCAGCCGCACCTTGCGGCAAAAGGGCGACAGGGGAACGTGATACAGTCGAGCCATGGGCGATCCGATGCCTTGTGTCTTGCGGGTGGTTCCTCTTGCCCCGCGCGCGCGACAAGTTCAACCACTCAGGCAATCGGCGCGGCCATCACGAGCGATTGTCGCCGCCCCGTCCATGATGGCGACCGCGCGCCGACGTGTGAATTCGGATGGGTTGGCCGCATTGCGGGTTTTGGGCGCAGGCAGGATCGCGGCCAGACGCGCGGCTTGTTCGGCGGATAACTCTGCGGCGGTTGTGCCGAAATAGTGCTGTGCGGCAGCCTCTACCCCGAAAACGCCCTCATCGAATTCGGCAATGTTTAGATAAACTTCTATGATGCGGGCTTTGGGCCAGCTTGCTTCCACCAACAGGGTGATCCCCGATTCAAGTGCTTTGCGTGTCCAGTCGCGGCCATGCCATAGAAAGACATTCTTGACCGTCTGCTGGCTGATGGTCGATGCTCCGCGCGCGGCACCCTGTTCAATCACCTGCCGGATGGCCGACATGTCGAATCCCCAATGACGGCAGAAATTCGCGTCTTCCGCCGCCACGACCGACCGCGCCATGATCGGGGCGATCTGGTGCAGCGGCACCCATTGGCGGCTGATCTCTCCCAATCGCCGGTATTCTTGCCACATGAACAAACCGCCGGGCGGGGCGACAAAGCGATAGAGCAGAACCCACGCCAGCAACAGCACTAGAACCAGTGCAGACAGGCGTAACACCCAGCGCCGAAACCGCCGCCATGTATTGGCGATGGCCATAAACGCCCGGTGCGGGGCACCGGTGCGGTAGCGGGGCTTTTTCGGGGCGGGCTTGCTGCGCGGCATGTGGCGGTTAACACATGTCGCAGCGGACTTGGTCAAGGGGTTAGCTGTAGGCGATGCCCAAAAGCAGCACCCCAAGCGCGATTCGGTAAATCACATAAGGGGTAAAGCTGACAGAGCGCAGCAGGCGCATCATCAGCGCCAGCGCGGCGAGGGCTGCAACAAACGCGATCAACGCCGCTATACCTGCGTCGCGGGCCAGCGCCCAATCGGCTTGGCCAACCACATCCAACGACAATAGCGCGCCCGATGCCAGAATCGTCGGAATGGACATCAACATAGACAGCTTTGCCGCGTCATGGCGCGCATAGCCCAAGGCGCGCGCCCCGGTAATCACGATGCCAGAGCGCGAGGTGCCGGGAATGAGCGCCACCACCTGCCACAGCCCCAGAATAACGGCATGGCGCAGCGTCCAGCCGGGGGCGGTGCGGGTTTCTGCCCCGCGCTTGTCGGCGACATAGAGCGCGATCCCGAACACGATCATTGCCCAACCAATCACCGCAATGCTGCGCATCAGATCAATCCATCCGGTCAGCTTCAGCACCAGCCCAACGGCCATGACCGGGATTGTCGCCACGATCAGGCACAGGGCCAGAAACGCCTCTGGGCTGTTCATCTGGCCGCGTGCAAGCTGGCCTGCACCGCGCAGGGCGCGCATAACATCGGTGCGGAAATACAGACAGACCGCGCCAAGCGTGCCGACATGCACCGCCACATCCAGCGCCAAGCCCTGATCCTGTGCGCCCATCACCTTCGGCAACAGGATAAGATGGCCGGACGATGAGACCGGCAAGAACTCTGTCACGCCCTGCACGAGGGCCAAAATGGCAAGGTAAAGCAATGTCATGTCTGGCTTATATGCCCCCAAAGATCAGGTGCCAAGTTTAATAGTAACAGGCAGTATGGCAGCTATACTGACATAAAATCACGCATCTGCGACATAATTTCTGCACTTGTATCGCAAAATTATCGAAATATGGCAGCCATGCTGACTTTTCATTTGCTGCCAGTCTTTGTAGAAGGCCGTTCCGAACCTTGGAGGAATGATAATGGCCAAGCAACCGATGCTGCGTTTTGTATCTGTTAGCAAGGAAATGCCCGAGAAACGCCCGCCCAACCTGCGGACCGAGGATTTCGGAGAGATTTACCGCGAATATGCGACTGAAAAGGCCGCCGAGCAGGCAGGCCGGTGCAGCCAATGCGGCGTGCCCTATTGTCAGTCGCATTGCCCGTTGCACAACAACATCCCCGATTGGCTGCGCTTGACCGCCGAAGGGCGTTTGCAGGAAGCCTATGAAATCAGCCAAGCGACCAACACCTTCCCCGAGATTTGTGGCCGCATCTGCCCGCAGGACCGCCTGTGCGAAGGCAATTGCGTGATCGAACAGTCGGGCCACGGCACCGTCACCATCGGCGCGGTTGAAAAATACATCACCGACACGGCGTGGGAAGAAGGCTGGGTTCAGCCCATCACCCCCGCCGCTGACCGCTCCGAATCGGTCGCCATCATCGGCGCTGGTCCCGGCGGTCTGGCGGCAGCGGATGTGCTGCGCCGCGCTGGCGTGCAAGTCACGGTCTATGACCGCTACGACCGCGCGGGCGGGTTGATGACCTATGGCATCCCCGGCTTCAAGCTGGAAAAGCCCGTTGTCATGCGCCGGATCGAACAGTTGGAAGCGGCGGGCGTCGAATTCGTGCTGAATTGCAATGTCGGCGCGGATATCAGCTTCGACGCGATTCGTGGCAAGCATGATGCAGTTCTGATTGCCACAGGTGTTTACAAGGCCCGCGATCTGACCGTGCCCAACGGCACGGCATCCGGGGTGCTGCCTGCGCTGGAATTCCTGACCGCCAGCAACCGCAAAAGCTTTGGCGATGAAGTGCCGGAATTCGACAACGGCACGCTGGATGCCAAGGGCAAGCGCGTGGTCGTCATCGGCGGTGGCGACACGGCCATGGATTGCGTGCGCACGGCGGTGCGGCAGGGGGCGACCTCTGTCAAATGCCTGTATCGGCGTGACCGTGAAAACATGCCCGGTTCGCGCCGCGAAACCGCCAATGCTGAAGAAGAGGGTGTCGAATTCGTCTGGCTGACTGCCCCGCTTGGGTTTGAAGTGGACGCGTCCGGCGACCTGTCTGGCGTGCGCGTGCAGAAAATGCGCCTTGGCAAGCCCGATGCCAGCGGCCGCCGCGCGCCTGAAGTGATCGAAGGTGCTGACTATACCGAAGCGGCCGACATGGCGATCATGGCGCTGGGGTTTGAACCCGAAGACATGCCCAAACTGTTCAATCAGTCGGAACTGGCCGTCACGCGCTGGGGCACGATCAAGGCACGTTTCAACACGCATGAAACCGAGATGCCCGGCGTCTGGGCGGTGGGCGACATCGTGCGCGGGGCAAGCTTGGTGGTCTGGGCCATCCGCGACGGGCGCGAAGCCGCAGACTCGATCCTGAATTTCCTTTCGGCACCCGCACAGGTCGCTGCCGAATAACCGAATTTCCTGTCTGAAAGGGAAACGAGATGACCAAGTATGATGAAGCATGGGCCGCCCGCGAGGAAGCAAAGCGCGCCTATATGTCCGAGCACAGCCTGTATCGTGACGAGGACGAGCATTCGTCCTGCGGTGTGGGGCTTGTGGTGTCGCTGGACGGCAAACCGTCGCGCAAGGTGGTCGAGAACGGGATCGAGGCGCTGAAAGCCATTTGGCACCGTGGCGCGGTCGATGCCGATGGCAAGACCGGCGATGGCGCGGGCATTCATGTGCAAATCCCGGTGTCGTTCTTTTATGATGCGATCCGCCGCACCGGCCACGAACCCGCGCATGACCAGCTTATGGCCGTGGGGCAGGTGTTCCTGCCGCGCACGGATTTCAACGCGCAGGAACGTTCGCGGACCATTGTGGAAACCGAAGTGCTGCGCATGGGCTACACCATTTACGGCTGGCGCCATGTGCCGGTGAACGTGGCGTGTCTGGGTGAAAAGGCCAACGCGACCCGGCCAGAGATTGAGCAAATCCTGATCCGCAACACCAAGGGCACGGACGAAGAAACCTTCGAGCGCGAATTGTATGTCATTCGCCGCCGGATAGAAAAAGCCATCAGCGCCGCCGGGATCGCGGGGTTCTACATGTGCTCGCTGTCCTGCCGGTCTATTATCTACAAGGGCATGATGCTGGCCGAGCAGGTGGCTGAATTCTACCCGGATTTGGCTGATGAGCGGTTTGAATCGGCCTTCGCGATCTATCACCAGCGCTATTCGACCAACACCTTCCCGCAATGGTGGCTGGCGCAGCCTTTCCGCATGTTGGCCCATAACGGCGAAATCAACACGCTGAAAGGCAACCTGAACTGGCTTAAAAGCCATGAAATCCGCATGGCATCTGGTGCCTTTGGCGAGATGGCCGAAGACATCAAGCCCATCGTCGCCTCTGGTGCGTCCGACTCGGCTGCGCTGGATTCGGTATTCGAAGTGTTGGTGCGCGCGGGCCGCAACGCGCCCATGGCGAAAACCATGCTGGTGCCCGAAGCGTGGTCCAAGACCGCCGTTGAAATGCCCGAAGCGTGGCGCGACATGTATTCCTACTGCAATTCGGTCATGGAGCCGTGGGACGGCCCCGCCGCCCTTGCCATGACAGATGGTCGTTGGGTCTGCGCCGGTCTGGACCGCAACGGGCTGCGCCCCATGCGCTATGTCGTGACTGGCGACAACATGCTGATTGCCGGGTCGGAAATCGGCATGGTCGTGGTCGATGAATTGTCGGTGCGCGAAAAGGGCGCGCTTGGGCCGGGCCAGATGATCGCGGTCGATATGGCAGAGGGCAAACTGTATCACGATGTCGAGTTGAAGAACAAACTCGCGTCCAACCAGCCCTTTGGCGACTGGAACGAGAAGATCGTCGAGCTGAACGACAAGCTGCGCGATGTACCCGAAACCCGCGCGATGGACGGGGCGGACCTGCGCCGCCGTCAGGTCGCCGCCGGCTATTCGATTGAAGAAATCGAGCAGGTTCTGGCCCCCATGGCCGAAGACGGCAAGGAAATGATCGCGTCCATGGGCGATGACACGCCGTCGGCGGTTTTGTCCAAGGTCTACCGCCCGCTGTCGCATTTCTTCCGCCAGAACTTCAGCCAAGTGACGAACCCGGCCATTGACAGCCTGCGCGAATACCGGGTGATGAGTCTGAAAACCCGCTTCGGCAACCTGAAGAACGTGCTGGACGAAGAAAGCAGCCAGACGGAAATTCTGGTGCTGGACAGCCCCTTCGTGGCCAATGGCGAATTCGCCGAAATGGTGCACGAGTTTGGCGATCAGGTGTCGTTCATCGACTGCACATTCCCGGCGGGCGGGGGCGAAGATGCCCTGCGCGACGGGCTGGAACGCATCCGGGCAGAGGCAGAGGATGCCGTGCGCTCCGGCGCGGGCCATCTGGTGCTGACCGATGAGCATCAGAACGCCGACAAGGTTCCGATGCCGATGATCCTTGCCACCAGCGCGGTGCATAGTTGGCTGACGCGCAAAGGGCTGCGGACCTTCTGTTCCATCAACGCGCGCTCTGCCGAATGTATCGACCCGCATTATTTCGCGGTGCTGATCGGGTCTGGCGCGACGACGGTCAACGCCTATCTGGCGCAAGAAACCATTGCCGACCGTATTGACCGCGGCCTGATCGACGGCCCGCTGATAGAGGCGATGCGCCGCTACCGCGCGGCAATCGACCTTGGCCTGCTGAAGATCATGTCGAAGATGGGCATTTCGGTCATCTCGTCTTATCGCGGCGGCCTGAATTTCGAAGCCGTGGGCCTAAGCCGTGCCATGGTTGCCGAATACTTCCCCGGTATGCCCAGCCGTATCTCTGGCATCGGTCTGCATGGTATCCAGATGAAGCTGGAAGAAGTGCACGCCAAGGGCTGGCGCGGCGGTCAAGACGTGCTGCCGATTGGCGGGTTCTACAAGGCGCGCCGCTCTGGCGAAAAGCATGCTTGGGAAGCCACCAACATGCATCTGTTGCAACAAGCCTGCAACAATTCCAGCTATGCGCTGTGGAAGCAGTATTCCAAGGCCATGTCTGCGCGCGACCCGATCCATTTGCGCGACCTGCTGGATATCAAGGCGCTGGGCCGTCCGATTCCGCTGGAAGAGGTGGAGAGCATCACCTCTATCCGCAAGCGCTTCGTCACGCCGGGCATGTCGCTTGGCGCCTTGTCGCCCGAGGCGCATATGACGCTGAACATTGCCATGAACCGCATCGGCGCGAAATCCGACAGCGGCGAGGGGGGCGAAGACCCGGCACACGCGCATCCGCTGCCCAATGGTGACAACCCCTGCGCCAAGATCAAGCAGGTGGCATCGGGCCGGTTTGGCGTGACGGCGGAATACCTGAACGCCTGCGAAGAGCTGGAAATCAAGGTCGCGCAAGGCGCGAAGCCCGGCGAAGGTGGGCAGCTTCCGGGCATGAAGGTCACGAAGCTGATTGCCCGCTTGCGCCATTCGACGCCGGGTGTGACGCTGATCTCGCCGCCGCCGCACCATGACATCTACTCGATCGAAGACCTGGCTCAGTTGATCTACGATTTGAAGCAGATCAACCCGCGTGTGAAGGTCACTGTCAAGCTGGTGGCGCAATCGGGCGTTGGCACAATTGCCGCCGGCGTGGCCAAGGCTAAGGCCGATGTGATCCTGATCTCGGGCCATAATGGTGGCACCGGGGCCAGCCCCGGCACGTCCATCAAATACGCGGGCCTGCCGTGGGAGATGGGGCTGACCGAAGCGCATCAGGTTCTGGCCATGAACAAGCTGCGCGACCGGATCACGCTGCGCACCGATGGCGGGCTTCGCACGGGCCGCGACATTGTCATGGCCGCGATGATGGGGGCCGAGGAATACGGCATCGGCACCGCCGCGCTGATTGCCATGGGCTGCATCATGGTGCGGCAGTGCCAGTCGAACACCTGCCCGGTGGGCGTCTGCACGCAGGACGAATCCTTGCGCGCCAAGTTCACCGGCAATGCCGATAAGGTGGTGAACCTGATTACCTTCTACGCGCAGGAAGTGCGCGAGATTCTGGCCGAGATCGGCGCGCGGTCCTTGGACGAAGTGATCGGCCGCGCCGACCTGTTGACACAGGTCAGCCGGGGTGCTGCGCATCTGGACGATCTGGACCTGAACCCGCTGCTGCTGACCGTGGATGGCGCGGACCAGATTCGCTATGACCGCGACAAGCCGCGCAACGCCGTGCCGGACACGCTGGATGCGGAAATCATCCGCGACGCCGCGCGCTTCTTTGAAGAAGGCGAGAAGATGCAACTGTCCTACGCGGTGGAAAACACCCACCGCACGGTCGGCACGCGCGCATCCAGCCATATCGTGAAGCGCTTTGGCATGCGCAACAGCCTGCAACCCGACCACCTGACGGTCAAGCTGACCGGCAGCGCAGGGCAGTCCTTGGGGGCATTTGCCGCGCCGGGCCTGAAGATAGAGGTCTATGGCGATGCCAATGACTATGTCGGCAAGGGGCTGTCAGGCGGTATGATCGTGGTGCGCCCGCGCATGTCCTCGCCGCTGGTGACGCATGAAAACACGATCATCGGCAACACGGTTCTGTATGGCGCAACCGATGGCTACCTGTTCGCGGCAGGCCGCGCGGGCGAGCGTTTCGCGGTGCGCAACTCTGGCGCCAAGGTCGTGATCGAAGGCTGCGGGTCCAATGGCTGCGAATACATGACCGGCGGTGTCGCGGTTATCCTTGGCAGCATTGGCGCGAACTTTGGCGCGGGCATGACGGGGGGCATGGCCTACCTGTATGACCCGGCGGGCGAGACGGCGGACCTGATTAACATGGAATCGCTTGTGACCTGCCCGGTCACGGTCGAGCATTGGGAGACCGAATTGCGCGGGTTGATCGCCCGCCATGCCGAGGAAACCGGGTCATCCCGCTCTGACGACATTCTGCGCAACTGGGACCGTGAGAAAGCCCATTTCGTGCAGGTCTGCCCGAAAGAGATGCTGATCCATTTGCCGCATCCGATCAGCTACGATCAAACTGCAATCCCGGCAGAGTGACATCCGGCGCTTCACAACAAGAAAGGCCCCGCGCAGGCGGGGCCTTTTGCCATTTCGGGTAGGCCGTTCAAGTTACGGGCAGGCTGCCTCGTAATAGGTGCCGTCGCCGCGTGCATAGGCACAGGTGCCGGTTTCGGTGTTGCGCGCCAGCAAGGTGCCTGCTGCGGCACCCGCAACAGTGCCCAAGATCTTCCAATTGGTGTTGCCGCCCAAAAGGCTGGCCACGGCCAAGCCGCCGGCTGCGCCCATCACGCCACTTGCGATCTCACGCTCGTTCGAGGTCATCTGGCAGCCCGCAAGGGCCACGGAAGCGGCCAGAATGGCTATGCTTGCGAATTTTGTCATCTGCTCTCCTTCCCGGGACATGCCCGAATTCCTAGTCCTGTCAGCTTACCAGCTTTTTCGAAACTGTCATCCGGTCAGAACAGGTGTGGCGCGAAGGCAGGTTCAATCGGCGCTTATCTGCAAGTTTATGCTGTCTGGTTCCGTTCGGACTCGCAGGGTCAAATGCGCGGCTGCGACGCTTTGCGCCAGCGCCGGGAACTGGACATGGGCTGCCCGCAGACTGTCCGGCCATGGCACGGTTCCGCCAAGGGCGGACCATAGCCCATCATCCAGTTTCAACCGGTCGCTTTGCGCCACGATATGCAGCCCCTCTTGTGACAGACGAAACTGGGCTTGCCCCCCATGCGGCAGCGCGGTTTCTATACATAGCAACGCCAGCAGCCCCAGTTTGACCAGCGGTTTGGGTTGGTATGGCTGTGGCGGCCAATCCAGCTCGAACCGAAGCTGTGCGCTGTAATCCCGCAAAACCGTGCGCAGTTCTTCGGCCCCGATTGTCTGATCGGCGCCGACGTTGCCAAAGGCAATGCGGAACAGCCGTATGCGGGTTTGCGCCTGTTGCACACTGTCACGCACCAGCGCAAGCTCTGGCCCTGCGGTTGTTTCGGACAATTCCAGCAGTTCCACCCCATTGCCTATGGCCCCCAAGGGGCTGATAAGGTCATGACAGATTCGCGCTGCGATCAGCGCGGGCAGGTCGGGTGCCGAAACTGGTTGCCCTTCGTCTTGGGCGCTGGGAGACAGATTGCAATGTCGCATCATATTTTAGAGCCTGGTATGTTCGTGCGCAGTCCGGCCCATCCCGATTGGGGGCTGGGGCAGGTCCAATCACGGGTGGGTGATATGGTCACGGTCAATTTCGCAGAGACTGGCAAACAGGTCATTAACGCAGCCATAATTCCACTAGAAGTAGTTTGGAGCCTTTCGGATGAAGGATAGACAACCTTTGCGTGTTCTCAACGCCGCGATGCGAAACAAACTGTTTCCCTTGAAGCGGTTGGGCGCTTTGCAGTAAGCGCGAGCGGCTTGGTAAGATTAGGAACGGTGGCATGGGGGCAGGGGCAGATTCGCGGATACGCTCGGGCAGCTTGACGACGCGGCTGGCGACCAGCCCGGCGGATCTGCGCGCCGCGCAAGCTTTGCGCTACCGTGTTTTCGTGGATGAACTGGGCGGTGACGGGCCTTTTGTGGACCATGATGCCGCGCTGGAGAAAGACGCGTTCGACCCGTATTTCGACCATCTGCTGCTGATTGACAAAGACCGCGACGGGCAGGTCGTGGGGGTGTATCGCCTGTTACCATGGGACCGTCTTGGGCCGGATGGTCGGTTTTATTGCGACGGGGAATTTGACCTGACGGTGCTGCGCCGCTCTGGCAAGCGGATGCTGGAACTGGGGCGTTCTTGTGTGGACCCGGCTTATCGCGGCGGGCTTGCGATGATGCTGATGTGGCAGGCCGTTGCCGCCTATGCCATGGACCGCGGGGCCGAGATTCTGTTCGGGGCGGCCAGCTTTCCCGGAACGGACCTGTCTGGCTTGGCGCAACCGCTCAGTTGGCTGCACCATACGCATCTTGCTCCGGCGAATTTGCGGGTGAACTCAATACCCTGCAGGCTGGAATATCTTGTTCCGCTAGGGCAACTAAATATGCGCGCGGCGCAACGCGCAATCCCGCCGCTGATCCGGAGCTACCTGCGCCTTGGCGCTTATATCGGAGAGGGCGCTTTCGTGGACCGTGCGTTCAACACGACCGATGTGTGCATCATTCTAGATGCCGCGCGTCTTAGCGCGCAAGCGCAGACCCTGATCCGGCGCGCGCCATGAGCACTTGGGACTCGCACATCCCCCCGCCCGATATGGGGCTGACCCCGCGTCAGCGCGCACGCGCGATGCTGCGCTTCGCGCTGCTGGCGCTGGGGCTGGTGCCGGCCTTGCTGGCTTTAGGCCTTGCCCGCGCGGCAGAGACCGTCATCCATTCCGGGGCGCGCCGCTTCACGCCGCGTGTAGTGCAGGGCTATTGCCGCTTCTTGCTATGGGTCATCGGGCTGCGCAGCGATTGTCGCGGCACGGTCATGGCGGGGGATGGCGCTTTGGTCGCCAATCATGCGTCATGGCTGGATATTTTCGTGCTGAATGCGCGCGCGCCGGTGCAATTCGTGGCCAAGGCAGAGGTCGCGGGCTGGCCCGGTATCGGTTTGCTTGCCCGGCTAGCGGGGACCGTTTTCATCCGCCGCGACAGGCGCGATGCGACCGCCCAGACTCGTCTGCTGGCGGCAGAGTTCCGGCGTGGGCACCGGCTGGTGTTCTTCCCCGAAGGCACCAGCACCGACAGCACCTTGGTGCTGCCGTTCAAGGCCACGTTGTTTCAGGCTTTTCTGGCACCCGACATGCCGCGCGATATGGCCGTGCAGCCCGTATCGTTGCGCTACCACGCGCCTGACGGGGCCGACCCGCGTTTTTACGGCTGGTGGGGTGGGATGGATTTTGCACGCCATTTCCTGCGCGTGCTGGGGCAGGCCCGCCAAGGGCATGTGACGGTTCTGTGCCATGCCCCGATCTTTTGCACGCCCGGCACAACCCGCAAGGCCTTGGCCCTGCAAGCCGAGGCCGCCGTGCAGACCGGGTTCAACGCGGGCTAGGCGCGCCGCCCTTCTGCCGCCGCACGCAAGCTGGCCATCAATTCATCCAGCAGCTTTTGGTAGGTTTCGGTTATCAATGCGCCTTGTGTGTCGAAATGGTCCTTGGGGCTGGCGACCAGAACTTCCGGCCCTTGCAGGATCAGCGGACGAAACGGCACCATCATCAGGCGCAGCGCAAATTGCGTGCGCTCGCCGCCTGCGCGGCCCCCAGCGGCGGAAACAAGCGCCACCGGCTTGCCGGTCCATGGCTGACCACCCCGGCTGATCCAGTCGAGCGCGTTTTTCAGCACACCCGGTGGGGCCTTGTTGTATTCGGGGCAGGCGATCACAACGGCATCGGCGGCCTTGACCTGCTCTTTCAGGCGGGTGACAGCTTCGGGCATCCCTTGCGCTTCCACATCTTCGTTGAACAGCGGCAGGTTCAGATCGCCTTCGACAAATTGCGCAGGCCCGAACGATCTGGCTGCCGCATGCATCAGTTTGCGGTTGAAGCTGTCGGCCCGCAACGATCCGCACAGGCCCATCAGGGTCAATTCACTCATGGTTTTCCTTTCCTTGTTACGGCTTAGCTAAGAGACGACTTGCCAAAAGCAACCCGCTTGCACCTTTGCAGGCTTTGCCGCAGGTTTGGGCCAAACCAGACCGGAGCAGAACATGACCCTACGCCATGGCGGACAGATTCTTGTGGACCAGTTGAAAGCGCAAGGCGTGCGGCGGGTGTTTTCCGTGCCAGGCGAAAGTTTTCTGGCGGCGCTGGACGGGCTGCACGAGTCGGGCATCGAGAACATCGTCTGCCGCCACGAAGGTGGGGCCGTGATGATGGCCGAAGCCCATGCCAAGCTGACCGGGCAGCCGGGCGTTGCCTTTGTCACGCGCGGGCCGGGGGCCACGAACGGGTCAAGCGGCATTCATGTGGCCAAGCAGGATTCGACGCCGCTTATCTTGTTCGTGGGGCAGATCGACACGCGCCACCGCGACCGCGAGGCATTCCAAGAGGTCGATTACCGCGCTGTATTCGGGCCGCTTGCCAAATGGGCGGCAGAAGTGGACCAGACCGACCGATTGCCCGAATATATCAGCCGTGCCTTTCATGTTGCGCAATCGGGCCGCCCCGGCCCGGTGGTGCTGGCGCTGCCCGAAAACATGCTATCGGCGCGCGCCGATGTGCCCGATTTGCCGCCCGTCGCCCCCATGCCGCCCTCTGTTTGCGGCGAGCAGATCGACGCGGTTCTGGACATGCTGTGCCGGGCCGAACGCCCCTTGGTTATCGCGGGCGGGTCGGTCTGGTCGTCGCAGGCGGCACAAGACTTGGCGCGCTTTGCCGAAGGGTTCGGCCTGCCGGTGTGTGCCACCTTCCGGCGGATGGACCGGATCGACAACCGCCACCCGAATTACGCGGGCGATTTGTCGGTTGGCATGAACCCAAAGCTTGGTCAGCGCCTGCGAGACGCTGATTGCCTGTTGGTCATTGGCGCGCGGCTGGGCGATATTGCGACAGGCAGTTACCAGCATGTTGACCCGGCAGCCCCCGGCAAGGCGATCATCCACATTCACCCCGACCCGGATGAGCTTGGCCGCGTGTTCCGCCCCGATCTGGGGCTGGTGGCACCCGCGGTCGATGTGCTGGCGCGGCTGGCCCGCCGCGACGCGCCCGCGCGGCCTGATTGGTCGGCATGGACCAAATCCGCGCGCGCCGACTATCTGGACTGGATCACCCCGCGCGAAACACCGGGCGATGTGAAGCTGGAACAGGTGCTCAGCCGTCTGTCCGACCTGCTGCCGGATGACGCGATCGTGACCAATGGCGCGGGCAATTTCGCGGCGTTTCTGCACCGCTATTTCCGCGCCCGGGCCTTTCCCGGCAATTTGGCGCCCACATCGGGGTCCATGGGGTATGGCTTTCCGGCCTCGATTGCGGCCAAGCTGGAACACCCCGACCGCGCCGTGGTCTGCGTGGCAGGCGATGGCGATTTCCAGATGACGTTGAACGAGCTGTCCACCGCGCGCCAATACGGGGCGAATGTGGTGGTGATCGTTTGCAACAATGGCCAATATGGCACGATCCGGATGCATCAGGAAAAGACTTATCCGGGGCGGGTGAGCGGCACGCAACTTTTTAACCCGGATTATGCGGCGCTGGTGCAGGCATACGGTGGGCATGGCGAATGCGTGCGTGCGACCGAGGAATTCGCGCCCGCATTGGACCGCGCGCTAAACGCCGGTGTGCCTGCGGTCATCGAATTGGTGCTGGACCCGGACGCGCTCTCGCCGGGGTTGACCATAGAAGGCGCGCGGGCCTTGGCGAAAGCCTAGGCCACGCGCTGACCCCAAAGGAAAATCCGGCGCGGCCCAAGGCGCGCCGGCGCCGTTGTCTTTGGCACGATTAGTGGATCAACCGCCCCATCGCGGCGGCGACATCGGCCATGCGGCACGAAAAGCCCCATTCATTGTCATACCATGCCAGCACGCGCACGGTGCGACCGCCAACAACCTTGGTCTGGTCGGGCGCGAAGATGGAGGAATGCGGGGTGTGGTTGAAGTCGATCGAGACTTTCGGTTCCGGGTCATAGGCCAGAACCGCGCCCATGGACCCTTCGGCGGCTTTGCGCACGATGTCGTTCACTTCTGCCACGGTCACATCGCGACCGGCCTGAAAGGTCAGGTCCACGGCGCTGACATTGGGGGTCGGCACGCGCAAAGCGGTGCCGTCTAGCTTGCCCGCCAGTTCCGGCAGCACCTCGCCAAGCGCTTTCGCCGCACCGGTCGAGGTGGGGATCATCGCCATGGCGGCGGCACGGGCGCGATACAGATCCTTGTGGCGGCGGTCCAGCGTTGGCTGATCGCCCGTGTAGCTGTGCACCGTGGTCATGATGCCCGCCTCTATCCCGATGGCGTCATTCAAAACCTTTGCCAGCGGTGCCAGACAGTTCGTGGTGCAAGAACCGTTGGACACAACCAGATGCTCGCTCAGCAAGCTGCGGTGGTTCACCCCGTAAACGATGGTCGCATCCGCGTTCTTGGCCGGGGCAGACACCAGAACCCGGCTGGCCCCACGGTCCAGATGCACGGCAGCCTTGTCGCGCGCGTTGAACTGGCCGGTGCATTCCAGCACCACGTCCACGCCTTCCCAGTCCAGTTCCTGCGGGTCGTAGGTGGACATAACCTTGATCGGGCCACGACCCAGATCCAGCGTGTCTCCCTCGACCCGGATACTGCCGGGGAAGCGGCCATGCACGCTGTCGTATTTCAGCAGATGCGCGTTGGTTTCGATCGGGCCGGTGGCGTTGATCTTCACCACCTCGACATCGTTGCGCGCGCTTTCGGCGATATGTGCAAGCGTGCAGCGCCCGATGCGCCCAAAGCCATTGATCCCGATGGTGATGGTCATGATCGTCTCTCCGCAAGCTGGTTGCCAGCGGTATACCGATGGGGTAAGGGCAAAAAAAGGGCGAAAACTGTGTGTTTGTCGGGCGTTAGCGCAATCTTGCTTTGGTAGCGCAACCATTGGGCAGACTGCGCAGCGGCGTGGCGCCGCGTAGTCGCAACCGGGGCGGGATTGCAAAACACCCGGACAGTCGCTAACCGGAATTGCGGAAAGCTGTGAAAGTGTCGCGCCTTGGTCATTCTGGAGAACATATTCGAACTGATCGACATGCGGTCGTTCTCGTCGGTCTGGTTCTGGATCATTCTGGCGCTGGCGTGGTCCTCTGTGTCGCAGAATGTGATGGGCGCGCCTTTTGACCTGATCGTCAAAGCGCGTCGCACCGGCGGACAAGCGGCGGAAGACCTGAACACCTTGGTTGGCATTTTCGTGCGCCGCCGCTTGGTCGTCGTGCGGCGGGCAGGCCATTGGGTGCTGGGCTTTCAGGTCATGGTGCTGACAACAGTTTGCATTATGGCGTTCGGCTATGCGATGGAATTCGCGCAGGCGGTGTTCCTGCTGTTCCTGCCCCTGACGCTGACACAGTTGCTGACCTTGCGGCTTGCCTTTCGGATCGAACATGACAGGATGCGTGACGCCCGTTTGCAGCGCGCCTTGCTGCGCCACAGGCTTTGGATACAGCTTGTGGGTCTGGTCGCTATTTTCGTCACGGCGGTCTGGGGTATGTTGCATGTCATGACGGCCTCTGTTCTGGGGCTGTGACACCGCATCTTCCCCATGTTCTGGTCGCAGCGCGTTTTGTGACCATCTGCCAAGGATTTGTGCCAGACCTATGACCAATGCCCCTTCCCGGATAATCATGGGCGGCGCGCCCGAAGGCTATGATGCCACCTTGCTGAAACGCGAACTGGCCCGCGGCGGCGATGCCCTGATCCATGTCGCGCGCGATGACAAGCGGGCAGAGGCGATGGCTCAGGCGCTGGCCTTTGCCGCGCCCGAATTGACGGTGTTGCGCTTTCCGGCATGGGACTGCCTGCCATTTGACCGGGTCTCGCCCAATCCCGACATATCGGCGGCGCGTATGGCCACGCTGGCGGCATTGGCGCATGGCGTTCCGGGGCAGTTCATCGTGCTCACGACATTGTCGGCGGCCATGCAATGTGTTCCCGCAACAGCGGTCGTGGCGGGGGCGTCGTTTCAGGCAACTGTCGGCCACCGGCTGGATGAAAGCGCCTTGCGCGACTGGCTGGTGCGGATGGGGTTTTCGCAAGCGCCCACGGTGTCCGAACCCGGCGACTATGCCATACGCGGCGGGATTTTCGACATCTACCCGCCGGGCGAATCCGGCCCGGTGCGACTAGACCTGTTCGGCGATGTGCTGGATGGCGCGCGCCGCTTCGACCCGGCCACGCAGCGCAGCCTTGAAAAACTGCAAAGGGTGGAATTCGCGCCGGTGTCAGAGATCATCCTCGACCCGCCCGCGATCACCCGCTTCCGGCAGAATTACCGGGTGGAATTCGGCGCGGTGGGCAATGACGACCCGCTTTATGAAGCTGTCAGCGCGGGCCGCAAGCATCAGGGCATGGAACATTGGCTGCCTTTCTTCCACGCAAAAATGGCAACCTTGTTCGACTATCTGCCCAGCGCCGCGTTGATGCTGGACGAGGGGCTGGATGCGCTGCGCGCCGCGCGTTGGGACAGCATTGCAGACCAATATGATGCCCGCCGCGAGGCGATGGGCGCAAAAGGCCGGATGGATACGGTCTACAAGCCCTGTCCTCCGGAATTGCTGTATCTGGATGGGGCGGCATGGGATGCGGCCCTGTCCCCGCGCCGCGTGATCCGCCTGCAAGCGGCACCCGCCGCGCCGGGGCCGGGCGTGCTGGATGCAGGCGGGCGCATGGGGCGCAGTTTTGCCCCGGAACGCCAGTCGGGCGCCAATGTGTTCGATGCTTTGGCCGCCCATATCGCCGCGCGGCGCAAGGCGGGGGCGGTGGTTTTGGCCAGCCACTCGGAAGGGGCGCGCGAACGGTTGCGCGGCCTGCTGGAAGACCATGGCGCGGGCGCAGCCGAAGATATCGCTACCTTGCGCGATATGCAGGCCAAGCCAAACGGGCTGTATCTGACCATCTGGCCGCTGGAAGCCGGGTTTGAAGCGCCCGAACTGACTGTGATTTCTGAACAGGACGTTTTGGGTGACCGGCTTGTCAGCCGCAAGTCACGCCGCAAACGGGCCGAGAATTTCCTGACCGAAGCGCAGACCCTTAGCCCCGGCGACCTGATCGTGCATGTTGACCATGGCGTGGGCCGCTACACGGGGTTGGAAACCATCACCGCCATGGGGGCGCCGCATGAATGTATCGCGCTGGAATATGCCGGTGGCGACCGGTTGTTCCTGCCTGTGGAAAACATCGAACTTCTGTCGCGCTATGGGCATGAAGAAGGCTTGCTTGACAAGCTGGGCGGCGGCGCGTGGCAGGCCAAGAAAGCCAAGCTGAAGCAGCGCATCCGCGAGATTGCCGACAAGCTGATCCGCATTGCCGCCGAACGCCAGTTGCGCCGCGCGCCCGAATTCACCGCGCCCGACGGGCTGTGGGACGAATTTCTTGCGCGGTTCCCCTATGCCGAAACCGATGACCAGTTGAACGCCATTGCCGATGTGGTGTCGGATTTCGAATCTGGCCGCCCGATGGACCGGCTGGTGGTGGGCGATGTGGGCTTTGGCAAAACCGAAGTCGCCATGCGCGCGGCGTTCATTGCCGCCATGTCGGGGGTGCAGGTGGCGGTTATCGCGCCCACCACGCTGCTCGCGCGGCAACATTACAAAACCTTCGCCGACCGGTTCCGGGGCTTTCCGGTCAATGTGCGGCCCTTGTCGCGCTTTGTCTCTGCCAAAGAGGCCAGCGCCACGCGCGAGGGGATCAACAAGGGCACGGTCGATATTGTCATCGGCACCCATGCGTTGCTGGCGAAATCGGTGAAATTCGCCAATCTGGGTTTGCTGGTCATTGATGAGGAACAGCATTTCGGTGTCAGCCACAAAGAACGGTTGAAGGAATTGCGCAGCGACATTCATGTGCTGACGCTGACCGCCACGCCCATCCCGCGCACGCTGCAACTGTCGCTGACGGGGGTGCGCGATCTGTCCATCATCCAGACCCCGCCGGTCGACCGCTTGGCGATCCGCACCTATGTATCGGAATTCGACACGCTGACCCTGCGCGAAGCGATCCTGCGCGAACATTACCGCGGCGGGCAGACATTCTTCGTGACCCCGCGCATTGCCGATTTGCCGGAATTGGAAGAGTTCCTGCGCACCCATGTGCCCGAAGTCAGCTTCGTCACCGCAAATGGCCAGATGGCGGCGGGCGATCTGGATGAGCGGATGAACGCCTTTTACGATGGCAAATATGACGTGCTTCTGGCCACCAGCATCGTCGAGTCGGGGCTGGATATTCCGCGCGCCAACACCATGATCGTGCACCGCGCCGACATGTTCGGGCTGGCGCAGCTATACCAGATACGCGGGCGCGTGGGCCGCTCCAAGACCCGCGCCTATTGCTTTTTGACAACCAAGCCGCGCCTGCCGCTGACACCGCAGGCCGAGCGGCGGCTGAAGCTGCTGGCCAGCCTTGACAGCCTTGGCGCCGGGTTCAACCTTGCCAGCCATGACATGGACCAGCGCGGCGCCGGGAATATTCTGGGCGAGGAACAATCAGGCCATATCAAGGAAGTCGGCTACGAGCTGTATCAGCAGATGCTGGAGGAAACGATTTCCAAGATCCGCTCGGGTGAGATTGCCTCGGTCGATGATCTGGATGGGCAATGGGCGCCGCAGATCAACCTTGGCGTGCCGGTGCTGATCCCCGAACCCTATGTGCCCGATCTAGATGTGCGCCTTGGGCTTTACCGTCGCCTGTCAGCCCTGACCAGCAAGGTCGAGCTGGAAGGCTTTGCCGCCGAATTGATCGACCGTTTCGGCAAATTGCCGCGCGAAGTGAACACGCTGCTTGCGGTCATGCGCATCAAGGCCGAATGCAAGCGCGCCTGCATTGCCAAGTTCGAATGCGGTCCGAAGGGTGCGACGATCCAGTTCCATAACGACAAGTTTCCCAACCCCGCAGGTCTGGTCGCCTTCGTGCAGGACCAGAAGGGTCTGGCCAAGATTCGCGACAACAAGATCGTGGTCAAGCGCGACTGGTCCACCGAGAAAGAGCGCGTGCGCGGGGCGTTCGCCATTGCCCGCGATTTGGCGCTTAAGGCGGGCGGCTAGCAGGCTGGCCCGGAAAATGCAGGAATAGCAAGGATTTGGCGCTCTGCTAGTCAATAGCAGGCGGCTGAAATGGGATGGCCGCGCGCTGATATTGCCCGTCGGGCTTGTCTGCCCCCAGCTTGGGTTTGCGACCAGATCGCGGCCCAGCCTCGGGCCAGTTCAGACCCAACCAGACGGAGCATCCGCCATGACCATCCTGAAGTTTTCCACCGCCGCTTGTGCCCTTGTTGTCGCGCTGTCCAGCCTGCCCGCAAGCGCCGGGTCCAACCGCGTTCAGATCGACCAATGGGGGCGCGACAATTCCGGGGCCATTGCGCAGACCGGTCGGCACCAGCGTGTCAGCATCACCCAGAGCGGGCGTGGCAACCTGTCGCTGAACACGCAAGATGGCGCGCGCAACCGGGTCGTGGTGGGGCAGTCGGGGCGCCACAACGTGGCCGACACGCTGCAAAGCGGTCGCCGCAGTATCGTGGGCATCGCGCAGATGGGCCGCGACAACGACGCAACCGTCACCCAGTCGGGCCATCGCAACGCCGTGGGCGTCATTCAGGCAGGGCGTGGCAACACGTCGAGCACGACACAACATGGCAGCGGCAATGTCGTGGTTGTTATTCAGGACTAGAGCGCGTCGCGTTTATTCGCATCAACGCGCCCCACTCTAACCTTTTATGATCGCACGTCTTTTTGCGCAAAACCGGGAACCACTTTTGCGCGACGTGCTCTTAGCCGGGCCGCGCCGGGGGATGGCCTTCGGCGCGCCACAGCCCTTGTCAAGGAGACCTGTCATGTCTGCCATTCCCTACACCGTCGCGGCACTGGTCATCACGGCCACGGCTTGCGCGGCAAGCCTGGCTGCGCCGCAAGCGCACCCCAAGCCCGATGCGCTAAGCTGCGCGCTGCACATTTCCTCGCAAGGTCGCACCGTGACCCTGACGGCCGAGGCGCAAGCAGCCGTTGCCATGCGCGGCACCTATACCCTGACAGTGGAACATCGCGGCCGCGCGGGCCGATCCACCCTGCGCCAAGCCGATGCGTTCGACCTGAAAGCTGGCCAGCGCAGCGTTCTGGCCACGGCCAGTTTCACCGGGCGCGCCCGCGATTTGACCGTTGACCTGACACTAGAGGCCAACGGCCAGCGCAAGACCTGTTCAGCACTGACCCTGTAATACACCAAACGAAAGGACGGATTCGATGACCCACCATTCCCACAAGATCGCGCTTGCCTTCGTGCTTGGCCTGACCGCATTGGCCCCCATATCGGCGCAAGCCGGCAGCCTGTCGCTGTCGCTAAACGCCCGTACCGGGCAAGAGGCACGTGCGCTCAACACCGCGATTGCGCTTTACGCGCTGCACCGCGATCTCAAATCCGGTGCCGATATCCGCCAGATCGGGCGTAACCATGCTGCGGGGCTGTCTCAGTCCGGCGGGGGCAACCGCGCGATCATCCATCAGCGCGGGCGCAACCACAGTGCCAATCTGACCCAGACGGGCGGCGATAACGGGCAGGTCATTTTGCAATTTGGCGATGGTGCCCATGCCGATATCGTGCAGCGTGGCGGGCAGGCGGGTATCTTGCTGCAATTCAGCCGGTGACAAGCGGGCTTGTTTCCAAGGGCGAAAACCCGATAAGGCTACGCGCATCACAGCCCAAGCCGAGCGCAACTTGACCTATATCCCCGCCCCCAACCGCAAAGCACAGTCGCGTATGGACCGCGTTGTTGCACGCTGGCTATGGGACCGGTTTATCCAAAAGCGGGTGCCATGGATTGGCCTTGCCGTGGTGTTCATGGTGCTGGAAGCCGGGATGCTGGGGGCCTTCAGCTACCTTGTGCAACCGATGTTTGACGACGTGTTGGTTGCGGGCGACCGGGGGCGTGTTGTGTTCGTGGCGTTGGCCATGGCCTGTGTGTTCTTCGGGCGTGGCGTGGCGCGGCTGGCGCATAGATCGATCATGGCAAAACTGTCAGAGCAGGCCACGGCGGAACTGCAAGCCGTGCTGCTGGGGCATCTGGCAACACTGGATCAGGCGTTTTTCAAGCTCAACGCGCCCGGTGTGCTGATCGAACGCGTCCGCGGCGATTCCGAAGGTATGCGCCGCGTGTTTAACGGGTTCATCACTGGGCTGGGCCGCGATGGGGCCGCTGTGGTGGTGTTGCTTGGCGTGGCGCTATGGACCGCTTGGCAATGGACGCTGGCGGCTGTCGTGGCGATTCCGCTTATCGTGGTGCCGATTTTGGCCATCCAGCGGTTGATCCGCCGCCGCTCGCGCGAGGCGCGGATGGCGGCCGCCGACAGTTCCAACCGGCTGGACGAGGCGTTTCACGGTATTTCTACCATACAATTGACCGGCACCGAAGCGCAGGAACTTGGCCGCTTTCGCCAGATCATGGACCGCTTCGCGCGCAAGGCCACGCGTGCGGCCGTTGGGCAGGCCTCTGTCAGCACGGTGATGGATTTCGGCGCGGCCATCGGTTTCGCGCTGGTGCTGGTCGTGGGTGGGTTCCAGATCATCGACGGCACGCGCACGGTGGGGGAATTCATGTCTTTCTTCACCGCGCTGGGCTTGCTGTTTGATCCGATGCGGCGGCTGTCGGCGCTATCGGCGGAATGGCAGAACATTCTGGCGTCGTTGGAACGCACCCATGCGTTGTTGCAGGTTGTGCCGAAAGTTGTCAGCCCCGCCCTGCCGCGCGCCACGCCACCGGCCCGCGATGCCGCGCGCGTGGAATTGCGCGATGTCACCTTCGGCTATGACGAAACCTTGGTCCTGCGCGGTCTGTCGCTTGTGGCCGAAGCCGGGCAGACCACCGCTATTGTCGGACCTTCAGGCGCAGGCAAAACCACCATCTTCACGCTGCTGACGCGATTGGCCGATGTGCAGGCAGGGCAGGTTTTGATCGGCGGGCAGGATGTGCGCGACTACGACCTTACGGCCTTGCGGGGCCTGTTTTCTGTGGTCAGCCAGGATTCAGCCCTGTTTGATGAAACCATCCGCGACAACGTGACCTTGGGCGCGGGCAAGGTGTCCGACACGGCGCTGCAC
Source organism: Roseibaca calidilacus (assembly GCF_001517585.1). Classification (NCBI taxonomy): domain Bacteria; kingdom Pseudomonadati; phylum Pseudomonadota; class Alphaproteobacteria; order Rhodobacterales; family Paracoccaceae; genus Roseinatronobacter; species Roseibaca calidilacus. The sequence goes on along the minus strand of NZ_FBYC01000004.1, from coordinate 2,078,498 downwards.
GCCGCCTTGTCCGATGCGCATGTCGCCGATTTTCTGCCGAACCTGCCGCAGGGTCTGGACACGTTGGCAGGCCCGCGCGGGTCGTCGCTGTCGGGGGGGCAGCGTCAGCGCGTGGCGATTGCCCGCGCGCTTTTGCGCAACGCGCCGATCCTGCTGCTGGACGAAGCGACAAGCGCGCTTGATGCGAAATCCGAAGCGCTGGTGCAATCCGCGCTCGACCGGCTGGCGCAGGGGCGCACAACGCTGGTGATCGCGCACCGGCTATCGACGGTGCGCCGCGCCGACAAGATCGTGGTCATGGACCGCGGGCGCGTGGTGGAACAGGGCACGCATGACACTCTTCTGGCGCAAGACGGGGCCTATGCGCGGCTCTATGCCATCCAGTTCGGGGAAGAGGATCAGGCGAATTCGCCCTGAACGCACCAGCCGTCGCGTTGCGGCGTGTGAAACAGCCATAGCCGCGCGCCCCGGTCGGTCTGCACCCGCCAATAGTCGCGCATCCCCGACCGCCAATTGGGGTCATCCAGCCACCATTCGGGGGTAATGCGTTCTGGCCCGCTGGCCGCCATGACCTGCCACCATTGGCCCCGCCACTTGAAGCGCCGTGGCACTGTGCGCCCATGGCCCACGATAGGTTCGGGCGCAAACAGCACCAACGGACGCGGGGGCAGGCCGCGCGGCCAGTCCTGCGCCGGATCGCTATAGGCCGCCGCCGCCACGGTAAACGCCTTTTCGGGAATATGGCTGTCGGCGGGTAGCAGGCGTTGAACATGCTCAAACCCCAACCGGTTGCCAAGGCGCGACAGCAGGTCGGCCAGATCGTCTTGCGCCTGTGCGCCGCCGGTCGTAACCTGTTGCAAGGGCATGGGGTCTGTGTCGGGGGCGCTTAGCCGCATACCATCTATGCCAAAGCCCGCATCCACCCCATCCAGCGCGCGGTCGAATAGCGGCGCGATTGTGCCCGCGTCGCGCATGGCGCGCGCCAGCCGGATTTCCAGCCGCACCGCATGGCCATCAACGCGCGACAGGTCCAGCACCAGTCGCCGCGCCCCCAGTTCGGCCCGGTGCAGATGCTGGCACAACCGCTCCAGCAACCGCGCCAGCCCCGCTTGCAGATCGCCCAGCAGGCCGACGGGCTCGGGCAGCGACAGGCGCACCGCCATGACCGGGGGCGCGGGCGGGGGGGCTATGGGTTCGGGCAGATCGCCCATGGCCTGATCCAGCCGTTGCAAAAGCCCCGCGCCAAAGCGCCGGGCCAGCGGCGCGCGGGGCATCTGCGCCAGATCGCGCACATGGCGCAGGCCCAGCCGTTCCAGTGCTGTCAGCGTTTTGGCATCCAACCGCAGCGCCGCCAAGGGCAGCCGCCCAAGCGCGGTAGGGGTGCCCCCCGGCGGTATAATCCCCCCCGGCCCGACATGCGCCACAGCCCAAGCCGCGCCGCGCGTATCGGCAAGGCCTGCGCAGGTGCTGAACCCCATGCGCGCCAGTCGCGCCAGCAGGTCGTCCATGAGCGCGTCCTCGCCGCCCATCAGATGTGCCGCGCCGGTAATATCCAGCGCCAGCCCATCGGTGCCGTCGCACGCAGCCCATGGGCAGTAGCGCAGCGCCCAGCGGCGCAGGGATTCAAGCGCCTGTGCGCTGCGGTAGGGGTCGGCGGGCCGGGTCAGCAGGTCGGGGCAGAGTGCCCGCGCATCGGCCAGCCCCATGCCGCGCGCCAGCCCCAAGCCTTCGGCCCGGGCGTTCAGGCAGACCAGCCGTTCCGCCCCGCGCTGGCGGTCGACCACGGCAAAGGGCGCGTCCAGCCCCAGCCGGCGCAAGGCCAGGTCCGATTGCAGGCGGGGCAGCCAGATCACGATGATACGGCGTTGGGCAGGCATGACGATTCCAGATGTTCTTTATTTGTTCTATCCGATTCCCTTGGGCCGGTCGAGCGTCTGGTGCATTGCAAATCGCGCCCCGATGCCGCATATCCCCTCAAACTGCGTTGGAGTGGGTCGATGAACTATCTGGAATTCGAAAAGCCCTTGGCCGAGATCGAAGGCAAGGCCACAGAGCTGCGCGCCATGGCCGCTGCCAACCCCGATGTGCAGATCGAAAAAGAGGCCGCCGCCCTTGATGCAAAAGCGCAGAAAATGCTGGTGGATATGTACAAGGCCCTGTCGCCTTGGCGCAAATGCCAAGTTGCGCGCCACCCGGACCGGCCGCATTGCAAACGCTATATCGAAACGCTGTTCGACGAATTCACGCCACTTGCAGGCGACCGGGGCTTTGCAGAGGATGAGGCCATCATCGGCGGGTTGGCCCGCCTGAACGACCGCCCGGTGATGGTGATCGGGCAGGAAAAGGGGCATGACACGCAAAGCCGGTTGCGCCGCAATTTCGGCATGGCCCGGCCCGAAGGCTACCGCAAGGCAATCCGGCTGATGGACATGGCCGACCGGTTCCGCCTGCCGGTGGTGGCGCTGGTCGACACGCCCGGCGCGTATCCCGGCAAGGGGGCAGAAGAACGCGGACAGGCCGAGGCCATTGCGCGCTGCACGCAGAAATGCCTGTCGCTGGGGGTGCCGATGGTGTCGGTCATCATCGGCGAAGGCGGTTCCGGCGGCGCTGTGGCATTGGCCACGGCTAACCGCATCGCCATGCTGGAGCATTCGGTCTATTCGGTCATCAGCCCCGAGGGGTGCGCGTCGATCCTGTGGAAAGACGCCGAGAAAATGCGCGAGGCCGCCGAGGCCCTGCGCCTGACCGCGCAAGACCTGCTGAAGCTGGCCGTCATCGACCGGGTCATCCCCGAACCGATGGGCGGCGCGCAGCGCGACCCGGACGCCACCATCCGCGCCGTGGGCAGCGCGATTTCCGCCATGTTGGCAGAAATGGACGGCAAAAGCCCCGATAAGCTGCGCCGCGACCGCCGCCGCAAGTTTCTGGACATGGGCAGCAAGGGGCTGGCCGCCTAAGCGCGTTTTCCCCGATGGCCACCAGAATCGGCTTGTGGCCTTTGCGCGAATAGTGCTATTTGCGGCGCTAGAGCGGGTATGGTGTAGTGGTAGCGCGCCGGCTTCCCAAGCCTGAAGTGCGGGTTCGATTCCCGCTACCCGCTCCAGCCTTATATCCATGCTTTCCGTTGCCACCGCCTTAGGGCATTCTGTGTCGTGCAATCTGGGCAACAGGCACATTATGACGCGGCTTTCCGACAGTGAAATCACGGTTTTGGACCAGCTAGTGCAAGGGTCTGTGGCGCGTGTTGGGCCGTTCGGGCAAGGCGGGTTCGAGAGCTGCTCGCTCATGTTCCTGAGCGCGGATTTCCGCACCGGCACCACGCTGGACCGTAACGGCGCGCCCGGCCCTTTTCGGCGCAACTGGGGGCGCTGGGCAGAGACGGGCACAGCGCATAAACCCCTGCGCAATCTTGGTGCGCTGCGCGCCTTGCAAGTCATCGGCGCGCGCGGGGCGGTGCATATGGATTTGCAGGATGCGCGCAATCTGGGCATGCCCGCGCGCCCGCTGCCTGCGCCGGTTTTGTGCTATTGCCGCAGGCCAGAGGCCCGCAATGTCGTGCTCTGGCCTTTGCCGCGCTACCATGACCTTGGCACGCAACGCTTTCTGGGCAAAACCCCGCCCGACCCACTGGCGTTTGAAGAAAAGCGCGATGCCGTGGTCTGGCGTGGCGCGCTGTCGGGGCGGACGCGCCCACTGGCGCCGGGTGGCAAGAATTGCATGCATCTGATCGCCGCGCTGGAAACAGCGCCCAGCGCGCAGGACGGCGCGCCGATTGTTGCAGAGTTGCGGCGCAACCTGCGTTTCGGGACCGTGTTCGACCGGGCGGGCAACCCAGATTTTGATCTGGGCCTGACCTGTGACGCGCGGATCACGAGTATTCTGGCGCGGCACGGGGTTGGGCATGTTGTAAAGCCGTCGCGACCAATGTCGTGGCAGCGCCAGTTCCGCTATATCCTAAGTATGCGTGGCAATGACACCGGGTCGAATTTCATCCCCGCGCTGGACAGCAATTCGGTGGTGCTGCGCGAAGAGGACGGGTGGGAGCTGTTCTATTCCGCCGCCATCCGAGCTTGGGAACATTACATCCCGCTGGCCCCCTTGCTGAGCGATCTGGACGAAAAGCTGGATTGGGCGCGGGCCAACCCCGCCGAATGCAAGGCGATTGCCGCACGGGCGCGGGCGCTATGCGGGTTTTTGGGCGATGCGCGGCTACGCGATTTGCATTTGCGTGCTGTCTATGACCATTACCGCGCGATTTACCCCTAGCGCGAAATCGCTTGAATCCCGCCGGCGTTCTGACCCAGATTGCGCAAAATGACCAAGAAAGCAGCAGATATGACGCAACCCTGTATCATCGCCGTGGCGATCACCGGTTCTGTGCCAAGCAAGGCAGATAATCCCGCCGTGCCGATCACCGTGGCCGAGCAGGTTGAAAGCACCCATGCCGCGTTCGAGGCGGGGGCAGCCATTGCCCATTGCCACGTTCGCAAGGATGACGGCACGCCGACATCCGACCCGGATCGTTTTGCCGCGCTGATGGAGGGGATCGCGCAGCACTGCCCCGGCATGATCGTGCAGCTGTCCACCGGTGGGCGGTCTGGCGCGGGCGCAGAGCGGGGCGGGATGTTGCCGCTGCGGCCCGATATGGCGTCATTGGCGGTGGGGTCGAACAACTTTCCCACGCGCGTCTATGAAAACCCGCCCGATCTGGTCGATTGGCTGGCATCGGAAATGCGCGCCCATGCCGTGGTGCCGGAAATAGAGGCTTTCGACCTGTCGCATGTCATTCAGGCCGCGCGCATGGCCGATGACGGGCGCTTGCCGCGCCCGCTTTATGTGCAATTCGTGATGGGCGTGAAGAACGCCATGCCGGTCGATGAGCGTGTGCTCGATTTCTATATCGAAACCCTGAACCGTTACGCTCCCGATGCGCTGTGGTGTGCCGCAGGCATTGGCGCGGGGCAGATTGTGGTCAATGAATGGGCCATCGCGCGCGGTGGGCATACCCGCACAGGGCTGGAGGACAATGTTCGGTTGGATCGCCATACGCTTGCCCCGTCCAACGCGGCACTTGTTGCCCGCACGGTCGATCTATGTGCGAAATATAACCGGCCCGTGGCGACATGGCAGCAGGCACGCCAGATGCTTGGGCTGCGCCCGTCGCTATGAACTGCATGACGCCGGGGAAACGGGCTTTTGGTTGCAAAAGCGACAATGCCCTCTCGACTTGGCGGGAATGTGCTGGCAACTTGTGGCAATTCCGCGCGGTTTGGCATAGCCACCGCGCCGGGACCAACAACAAGAACGACATGGGAGAATGAACATGACTGCCATTTCCTTTCGCTCGGGCCTAGGCGGCGCGCTGCGCATGGCCTCTGTCTCGGCGCTTGCGCTGGGGCTGTCACTGGCCGCCGCCAGTGCCGAAACCATTCGCTGGGCGCGCGTTGGTGACGCGCTGACGCTGGACCCGCACAGCCAGAACGAAGGCCCGACGCATACGCTGGCGCATCACATTTATGAAACGCTGGTGGGTCGCGCGACCGATGGCTCGCTGACCCCGCGACTGGCGACGGAATGGGGTATCCACCCCGATGACAGCACCGTTTGGGTGTTCAAGCTGCGCGAGGGTGTGACATTCCATGACGGCAGCGCGCTGACCGCCGATGACGTCGTGTTCTCGCTGAACCGCGCACGGGGCGAAACGTCGGACATGAAAGGCCTGCACGCTGGTGTGGTCGAAGTGACGGCGCCAGATTCCATGACCGTGCATATCAAGACCGAAGGGCCAGCGCCGCTTTATGTGCAGAACCTGACCAACACGTTCATCATGTCCAAGGCTTGGGCCGAAGCGAATGACGCAGCAGAAGCGCAGGATTTCGCCGCCGGGGAAGAAAACTTCGCCGTGCGCAATGCCAACGGCACCGGCCCCTACACGCTGGTCGAGCGTGACCCCGAAGTGCGCACCGTGTTGCAGGCCTATGAGGGCCATTGGGATGACGCGCCGGAAGTGACCGAAATCATCTACACCCCGATCGCCGAGGCCGCGACCCGTGTCGCCGCCCTGCTATCGGGCGAGGTGGATATTGTGCAGGACGTGCCGGTGCAGGATATCGCACGGCTGGAGCAGACCGACGCCATCAAGGTCGAATTCGGCCCGGAAAACCGCACCATCTTCTTTGCTTATGACATGGGCTCGGAAAAGCTGCAAAGCGCCAATGTTGACGACAACCCCTTCGCCAACCCGCTGGTGCGCGAAGCGATGCATCTGGCTGTTGACCGCGATGCGATCCGTCAGGTCGTGATGCGCGGCCAGTCGCTGCCCACGGGCGTTACCATGCCGCCCTTCGTGAATGGCTGGACAGAAGAACTGGACGCCTATAGCGCCCCGGATGTCGAGCGCGCGGTGGAACTGATGGCCGAAGCCGGGTATGCCGATGGTTTCTCGGTTGATCTGCACACGCCCAATGACCGTTATCTGAATGACGAAGCGATCTCTCAGGCGCTGGTGGGTATGCTGTCGCGGATCGGGATCAAGGTGAACCTTGTATCGCAGACCCGGTCCATGCACTTCCCCGAAATCCAGAACCGCACAACGGATTTCTACCTGCTGGGCTGGGGTGTGCCGACCTTTGACAGCCAGTATGTGTTCGATTTCCTCGTGCACTCTACCGAAGGGGCGCGCGGCGGTTGGAACGGCTCGCGCTATTCCAACCCGGAAGTGGATGCGCTGATTCAGGCCATGGCCACCGAAACCGATCTGGATGCGCGCAACGAAATGATCGCGCAGGTTTGGGCGCAATTGCAAGAAGACCGCGTGTTCCTGCCGATCCACAACCAAACGCTGGCTTACGCGATGCGCGACGGGATCAATCTGCCCGTGCACCCGGAAAACCAGCCATCTATGGCCGATGTCACCTTCGACTAAGCTTTGAACCTGTCTTGCGCGCGCGAAGCCTGACAGCTTCGCGCGCGCTTTCCATTTACCGGGGAGCCGCTGATGCTGGCCTTCATCCTGCGCCGTGTGCTGCAATCACTGGTCGTCATGCTGGTCGTGGCGCTGGTGTCTTTCGCGCTGTTTCGTTATGTCGGTGACCCGATTTCCACCATGATGGGGCAAGAGGCCACCATTGCCGACCGCGAAGCGTTGCGCGAACGGCTGGGCCTGAACGACCCGTTCGTGGTGCAGTTCTTCAATTTCGTAACCCGCGCCATGCAGGGCGATTTCGGCATTTCCTACCGTCTGCAACAGCCGGTGATGGAATTGATCCTGTCGCGCCTGCCCGCCACACTGGAATTGGCGCTGGTCTCGGGCGTGCTGGCCTTTGTGTTCGGCGTGGGGTTCGGGGTTTATACCGCGCTCAACCGCCGGGGCTGGCTGTCGAGCACCGTCATGAGCGTGTCACTGATTGGCGTGTCGCTGCCGACATTCCTGATCGGGGTGCTGCTGATCTGGCTGTTCGCGGTCGAGTTGCAGTGGCTGCCCAGTTTCGGACGCGGCGAGGTGGTCGATATCGGCGATTGGTGGTCCACCGGGTTCCTGACATCCACGGGCCGCGCCTCTCTCATCCTGCCGGCGATCACGCTGGGGCTGTATCAGATGACCCTTATCATGCGGCTGGTGCGGGCCGAGATGTTGGAAGTGCTGCGCACCGATTACATCAAATTCGCCCGCGCGCGGGGGCTGTCGAACCGCGCCATTCATTTCGGCCATGCGTTGAAGAACACGATGGTGCCGGTCATAACCATCACCGGGCTTCAGCTTGGCGCGATCATTGCCTTTGCCATCATTACGGAAACCGTGTTCCAATGGCCGGGCGTGGGGGCGCTGTTCATCAATTCGGTCCGCTTTGTCGATGTGCCGGTAATGGCCGCGTATCTGATGCTGATTGCGGTCATCTTCGTCGTTATCAACCTGATCGTGGACCTGCTGTATTACGCGGTGGACCCACGTTTGCGTGTGGACCGCGCGGGCACCGGGCATTAAGGAAACACGCATGACACCTGACACCCAATCCCGCTTTGCCCGCTTCTGGGACAGCGACATCATATGGTCTTTCCGGCACAGCCCCGTGGCGATTGTCGCAGGGCTGGTGGTGGTGCTGATTGCGCTGGCGGCGATCTTTGCGCCGTGGCTTGCCCCCACCAACCCCTATGACCCGTCACAGTTAAATCTGATGGACGGGTTCACCCCGCCAATGGAACCGAACGCATTTACCGGCAACAGCTACATTCTGGGCACCGATAACCAAGGCCGCGATGTGCTGTCCACCATCCTTTATGGCACCCGGATTTCGCTGTTCGTCGGTATTTCCGCGGTGCTGTTCGCTATGGTTCTGGGCATTACGGCGGGCCTGATCGCAGGCTATCGCGGCGGCTGGGTCGATGGGGTGCTGATGCGCATTGCCGATGTGCAATTGTCCTTCCCGTCCATCCTGATCGCGCTGCTGATCTTCGGGGTGGCGCGCGGGCTGATCCCGCCTGCCTACCGCGAAACCATGGCGATCTGGGTGCTGATCGTGGCCATCGGCCTGTCGGATTGGGTGCAATTCGCGCGCGTCGTGCGCGGCGCGACCATGGTCGAGAAATCGAAGGAATATGTGCAGGCCGCCCGCGTGGTGGGGGCGCATCCGGTCAAGATCCTGATCCGGCATATCCTGCCCAATGTGATGGGCCCGGTGCTGGTGATTGCCACGATCGGTCTGGCGCTGGCGATCATCGCAGAGGCGACACTCAGCTTTCTGGGGGTTGGCGTGCCGCCGACGCAGCCAAGCCTTGGCACGCTGATCCGCATTGGCCAGCAATACCTGTTCTCAGGCGAGTGGTGGATTTTGCTTTTCCCGTCCATAGCACTTCTGGCGCTGGCGCTGTCGGTCAACCTGCTGGGCGACTGGCTGCGCGATGCGCTGAACCCAAGGCTACGCTGATGACCGGGGGCAATATGCAAAAGCCACTTCTGACCGTCCGCGATCTGGTCGTGGAGTTTCCCACGCGGCGCGGCAACTTGCGCGCGCTTGACCAAGTGTCCTTCGACATCGCCCCGGGCGAGGTGCTGGGCATGGTCGGTGAATCGGGTGCCGGCAAATCGCTGACCGGGGCTGCGATCATTGGCCTGTTGGAACCGCCGGGCCGCATTGCCGGGGGCGAAATCTGGCTGCGGGACGAACGGATCGACAATCTGCCGCCAGAGGCCATGCGCCGCATCCGGGGGCGCCGCATCGGCATGGTGTTCCAAGACCCGCTGACCAGCCTGAACCCGCTTTATACCGTGGCGCAGCAACTGATCCAGACCATCCGCACGCATATGGATGTGTCAGAGGGTGAGGCGCGCAGACGCGCCGTAGGTCTGCTGGACCGAGTCGGCATCCCTGCCGCCGCGCGCCGGATAGATGACTACCCACACCATTTCTCGGGCGGGATGCGGCAGCGCGTGGTGATCGCGCTGGCCTTGGCGGCAGAGCCAGAACTGGTCATCGCAGATGAGCCGACGACCGCCTTGGACGTGTCTGTGCAGGCCCAGATCATCGACGTGCTAAAGGAAATCTGCGCCGAGCGGGGCGCGTCGGTCATGCTGATTACGCATGACATGGGCGTGATCGCGGAAACCGCCGACCGCGTGGCAGTGCTTTATGCAGGCCGCGTGGCCGAAATCGGGCCGGTGCGAGAGGTGATCCAACACGCTCGCCACCCCTATACGCGCGGGCTGATGGGTGCCATCCCGACGCTAGAGCAGACAAGCGACCGGCTGGTGCAAATTCCCGGTGCCATGCCGCGGCTGAACGCGATCCCCACGGGCTGCGCGTTTAACCCGCGCTGCGCGCATGTGTTCGACCGCTGCCGGGCAGAGCGGCCGTTTCTACAACAGGCCGCGCCCAACCACCACGTTGCCTGCTGGCTGACAGAGGAGGGCGGCGCATGACGTCTTTGGTGCAGGTCGAGGGGCTGACACGGCGTTTCGACATTTCCAAACCATGGCTGAACCGGGTGCTGGAGCGCGAAAGCCGCCAGTTCCTGACCGCGAATGCCGATGTCAGTTTCGAGATCAAGAAGGGCGAGACCTTCGCGCTTGTGGGCGAATCGGGATCTGGCAAATCGACCATCGCCAAGATGATCGTGGGGCTGCTCGCACCGTCCGCGGGGCATATCCGCTTTGATGGGCAGGATATGGATTTCGCCAGTGGAGCGAATATGCGCGCATTGCGCCGCCGCTTCCAGATGATCTTTCAAGACCCGTTCGCCAGTCTGAACCCGCGTTGGCGGGTGCGTGACATTGTGGCCGAACCCATCGTGACCTTCGGTCTGCTGCAAGGCGACGAGATCACGCGCGAGGTCGACCGCCTGCTGGAAGTGGTGGGTCTGTCCGCCGCCGATGCCGCGAAATTCCCGCATGAATTTTCGGGTGGGCAACGCCAGCGCATCGCCATCGCGCGGGCGCTGTCCTCTAAGCCGGAATTCATTGTCTGTGATGAACCCACGTCGGCACTGGACGTGTCGGTGCAGGCGCAAATCCTGAACCTGATGCGGGATTTGCAAGATGAATTCGGCCTGACCTATCTGCTGATTTCGCATGACCTGTCGGTCGTGCGGCATATGGCGAACCGTATCGGCGTTTTGTATCTGGGCCGATTGGTCGAGGTGGCCGATGCCAAGCGTCTGTTCTTGGAACCGCAGCACCCCTACACGCGGATGTTGCTGGATGCCGTGCCAGATCTGGCGCTGTCTGGTCGCCGCCGCAAACCTGTTCTGGGCGAGATTCCAAACCCGATCGACCCGCCGTCTGGTTGTGCGTTTCACCCGCGCTGTCCGCTGGCGCAAGACATCTGCAAGGCAGAAACACCGCAACCCAGCGTCACGCCAACTGGACAGGCGGCCTGTCATTTTGCGGGAAAAATCGGGGACACGCCCTAAACATGTATCTTAGTTACATTTTTGTTGCCCACTGAGAAATCTGCCCCTAGCTTGTTACATGCAGGCAGGAGGATATCCCTGTCTCGGAAGACTTACTCCTCGTTCCCTCCTTTCGGCGGGGCCTTCCTGCCTGCACCGCTGCACGGGCTTGCAAATTCGGGGCGTTGGCACGATAACATGGCCAAGCAGCCAACAGAGGTCTGATCATGCGCGCACGAATTTACCGTCCCGCCCGCACTGCCATGCAATCGGGCACGGCAAAGACCAAGCAATGGGTTTTGTCCTTCGCGCCGTCACAAGCGCGCAAGATCGACCCGCTGATGGGCTGGACCAGTTCCGCCGACATGGACAGCCAAGTGACGCTGCGCTTTGACGACCGCGACAGCGCCGAAGCTTATGCAAAGGCGCATGGCATCGACTATACGGTGGTCGAACCCAAAACCCGCCGCCCGAACATTCGCCCCACCGGCTATGCCGAGAATTTCGCCACGAACCGTCGGCAGGTCTGGACGCATTGACGTCATTTCCGGGGGCGTCTGCCATGCGCATCGGGTATTTGATGAACACCTACCCGGTGACAAGTGCGACCTTTATCCGCCGCGAAATCGGGGCCTTGGAAGCGCAAGGCGTTAATATCGCGCGCTACGCGATCCGGCCTTGGGGTGAAGCCTTGGTCGAGGCTGCCGACAAGGCCGAAGCCGCGCGCACCCATTACCTGCTGGCCCCCGGCGCGGGGCGGCTTCTAGGCTACCTGTTGGCGGAAAGCCTGCGCAATCCGCGTGGGGTTTTGCGCGCCGTGTCCGGCATGTGGACCATGGCGCGCGCGGCAGGCCATGGCGCCTTGGTGCGCCATGTCGCCTATCTGCTGGAAGCGGTGCATCTGAAACGCGCATCCAGGGGCTGCGACCACATTCACGCGCATTTCACCACCAACACCGCTGCCGTGGCACTGTTGTGCCACCGGATGGGCGGGCCGGGGTTTTCCTTTACGGCACATGGGCCGGATGAGTTTGATGACCCAAAGGCGTCGTCGTTGGCGCTGAAACTGTCCGAAGCGCGCTTTGCGGTCGCCATCACCCAATTCGCCCGCACCCGATTGGCGCTGGCCGGTGGCGCGCATGTCTCGGACAAGCTGCATGTGGTGCATTGCGGCGTAGATCTGGCCGATTTCGCACCAGCGCCGCCCGCGCCCGAAGATGCGCCTTTTGTCTGCGTGGGGCGGCTTTGCCCGCAAAAGGCGCAGGTGTTGCTGGTTCAGGCCATGGCGGAACTGGTGAAAACCCATCCCGCCGCGCGCTTGGTGCTGATCGGCGATGGTGAAACCCGCCCCGAGATAGAGGCGCTGATCGCCCGTCACAAGCTGGAAGGCGCGGTAGACTTGCGCGGCTGGGCCGATGGTGCGGCGGTCAAGGCCGCCCTGACCAATGCCCGCGCCATGGTGCTGCCCAGCTTTGCCGAAGGACTGCCCATTGTCATCATGGAAGCCTTCGCGCTGGGGCGGCCGGTTATCTCGACCTATATCGCGGGCATTCCGGAACTGGTGGACCGCGAAGCGGGCTGGCTGGTCGCGGCGGGCGATGTGTCGGCGCTGGCGGATGCGTTGCGCAAAAGCCTTGATACCCCGGCAGATCGGTTGGCGCGGATGGGCCAAACCGCCCGCGCCCGCATAGAGGAACGGCACGATCTGCATGAAAGCGCCGCCCGGTTGAAAGCCTTGTTCGAAGGGGCGACCAGATAGCCGCCCCGCCCGATAGGTTTAGTCGCGCAGCAATTCGTTGATCCCGGTTTTCGAGCGTGTCTGCGCATCCACCCGTTTCACGATCACCGCGCAATAAAGGTTCACACCGTTCTTCGACGGCATGGACCCGGCCACAACCACCGAATAGGGCGGGACTTCGCCATACATGACCTCGCCGGTGTCGCGGTCCACGATCTTGGTGGATTTGCCGATAAACACGCCCATGCCCAGCACGGACCCCTCGCGCACGATGCAGCCTTCAACCACTTCGGACCGCGCGCCGATGAAACAGTTGTCCTCAATAATGGTCGGCCCGGCCTGCATGGGTTCCAGCACGCCGCCAATGCCCACGCCACCCGACAGGTGCACGTTCTTGCCGATCTGGGCGCAGCTGCCGACGGTGGCCCATGTGTCGACCATCGTGCCGCTATCGACATAGGCGCCAAGGTTCACGAAGGACGGCATGAGCACGACACCCGGCGCAATATAGGCGGATTTGCGCACGATGCAGTTGGGCACGGCGCGAAAGCCTGCGTCTTTCCAGTCTTTCTTTTTCCAGTCGGCAAACTTGCTGTCGACCTTGTCCCACCAAGTGCCGCCCTGCGGGCCGCCGTCGTGCTTTTCCATGTCTTTCAGCCGGAACCCCAGCAGCACGGCTTTCTTGGCCCATTGGTTCACATGCCAGTCGCCATTTTCTTGCCGCTCGGCCACGCGCAGCGTGCCGCTGTCCAGCGCTTCCAGCGTGGCCTCGATGGCGTCGCGGGTTTCGCCCTTGGTGTCGGGGGTGATCGTATCGCGGGCGTCCCACGCAGATTCGATTGCGGATTCGAGGGCGGCTGTGTCGGTCATCGGGGCGCTCCATGGCTCTGGTCATCAGGGTGTTACGGCTATAGCGTTACAGCCTGATAACCGCAATTGCCGCGAAGCCCCCGGAGGCCCTTTTGAAAGACCGCGAGACCCACCGCATTTTCCCGGATGCAAAGCAGGATATCGACCTGTGGGATGGTGTGCCCGACACCGCGCAGACCCGTCACCCGGCCTATCGGCTGGCCTTTAGCGACCCCGATTTTATGGTCCGCGACGAATTGCGCCCGGTGCGGCTGCAACTGGAACTGTTGAAACCCGAATTGCTGATCGCCGAACGCGGCATCCGGTCCACCATCGTCATGTTCGGCGGCGCGCGCATTCCCCGGCCCGAAGATGCGGCGAAAGCCCGCACGCCTGCCTTGGCCGATTTGTCGCGCTTCTACGAGGAAGCGCGCAAATTCGCCTATGAAATGACGCTGCGCTCGGTGCAGGCCTATGGCCGCGAGGATGTCATCATTACCGGCGGTGGGCCGGGCGTGATGGAAGCGGGCAATTTGGGGGCAGAGCAGGCGGGCGGTGTCTCTATCGGGTTGAACATTGTGCTGCCGCATGAGCAGGCCCCGAACCCGCATGTGACGCCGGATTTGTGCTTCAACTTTCATTACTTTGCCATTCGCAAGATGCATTTCCTGATGCGCGCCAAAGCGATCACGGTGTTTCCCGGCGGCTTTGGCACGCTGGATGAAACCTTCGAGGCGCTGACCCTGATCCAGACCAAGCGCATGGCCAAACTGCCCTTCATCCTGTTCGGGCGCGATTTCTGGTCCAAGGTCGTGAACTGGGACATGCTGGCAGAGGCAGGCACCATCAGCCGCGAGGATCTGAACCTGTTCCACATGGTCGACACCGCCGAAGAGGCGATTGCAATCATCGACGGGTTTGAAGCCGACTAAGCGCGCGGGGCAGCGGCGCGGCGCAAGCGGTCATTGATGGCCGCCCCCAGCCCGTGTTCGGGAACCGGGGCAATGGCGATAGGCTGGCCCATGGCGTCGGCTTGGTGCAATGTGGCGAACAGCTTGGCCGCCGCTTCATCCAGATCGCCCGACAGCGACAGCGACAGCGCCGCGCCCCTGCAATCGGGGCCAAAGCCGATCCAGATTTCATCGTGTTGCGGTGTGGTCACGTTCAGCCGCACGCGCGCGCGGGGGGCGTAATGCGACAGCATTTGCCCCGGTGCGGTGATCTTGGCGCCGGTTCTGGTGCGCGGCGGCTGGCCCAAGACAGCCGCAATCTGTTCGGCGCTGATCCCGCCCTCGCGCAGCAACACGGCCTCATTGCCCTCGAACCCCAAAATGGTCGATTCCACGCCAACGGGGCAGGGGCCACCATCCAGCACCGCAGCGATCCGCCCGGCAAGCCCGGCCATGACATGCGCCGCCGTGGTGGGGCTGATCCGGCCCGAAGGGTTGGCCGACGGGGCCGCCACCGGCCCGCCGAATTCGGACAAAAGCGCGCGGGCCAACGGATGCGCGGGCACCCGCAGCGCCACCGTGGGCAATCCCGCCGTGACCGCATTGGCCAGCCCGTGACCGTGGCGTAAGGGCGCAACCAGCGTCAGCGCGCCGGGCCAGAAGGCTTGGGCCAAAACACGGGCGGCTTCGGGCAGGTTTGCCAGATGCTCTGCCGCGTCCAGACTGTCCAGATGCACGATCAGCGGGTTATGCGCGGGCCTTCCTTTGGCCGCGAAGATGGCGGCGACCGATTCGGGGTTCCGCGCATCGCCTGCCAGCCCGTAGACGGTTTCGGTGGGCATGGCGACAAGCCGCCCTGCACGCAAAAGTTGTGCAGCGCGCGCTATGTCGCCCGGGCCTAAAATGGCGGTTTCCGTGTGGTTTTCCATGCGCTGACGCTGCGTTGGGGTTCTGCAAAGGATTGCAACCGGCTATCAGTAGGGCAACACCCTGTCCAGCCTGATGGAGCGGCCCATGCCCTACACGCCCCCTTTGCGCGATTTCGCCTTCATCCTTGACCATGTCGCAGGCTTCGATCAGGTCCGCGCGACCGACCGCTTTGCAGAGGCGACACCGGACATGGTGCAGGCGATCCTGTCGGAAGGCGGGCGCATATGTTCCGAAGTGATTGCCCCCCTGCGCCGCCCCGGTGACACGACGCCCACACGGCTGGAAAACGGCGCGGTCGTCAGCCCGCCGGGCTATGCCGAAGGGTTCGGCGCGCTGGCGACCGGCGGCTGGATCGGCATTTCCGCCGCGCCAGAATTCGGCGGCATGGGCATGCCGCAAACCGTGTCGA
The DNA here is from genome assembly GCF_001517585.1 of Roseibaca calidilacus. NCBI lineage: Bacteria > Pseudomonadati > Pseudomonadota > Alphaproteobacteria > Rhodobacterales > Paracoccaceae > Roseinatronobacter > Roseibaca calidilacus. The sequence goes on along the minus strand of NZ_FBYC01000004.1, from coordinate 2,062,738 downwards.
CCGCGTTTTATGAAATGATGTCATCGGCCTGCCTGTCCTTACAGATGAACCCGCTTCTGACCCAAGGGCAGATAGAGGCGCTGGAACATCATGCCTCGGACGCGATCAAGGCGCTTTATCTGCCCAAGCTGATTTCCGGCGAATGGTCGGGCACGATGAACCTGACAGAGCCGCAGGCGGGCACAGATGTAGGTGCTTTGCGCACCAAGGCAGAGCCGCAGGCGGATGGCAGCTACCACATCAGCGGGCAAAAGATTTATATTTCCTGGGGCGATTGCGATTTCACGCAGAATGTCTGTCATCTGGTGCTGGCCCGCTTGCCCGATGCGCCGGCAGGGTCCAAGGGCATCAGCCTGTTTCTGGTGCCAAAAGTGATCCCGAATGAGGATGGTAGCCTTGGACAGCCCAACAGCCTGCGCGTGGTCAGTCTGGAACACAAACTGGGTATTCACGGCTCTCCCACCTGCGTGATGGACTATGAAGGGGCGACCGGCTGGCTGGTCGGCGCACCGAACAAGGGGCTGGCTGCCATGTTCACCATGATGAACAATGCCCGCGTCGGCGTCGGCGTGCAGGGCATTGGCGTGGCCGAGGGCGCGTATCAGCACGCGCTGACCTATGCGCAGGACCGCAAACAGGGGCCAACGCCAAAGGGCGCGACCGCGATCATCGACCACCCCGATATTCGCCGCCAACTGGCCATCATGCGCGCCGAGATTTTCGCCGCCCGCGCCATTGCCATGGAAAATTGCGTGGCAATCGACATGGCAACCGCCACTGGCGGTGACGAGTGGTCCGCGCGCGCGGGCTGGCTGACGCCGATCACCAAGGCCTATGGCACAGAGGCTGGGGTCACTGTCTCGGATATGGGTATCCAGATTCATGGCGGCATGGGCTTCATAGAGGAAACGGGTGCCGCGCAATTCCTGCGTGATGTGCGGGTAACGACAATTTATGAAGGCACCAATGCCATTCAGGCGCTCGACCTTGTGGGCCGCAAGCTGGGCGATGGCGGCAAGGCCGCTTTCGCGCTGCTGGATGAGATGAGCGCCACCGCCTCCGCGGCGGATATGGGCGCGCCCGTGGCCGATGCGGTGCACGCCCAGCGCGGCGCGACCGAGTGGATGCTAGGGCAGGGGATGGAAGGTCGCGCGGCGGGCGCCACCGCCTATCTGCGCGCCTTTGCTCGCGTGTTGGGGGCCGATATGCACCTGCGCGCGGCACAGGCCGGGGATGCGGCGCGCGTGGCCTTGGCGCAGGTCTATATCGACCATCTGTTGCCAGAGCATGCGGCGCATCTGGCTGCTATGCGGTCGGACCCCGCAGCCTATATGGGCCTGTCCCCAGAGGATCTGACTGCGTGAAACCCGGTATTCGTTACCCGTATGATGCCGCCCCCGACGAAGGCACAGCGCTGGAAATCGCGCCGGGTGTGTTCTGGGCGCGGATGCCGCTGCCGATGGCGCTGGACCATGTCAATGTCTACGCGCTGGACGATGGCGATGGCTGGACAGTGTTTGACACGGGCTTTGACACCAAGCGCACGCGCGGGGCTTGGGTGAAGCTGTTGGCCGGGCCTTTGCGCGGCAAGCCTGTGACCCGCGTCATCGCCAGCCACCACCATCCCGACCATATCGGGCTGGCAGGCTGGTTTCAGGCCGAGGGCGCGCGTTTGGCCATGTCGCGCACCGCATGGCTGTTCGCGCGGATGCTGACGCTTGACGACCAGGACCGCCCGCCGCCCGAAACGCTGGAATTCTGGCGCGGCGCGGGGATGGCGGCCGACATCCTTGCCAAACGCGCCGGGGAACGCCCCTTCAACTTTGCCGATGCCGTCACGCCGCTGCCCTTGGGGTTCGAGCGGTTGTCAGAGGGCGATACCGTGCGCGCCGGGGGGCGCGACTGGGAAGTGCGCTTGGGCCAAGGCCACGCGCCCGATCAGGTCACGCTGTGGAGCCGCGATTGCAACCTTGTGCTGGGCGCGGATCAGTTGTTGCCCTCAATCTCGCCCAATCTTGGGGTTTATGCGACCGAACCGACCGCCGACCCGGTGGCGGAATGGCTGCAAAGCTGTGCGCAATTCCAAACTATTGCACGCGACGATCATCTTGTCTTGCCCGGTCACAAACTGCCCTTCACCGGGCTGCCAATGCGCTTGCGCCAAAAGATCGACAACCACCACGGGGCCTTGGCCCGGTTGCTCGATCACCTGACCGAACCGCGCCGCGCCAGCGAGTGCTTCGCGCCGCTGTTCAAGCGCAAGATCACCGAAGGCACCTATGGGCTGGCGCTGGTGGAAGCGGTCGCGCATCTGAACCATCTGGAACGGCGGGGGCAGGTGCGCCGCAGCATGGGGCCGGATGGGGCGTGGCTGTGGGTCAGGGCGTGATCCTTGTGGCAGTCAATGTGCCGTGTGACAGGCAATAAAGCGTGTCGGGCTCTAGCGCCTCCCACGCGGTTGTCTGGCAGCACAAAGGTTCCGACGCGATGGCGCGGCCACCCGAATCCAGCCGCCCCGAGACATAGAGGCTGGGACATGCCCCGTCAGAGGCATGGCGAAACCCGAACATCCGTGCCCCGTCGCTGAACACGCAGGTCAGGCGCAGCGGGGCCGCGCCTGCGGGTGGGGTTATGCGCGGCAATAGCGCGCGCAGGGCTTGTGCCGGGTCATCCGCCAACCCAAGCGCCAGCAGCGTCAGGAAGATCATCTCGCTGTCGGTGGTGCCTTGGCGCTGGGCGTGAAGCGCATCTGGCAAGGCGGCATCCATGCTGCGGCGAATGGCGGCGAAATGCGGCACCTGCCCGTTATGACAAAACGACCACGCGCCCGATACAAACGGATGGCAATTCGCGCGGCTGGTTTCGCCCATGGTCGAGGCGCGGACATGCGCGATGAACACTGGCGCGCTGACCATCCGGCACAGGTTCTGCAAATTGGCATCGGCCCATGCGGGCAGCACGTCACGATATAGGCCCGGTTCGGTCATGTCGGGCCGATACCAAGCCAGCCCGAACCCGTCGCCATTGACCGGGATCGGGGCTTCGGTCGCGTGGCGGCTTTGCGACAAAAGCGAATGCGCGGGCCGCGTGACGATCCGTTCCAGCGGAATGTCCGGCCCCTGATAGGCAGCAATGCGGCACATGTGTTACTGCGCGTGACGGTGCGACAGGCGCGCATGCAACCGCCGCAGGATGGTGCTGGCGGTGGTCTTGCACAGGGCGGGAATAACCGCATGGACCAGCGCCGCGCCCGCCGCAACTGCCAGCAATGCGGCAAAGCCGAACGCAAAGCGCATATGCTGAAAATAGCTTTCGTCCACGCTGGCGGGATGGTCCAGAAACACCTTGGCAAACAAGGATTTTGCGCGTGATTGGGGGTCGATTGCGGACATCGCGTGCTCCATATTCTGACTGTCAGGCGCAGAATATCTATGCGGGATCGAAAACCATCCCGAATTTCACTGTTTTTCCGATAAAAACAGGATACAGTCCCAAGATATGCCGATTTCATTGGATGATATAGACCGCCGCATCCTGCGTGTTTTGCAATCTGACGCGACGCTGTCCATGGACGCGTTGGCAGAGCTTGCGGGCCTGTCGCGCAATGCCTGCTGGCGGCGCGTGAAATTGCTGGAACAGGCAGGTGTGATCCGCGCCCGCCCCGCGCTGCTGGACCCCGATACGCTTGGTTGCCCGCTGATGGCCGTGGTTCTAATCCGCACCAGCGCGCATGACGCCGAGTGGCGCACCCGGTTCGAGCGCGCGGTCAATGCCATGCCGCAGGTGGTCAGCGCCTACCGCATGACCGGCGATCTGGACTATATGCTGCGCGTGCGCGTGGCGGATATGGCGGCCTATGACCAGTTCTACAAAGCCCTGACCGCACGGGTGCCTGTTTCGGACATTTCGGCCAGTTTCGTGATGGAGTTTCTGAAGGAAACCACGGCATTGCCACTATAGCCGCGCAAAAGGGATGACAGCTTCGCGGCTATGCGGTAATCAGCAAGGCAACAACGCGAACACGGAGACTGCGACATGGCCAAGCATGAACATGGCAAGATGGATATCAGCACTCAGGAAAAGACCTTTGACGGTTTCATGCGTATGGTCACCTGGGGTGCAGCGATCAGCATTGGCGTGCTGATCTTCATCGGGCTGGCCAACGGCTGATCCTGTCTGGGCATTTGGCGGCAACATCATGCAGGCAATCCTTTCCTTGCGGACGCTTCCGCAGCTTCGCATTCTTGTGCTTGTGGTGCTGGCTGTCGTCACACTATCGGCCTGCGCGGGCGAACGCGTCTGGGCGCCCGACGCAGCCGTTCAGGCTGCGCGCTATGTTCATGGCGGACAGGCGGAACTGACCGTCGTGACGGTCATGAATTACAGCACCAAGCGCGGCGACCATACGGCGCTGTTCATCAACGCGGATGAACGTGTGCTGTTCGACCCCGCGGGTAGCTGGAAACTGCCCAACGTGCCCGAACGCAATGACCTGCATTACGGCATGACACCGCAGATTGGCGCGTCCTACTACCTTAGTCACACCCGCGAGACGCATTACACCGTGGTGCAGCGTATTCCGGTATCTATGGAAACGGCCCTGCGCGCCAAACAGCTTGCCTCTGAGGCGGGGCCAGTCCCGCCTGCGCATTGCGCCGTGTCCACGATTGCCATTCTGCGCGAATTGCCGGGTTTCGGGGATCTGCGCTCTGGTTATTACCCGCACCGGCTGATGGAACAGATCGCCGCTAAGCCCGGCGTCATCACGTCAGAGCTGCATTACGATGCGCCAAGCATCAATGCCGATGTCTATGCGGTGCAATCTCGCCTTTGACCGGGGGGTAGCGTGTCAATACAAGCGGCTTTCGAACCCCTGTAGAACGACGCGCCACCAATCGAATGTGTCATCTAGGTTGGTCCGGCTTACGCCGCCAAACAGGTTCACATCCCATTGAATGACTGGATCGCGCTCTGCATCCAGCATTGCCTTGCCAAACCGGTTTTCGGCATTCCAAGCTTGTATCGTGCTTTCGGTGACGGACCCGTCATTCTGCCATGCTGCCCGGAACTGGATATTGGTGCAGTCGCGGCCATTCTGGCACCCATAGAAGAACACAAGGTATTGCGTCCCGTCCATGCGCCCGCGCAGCATCGGATCGCCGACAGCATCGGTGGTGACCTCGACCGCCCCGTAGCCGCGCGCGATTTCCGCAATGCGGGCGGGGTCGGTTGCATCGACCAATATCTGCGCGCTTGCAGTGCCGGGAAGCAGGGCCAAGGCCGCAATGGTCATAGCCATGAAATGCGTTCTCATCCAATCCTCCATTTCTTTGCGCAAACATACGGGACTGGCGGCGTCTGGCAATCGCGCCGCGCAGAAGCTTGCGCGGCCGCGCCATTTCCGGCACACCCGGCCCATGTCCGATTTCATTTATCAGCCGCCGCAGGATGATTTGGTCATTCTGCACGAAGATCATGAGCTTGTCTTCATCGACAAGCCTGCCGGGCTGCTATCTGTGCCGGGGCGTGGCGCGCATCTGGCCGATTGCCTGCTGGCCCGCGTTCAGGCCGTGTTTCCCGAAGCGTTGTTGGTGCACCGGCTGGATATGGACACGTCAGGTGTGATCGTCTTTGCGCGCAGTCCCATGGCGCAGCGTCACCTTGGCCTGCAATTCGAGAAGCGCCAAACCCGCAAGCAGTATGTGGCGCGGGTCTGGGGGCAGGTGGCCGAGCCATCGGGCCGGGTGGATTTGCCGCTGACCGTTGATTGGCCGAATCGCCCGCGCCAGATGGTGTGCCACGACACGGGCCGCCCGGCCCAAACCGATTGGGCGGTGCTGCGCCATGAAGAGCACGGCTCGCGCCTGCGGCTTAGCCCTGTCACCGGGCGCAGCCATCAATTGCGGGTGCATATGCTGGCCATGGGCCACCCCATTTTGGGCGATCCGTTCTATGCGACCGCAGAAGCGGCAGCTTTCCCGCGCCTGATGCTGCATGCGCGCGAATTGCGGCTGCGCCACCCCGATGGCGGGCGCGGGTTGACCGTCAGCGCGCCGGTCCCGTTCTGATCGTGGCTGATTTCATCTTGCCAAAAATACTCATGACACAGCATTCGCCGCGGGGCAGACGGTTGGCTGCATAGGAAAAGGGCGCTGGGCCGAATAGCCCCGCGCGCAATCCTTCGGCGGGTATCAGCCCGCCGGCATCTGGTTGTGTTTGCGCGCGACCAGCGTTTTCGCGGTTTCAACGGCAACAGCGGCATCGCGGCAATAGGCGTCAGCGCCAATGGCGCGGCCGAATTCCTCGTTCAGCGGCGCGCCGCCCACCAGCACGATGTAATCGTCGCGCAGGCCCTTGGCGACCAGCGTGTCGATGACCACCTTCATGTAGGGCATGGTCGTGGTCAGCAGCGCCGACATGCCCAGAATATCGGGCTGTTCGCGTTCCAGCGTTTCCAGATAGGCTTCAACCGCGTTGTTGATGCCCATGTCGATCACCTCGAACCCCGCGCCTTCCATCATCATGGCGACAAGGTTTTTGCCAATGTCGTGGATATCGCCCTTGACGGTGCCGATCACCATCTTGCCCATGCGCGGCGCGCCGGTTTCCACCAGCAGCGGTTTGAGAATGGCCATGCCGCCCTTCATGGCATTGGCGGCCAGCAGCACTTCGGGCACGAACAGAATGCCGTCGCGGAAATCGTGCCCCACGATGGTCATGCCTGCGACCAGCGCTTTGGTCAGAATGTCATAGGGCGTCCAGCCGCGTTCCAGCAGAATGCCGACCGCTTCTTCGATCTCTTCGCGCATCCCGTCATAAAGATCGTCCATCATCTGCTCGACAAGCTCGTCATCGGACAGGTCGGAGAGGATGATTTCTTCTTCGTCGGACATTCGGGGCACCTCTTGAAGGGTCGCGCCAAGGCGCATGCTGGCTTGTTAACTGATGCGTATGTCGGGCATTTTGTCGCGCCCGACACGTCCATTTGCGACCTTGACGTGGGGCTTGGCGACCTGCCCGGCGCGAAAGCCGGGCAGCGGCGCGGTAGCTTAACCGTCGCGGCGGCGGCGGTTGCCCCGGCGTGCGGGTGTGTCGGGACTGTCAGCCTCTGTCCCATCCACGGCGGAAGAGAACCCGCCGATTCGCGCCTTGATCGTGTCAAGATCCGGGCGCGGGCCGGGGGCGCGGCTTTCCAGTGCTGCGCGCATGGCGCGCAGGTGGTCGGGCATCGTGCCGCAGCAGCCCCCGATAATGCGCGCGCCGCAATCGCGCGCCAAGACCGCGTAATCGGCCATCAGCTCTGGCGTGCCATCGTAGTGGATGTGACCGTCTACATATTTCGGAATACCCGCATTGCCCTTGGCAATGATCGGCAGCGTTGCGCCCGCTTCGACAAAGCCAAGCGCGGTGCGCAGCAGGTCCGATGCGCCAACCCCGCAATTCGCGCCAAAAGCCAGCGGCTTATGCGCCAGCTTATCGACCATCTGCACCATCGCCGCAGAGGTCAGGCCCATCATGGTGCGCCCGGCGGTGTCAAAACTCATGGTGCCGCACCATGGCATGTCAGCCAGCGCGGCGGCCTCGGACGCGGCCTTGTATTCCTCGGGGGCGGAAATGGTTTCCACCCACAACACATCGGCCCCGCCTGCTTTCAGCCCTTCGGCCTGTTCATGGAACATCTCGACCGCCAGCGCGTGCGTCAGGCTGCCCATCGGCGCCATGATCTCTCCTGTCGGGCCGATCGACCCGGCGACGATCACACGGCGACCACTGGCATCGGCCACCTCGCGGCCCAGTTCCGCGCCAAGGCGATTCAATTCATGCACGCGCGCTTGCGCGTCATGCAGCTTCAGGCGGCTGGCATTGCCGCCGAATGTATTGGTCAGGAACAGGTCCGACCCGGCTTCGACCGCGCCACGATAGAGCGTGCGAATCTTTTCCGGTTCGTCGGCATTCCACAATTCCGGGGCGTCGCCAGATTGCAGACCCATGTTGAACAGGTTGGTGCCGGTCGCGCCATCGGCCAGAAGCCAGTCGCGGGTTGCCAGCATTTCGGTCAGCGCGTCGGTCATGTCGGGTCCACCATGCAGCGAGGGGCCGGGTGGCCCCCTTTCATCATGGCGCGCTTAGCGCAAAGCGGGGGCGCAGATCAAACGCAAACTGCGCGCGCCGACCTGCTTGGCCTTAACCTTCGGCCAGTTCCGCCTTTGCCTCTGCCAGCAGTTCCGCCATCTTGTCGCGGATCGTGGCTTCGTCCGCTTTGTCCGCCAGATCGGCGGCCACCTTGCGGAACACGTCCTCGTGGCCCTCTTCCTCGAAATCGGCGCGGATCACGTCCATGGCATAGGCTTCGACCGCATCGCCGGTCTTGCCCAGCAAGCCCGCAGCCCACAGGCCCAGTTTCTTGTTGCGGCGCGCAATGGCCTTGAACTGCATTTCCGCATCATGGGCGTATTTATTCTCGAAGGCGCGTTCGCGGTCGTTAAAGGTGGTCATCACTGGCCTCGTCCGTTGAATTGGCGTTGCGCAACATATGCCCGGTGCCGTGCCATGCTGCAAGGTTAAACAGGGTGTCGCGGTGGCTGACAGCTTTGCTTGCGACCGCGTTCAGGCTGGAGTATAGGCACCCCAGATCACACCGCATTTCGCGGTGCTACACCTGTTGGAGAATGCCGATGGCGCGCCGCACGAAAGTTTATGAGGGCAAGGCCAAGATTCTCTATGAGGGCCCCGAACCGGGCACGCTGGTGCAATATTTCAAAGATGATGCCACCGCCTTCAACGCGGAAAAGCGCGACGTGATCGATGGCAAGGGCGTGTTGAACAACATGCTGTCGGAATTTGTCATGTCCGGGCTGAACCAGATCGGGGTGCCCACGCATTTCATCAAGCGCATCAACATGCGCGAGCAGTTGATCCGCGCGGTCGAGATTATTCCGCTGGAAGTGGTCGTGCGCAACATTGCCGCGGGGTCCATGTCCAAGCGTCTGGGCATAGAAGAAGGCACACGCTTGCCGCGCCCGATCATCGAGTTTTATTACAAGGACGACAAGCTGGGCGACCCGCTGGTCAGCGAAGATCAAATCCTTGCGTTCAACTGGGCCAGCCATCAGGACTTGGATGACATGGTGGCCTTGGCTGTGCGGGTCAATGATTTCCTGTCGGGGATCATGCTGGCGGTCGGCATCACGCTGGTCGATTTCAAGATCGAAATTGGCCGCCAGTTCGAAGGCGATATGCAACGGCTGGTCATTGCCGATGAAATCAGCCCCGATTCGTGCCGCCTGTGGGATATCAAGACCGGACAGAAGCTGGACAAGGACGTGTTCCGCCGCGACCTTGGCAACCTGACCGACGCTTATTCCGAAGTCGCGCGGCGGTTGGGCGTGATGCCCCGCAACGCGACCCCCATGACCAAACCCAAGTTGATGAATTAAAAGGTAGTTCCAGCCATGAAAATGCGTGTCATCGTCACCCTGAAACCCGGTGTTCTGGACCCGCAGGGCGAGGCCGTGCGCCATGCGCTCGGCTCGCTTGGGTTCGACGGCGTCAATCAGGTGCGCCAAGGCAAGATGATTGAACTGGATCTGGCCGAAACAGACCCGACCCGCGCCACGGAGCAGGCCCGCGCCATGTGCGAGCGGCTGCTGGCGAATACCGTCATCGAAAGCTACGCGCTGGAACCGCTGGAAGGGTAAGCCATGAAAGCCGCCGTCATCACCTTTCCGGGGTCGAATTGCGACCGCGATCTGGCCGTTGCCTTTGAGCAGTCGGGCGCAGAGGTCGTGCGCGTTTGGCACAAGGACACGTCCCTGCCCGACGGCGTGGACGTGGTTGGCTTGCCCGGTGGGTTTTCCTATGGCGACTACCTGCGCTGCGGCGCGATTGCCGCGCGCTCGCCCATAGGCACGGCCATTGCGGCACATGCGCAGGCCGGGGGCTATGTGCTGGGCGTGTGCAACGGGTTTCAGGTGCTGCTGGAAATGGGCCTTCTGCCGGGCGCGCTGTTGCGCAATGCCGGGCTGAAATTCGTCTGCAAGCCTGTTGCGCTGAACGTGGCCAGCACGGATAGCGCCTTTACCGTGGGTTACGCACAAGGCGCGCAGATTACCGTGCCTGTCGCGCATCATGACGGCAATTTCACCGCCGATGCCGACACCGTCGCCCGCTTGCAGGGCGAGGGGCGCGTGGCCTTTACCTATGCGCAGAACCCCAACGGGTCGGATGGGGATATTGCCGGTATCCTGTCGGAAAACCGCCGTGTGCTGGGAATGATGCCGCATCCCGAACGCGCGATGGAAGCCGCTCATGGCAGCGCTGATGGCCGTGCGTTATTCGCCGGGTTGATCGGCGCTTTCGTGCCCGGCTGAAAACGGCTCGCTTGAGCGGCCCCGGCAATCGCCATATCCTTGCAGGCATGATTAGCCCGCCCGATCTGGACAATCGCCGTGCCAGCATTCTTGGCATACCGCTTTGGGGGCGTATGGCGGTGATCGCGCTGCTGTTGGTGGCGGCGGGCAGCACTTGGTTTCTGAATGGCTGGCTGTCCACCAGCTTTACCGAAGCCACCCGCAACCGCGCGGAGTTGCGGCTGGTTCTATATTCCGGGAATATCCAGTCGGAATTGCAGCGCAATTCGGTCGTGCCGCTATTGCTGGCGCGCGACCCGGTAATCACAGATGCCTTGCGCGATGCCAATTTCGCCACCATCTCGCAGCGGTTGATCGACCTGCAAGACGAAATCGGCGCGGCCTCTATCGAACTTCTGGACCATAACGGGCGCACCGTGGGGGCCACCGACCGCAATATTCTGGGCACGATGCGATCATCCGATGCGGCCTTTGTCGAGGCGCGGCGCACCCCCGAGACCATCTTCCAGACCCGCGAACTGGATAGCGGCGCCTTCAGCTTCACCTTCTCTCGGGGGGTGCGGGACGGGCGCGATGTATTGGGCGTGGTCGTGGTGTCGGCGGATTTGTCGAAATTCGAACGGAGCTGGGCCGGGTTTGCCGATGCGGTGGCGCTGCTGGAATCCTCTGGCCGGATCGTGCTGGCGACAGAGCCGCGCTGGCGCGGGCGGTCGCTGGAAGAAGCATTGGCGATCCGCGATGCGCCCTCGGCCATTGCCCGCGCCTTTCGTGCTACGACCGACTGGACCCAACCATCACCCGATGCCTTCGTGCGCGGCGAGGCGGTGCTGCGATCCGAAGTGCGGGTGCCGTTCCGGGGCTGGCGGCTGGTCAGTTTCACCCGGTACGATTCGGTGCGCCAGCAGGTCAATGCGGCGCTGGCGCTGGTTATGACCGGTTTCGCGCTGCTTCTGGCGCTGACCTTCTATATCCTCAGCCGCCGCGCTTACACGCAATCTGCCCTGTTCCAGCGCGAATCCGAAGAGTTGCGCGCGCTCAATGCCCGTCTGCAACGCGAGGTCGCGGCGCGTGTGCGGATGCAAAAAGATCTGGCCGTGGCCGAACAGACGCTGGCGCAATCTTCCAAGCTGGCCAGCCTTGGTGAGATGTCGGCCTCTGTCAGCCATGAATTGAACCAGCCACTGGCCGCGATGAAAACCTATCTGGCCGGGGCGCGGCTGCTTCTGAAACGCAAGCGCACCGAAGAGGCGCTGGCGTCCTTCCAGCGTATTGATGACCTGATCGACCGTATGGGTGCGATTGCCCGAACGCTGAAATCCTTTGCCCGCAAGGGTGGAGAGGCCTTTGCCCCCATCGACCTGCGCACCTGCGTGGCAGATGCCTTGACCATGACAGAACCCCTGCTGCGCGACAGCCGGGTGTTGTTGGTGCGCACCGTGCCGCCCGCCCCGGTTATGATTCTGGGCGACAGCGTGCGCGTGGAACAGGTGATCCTGAACCTTGTGCGCAACGCCGTGGACGCCACCCGCAACATGAATGCGCCGCAGATCGACATTATCCTTAGCAAGGGCGACACAGCCAAGCTGACCGTGCGCGACAATGGTGAGGGGATCGCCGATATCGACAGCCTGTTCGAGCCGTTCTACACAACCAAACCGGCGGGGCAGGGGGTTGGGCTTGGGCTGGCAATTTCCTCGGGCATCGTCAAGGATCATGGCGGGCGTCTGACGGCCATGAACCCCGGCGAAGGCGGCGCGGTGTTCGAGGTCGAGTTCCCCCTTCATGTCGCGCCCCAGACGGGCGGGACGTAACGCGAATGTGCCCTGAAACCGCTTGCCTGTGGTCGGGGGCTTGGGCCATCTGGCCAAAACTGAAAGGATCGCGCCTATGAGTCGCGCCATGCATGTCGCCATTGTCGATGATGAACAGGATATGCGCCAATCCATCAGCCAATGGCTGGCCTTGTCCGGTTTCAAGACCGAAACCTATGCCGATGGGGCCGAAGCGATCGCAGCGATCGACAGTGATTTTCCCGGCGTCGTCATTACCGATATCCGGATGCCGGGACTGGATGGGATGGCGCTTCTGAAGCGGATCAACGCGCTTGACAGCACGATTCCGGTCATCCTGATAACCGGTCATGGCGATGTGCCCATGGCGGTCGAGGCCATGCGCCTTGGCGCATTCGATTTTCTGGAAAAGCCGTTCAACCCGGAAAAGATGATGGCGCTGGCCGAACGCGCGGCAAAAGTCCGCGCGCAGGCGATGGAAGCGCGGGCCTTGCGGTCAGAACTGGCCGATGGCGCGACAATGATGAAACGTCTTGTCGGGGATTCGCCACTTATGCAGCGGCTGCGCGAGGATATCCTCGATATCGGGCAGGCGGATGGGCATGTTCTGATTGACGGCGAAACCGGCACCGGCAAGACTCTGGTCGCTCATGCGTTGCACGCAGTTGGCAGCCGGTCGGCGCGCAAACTGGTTTCATTGAACTGCGCGGGGCTGGAGGACGCGGATCTGATCGCCCGCCTGTTTGGCCCCGCCGCGCCCGACAGCGCCGAACGTCCGCTTGCCGATGTGGTGCGCGGCGGCACGCTGGTGCTGGAAGATATCGAGGCACTGTCGGAACCGGTTCAGGCTCGCCTGCTGGCTTTTGTCGATGCGCAAGGCACCCCGCCCGAAACCCGCATCATTGCCGTGTGCAACGCTCACAAGCAGAACCAGACGCTAGAGGACGCCTTGCGCCCGGATCTGTTCTTCCGCCTTGGCGCGCATAAGATCGTGCTGCCGCCGCTGCGCACGCGGGGGCAGGATATTATCGCGCTGTTCAACGAATATCTGGGCCAGTTCGCAGAGGAATACGGCTGCGCGGTGCCAGAGCTGTCCATGCCCGATGCCGCCCAACTGTTGCAAGCGCCATGGCCCGGCAATGTGCGCCAGCTTGTCACCATTGCCGAGCGCTGCGTGCTGCAAAGCCGCCGCGAGGATGGCGCGCTCATGTCATTGGTCATGGCCGATAACGAAGCTGTCGGCGAGGCGATGACCACCGAGGGCAAGCCGCTGAAAGAGCATGTCGAAGCGTTCGAGCGCATTCTGATCGACAATACGATGCGGCGGCACAAAGGGTCTATCGCGGCAGTCATGGAAGAATTGCGCCTGCCGCGCCGCACCTTGAACGAGAAGATGGCGAAATACGGGTTGGTGCGGTCCGATTATACCTGAGAATGGGGCGATTTCGGACCTGACGCGGAATTGCCATTGTCATTTGGCGCAGTTGGTCGTTATGCTACGCGTGTTAAGGTCTGCATCGTAAGTGCAAACCCCGACAGATTTCGCTGCCTTGGTGGACGAACGTGCCGAACCCGCCGCGTTCCCTTGGCAGATGGATAGGCCGCAAGGCTTGAAATGCCCGTCTCGTTTTCGCGAATGACCGGGCGTAACCTGAACAGCCACGGCGACGTGGCACTTTTGGAACCGCGATGAACGGACCGATGCGCATGTCAGCTCTATCCCGCAGCAGGGTTTCTGCCGCGGTGTTGATAGAGCGCTGCGCCAATCCGGGTCCGTTTGGCGCTCTGACAAGCCATCCCGCCACGCCTGACGCGCCGCCCGGCTCTTTGCCCGTGCTGCATGGCCCGCTTGGTCCTGGATGCAACGGAACACAATGCCACAGAAAATGCTTATCGATGCCACGCATGCGGAAGAAACCCGCGTCGTCGTGGTGGACGGCAACAAGGTCGAGGAATTCGATTTTGAAACCGCCAGCCGCCGTCAGCTTGCCGGCAATATCTACCTAGCCAAGGTTACTCGGGTCGAACCATCGCTTCAGGCGGCGTTTGTTGATTATGGCGGCAACCGCCATGGCTTTTTGGCCTTCAACGAAATCCACCCCGACTATTACCAGATCCCCGCTGCCGATCGCGCAGCGCTTCTGGAAGAGGAACGGGCGCTGGCCGCCGATGCAGATGAGGATGACGCGCCCAAGGCCGAAAAACCGGCCCGCAAGCCGCGCCGCTCCAGCAATCGCCGCAAATCGGCCAAGGCCGAAGCGGTCGAGGCGGACGATCAGGTGCAGACCGGCGACATCGCCGGCATGGATATTGTCGAGCCCTTGGGCGATGGCGACGAACGTAGCCATGAGAGCGCGGCCCCAGCCGAGGGCGACGCGGATGCAGAAGGCGCGCAGCCGCAGGCCGCAGAGCGCGCGGCACAGCCCGGCGACGCCGACATGCCAGCCGATGCCGCAGAGGCCCCTGCAACCACCGAGCCTTTGGATGATGCCGATGGCGCCGACGCAGAACATGCGTCGGACGAAGAGGCCTATGTCGCAGCAGAGCATGCCAGCGATCTTGACGACCGGATCGAGTCTATCTCGGATGGTGACCCGATCGAAGAAGCGCGCCCGCGCCGCAAGCCGCGGATGCGCCGCTACAAGATTCAGGAAGTCATCAAGGTGCGCCAGATCATGCTGGTGCAGGTCGTCAAGGAAGAGCGCGGCAACAAAGGCGCTGCGCTGACCACCTACCTGTCGCTGGCGGGCCGCTACTGCGTGTTGATGCCCAACACGGCGCGCGGCGGCGGGATCAGCCGCAAAATTACCAATGCCGCAGACCGTCAGAAACTGAAGGCCATCGCGGCCGAAATCACCGTGCCCGAAGGTGCGGGGCTGATCATCCGCACTGCGGGCGCGAACCGCACCCGGGCAGAGATCAAGCGCGACTATGAATACCTGCTGCGTCTTTGGGAACAGATCCGCGACCTCACGCTGAAATCCATCGCGCCGACCCCGATCTACGAGGAAGGCAACCTGATCAAGCGGTCGATCCGTGACTTGTACAACAAGGATATCGACGAGGTTCTGGTCGAAGGCGAGGCCGGCTATCGCGTGGCCAAGGACTTCATGAAAATGATCATGCCGTCCCACGCCAAGAACGTGAAACTGTATGACGAGGGCCTGCCGCTTTTCGCGCGCTACCAAGTTGAAACGACGCTGACCGCCATGTTCAACCCGACGGTGCAGCTGCCGTCAGGCGGCTATATTGTGATCGGGATCACCGAGGCGCTGGTTGCCATCGACATCAACTCTGGGCGGGCGACGCGCGAAGGGTCGATTGAGGATACGGCGGTCAAGACCAACCTGGAAGCGGCGGCAGAAATCGCGCGGCAATTGCGCCTGCGCGACTTGGCCGGGTTGATTGTCATCGACTTCATCGACATGGAAGAGCGCAAGAACAACGCCGCTGTCGAGAAGATGCTGAAAGACAAGCTGAAAACCGACCGCGCGCGGATTCAGGTCGGGCGCATCTCTGGCTTCGGTTTGCTGGAAATGAGCCGCCAGCGCCTGCGCCCCGGCATGTTGGAAGCGACCACACAGCCTTGCGCGCATTGCCATGGCACTGGGCTGATCCGGTCCGATGACAGCATGGCGCTAACCGTGCTGCGTCAGATTGAAGAAGAGGGCACGCGCGGCAAATCCCGCGAAGTGTTGGTGCGTGCGCCCGCAGCTGTGGTGAACTTCCTGTTCAACTACAAGCGCGAACACCTTGCGCAGATCGAGGCGCGGTTCGGGATGGCGGTACGTCTGGAAGCGGACCCGGCGCTGGTCAGCCCTGATTTCGTGATCGAGAAATTCAAGACCGCCACCCGTGTGCCCACCCCGCAGGCGGCGGTCGTGTCCATGGACAGCAAGCTCATGCCCGAGCTGGAAGAAGAGCCCGAAGATACCGATGTGGTGGCGGAAGAGACCAACGCTGACACCGAAGAGCAGCCGCGCAAGAAGCGCCGGCGTCGGCGGCGTCGGCGCGGTGGCAAGGATGGCGAAACTGGAGCCGAGGACGCAACGCCGGATTCCGAATCGGAATCCGGTCCGGAATCCCTTACGGATTCCGAGGTTGCGCCAGAGGCAGATGACATCACGCCGGAAGCCGTTGAGGCTCCCGCGCCCGAAGCGCCCCCGGCCGAAAAGCCCAAGCGCAAGCGTGCCTCGCGTGCAAAGAAGCCCGTGGCGGAGCCCGTGACCGAGGGCGAGAGCGCAGAGCTTCCGTCGGATGAAGCGACCGAGGCTGCTGCGCCAAAGAAGCCTGCGCGCCGTAGCCGCAGTCGCCGTAAACCGGCGGCAGAGGTGGAAGCGCCTGTGTCAGAGGATGCAGTGGCCGACAGCGCTGTGCCCGAAGCGGCCCCGTCAGCCACGGTCACGGACGCCCCTGCGGCAGAACCGGCGGCAGAGCCTGCCTTTGTGGAGACAGCGTCTGCGGCACCCGAGGAACTGTCGGTGCCAACGGCGGCAGAGGTCACGACTGAGGCCGCAGAAACCGAGGTGCCCGTGACCGATGTAGCTGAACCCGCGTCAGACCCCGCAGGGGATGAGGACGCAGCCACCCCGGCCGCAGAAACCGCCCCGGTCGCAGAGAAGCCGCGCCGCCGTGGCTGGTGGTCCCGCTGACTAACTGCCCTGCGCCGTCGCTTATCCTGACCACGGGAAAGTGACGGCGCGGGCGCGTGATCTTTGCCAGTCCTTGGATTACCCTTGCGGATGTTTGACACCAAAGGCCCTTCATGTTCGGCATAGACCTATTTGATGCGGCGCTTTTACCCGCGCTGATGATCGCCTTCGCGGGCGGTATCCTGTCTTTCTTGTCGCCCTGCGTCTTGCCCATCGTGCCGCCCTACTTGGCCTATATGGGCGGTGTGTCGATGCAGGAAATGACATCGGGCACGCAGCGGCGGCGCACCATCGTGCCGGCGCTGTTCTTCGTGATGGGGCTGTCGACTGTGTTCCTGATCCTTGGGTTCACGGCCTCTACCATGGGCAACCTGTTCTTGCGCAATGCCGAATTGTTCGGCCAAATCGCGGGGGCGGTGGTCATTGTGTTCGGCCTGCACTTCCTGGGCGTGTTCCGCATTCCGTTCCTGATGCGCGAGGCGCGGATCGACGCGGGCGACAAGGGCGGCTCGGCCTTTGGGGCCTATGTGCTGGGGCTGGCTTTTGCCTTTGGTTGGACGCCGTGCATTGGCCCGGTTCTGGGCGCGATCCTGTCCATGGCCGCAACCGAAGCCGATTCGGCACGCGGCACGTTGATGCTGGGCATCTATGCGCTGGGGCTGGGACTGCCCTTTCTGCTGGCCGCGGTTTTCGTGCAACGCTCCATGACCCTTATGAACCGGATCAAGCGCCATATGGGGCTGATCGAAAAAGTCATGGGCGGGCTGTTGCTGCTGGTCGGGCTGGCCATGGTTACAGGAGCCTTCACCCGGTTCAGCTGGTGGCTGCTGGAAACATTCCCGACCTTGTCGCAGATCGGCTAGCGCAGCCCGATTTCGGCCAGCATCGCATCAAGGTCTGGCGGCAAGCTGTCATCGCCCGCGCGGGCTTTGGGCAGGTCTGGGGGTGCGTCTTCGGCTTTCAGGTAGCGCCAGCCTTGGAACGGTCGGCGCGTCGCGGCATGGGTGCGCACGACATGGGGGTCAAGCACGATAGCGCAGCGGGCAATCCCGTCTGCCCCCATCGCTTCGTCCAGACGCAAAATGCACTGCCGCGCCAGAATGGACCCTTTGAACACCCAATAGAGCGACCCGCCCGCCAGCAATTCCTCGGCGCGTTTGGGCCACATACGGGTCACGTGGCGCGGCAATCCATCTGGCCCTTTGGCGCGCGGGTTGCGCTGCCAGTCCAACAGGTCATCGACCGTTTCCGCGCCGACGCAAATCTTCACAAGGTGCAACTGTGCCATGGGGTCTAATTAACCTGTCGGTCATTGGGGGCAAGTCCGATCAGCGCGCTGGCGCCAGTTTGCGCAGCGGCACCAGCAGTGCCAGCCCGGCAAGGGCAATCGCCAGTGTCAGCCACAGGGTGGCGGGCAGCCCGATTGTCTGTTGCGCCACCGCGAACAGCACTGGCGCTGCGGCGGCGCTGACATTGCGCAGCCCTGCCAATTGGCCCAACCGCCTGCCCAGCCCGACAGGTCCGAACAACGCCAGCGGCACCGCGCCGCGCACGATGCTGGCCAGCCCTTGCCCTGCGCCAAACAGCACGGCAAAGGCCAGCGCCAGCCCAAGATCGCCGGGCAACAGCAGTGCCAGCACCGCCAGCACCACCGCGCTACCAGAAATCATTGCCACGCTGAGCGGGTGGAACCCGCGCCAGAGCGTGGCATCGACCACCCGCACCAGAACCTGTGTCGGTCCCATTGCCATGCCCACCAGATAAGCGTTTTGCCCCAAGCCGCGTTCCAGCAGCACCGGCACCAGATGCACGCCAAAGGCTGCGATGGTTATGCCGGTCAGCGCGAAACTGACGCCCAGAAACCAGAAGGCGCGGGTCGTTTGGGCAGGCGGCACTGGGGGCCATTCGGGCGCAGGGGGCGTTTCGGGGTGTGGGGCTAGGGCGGCTTTGCTGCCCAAAGTGGCGATCCAGCCGTGCAGGGGCAGGGCGACCAGCAAGTGTAGGGCCGCAAAGACCATATAGCAGCCGCGCCAGCCGATGCTGTCCACCATCCAGCCGGTCAGCGGCCAAAACAGGGTCGAGGCAAAGCCGCCGATCAATGTCAGCCGCGTGATGGCCTGCCGCGTGCCGCGTGGCACGCGCAACGCCAGCGCCGCGAAGGCCGCATCATAAAGCACCAAAAAGCTGATAGCTTCGAGCGTGATGACAAGCGCGCCGTAAACCCAGATATTCGGTGCAACCGCCATGCCAATGAACAGCGCTGCTACACATGCGCTGGCCAAGGTCATAACGCGGGGCGCGCCAAAGCGGTCCAGCCATCCGCCGAACCGGCTGGACAGCACCCCGCCCAGAAACAAGCCTGCGGAAAAGATGCCGAACAAGGTTGCCGGGGTCACGCCGAAATCTGCCGCGACGAAGGGCACAAGAATGGGAAACGCGTAGAATATCGCGCCATAGCCCAAGATGGCTGTCACCCCTAATGCCGCGACAACGCCGGCCCATCCTCTTGAAAGCGCGCTCATACTGGTCCTGTACGGTCGTGGCGGTAACAGCGCTATGACAGCGTTGACCGACGCCTTTGCAAGGCCTATTTTGTCACTTCCCCCGTGCCAACCCCAAAGGATGCCACTATGAGCCGATTCTCTGCTCCCATTGCAGAACAGATATGGGATATGAAATATCGCCTGAAATCGGCTGATGGGTCGGTAAAGGACCACACGGTCGAGGAGAGCTGGCGCCGGATTGCCCGCGCGCTGGCGCAGGCTGAAGCTGACCCCGCCGCGTGGGAAGATCGCTTCTATTCAGCGCTGGAGGATTTCAAATTCCTGCCCGCAGGCCGTATTACCGCAGGCGCGGGCACCGGGCGCAGTGTGACCTTGTTCAACTGTTTCGTGATGGGCACCATCCCTGACAGCATGGGCGGCATTTTCGACATGTTGAAAGAGGCCGCTTTGACCATGCAGCAGGGTGGCGGGATCGGGTATGATTTCAGCACCATTCGGCCCAAGGGCGCGGCGGTGCATGGGGTGGCGGCAGATGCCTCTGGGCCGCTGTCGTTCATGGATGTATGGGATGCGATGTGCCGCACCATCATGTCGGCGGGCAGCCGCCGGGGCGCGATGATGGCAACCATGCGCTGCGACCACCCGGATATTGAGGATTTCATAACCGCAAAGCAGGACGCGGCACGCTTACGCATGTTCAACCTGTCGGTGCTTGTGACCGACCCGTTCATGGATGCGGTCAAAGCGGATGGATCGTGGGATCTGGTTTTCGATGGCCGCGTTTACCGCACCGTGCGGGCGCGGGATCTGTGGAACCAGATCATGCGCGCGACATATGATTATGCCGAACCGGGGGTGATCTTCATCGACCGGATCAATGCCGCCAACAACCTTGCCTATTGCGAAACCATCGCCGCGACCAACCCTTGCGGCGAACAGCCCCTGCCGCCCTATGGCGCATGCCTGCTGGGGTCGATCAACCTTGCCCGGTTGGTGCGTGATCCGTTCACCGACGCGGCCGCGCTCGACATGGCCGCGCTGGACGATCTGGTGCGCGTGGCGGTGCGGATGATGGACAATGTTGTGGATGTGTCCCGCTTCCCGTTGCCGGCCCAAGCGCAGGAAGCGCAGGCCAAGCGCCGGATCGGGCTGGGCGTGACGGGCCTTGCCGATGCGCTGGTCCTGACGGGGTTGCGCTATGGCTCTGACGCGGCGGTGGCGGCGACCGACGACTGGATGCGCGCGGTCGCCCGCGCGGCTTATCTGGCCAGTGTGGAGCTTGCGCGCGAAAAGGGGGCGTTCCCGCTTTATGACCGCGATGCCTATCTGGCATCGGGCACCATGCAGGCCATGGATGCCGATGTGCGCGCGGCGGTGGCCGAACACGGCATCCGCAACGCGCTGCTGACCTCGATTGCACCCACGGGCACGATCAGCCTGTATGCTGGCAATGTCAGTTCCGGGATCGAACCCATTTTCGCCACCAGCTACACCCGAAAGGTGCTGCAAAAGGACGGCTCGCGCACCGAAGAAGTGGTCGAGGATTACGCCGTCGCCCTGTGGCGGCAGTTGCACGGCGACGCGCCCTTGCCAGAGCATGTCGTGACCGCGCAAACGCTGGCACCCATGGACCATGTCAAGATGCAGGCGGCGGCGCAGAAATGGGTCGATAGCAGCATCTCGAAAACCATAAACTGCCCCGAGGATATTTCCTTCGATGCGTTCAAGGACGTGTATCTGGCGGCATGGGATATGGGCTGCAAGGGCTGCACCACCTACCGGCCCAATGACGTGACCGGCTCTGTCCTGTCGGTGTCAGAAGCCGAGCCCGCCCCCAAAACCAGCGGCGATGTCGTTTACCTGTCCGACCCGTTCGACCGACCAGAGGCCCTGGAAGGCCATACCTACAAGCTGAAATGGCCGGGGTCGGAACATGCGATTTATGTCACCATCAATGACACTGTGATCGCAGGGCACCGACGCCCGTTCGAGATTTTCATCAACTCGAAGAATATGGAACATTATGCTTGGACCGTGGCGCTGACGCGGATGATTTCGGCGGTGTTCCGGCGCGGGGGCGACGTGTCTTTCGTGGTCGAGGAACTGAAAGCCGTGTTCGACCCGCGCGGCGGCGCTTGGGTGCAGGGGCAGTATATCCCGTCCATTCTGGCCGCGATTGGCGGGGTGATCGAACAGCACCTTGTGCGCATCGGTTTCATCGAAGGGGCAGGATTGGGGCTGGCATCGGACCCGGCCGCGCAAACCGGCGCGCGCCCCTCGGGTTGCCCGTCCTGCGGCGCGTTCGAGATGGTGATGATCGAAGGTTGCATGACCTGCCGCGCCTGCGGGCATAGCAAATGCGGGTGAAATGCTTCTCAAGATGACCGAGTGTAAAGACAGGCAATTTTTAGCCTTTTTGGCCGAAAAACCTGTGCCTTTCAGGGTCTGTTTTTGCCTCTGTCGGGTAACCCCTTGAAAACACCGAAAACGCAAAACGCCGCCCTACCGGGGCGGCGTTTTTGCGTATCGATCCGAAATCCCACCGACGGACGGGCCATCCTCGGCCACGCCCCGGCTGTCACCCCCCGGAAATGACAACACCGCCCCGGTGGGGGCGGTGCTTCAGTCAGGACCCATGATGGTGATCAGATCGGCATTTGTGTTCAAGACAGCCGACGGGGTCACCCCGTTTATGCGTCATCCTCGCCGAAATACTTCTCACCCTCACCAACCCCGAAATTCTCGAGGGCCGCAAAATCGGCCTCAATCCCATCCGGGCGTTGAAGGATTGTGGGGATGAAGGGGCCATCATAGCCGATCACCGGACGACCATTATTGACCTCGACCTCACCCATCGCCTCCTGGGCAAGAAGGATGTAATCCGCCAAGTATTGCGCCCCGGAATAGTGAACCGCCCCGGGTTTACCGGAGGGTAAAACTCTCAGAAGATGGCCCCCATGGACAAGAAGAAGCAAACCCCGAGATACACCGCCGAATTCCGCGAACGTGCGGTTCGGCTTTTCCGCGATCAGCGGCCTGATTACAGCAGCGATAACGCGGCATATTGTGTGATTGCGCCAAAGCTTGGCTGTTCGCCAGACACTTTACGAGCGTGGCACGTGCAGGCGGCCCGGGATGCTGGTGAGCGCTCTGGTCCCAGCAGCGAAGAGAAGGCACGCATCAAGGAACTCGAACGAGAGAACCGCGAACTGCGCCAAGCAAATGAGATTTTGAAGAAGGCGTCGGCATATTTTGCCCAGGCGGAGCTCGACCGCCCATTTCGCAAATGACCGCTTTCATCGCAGATCACCGAGAGGTGTTCGGGGTCGAGCCGATCTGCCGTGTACTGCAGATTGCCCCATCTACCTTCTATGCGCGTGCCGCGATTGCCCGCAATCCTGACTTGGCCTGCAACCGGGCCAAGCAGGATGCCCACGATTTGGTTAAGATAAAGCAGGTCCACAAGAAAAGCAGAGGGCGTTACGGGGCACGCAAGGTTTGGCATCAGCTTCGCCGCGACAAGCAAGACATCGCCCGCTGCACAGTCGAGCGCTTGATGCAAATCTCAGGATTACATGGGGTTACCCGCGGCAAGAAGAAGACGACGATCCCTGACCCCGCCCAGCCGTGCCCAGATGACAAGGTCAACCGGCAGTTCAAAGCGGCATTCCCCAATCAGCTCTGGGTGTCCGACTTTACCTACGTATCGACTTGGCGGGGCATGGTCTATGTTGCTTTTATCATCGATGTCTTCGCCCGCAAAATCGTAGGTTGGCGAGTGTCCACCTCTATGACAACAAGCTTCGTCCTCGATGCATTGAACCAGGCGGTCTGCCAAAGATGTCCTGCGGAAAGCGATGGCCTTATCCACCACTCGGATCGGGGCAGCCAATATTTATCCATCCGGTATACCGAAAGGTTGGCGGACGCGGGCATCGATACCTCGGTTGGAAGCGTCGGTGACAGCTATGACAATGCTCTCGCCGAAAGCACAATTGGCCTGTTCAAGACTGAGGTGATCAACTTTCTTGGCCCGTGGAAATCAATGAGCCAGGTCGAGTGGGAAACCCTGCAATGGGTGAGCTGGTACAATACCGAAAGGTTGCACAGCGCAATTGGCCACAAACCGCCCCAAGAAGTAGAGGAGCAATTCTATGCAAGCATGAACAACCTTGAAAAAGTCGCGTAAATTTTGAACAAAAAAACCTCCGGTAAACCCGGGGCGGTTCACATTGCCAATCTCGGACGCCTCGACAGATTGAGCCCCGACAAGCTTGATCCGCTTATCAATGGGCTGAACCGTGCGCTTGGGCGCAGCGAGAATACATCGTCCGAGATCATTCAGGAGGCAGGCCGGGCACATGGAAATGTCTTTGCCCTTCATGAGCTCTGGTGCGAACTGGGGTTCCAGAAGGCGCTCAACCGCGCCCTGCGTTCCAGCCGCCGTGAGTTTGACGCGGAAGCCCTCGTCCGCGCCATGGTCTTTAATCGACTTTGCGAACCCGACAGCAAATTGGGCTGCCTGCGCTGGCTGGAGACAGTGGCCATGCCGGCAATGCCCGACAGCGTGACGCACCAGCAATTGTTGCGCGCGATGGATGCGCTCATGGATAATGCGGGAGGTGTCGAGGAGGCTTTGGCGCGCCAGATCCGCCCCTTGGTCGATCGTGATCTGGCCGTTGTTTTTTATGACCTGACCACAGTGCGCATCCATGGGGAAGGCGCGGTCGAGGATGATATCCGGGCGTTCGGGATGAACAAGGAGCGGGGTGGTATCGCCCGTCAGTTTGTCTTGGGCATTGTGCAGACCGCCGATGGCCTGCCACTCATGCACACAGTTCACCCCGGCAATGTCGCCGAAACCAAGACTCTGCAGGCCATGCTGAAGACCGTTCTGCAACGCTTCCCCATTGACCGCGTTATCTTGGTGGCAGATCGCGGCCTGCTGAGCTTTGATAACATTCATCACCTGACGGAGATGGCCAATCAGGGTGGGCGCAAGCTGGAATTCATCCTGGCCGTGCCTGCCAGGCGGTATGGCGAATTGACCGGCACTTTCCGAGAGCTGAACTTCGATGAAGAGGGTTTGGCCGAGGCGCAGTTTGCCGATCATCGTCTGATCGTTGCTCATGATCCACTGCGCGCAGCTGAGCAAAGTGACAAGCGCCGTGCGCGCATCGCTGAGCTCGAAGCCATGGCCGAGAAAATGGTCACAAAACTTGATGCACAGGATGATGGGAAAACCGCTCAGGGGCGTCGTGCTTCAGACCGCGGCGCCTACAGCCGCTTCACCCGCGCTGTCGCCGAGGCCGAAATGTTGCGCTTTGTGAAGCCCGACCTGACCGCAGACCGGTTCTCCTGGAGCATTGATGAAGATGCCATTGCCGATGCACAGCTATTCGATGGCAAGCTCGCCCTGATCACCAATGCCCCAGACCTGACACCAACTGAGGCGGTCGAACGCTATCGTTCCCTCGCAGATATTGAACGCGGATTTCGAGGCCTCAAATCCGATATCGAAATCGCACCAGTGCATCACAGACTGCCAGATCGCATCCGCGCCCATGCATTGATCTGCTTCATGGCCTTAACCCTCTACCGTGTCATGCGCATACGCCTGAAGGCCCAAAGACATACCGCCAGCCCGAGCACCGCTCTGAACCTTCTCGCACGCATCCAGAAGCACACTGCCCATATCGGCGATCGCACATTCAACGGAACCAGCAAAACCACACAGGAGCAGCTCGATCTCTTCGAGGCCATGGGCCTCAAAAAGCCCGCCTGACCGGCAGTGTAGTCACACAAACACAATTTCCGTGTGAACAATATCAATCACTTACGCGATTAACTGTCGAACCTGGGAAGTCTGCAATGCCGCCTTCGGGCGGCATTTTTTGTGAACTTTCGATGGTCATTTGATGTGGGTGCAGTGGTCAAAATAGCCGCCTCAGCGTGATTAGTGCAAATATTATTGTTTAATAACAACAATTTATTTTCGGATGACGTCAGGTGGTGGACATTTATTGGTGGTTTCCACACGAGAAAAACCATAACCGTGCGCAGACGAAACCATAAGCCTGCGCGCAGGGTGTCAAGAGGTATTTTGACTGCGTAGCAACTAAATTTGCTCGGGCGGTTCGCTTACGAAAAGGTCTGCTCGACGCAGCGGGCGATACAACGCATCGTTCTGCCTCTTTTGTGGAGATCAAGGGTTAACTGAATTCTTGACACACAACCATGTCGGGTCTTTCGTAGTTCAGCAGGGGCAGATAAATCACCCCCTGTGAAGCAAAAAGTAGGAAATTACCGTGCAGTTCAGATTTCTAACCGCACTGATGGTATTTATCGGCTCCTACCTTCCTCTGGGGTTGATTCTATTCGTGCAAAACTTCGATTTCTCTGTTTTTGACGGCTCTGTTGCACAAATCCTGTGAGGGATTCATCTTGCGAATCCAGCGTGGTAGCTGGGTTGCATGAGCAGCACGACAGCACCGACCTACAAGACCAGGAACTGGCCAGCCTATAACGAAGCGCTCAAGCGCCGCGGCTCGCTGACGATCTGGTTCGATCCCGAGATGAACTGGGATGCCGCGCCGTCAGGCAGGCGTGGCCGCCAGCAGACCTACAGTGACACCGCTATCCAGACGTGTCTGACGATGAAGGTTCTGTTCGGCATGGCCCTGCGGCAGACGACCGGCTTCGTCGAAAGCCTGTTGCGGCTTGTCGGCCTCGACTGGACGGTGCCCGACTTCAGCACGTTGAGCCGCCGCCAGAAGACCCTCGCCTTCAGCATTCCATATCGTTGCTCCAAGGGTCCGTTGCACCTTCTGATCGACAGCACCGGGATCAAGGTCGAGGGCGAAGGCGAATGGCACGCCCGCAAGCATGGCGGCCCCAAACGGCGTGTGTGGCGCAAGATCCACCTCGGGATCGACGAGGAAACGTTGGAGATCCGAGCCGTCGAGATCACCGGGAGCCACATCGGAGATGGTGAGCGGCGCAGCGCCACCGGTTCGAGCGCGTCGCGAACGTGCTGCCCGACCTGCTGGACCAGATCCGCCGGAGATTGAGATCGGCAGTGTCACCGCAGACGGCGCCTACGATACCCGCAAATGCCACGACGCCATTGCCGACCGCAGCGCACATGCCGTCATCCCGCCCCGCAAGAATGCCAAGCCATGGAAGCCCGTCACAGCCGGTGCCGCAGCCCGGAACGAGGCCCTGCGAGCATCAAAATATCTGCGCCGCGCCCTCTGGCGACGATGGAGCGGATACCACCGCCGAAGCCGCGTCGAGACGAAGATGCATTGCATGAAACTGCTGGGCCAGAGGCTCATGGCACGGGACTTCGACCGTCAGGTCGCGGAACTCCAAATCCGGATCGCCGTGCTGAACGGCTACACTGCGCTCGGAATACCCGTCACAGAGCCCGTGGGATGAGTCCGTCTGGGAAAAGGGCAACCTCGGCATTCAACCGATTTGTGCAACAGAGCCGTGAATCACCTCAACTGATTTCCAATAGGGGTATGTGATCTCGTCCAATACTAAAGGCAAAGGGCAGCGCTGCCGCGCTGCCCTTGTTGAATTGTCGTTTTATCAGTTCTCTATATGAGTTTTGCATCGACGTTCCTGCGTTCGTTCAAGTTTCCCTAATCACCGTCGTCCTGCAAGAATACCCGAACACCAGCCGTGCGAAGGGCTGCCGTCATGGGTTGCCAAGATCTGCCTTAGGCTTGGTCCATGGTCCTTGGGGTGCATTATCCGCGTCGCAGGGGTGGAATTGGCGCGATTATTCTGCTTGCTAAACCCGGCGCGATGACCACCCCAGAGCGGCGCTTGTCAACGTCCGGCCAAGCGCACGGCCAAGGGAAGCAGGGCGATCACCAAGACGATGCGGAAGATATGGTGGGTGGCGATGAAAGCGGGATCATACCCAAGCGCGAGGCCAATCGCGGCCATGCCTTCGACCCCGCCAGGCGCGAAAGCCACCCAGACCACCGGGAATGACAGACCGGTCAGACTGGCCACGCAGAGCGCTCCAGCCGCTGACAGGGCCACTGACAGGCCCGTTGCCACTAGGCCCGCTGCCGCCAGGCGAACAAGGTCGGATCGGGCAATGCCGGTGAAGCGACAGCCGATCACCGCCCCGGTGACGACGAAGCCCGAGAAGACCACCGGGCTGGGCAGGACCCCGTTCACCCAGCCGAGGGCATGCGCCAGCCCGCTTACCACCAGCCCTGCGAGCAGATACGCAGCGGGGCTGCCAGCGCGGTCGACCAGCCATCCGCTTGCCAGCCCCGCCAGCACAAATGCGATGGTGGGCAGAGGACCCAGCACTACGGCGCCGCCTTCCGCGATCGGGCCAGACGCTGCGACCCCGGCCAATGCCACGATGATGGGCGGCAGGCACAGCGTCACAAGCAGCAGCCGCACGCTTTGCAGCACGACGACCGATCTGAGGTCCCCATGCCCTTGTGCGGCCAGCACAACGGCATAGGACAAGGCCCCCGGCGACACCGACAGCGCCGCCGTGTCGGGGGACACACCGAAACCGCGCACCAGCAAGCGAGCGGTTATCACCATGGTCAGCACGATCGTCAGTGCCAATCCAACAAGGCTGACGGGCCAGCGGGCGATGTCGTCCAGAATGTCGCCGGTTATCCCTGCGCCCAGCGACAGCCCGATGATGACAAAGGCAAGGTTGCGTAGAAACCCGGGCACCACCGGGCCCAGCCCCGCCAGCGCCGCCGCAGCCACCGCGGCGGTGGCCCCCAACAGTGCGCCTGCGGGCATTCCAACCGCGGCAAGCGCTGCCGCGGCGGGAAAGGCTATTCCGAGGGCGATTGCAGAGCCGCGCAAGTTCAAGCTGCGACCTTATTCATCGTCGGACACGGCACGCTTGCGACGGCCTAGCAAGATCGGCGCAAGTACCATGACGAACGCTAGGCCATAGAGCACGACGGCGTTGACCGACTGGAACAAGATGCCCCAATCGCCGCCCGAAATGGACAGCGCGCGGCGCAGGTTGTCCTCAAACAGCCCGCCCAGCACGAAGCCGAGGATCACAGGAGCAAGCGCGAAGTCGAGCTTGCGCAAGATCCAGCCAAACACGCCAAGGGCCGTGATCATGTATAGGTCGTGCGGGTTCGACACCACCGAGTAGACCCCGATAAAGGCCAGAACCGCGATCATCGGCGTCAGGTATTGCTGTGGAACGGTCAGCATGCGGGCGAACAGCCCCACCAGCGGCAGGTTGATGACCAGCAGCGCGATGTTGCCGATATACATGCTGGCGATCAGGCCCCAGGCGATCTCGGGGCGGGTTTCGAACATCATCGGACCCGGCGTGACCGAGAACAGCAGCAGCGCGCCCAGCAGGATGGCCGTGGTGCCCGACCCCGGAATGCCAAGCGTCAGCATCGGCACCATGGCGCCGCCCGCACTGGCATTGTTGGCGCTTTCGGGGGCGGCCAGCCCCCGGATATCGCCCTCACCGAACGTACCCTTTGCGCCGTTGATGCGCTTTTCGGTGCCGTAGGCCACGGCAGAGGCAACCGACGCGCCGGTGCCCGGCAGCACGCCCACCAAGAACCCGATGATCGAGGACCGCACGATGGTCCAGCGCACACTCATCATGTCCTTCCATGTCACGAAACTCTTGTCGATCTTCAGCGCCTTCAGCTTCCCCGTTACCTGCTGCTCGACCAGCGAAATCAGCTCGGCCATGCCGAAAAGACCGATCACGATCACCAGAAAGTCGATGCCCGCCAGCAGGTCTGGCACCCCGAAGGTGAACCGCACCACGCCGGTATTGGCGTCGATCCCGATCGAGGCCAGCATCAGCCCGATCAACGCGCCCAGCAGCGTCTTCACCGGGTTCGATCCCACCAGCGACGCGAGGCAGGCAAAGGCAAAGACCATCAGCGCCACGTAATCCGAGGGCGAGAAGGTCACGGCATAGGACGCCATCAGCGGCCCGAAGAAAGTCATCATGATTACGGCGAAGGTGCCCCCGATGAACGATGACCATGCCGATAGTGACAGCGCCTTGCCAGCCTGGCCGCGCTTGGCCATGGGGTGGCCGTCCAGCGTGGTCATTACCGCGCTGGCGTCCCCCGGCACATTCAGAAGAATAGAGCTGATCCGCCCGCCGAACTCGGCACCGTAGTACACGCCCGCAAGCAGGATCAGCGCGGATTCAGGCGGAAAGTTCAGGCTGTAGGCAATTGGCAGCAGGATCGCCACGCCGTTGATCGGCCCGATGCCGGGCAGGGCGCCGACAAGCGTGC
Source organism: Roseibaca calidilacus (assembly GCF_001517585.1). Classification (NCBI taxonomy): domain Bacteria; kingdom Pseudomonadati; phylum Pseudomonadota; class Alphaproteobacteria; order Rhodobacterales; family Paracoccaceae; genus Roseinatronobacter; species Roseibaca calidilacus. Next base: position 2,033,133 of record NZ_FBYC01000004.1, on the reverse strand, counting down.
CAGCAAAACAGCCAATAAGCACCAGAAACAAGTTGAAGGGATCAAGCGCCACGCCAAAGCCCTGCCCAAGGCCAGAAATGATAGTGTCCATTGGTAAAGCCTCACAGCCAGGGTTGCAGGATGCCCGCAGGCAGGTTCAGATCAAGCAGGCCGGTGCAGACGAAATAGCCTATGATGCCGGTCGCCGCGCCGTAGCCCACGGCCCGGACAGGCCGCGCGCCCAAGATGATGGACAGCGTGGTGCAGAACAGCCACGTTGCAAGGATGAACCCCACGGGCTGGAAGGCCGCCGCATAGGCGAACAGAAGAACCAACAGCACCGCGATGCGGCGCAGGGTCTTGGCGTTTGCATCGAAGTGCATAATGTCGGGGCGCAACATAATGAAGGCCGTGCAGAGGATCGCCACGATCCCCAGAATCTGCGGCCATCCCTCAGGGCCGACCGGGTCATACTGGAACGGAGCCTTGATCGCGGTGAACGCGATAACGGAATAGCCGAGTGCCACCAACAGCAGCAGCCCGGCAAAAATACGGTCAGCCATGATAACCTCCTTGGGCGTGGCGACGTTGACCGGGCGGCAATCTGCCGCCCGGTCATGACCATGTCGTCGTGCTTACTCGAGCAGGCCCGCTTCGCGCGCGATGGTGCGCATGTCCTCGACGCCGGCCTTCATTTCGGCGGCGAACTCGGGCCCGGCAAGATTGTAGGGCAGCAAGCCTTTGTCGGCTTGGTTCTGCGCAAAGCCCTCGGTCTCATAGGCTGCGTTGAAGGCCGCGACCCAGGCGTCGTAATCCTCATCGGACACGTCCTTGCCCATGTAGAAGCCGCGCACAATGCTCCATACGGCGTCGTAGCCTAGCTCCCGTGCGGTCGGGAATTGGTCATATGGCGCGTCCAGACGCTCGGGTGCCATGACCGCCAGAACGCGCATCGTGCCCGCGCCGATATGGGCCGCCTGTTCGGCGACATCGCCGGTATAAACGTCGATCGACCCGCCCAGCAGCGCCGCAATGGAAGCGCCGCCCCCGTCGAAGGCGACATAGCGCATGGCCTTCGGATCCAGCCCTTCGGATTTCAGCAGGATCGCAGCTTTCATCCAGTCCTGCGAGCCGACCGAACCGCCCGCGCCGAACACGATCCCGCTCAGGTCTTCCTTGGCAGCGGCCATCACGTCGTCCAGCGTCTCGAAGGGGCTGTCCTCACGCACCACGACCGCGCCGTAATCGGTCCCTGCCGAGGCCAGCCAACGGACGTCATTTTCGGTCCATTCGCCGAACTTGCCGGTCGCGATGTTCAGAAGCGATCCCGACGAGAAAGCGACGATGGCATTGCTGTCATCGGTGCGGGTGGTGTTGAACAGGTTGATCGCCACGGCGCCGATGCCGCCGGGCATGAAGGTAACCTGCACGGGTTCCGGCATCTGGTCTGCAAGCCCGATCTGCACCACGCGGCAGGTCAGGTCAAAACCGCCGCCGGGATTGGCGGGCGCAATGCATTCGGGCCGCGTGATGTCGGCCATGGCGGCGAAGCCGGTCGCGCCGACAAGGGCGACGGTCGCGGCAAAAAGACGGGTCATGTTCATTGGGTCTCCTCCCATTTGTATCGTGCAGGAGGCATCCACGGATTGCGGTTCGCGCATTCTGCGCGGCCACCGTTTACCATCCTCCCGACTCAAACCTTATCCGGGCGGCCTGACCTAGCCTTGACGCGAAACTGACGTGACGCTGACCGGGGTGCGCGGCATCCGTTTCCTTATGGATATTTTCGCGTGGCATGGCATGATTGGCGGATGCGTATGCTTCTGATCGAAGACAATGACGAATTGGCGGAAATGGTGATGGACCGGTTCCTTGCCGAGGGCCACGCCATTGACCGCGAAACAGATGGGGCGCAGGCGGACGCCTTGCTTATACACAGCCACTTCGACTTGCTGATCCTTGACATCAACCTACCCGGTTTGCCGGGGACCGAAGTGCTGCGCCGCCTTCGTGCCCGCGGCGACCGCACCCCGGTGCTGATCTTGACGGCACGATCAGAAATTGACGACCGCATTTCAGGACTGGATCTTGGCGCGGACGATTACATCATCAAACCGATCGACTTTCGCGAACTGGCCGCGCGTGCCCGTGCGCTTGTGCGCCGCCGCGCTGGCCAAGCCTCGAACCAGTTCGTCGTCGGCGGGCTGGTCTATGACCGCGCAGCCAAGCGTGCGACGCTGGACGGCGTGGACCTTGAACTCAGGTCGCGCGATGTGCATTTGCTTGAGGCATTCCTGAGCAGCCTCGGTCGTGTCCTGTCGAAAGAAGAGGTTGCCGACCGGATCTATACCTTCGAGGAAACGCCGACGCTGAACGCGGTTGAGCAGGCCGTCGTCAGGTTGCGGCGCAAGCTAGAGGGATCACCCTTGCGCCTGCGCACCATTCGCGGTCTGGGGTATATCGCAGATGTTCGCGACTAGGACACCCCACAGACCGTATTCCCTGCGTCGACGCCTGATGGCGGCTATGCTTGCGGGCTTCTCGGTCATTATGACGGCGCTGGCGTTCGGACTGTGGAGCTACGCGCGCAATGCCGCCGACACCTCTTTCGACCTGCTGTTGGACGGGGCCGCCATAGCCATTCTGGACAGTGTCACCGCCACGCCGTCCGGCATACAGATCGACATCCCAAATTCAGCGCTGGAAATCCTCGCGCTTGTCGAGGATGACCGCGTTTTCTATCAGGTATCAACCGCCGATGGCACTGTGCTGACCGGCGACGCCAACCTGCCTGCCCCACCTGGCCAGACGCCACGCGCTACCCCGCGCGTGCCCGAAAGACAATTCTTTGATGCACCACATACTGGCGAAGCCGTGCGCTTCGTTCGCCGCCAGCAGGTGTTGACGGGCATGGCCGGCCTTGAGGAGGTTGCCGTCCAAGTCGGCCAGACCCGCGGTGCCCGCGATGCGATGCAGCGCGACCTGTTCATCAAGGGCATAGCCGTGCTGTCGGTGCTGGCGCTGATCGGTCTTGTCTTTGTGCAGTTCGCCATTTTTCTGGCGATGCGTCCGCTCGCCGGGATCGAGGCTGATATACAGGGCCGCGACCCCGCCAACCTTGCCCCCCTGCGCGCCTTACCCCCGCGCGAGATTGCGGGCCTTATTTCTGCGATCAACGGGTTCATGTCGCGTCTTGTTGCCAGCAAGGACAATGCCGAAACCTTTATCGCAGATGTATCGCACCAGATCCGCACGTCATTGTCAGCCCTGCACGGTCAACTGGAATTGGCGTCCGAAACCGTCGATCCAGCGGGCCAGCGCGTTCGGGTTGCGAAGGCCGCTGAGCAGGCCAGCCGCACGATCCGGCTGACCAACCAGCTTCTGACGCACGCCATGGTGATCCATCGCGCCGACACCGCCCCGCGCGAGATTGTCGATATGGTCGGCATTGCGCGAGGCATGATCGAAGAGGCCAGCCGGAGCCGGGATGACATGGGGGAACCGGAGTTTGAAGTGCAACTGGCCAAGGGGGCCGAAACCCTTATGGTTGCCGGAGATCCGGTCAGCCTACGCGAAGCGATGCGCAATTTGATCGACAACGCGCTGCGCCACGCCGGGGCGGCACCATTGGTCCGCATTGCCTTTTCGCAGGGCGAATTGAATGGGCAGACGGCGCTGGACCTGCGCGTCGAAGACAACGGTCCGGGCATTGCAGCGGCAGACCGGGCCCGGGCCCGCCAGCGTTTTTGCAGCCTTGGGCCGCGTCGCGGGTCCGGCCTAGGGCTGGCGATTGTCGAGGCCGCTGTGTCCGCGCATTGCGGCCGGCTTGAACTTGATGCGTCCCCAGAGGGGGGGCTTTCGGCGCGGCTTTTGCTGCCCGCCGGACCGATCTTGGGGGCCGCAACATGATCCGTGCTTGCCTTGTCGCGCTCGCGCTGGCTGGAAGCCTAAACATGAGGGCCGAGGCCCAGCCATTGAGCATCCATAGCGCCACCGACACGTCGGCGATCTCTGGTCTTATTTCCGGGTTCGAGGCGGCCAATCCCGGCGTGCAGGTGGATTACATCGAATACAACACCGCAGAACTGCACGCGGCGGTTCTGGCCGATGGCGGTGCGGGGATGGATGTCGTGATCTCGTCAGCCATGGACCTTCAGGTCGATCTTGTTAATCGCGGGCTCGCACTGGCGTTTCGCCCGCGCGGGGCCGATGCCCTGCCGGATTGGGCCGTGTGGCGCGATGAACTGTGGGGGTTCACCTTTGAACCCGTGGTCATGGCCTACAACCGGGCCGCGTTCGAAGGACGCAGCCTACCCCGCACCCGGTCCGAACTGGCCAGTCAGGTTCGTGACGATCCCGCATTCTACAACCGGCGGGTCGGCACATATGATGTCGCGCTCTCGGGTGTGGGCTATCTTTTTGCGACGCAGGATGCGCGCCGGGGCTATCAGTTGCCACGGCTGGTCGAAACGCTCGGCCGCGCGCAGTCCCAGACATACTGCTGTAGCAGCCTTGTTCTAAAGGCCTTGGGCGAAGGGCGCCTGGTTTATGGCTATAATGTCATCGGATCATATGCGCTTGACGTGGCAGCGCGGGACCCAAGGATAGGGCTGTACCTGCTGGACGACTACACCTTGGCGTTCAGCCGAACCGCCTTTGTTCCCCGCCGGGCGAACAATACAGAGCTGGGACAGCGCTTCATCACCTATTTGCTGTCGGACGAAGGGCAGGCCGAGATCGCGCGCTCTGGCGGGCTGGTGCCGATTGCTGCGCTAGAGGACGGAGTCGCGCCCGATCGGGTTGTGGACCTCTTGCGCGGCAAGCCATTGTTTCCAATCCGCCTTGGCCCCGGCCTTCTCACCTATCTTGACCGGATGAAGCAGGTTCGCTTCCTTGCGGACTGGTCTACATCCTTCGGACCGCTTGAAGCCCCCGTTCAATAGTCAGTTTCAGGTGCTTCCGTTAACCTGCGGCCGGATGTTGGCCGGGTGGCGATCTTTGCGGCGCTATGGGTGACGGTTCTGGCCCCGAAGGTGTTGTTCCGGGGGCATCCCGTTGCGGCGGCGTGGCTACGCAACCGGGACCGGTCCGGTTGCGTATTTGCGTTAGACCAGCGAACCCGCAGGGCTGACCAATGAGGCATTGCTACGCTTAGCACGCGACAGGGCGCAGGCAATCAGCCAGACGACCCCGCCAAGGCTAAAGACCAGCATGGGGGACAAGAGCAGTGCAAAAACGATATAGGCGGCTTCGTTATACATGGGTGATCTCCGAAAGGGGGAATGTGGGGCGCATATCGGCGCAAGGGGCGGGCCACGACAGGTTTGGTCGCGGCCCGGTCGTATCGCCTCAGAGGCGGTTGAAAACTTGCAGTTTCGGTGCCTCGGTAACGCCCAAGGCCGCCATCGCGGATTTCAGCTCTTCGGCGGCGAGGAAGGCATTTGCCTGATCTTCGGTGTCAAAGTGATGCATAACAAGAACATCGTTATTGTCCTGAACCGTTGCCCAGACGGACTCTTCCGTCACACCAAACTTGGCGCGAACAGCGGCGGCATCGGGACCGGTGTAGCCCGCGATGAAGGTTTCGGCATCGGCGACTTTGTGACGTGCAAGTAGAAGGACCATGGTCATCTCCAATAGTGTCGGTTGGGTTGGGGCGCGGGCCCGAAGGCCCGGTGGGCTTGTGGCAGGGGCGGTCAGCCCATGCCGAAGAAAGGCTTGGCGCGCTCGGGCGTCTTCGACATGTCGATTGTCACGCCGTATCCCGCCCCGGTCTGACCGACGACCATCGCGGCCTGCATCGGGTCTTTGATGCCCTGTTCCATGATCCGGCGGGCCACGTCATCGAAGAACCCTTCGAAGCGCGAATTCTGCGAGACGAAGACCAAGGACGTGACGGGCGTTGTGCCCTCGTTCCAGTTGGCGTGGAATTCGCCGCGCGGCAGGATCACGGTATCGCCGGGACCGGCGGTCTCGACCCGGTCGCCCAGCAGGAAATGCGCGGTGCCTTCAAGGATGAAATAGATCTCGTCCTCGTTCTCATGCACATGCGGCGGCGCGCCGGGGGCACCAGCGGGGATGGCGCTGTGAAAGAAGGACACGCCCGACGGCATGTCGGTGCTGTTGACCACTTGGAAAATGGGGTGCAGCGGAAAGGGGATTTCGCGCTGACCTGCGGCGGTGACGATCTTGGACGCGTGACTCATGTCAGAAGCTCCGGCTTGTGCGAGGGACTTGAGGGGAAGAAGCGATGCCGCGACTGCGCCGCCGCTGGCCAGCAGCGCGTCGCGTCGCGTGATCTGAGGGGTGATCCGAGACATGGGGTTCCTTTGGCTGGCGTTCGGGGGCATCACGCCGGGCGCTTCGACAGGCTGTCGCGCGTCGCGGTCAGCTGTTCGATCGCGCGGGCGATATGGCTTTGCTGGATGTTATAGGCACCCTCGGCGACGCGGATGCGGTGCGCGGCGATCATCACGTCGGCAATCCGGCGTCCCTCGGGCACGGTGAAGCGGTAATAGGTCAGCTCTATCGTCAGGCCGAGCGGGTCCTCGAAATAGATCGATTCCATGAACCCACGGTCCTTGCGCCCGGAATGGCCCATTTGGCGTGCATCCAGCCGCGCTTCGACTTGGTCGAAGACCGATTGGCTGACGGTGAATGCCAGATGATGAACCGCGCCCACCTCGGTTGAGGTGCGGGTGCTGTCGGCGGCGCGGTCTTCATTGGTGAAGATCGTGATCAAACGACCATCGCCCGGATCGAAGTAAAGGTGGGACTCGCCCGGATTGTCGAGGTTCGGTTGCTCGAAAACGAAGGGCATGCCCAGCAGCCCCTCCCAGAAATCGATAGAGGTCTGGCGATCCGCGCCCACAAGCGTGATGTGATGAACGCCCTCTGTGGGCAGTTTTCCGTCATTCGTTCGTAAGCGGTGCATAGACCCCGTGGGGCAACAAAATCAGTGGGCGGTTTCTGGATGGGATGGCTCGTGAAGGATTGTTCACGAGGACGATTCGTGAACTATTGCCCACTTCAAAGCATCTGTTTCGAGAGTTATTTCGGGGGAGATGGCGGGTTGTTGTGTGTGGCCAGATAGGTGGTCCACTGGCAGCTTGGGTGTTCAACAAGGTCACCGGTTCCGAGCGGGTTGGCTAATGTTTGCCATTCCTCAAAGCGGTTCGTCCGATTGATGATTATCGGCGAATCCGTCGATGCAATGGGTTTGGGCTGGAACCCTTGGCAAAGTTCCGGTGCTTGGGTAGCGTCCACGGACGTGGTGTAATTTCTGCGCCGTCAACGGTGTAATCTCAGGTGGCCATCGAGGTGTATGGTCGAGGTGGAGTTTGGCGACTTCAACCACGGACCACACGGAGACCCCGATGACCAAGACCACCATGGACCTAACCGAGCTTCTGCAAAAGCATGATCAGGGCGACTTGCTGCGCTCGATCGCAGAGGCTGTCCTGCAACTGATGATGGAGAGCGATGTTGACGGCCTGATGATGGGCATGGGAACGCCCTCGGTAGAGCGTTTGCGCCGGATCGCGCCGAATTATCGCTACAGCCTGAGCGTGGATGTGCCGACGAATCAAGGCACCGACATGTTCTCGAAGATGCGCGCGCTTTTCATGTTGCAACGCTCGCTTCGCACCCAAGCTGATCCAGAGGCTTGCCTGTTCACGTTCTTCCAGGATCCGGCCGCGTGCCGCGACGGCATGATAACTGCCCGCGAGGTGCTGGAAGCCGCAACCGTCGAGGGCGCGCGCGCCAACGGGCTTTTGGGCCGGACCGGAACGCTTAGTCGCGGCAAGCAGGCCGATATCGTGCTGCTTGATGCGCGCCGGATCGATGTCGGGCCGATGAATGATCCCATCGGCCTTGTGGCGACTGCGATGGACACCAGCCATGTCGACAGCGTGATGGTCGCCGGGGATTTCCGCAAGCGTGATGGCGCACTTGTGGGCGTAGATGTCGCGCGTGTCCTGTCAGAGGCAGAAGCCTCGCGCGACGCGGTGTTGGGACGGCTGTAAGGGAAACCCGCACAGTTTCAGGCCGGGGCGGTGTATTTGCCACCCCGGTCGGGTCACAGGCTGTCACGCGGAAATTCTTCGCCGATCTGCCGCATACAGGCCCGCACAAGCGGCCGCCTATACGCTTCGGGCGCGGCCACGACCCAGCAATTGTGGCGCAACTCGTCATGCCGGAAACAGGGCACAAGCTCGGGGGTGTTGTCGCCCACGACCTTTGGCAAGATCCCGATCGCGCCCTCGGATTTCAGCGCGGTCACCATTCCCGGCACCGAACTGACCCGCAGTTTGATGCGGGCTTCATCAAGATGGGTGCCAAGCCATCGGATCGGGTGTATCCGCCGCGCCACCCGGTCCGCGTAATGCACCACGTCATGCCCCGCCGCTTCGCTGATGTCGCGCGGCGCGCCGTGTCTGGTCTCGTAGGCCCGAGAGCAGTACCCCCCCCCAAGGCACGGCAGCGATGCGCCGGGCGATCAGGCGCTCATCTTCAATCTCGTCGGTAAGCCTGACGGCGATGTCGAACTCTCCGCTATGCAGATCGACCTGCGCTTCGCTTGTATCGACTTCCATGACCACATCCGGGTGCGCCTGCCGAAATCGATTGAGAATTGGGTAGACCCAGTGATTGATCGTCTCGGCAGGGCCGGTCAGACGGATATGCTCTGCATCGTGCCGGGCGAGATCCTCTACCTTTGTAAGAATCTGCTGGAACAGCGGAAGCGCCGGGCGGCTGACCGCAAGCAACTCGCGGCCCGTCGTGGTCAGGCGATACCCGGCAAGGTCCCGGTGAAACAGCGTCAGGCCGGTCGCGCTTTCCAACGCATCAATGCGGCGGCTGACCGTGGTCTGGTTTACCGCAAGCGATTTCGACGCGGCAAGCGTGGACCCGGCCTCGGCCACGGCGATGAATACCTTGATGTCGTCCCACTTCATTCCAAGCTATCCACGGCCTATGCCCGCATTGATGCAGAATTTGGGCCGAATGAATACCGTATCCACCGACCATGTCAGATTTCGTCCGTTCTTTCATGACAGGCGCGAGTTTGGGTTAAAATGACACAGCCGCGGGCGGGAATGTTTTGCCTGATGGTGCCGGTTGCGGTGCAGGTCTGACCGGCTTGCATGCTTAATCGTTGTTCGGTTGGCGGTGTAATCCCCAAGCAACCGATTTGCCCTGTCCCGCAGAGGATAAACCTTGGCCAATCCACGCAGTCTCTGGTTCGAGCCGAAGCCAAGAGTGCCGCGCGTTGACCCGATAAGGAAAGCCCGGTTTTACTGGACGCACAGAAATCAGTGGTCTGCCTATCGTTCGTTCAGATGGTCATGGATCACCTGTGCCAGCGCGTCGGATATGCCCGGAACTGCGCGCAGGTCGGCCAGCCCGGCCCGCGTGACCGCCTTGGCGGACCCGAAATGCGCCAGAAGCGCCTTTTTGCGGCCTGCGCCCACGCCCGGAATGTCGTCGAGCGGTGAAGCCGTGAAGGCTTTCGCGCGTTTCGCGCGGTGGGTGCCGATGGCGAAGCGGTGCGCTTCATCCCGCAGGCGCTGGACGAAATACAACACCGGGTCATTGTGGCGCAGCGCGAAAGGGCGCTGGCCCGCGCGGTGGAATTCTTCCTTGCCCGCGTCGCGGTCCACGCCCTTGGCCACGCCGACCATGGCAATATCGGCCACGCCCAATTCCTCCAGAACGCCCGCCACCGCCGACACCTGCCCCGCGCCGCCGTCGATCAGCAGCAGGTCGGGCCATGCGTCGGATTGGCGGTCGGGGTCTTCTTTTTGCAGGCGGGTGAAGCGGCGAGTCAGCACTTCTTTCATCATGCCGAAATCGTCACCGGGGGTGATGGTTTCGTCCCTAATGTCGAATTTGCGATATTGGCTTTTGATGAAGCCTTCCGGCCCCGCCACGATCAGCGCGCCGACCGCGTGGCTGCCTTGGATATGGCTGTTGTCATACACCTCTACCCGGGTGGGCGCGGTGTCCAGCCCGAAGGCATCGGCCAAGCCTTGCAGCAATTTGGCCTGCGCGGTGCTATGGGCCATGCGCCGGGCCAGACTTTCGCGGGCGTTGCGCAGGGCGGATTCCACCAGTTCAGCTTTCTCACCCCGCTGCGGCACCTGAATATCCACCTTGCGGCCCGCGCGTTGGGCCAGCAGGTCAGCCATCAGGTCAGGCTCTTCCAGCCCGTGCGACAGCAAGATCTGCCGGGGCGGTTCCTTGCCGTCGTAAAACTGCGCCATGAAGGCTTCCAGGATTTCGGGTTCCGCTGCACCCGCGCCGGTGGCCGGGTAAAAATCGCGGTTTCCCCAGTTCTGGTTGGCGCGGATGAAGAACACCTGCACGCAAGCCTGCCCCTTTTCCAGATGCAGCGCGATCACATCGGCCTCTGGCACGCCTTGGGGGTTGATGCCTTGTTGTTGCTGCACATTGGTCAGCGCGCGGATGCGGTCGCGCAGGGCTGCGGCGCGTTCAAATTCCATCGCGTCGGAGGCAGCCTGCATTTCCACGGCCAAATCCTTTTGCAGATGCGTGTCCTTGCCCGACAGAAAGCGCTCGGCGTCGGCCATGAGCGCGCCGTAATCCTCTTCCGAGATGTAGCCAACGCAAGGCGCAGAGCACCGCTTGATCTGGTATTGCAGGCAAGGGCGGGTGCGGCTGTTGAACACCGAATCCGTGCAGTTGCGCAGCAGGAATACGCGCTGCAATTGGTTGAGCGTGCGGTTCACGGCACCCGCGCTGGCGAAGGGGCCAAAATACTTGCCCTTGGTGGACCGCCGCCCGCGATGTTTGCGCAATTGCGGAAAGGCATGGTCGCGCGGCAGCAGGATATAGGGAAAGCTTTTATCGTCGCGCAGCAACACGTTGTAGCGCGGTTTCAACTGCTTGATCAGGTTCTGCTCCAGCAGCAGCGCCTCGGTTTCGGTGCGCGTGGTCAGAAACATCATCGACCGGGTTTCATCTATCATCCGGGCAATGCGGGCCGTGTGCCCCGAGGGCCGCGCGTAGTTCGACACCCGCGCCCGCAGGTTCCGCGCCTTGCCCACATACAGCACTTCCGAACGTTCATTCAGCATGCGGTAGACGCCCGGCGAATTGTCCAGAACCTTCAGATAGGACTGGATACAATCATGCCCGGCAAGCGGTGTTTCATCGGTCTGGTCGGGCGTGTTCTGCATCTGTTTGGCGGCACCTTTGAAGATGACCCGATTCTATGCGCCGCTGCACCGAATTCAAACCCTCTTCAACCAGAATCCTGTCCACGGAATCTGTGGATAACTTGGTGGATAGAAGTTGGAGGGGGCCGATTTTTCCTTGTGCGATAGGTGCTTTGATGATCTGCACAAAAAATAGGCATCTAAATAAGCTAATGAATTTATTAGTAAAAATTTTAAAGCGTCACAAGTCTTTGATATGGCGGCAAATTTGATTGCAACTTTGTGACGGTTTCGTGAGCGGTGCACAACTCTTGCGGTATTTCGCGGTAAAGCCGTCAGGATGGCGCGATGTCAGGCGTTTGCCATGCAAGGTGCTGCCCGCCGTCAACGCATAAAAGTTGCCCTGTGACGGCCTTGGCATCAAGGAAAAAACCCAGTGCCGCCGTAATGTCATCCAGGTTTGCGCCGCGGCCCAGAAGGGTCGCGCGGCGGCTGGCCTCGTAAACCGCGCGGGTCTGGTCATGGGCCTGTAGCGTCGGCCCCGGCCCGACCGCGTTCACACGCACATGCCCCCCAAGCTCTTGCGCGGCCAGCCGGGTAAAGGCCCAAAGCCCCATCTTCGCAATGGAATAGGTCATGTGCTGCGGCGTCAGTTTGCGCACTTTCTGGTCGATCAGGTTCACCACCAGCCCTTGTGCCAAGGGTTCGCCCGCCATGTCAGCCACTGGGGGTGGCACTTGGGCGGCGAAGGCCTGTATCAGCACAAAGGGCGCGCGCAGGTTGCTCATCATATGCCTGTCCCAGCTTTGCCGGGTAGCAGTGGCGATGCTGTCCTGCTCGAAAATGGACGCATTGTTGACAAGCACGGAAATCGGGCCGCCAAGCGCCATGGCGGCGTCTGGCACAAGTGGTGCAATCGCGTCTTCGTCCAGCAGGTCAGCTTGCAGGCAAACAGCCTTACGGCCCATAGCGCGGATCTCTGTGGCCAAAGCGTCGGCCTCATCCCGGGAAGTGGCGTAGTGAATGGCCAGATCATACCCGCGCTTGGCCAGATACAGGCACATGGCGCGACCCAATCGGCGTGCGCCGCCGGTCACAAGGGCGTTTGGCATTGTCAGGCTCCGGTTTGGATAAGAACCCAAATGTAGCCCGCATAGCCCAGAAGCAAGACCACGCCCCAAGCCCGCGTGATGGGGGCTGTGCGCCAGATGAAGGGCGCCAGCACCAATGATGCGCCCAGCATGACCCACAGGTCCAGCCGCAGCATTTCCGGCGGCACGACCATGGTGCCGAACAGCCCTGCCGTGCCGATGATGAATAGCAGGTTGAACAGGTTCGAGCCCACGATATTGCCCAGCGCCACGCCGCCCTCACGCCGGATGGCGGCCATGACGGTGGCGGCCAGTTCCGGCAAGGATGTGCCGATGGCCACCAGCGTCAGCCCGATCAGGGCATCGGACACGCCAAGGTCTTGCGCGATGGATGTTGCGCCATCGACAAGGAAATTCGCCCCAAGCGGCAGGCCCACGCAGCCCAGCACAAGGAAAAGGGCGATCTTGCCCCAGCCGATGCCAGGGTCCGCGCCTTCCAATTCTTCCGGTTCGACACGCGCTTTCAGCCCACGGCGAATGCTGTCGAACATGAAGAGCGAGAACGCACCAAGCAGCACCAGCGCTTGCCATGTCCCGATTTGCCCGGTGAAGGCCACGGCAATGAACAGCAGCGACGCGCCGATCATGATGATGTAATCGCGCGCAATGTCGCGCCCCACCGCCATAGCCGAGATCAGCGCGGGCGCGCCCAGCACCAGCAGGATATTCGCGATGTTGGACCCGACCACGTTGCCCAGCGCCAGCCCGCCCGCATCGGCAATGGCCGCGCGCACCGACACCAGCAGTTCCGGGGCAGAGGTGCCGAAGGCCACGACCGTCATCCCCACCAGCAGCGCCGGAATGCCCAGACGCAGCGACAGGTTGACCGCGCCCTTCACCAGCAGATCGCCCGCCAGCAGCAGCACCACAAGGCCGCCCGCGACCATCCCAAGATCAAGCAACATGAATTATTGGTCCTTGCAGGTGCAGTCGTCCTGCCCCAGCAGGAAACGACCACAGGCTTTGCATTTGCGCGGTTTGGGTAGTTTGGTGCTGCGCAGCCGGTCCAACGGGGTGCGATGCTTCGGGTTCAGCCATTTCTGGACCGCGCCCATCACGATCATGAACAGCAAGAACCCGACAACGACCTTCAACAACATGCGCTACAGCCCGAACCGCGCATAAAGCGCACGTTCTTCCGACAGGGTCAGCGCGTCTTGCATCAGCGACAGGCCGAAGCGCGACAGGAAGGGGCGGCGCGGGCCGTAGACCCGCAATTTCACCTTGTCGCCGTAACGGTCCTTCAGCACCGGGACCAAGTGGCCCAACCCGTCGGCCAGCCCCAGTTCGACTGCCTGCGCGCCCAGCCAGAACTCGCCGGTGAACAGGTCTTGATCCGCCAGTTTCACGCCGCGCCGGTCTTTCACCTGCGCGATGAAGTTCTGGTGTATCTGGTCCAGCAACCCTTGCAGCCGCGCGACATCTTCGGGCTTTTCCGGGCGGAACGGGTCCAGTTGCGATTTCGACGTGCCAGAGGTGTAGACACGCCGTTCCACCCCGTAGCGCCCGATCAGGTCATGCAGGCCGAACCCGGCAGAGATAACGCCAATCGATCCAAGGATCGAATTGGCATCGGCAAACACCTCATCCGCCGCCGTGGCCAGCCAATAGCCGCCAGAGGCCGCGACATCCTCGACAAAGGCCAGAACAGGCAGCTTGTGTTCCCCTGCCAACCGCCGGATGCGCGCGGCGATCAGCGCGCTTTGCACCGGGCTGCCGCCGGGCGAATTGATGACCAGCGCCACGGCTTTGGGCTTGCCGCGTTTGAACGCGATCTCGATTGCCGGGGCCAAGGCCGCGTCGTTCAACCGTCCCGCGCCGGGGCCGCTGGCGATCATGCCTTGCAGGCGGATGACCGCCACGCTGGGCGGCGATTTGACGAAGGGGATCAGATGTTTCATGCTCTCGCAAATAGGCTGCGGGCGCATGGGCAACAAGAGGGCCGCCCGGATTATCCGCTTGCGTGGCGAAATAGGCTCTGCCCATATGGCCGGGCTAGGAGAGTGCCCGATGCTGGACCGGCTGGAAATGTTCATGGCCCTTGCCGCCGAACGCCACTTTGGCCGTGCGGCGGAAAAATGCGGTATCTCGCAACCGTCACTGTCTGCCGGCATCAAGCAGCTTGAAGGGGAATTGGGCGTCCAGCTTGTCTGGCGCGGCTCGCGCTTCGAGGGGCTGACCCCCGAAGGCGCGCGCGTGCTGGACTGGGCGCGCCGCATCGTGGGCGATGCGCGCACCTTGCGGCAGGAAATGCGCTCTGCCCGGCACGGTTTGTCGGGCAACCTGCGGCTGGGCGTGGTGCCCACCGCGCTGCCCATGGTCGCGGATCTGACCGGGCCGTTCATTGCCCGCCATCCGGGCGTGCAAATCGAAATCCTGTCGCGCAGTTCCGTAGAAATCCTGCAACAGATTGACGATCTGCGGCTGGATGCCGGGATCAGCTATCTGGATAATGAACCCCTTGGGCGCGTTGTCACGGAACCGCTTTACACCGAGCGATACCTGCTTCTGACCGTCAAGGGCCGTCCTTGTGCGCGGCAAAGCGCGCTTAGCTGGGCCGACCTTGCCGGGATGCCGCTGTGCCTGCTGACAGAGGATATGCAGAACCGCCGCATCATCAATCATGAACTGGTGCAGGCAGGCGTGCCGATCACGCCGCGCATCGAATCCAACTCTATGATTGCGCTGGTCGCGCATGTCCTGACCGGCGATTGGGTCAGCATCGTGAATGCCGATACGGCGGCGCTGTTCGCCGCGCGGCCCGAACTGTGCGCCATACCGCTGACGGGCGGGCAAGGCGCGAAAGAGGTCGGGCTGATCGCACCTTGGCGCGAACCTCATACCCCGGTGTTGACCGCGCTGCTGGCGCAGGCGCGCCGCCTGTTCAAAACCCGCGAGGGCGCGGCATGAAAGTGCTGGTGACCGGGGCAAGCGGCACGATCGGGCGCGCGGTCTTGGCGCGTTTGCTGGCAGAGGGGCACGATGTAACCTGCCTTGCGCGCTCTGGCCGCCATTTGCCCGATGCCGTAGCCCGGCTGGAAGCAGATCTGACCCAGCCCAAAGCACTGGCCCCCGGTGCCTTGGCGGGAATAGAGGCTGTGATCTCTTGCATGGCGTCGCGCTCTGGCACACCTGCCGATGCTTGGGCAGTGGACCATGCCGCGCAATCGGCGCTGTTGCGCGCAGCCAAAGGCGCGGGTGTAGGACAATTCGTGCTTCTGTCGGCTATCTGCGTGCAGAAACCGCTCTTGGAATTCCAGCGCGCGAAACTGGCCTTCGAGGCGGAGTTGCAAGCGTCAAACCTGCGCCATGCTATCGTGCGCCCGACCGCGTTTTTCAAATCGCTGTCCGGGCAGGTGGCGCGGGTGCGGGCAGGCAAGCCGTTCCTGCTGTTCGGCGATGGGCGGTTGACGGCGTGCAAGCCCATCTCGGACCGTGATCTGGCGGGGTTCATCGTGGGCTGTTTGACCGACCCCGCGCGCGACGGCATCCTGCCCATCGGCGGGCCGGGCCCGGCGATCACCCCGCGCGAACAGGGCGAGATGCTGTTCCAGATGACCGGCCAGACGCCCCGCTTCCGCAGCCTGCCCGTGGGCGTGATGGATGCGATCATCGGCGCACTGTCGCTGGGCGGGTGGGTGGTTCCGGCCCTGCGCGCCAAGGCCGAATTTGCCCGCATCGGGCGGTACTACGCGACCGAATCGATGCTGGTCTGGGATGGCACCCGCTATAACGCCGACGCCACGCCCGAATTTGGCACCGACACCCTGAGCGACCATTACGCGGCGCTGGTGCGCGGCGAGGCCGTGACCGATCTGGGCGAGCACGCGGTGTTCTAAGGGCTTTGCCCAATCCGGCACCGTGCCGCCCTAACTTGCATAGCGCGTCGCCCCACGCCGCCTTGCATCAACCGGTTTTGACAAGACAACGGCATTATGCGCCCTCTGGTCGCAATCATTGCGCGGGCAGGTGCGGCAGTTTATGCCGATGGGCACGGGCCGCGTTTTGCTGGCGCGCAGGCTTTCGGCATAGCCGATCTGCGCGGCATGTTCGACATCGCAGCCCATGGCCACGGCCAGCCGCACATCAGTCGCATGCCCCGACAGGCTGGGCCGGTCCACGGTGCGCGAGAACACGAAAAACTGGCTGCGATCCGGCATTTCCACGAATTGCGGCACGATCTGCCCCGGCGTGCGAAACGAGGTATGCACATCCAGCCGGGGACAGGCGCCGCCATATTCGGCCAGATGGAAATCGGTCGCGTTGAACCGCTTGGTCACGTTGCCCGCCTTGTCAATCCGCACGAAGAAAAACGGCACCCCCTGCGCGCCCGCGCGCTGCAAGGTGGTGGCGCGGTGGCAAGCCTGTTCAAAGCTGACACCAAAACGCGTGGCCAGATGCGTGAAATCGTAGCGTGACGCCAAGGCTTCGGACAAGAAGGGCGCATAGGGCATCAGCACGGCGGCGGCGAAATAATTGGTCAGTTCCACCCGGCAGCGCGCCAGCCCGTGCGGGTCGGTTATCCGCGATTGCGACAACAGCGTATCCAGCAGCTCCGCATGTTCGATAAGCCCGGCCACATGCACAAGCTGGAACACCCGGTTGGGATGGTCCAACGCTTCGGACAGGCGCACTTCGCGCGCGGCTTCGTCATATTCGCGCAGGGTTTCGGGCATCTCTGCGGTTGTGACCAGTCGCACATGCAGGCCCAGCCGGTCGCGCAGTAGGGCTTTCAGCGCGGCATAGGTATCGTCCGGGGCGACCGTTTTGCCGCCCCAGAATTCAGCCGCGACCGATTCGAGCACCGCGAAATGGTTGTGATTGCGCCGGAAGAAATTATGCACCGCCGCTTCGGGCGAACTTGGCAGCACGTCACTTGCATCGGTGCCGCTGGTGGCCAGCGACATGAGTTGATCTGTCGCAGCCTGATACGCGCGGTGCAGCGTCAGGAACGACGCCACAAGGTCGGGGCTGTGAATTTGCGCCGCGCGCAGTTGCGGCAAATCGGGGCGGTCGGCATCGAACAGGTTGTCCAGAAGTGCTGCGCGCAGATCGGCCAGCGTGGCGGTGTCGTCATCTTCGGCAATGTCGCGCCATTCGACGCCATAGGTCTCGAATATCTTCAAAAGCACCGGGACAGAGACTGATCTTTCGTTCTTTTCCAACAGGTTGACGTAAGATGTCGAAATCCCCAAAGCCCGCGCCATCTGGCTTTGGGTTTGCTTATGCTCTTGGCGCAAGCGGCGCAAACGCGGGCCGATGAAGGTTTTCAGCATGCGATTGTATCCTGTAAAATTCACAAATTTACGGAAATGATAACATGTAAATCTTCGCATTTACAGCAGGACGCGGAAAGAATTCACGAAACGGTATTTGTGCCCCATGGTCAGCCCATCGCGTTTGGGAGGACGCCACCATGACCATCGGACAGCACCATCTTTTCACCCCCGGCCCGACGCCGATCCCCGAAGCGGTGCGTCGCGCCATGAATGTCGCAGCAGAGGACCACCGCGCCCCCGGCTTCGGCGCGCTTGCCACCGAGATCACTGCGGGCCTGCGCCAGATCATGCGGATGGAGGGGGGGAATGTCTTTCTGTTCCCCGGCTCTGGCTCTGCGGCTTGGGAGGCTGCGATCACCAACACGCTCAACCCCGGCGACCGCGTGCTGATGGCGCGCCATGGGCATTTTTCCGTGCTTTGGGCGCAGATGGCCGAACGGCTGGGGCTGGATGTGGAATTGATCGATGTCGCTTGGGGCGCGGGCTGTCCGGTCAAGGAAATCGAACGCCGTCTGGGTGCCGACAAAGAGGATCGCATCAAGGCCGTGTTCGTCACGCATAACGAAACCGCGACCGGCGTTACCTCAGATGTGGCCGCGGTGCGCCGGGCGCTGGACATGAATTTTCACGACGCGCTTTTGTTCGTGGATGGCGTGTCGTCCATCGGGTCGATCGAGTTTCGCATGGCCGATTGGGGCGTGGACTTGGCCGTCACCGGCAGCCAGAAAGGGCTGATGTGCCCTGCCGGTCTGGGCATTCTGGGCGTCAGCGACAAAGCCATGCAGGCGGCGAAAAGTGCCACCCTGCGCCGCGCCTATTTCGAATTTGCCGATATGGCGAATCTGCAAAGTGACGGGGTTTTCCCCTACACGCCACCCATTCCGCTGCTGCATGGGCTGCGCGCGTCCGTCGAGCTATTGCTGGATGAAGGCATCGACACGGTCATCGCACGCCATGCCCGCATCGCCACCGGCGTGCGCGCCGCCGTGCAGGCTTGGGGGCTGGATATGGTCGCCGAGCACCCCTCGCTTTATTCAAACACCGTGACCGCCATTCGCACGCCCATGCATATCGACGCGCGCGAGGTGATTGCCATTGCGCATGACGAATTGGGCGCTTCCTTCGGCGGCGGCTTGGGCCGCTTGGCGGATCGGGTGTTCCGCATCGGGCATCTGGGCTGGGTCAATGAAGGCTCGCTCGCCGGTGCGCTGTCAATGGCCGAAATGGCCTTGTGGCGCGCGGGTGTCGATATCGAACTGGGCGCGGGGCTGGCTGCCGCGCAGCGCTATTGGTCGGATGGCAAGCGCCGCGACCGCCCGCGCGTGGTGGAAAGCACCCCGATCGCGGCTGAATAACATAACACTGGAAGGGACAGAACATGTCACACACACTCTACCCGCTACGGCGGCAGCGGCTGCACCGTTCCGAATTGGCGGTGCCTGCATCCAATATCGACATGGTGGTGAAAGCCGCCGACAGCGACGCCGACGTGGTGTTTCTGGACCTTGAAGATGCCGTCGCCCCGCCAGAGAAGGATCAGGCCCGCAAGAATGCGGTCAAGCTGCTGAACGAGATCGACTGGGAAGCCAAGGGCAAGACCGTGTCGGTGCGCATCAACGGGTTGGACACGCATTACATGTATCGCGACGTAGTCGATATCATGGAACAGGCGGGCGACCGTGTGCACACGCTGCTGGTGCCGAAGGTGGGCGTGCCCGCCGACCTGTATATGGTCGAAGCCATGGTCAACCAGATTGAACAGGGCTGCGGGCTGAAAACCCGCGTGGGGCTGGAAGCGCTGATCGAGACCGCGCTGGGTATGGCCAATGTCGAAG
Organism: Roseibaca calidilacus; assembly: GCF_001517585.1. Taxonomy (NCBI): domain Bacteria; kingdom Pseudomonadati; phylum Pseudomonadota; class Alphaproteobacteria; order Rhodobacterales; family Paracoccaceae; genus Roseinatronobacter; species Roseibaca calidilacus. The sequence continues at coordinate 2,013,706 of NZ_FBYC01000004.1, read as the reverse complement.
CCATTGCGCAGTTTGGCGGGCGTTTGGAATGCCTGCATTTCGGGGTGGCCGACTACGCGGCATCCATGCGCGCCCGCACCACCAATATCGGCGGCCTGAACCCCGATTATCCGGGCGACCAGTGGCACGCTTCCATCACCCGCATGGTCGTCGCCTGCCGCGCCTACGGGCTGCGCGCGGTTGATGGGCCGTTTGGCGATTTTTCCGATCCCGAAGGCTACAAGGCGGGCGCGCGCCGTGCCGCGGCGCTGGGTTGCGAAGGCAAATGGGCCATTCACCCCAGCCAGATCGCATTGGCCAACGAAGTGTTCAGCCCGCCGGAAGCGGAAGTGACGAAAGCGCATCGCATCATCGAAGAACTGAAAAAGGCCGAAGCGCAAGGCAAGGGTGCCGCCTCGCTTGATGGCAAGATGATCGACGCGGCATCCGAGAAGATGGCGCGCAATCTGATCGACGTGGCCGAAGCCATCGCAGCCAAGGGCTGAGAACCCCAAGGGAGGAGAAACCATGGACATTCATGAACATCAGGCCAAGGACATTCTGGCAAAATTCGGTGTCCCGGTGCCGCGTGGCGGCTTGGCCTATTCGCCCGAGCAAGCGGCCTATCAGGCGCGCGAAATTGGCCTGCCGGTTGTCATCAAGGCGCAAATCCATTCGGGTGGGCGCGGCGAAGCGGGCGGCGTGAAATTCTGCCGCACCGATGAAGAGGTGCGCGAGTTTGCCGCCAATATTCTGGGCCGTCAGCTTGTGACAAAGCAAAGCGGCCCCGGCGGCAAAGGCGTGTATCGCCTGTGGGTCGAAGCCGCGACCGATATTGCGCAGGAAATCTATCTGGGTTTCGTGCTGGACCGGAAATCGGAGCGCATCATGATCGTGGCATCCGGCGCAGGCGGGATGGAGATTGAGGATCTGGCGGAAAAAGACCCTGACAGCCTTGTGCGCATGATTATCGACCCGGCCACCGGCCTGTGTGATTTCGAGGCGCGCGAACTGGCCTTTCGCCTTGGCCTGACCGGCAACCAGATTGGTCAGATGGTCAACACCCTGCGCGCCTGCTACCGCGCCTACCGCGATCTGGACGCCACCATGGTAGAGATCAACCCGCTGGCCATTACCGGCGCGGGCGATCTGGTGGCGCTGGATGCCAAGATGAGCTTTGACACCAACGCCATGTTCCGCCGCCCCGAAGTAGCCGCGCTGCGCGACCTGTCACAAGAAGACCCGCGTGAGGCGATGGCGGCAGGGTCCGGCCTGTCCTATATCGGCCTTGACGGCGATATTGGCTGCATCATCAACGGGGCCGGTTTGGCCATGGCCACGATGGACATGATCAAACTGGCCGGCGCCGAACCTGCCAACTTCCTTGACATCGGCGGCGGTGCCAGTGCCGAGCGCGTTGTGACCGCGTTCCGCACGGTTCTGACCGACCCGAATGTCAGCGTGATCCTTGTGAACATCTTTGCGGGCATCAACCGTTGCGACTGGATCGCGGCGGGCGTGGTGCAGGCCTATAAGGAAGTGGGCATGACCATTCCGGTGGTTGTCCGTTTGGCGGGCACCAATGTGGATGAAGGCCGCCGCATCCTTGAAAGCGCCGATGTGCCCATCATCACCGCAGGCACCCTTGCCGAAGCCGCCGAGGCCGCCGTCAAAGCGCGCCCCAACGCCGCCGCTGCATAAGAAAGGACCATTCCTATGGCGATCCTGATCACTCCAGAAACCAAGATCATCGTGCAGGGCATTTCGGGCCGTATTGGCCAGTTCCACGCGCAGGAAATGATCGAAACCGGCACCAATGTCGTGGGCGGCGTGACCCCCGGTCGCGGCGGCACCACGGTGCTGGGCAAGCCCGTGTTCAACACTGTGCGCGAAGCTGTTGAGGCCACCGGCGCCGATGCGTCCTTGATGTTCGTGCCGCCGCCCGTGGCCGCCGATGCGATGATGGAAGCGGCCGATGCAGGCATCCGCGTGGCCGTCAGCGTGGCAGACGGCATTCCTGCGCAAGACATGATGAAGGTCAAACGCTTCCTGCGCCGCTACAAGGAAACCCGCAAGATGCGCCTGATCGGGCCGAATTGCGCAGGCGTCATCAGCCCCGGCATTGGCTTTATGGGCATCATGCCGCCGCATATCTACATGCCGGGGCGTGTGGGCATTGTCGGGCGTTCTGGCACGCTGGGCTATGAGGCCGCCAGCCAGATGAAGGAACTGGGCATTGGCGTGTCCACGTCTGTCGGCATTGGGGGCGATCCGATCAACGGTTCCAGCTTCCGCGACATCCTTGAACTGTTCGAGAATGATCCCGACACCGATGCCGTGATGATGATCGGCGAAATCGGTGGCCCACAGGAAGCCGAAGCCGCCGAATACATCCGCGACCACATGACCAAACCGGTCGCGGCCTATATTGCAGGGCTTTCCGCCCCCAAGGGCCGGAAGATGGGCCATGCTGGCGCGATCATCTCTGCCTTTGGCGAAAGCGCGCAGGAAAAGGTTGTGATCCTTCAGGAAGCAGGCATCAAGGTCGCGCCGAACCCGTCCTCCATGGGGGCGACGGTGGCAGAGATTCTTGGCAAAAAGGCTGCTGCATGATGCACCCCGAAGGGTATGACGACGCAACCGTGGCCGATCCGCAAGCATGGGTCGGCCGCGTGGAAGAACACGCTGGCGCGCTGACGCCCAACTTGGCGGGCATGATGGCGGCGACCCTGTCGCACGCCGCGGCCCCGGCACATGACTTGGCGGTCGGCGCGCCGCTGCCGCCCTTGTGGCACTGGATCGCGTTTCCCGAATTCGTACCATTGTCCGAATTGGGAGCAGACGGCCACCCCGCGCTGGGCCGCTTCCTGCCGCCCTTGCCCTACCCGCGCCGCATGTGGGCGGGGGGCAAGCTGGAATGGACGGGTATGCTGGACGTCGGAGAGGTTTTGCACCGCCGCTCTGAAATTCTGTCAGTCACGGAAAAGCAGGGCAGCACCGGGTCTATGTATTTCGTCCGCGTGGGCCATGATTTGCACGGCAAGAACGGGGCCATCCGCGAAGAACAGGACATCGTCTATCTGGACATGCCCGACAGCTTCCGCCCGCCCCGCGCCATTCCTGCGCCCGACGCGCCCGATTTCCGCGAGGTCGTGCCGATGAACGAAGCGCGGCTGTTCCGTTTTTCCGCCGTCACCTTCAATGCGCATCGCATTCATTACGACATGCCCTATGCGCGCGAGGTTGAAAAATACCCCGCCCTGATCGTACACGGGCCGATGCAGGCCTGCCTGTTGATGGAAGCAGCCTGCCGCCATACCGGGCAGGTGCCAAAACGCTTCCGCTTCAAAGGAGTGCACCCGATGTTCCACACCGAAGACATGGCCGCCGTGGGCCGGATGGACCCCGATGCGCCCGCCGTGGACCTGTGCAGCGTTGCCGCTATTTCGAACCATCAATGTATGCAGGCCCGGATGGAGTGGGCTGCATGAGCGGCATCCTGAAAGGTATGCGCGTGGTCGAAGGGTCCGCGTTTGTCGCCGTGCCGCTTGCTGGCATGACGCTGGCGCAGATGGGGGCCGATGTCATCCGCTTCGACCGGGTTGAAGGCGGCTTGGATGCCGGGCGCTGGCCTGTCGCCCCGTCGGGCGCAAGCATGTTCTGGGCGGGCATGAACAAGGGCAAACGGTCGATTGCCATCGACATGAAACACCCGCGCGGGCGCGAGATCATCTCGGAACTGATCTGCGCACCGGGCGAAGATGCGGGCCTGTTCATCACCAATCTGCGCGTGCGCGGCTGGATGGATTACGAAACCCTGTCGGCCCGCCGCCCCGATCTGTGCATGGTCACGCTGACGGGCGATCGCGCAGGCCGCCCGGCGGTGGATTATACCGTGAACCCGGCCTTGGGCTTTCCCATGGCAACCGGTCCCGAGGGCTCCACTGAACCCGTCGCGCACGCGCTGCCCGCCTGGGATTGCATCGCGGGCAACATGGTCGTCTCGGCGCTCTTGGCGGCAGAGCGCAAGCGCTTGCGCCATGGCCACGGCTCTGCGGTCGATCTGGCGCTCAAGGATGTCGCCGCCGCAATGCTCGGCCATCTGGGCGTGATCGGAGAGGTTGAGGTGAACGGCATATCGCGCCCCAAATCCGGCAATGCGCTGTATGGCGCATATGGGCAGGATTTCCTTTGCGCCGATGGCAAGCGCGTCATGGTCATTGGCCTGACCGACCGGCAATGGCGCAACCTGCTGAAGGTCACAGGCACCACCGACGCCATCAAGGCACTGGAAACGCAACTCGGCACCTCGCTGGCAGGCGAGGGCGCGCGCTGGCAGCACCGTCACGCCATCACAGAGGTGCTGCGCCCATGGTTCGCCGCGCGCCGGGTCGAGGATTTCGCCAAGGCCTTTGACGATGGCGGCGTGACATGGGCGCAATTCCGCGACTTCAAACAGGCTGTGGCCGAGGACGAGGATATGTCGCTCGACAACCCCATGTTCGCGCAGCTCGACCAGCCCGGCATCGGCCGTTACCGCGTACCCGGCTCGCCCATGTCCTTTAGCCATGACCCGCGCGAAACCCCGCGCCGCGCGCCCATCCTTGGCGAACATACCGAAGCGATCTTGGGCGATGTGATCGGTCTGCCCGACACGGAAATCGCACAGCTCTTCGACGCAGGTGTGGTCAAACAAGGCAAACCCTAAGCCTTTCATCCTTGTCCAAATATCCTGGGGGAGTCTGGCCCCACAAGGGGCCAGACGGGGGCAAAGCCCCCTAAGGAAAAGGCTTGGGCGCAGCCCGCTATTTGGTCAGAACCAAAAGCTCTGCCGTGACCAGAACCGCATTCACTCCCGCCGCTAATCGCCCTTCGATCATCCGGCCATCCAGCCCGATGCTGGCGGCATCCAGAACCGCGCCCTCCGGCCCGATATGGCCGTCTGTCAGCAAAATCTCTGTCGCGTAGCTGTCCAGCGCCGCGCCGCCTTCCATCTGTGTGCCGATCAGGCTGCCCAAGCCCAGCAAGCGGCCTGTCAGCCCCAACCCGCTCAGCGCTGTGCCAATGTCCTGATTGGGCCGAAGCATAACCAGATGCGCAGGCGTGCCACCGTCCTGCGCATCGCGCGCCTCTGGCTGGAACAGGGTAAAGGCGGTTTCCGGGTCGGGCCGCGCCACCAGACAGCCCTCCGTCAGCCCCCAACCCGCCACGGTGCAATCGCGCGCGATCACCGCTTGCTCGGGCAGGATATGCCCCATATGCCGCGCGCCTGTATCATCTGCCCAGATACCATGCGTATGGGTGAACCGCGCGCCCTCGCGCCAGCCTAAGTGCACGCAGCCTTGCACGATCCGCGCGCCCGCGCCCATCTGGTGCGTTTCGCTATACCACGCGGCGTGGCCGTTCTGCGCCGGGCCGGGGATGACATAGGCCAGCGGGTCCATCGCCACGTCGCGCAGCTCCAGAAAACCGCCGTCGAACGTTTCCAAAGCCTCTGCTACGGCCTGCCCAAAGGGCAGACCGCCGCGAAGCACCACCTTTACCGGATGCGCCTGCACCGGCAGCGCGGTCACGCGCGGCTCCACCGCCGGGCCGGGATGGACAACGCGGCGGATCATGGCAATTGCCCGCGTGCGTCTAACTCCGCGCGGATCGTCTGTTTTGTGATCTTGCCATAGGCGGATTTCGGCAATGCGTCCCAGAACACGACATGACGCGGCAGTTTGTAGCGCGCGATCTTGCCCGACAGCCAATCCAGCAGGTCGGCGGGCGGATCGCCATGGCACACGCACACCGCCATCCCCACCTCGCCCCAAACCGGGTCGGGCACGCCCAGCACTGCGACCTCGGAAATGGCGGGGTGCATCAGCAGCTTTTCCTCAATCTCGCGTGGGTAGATGTTCGACCCGCCCGAAATATACATGTCCGAAGCGCGGCCTGTCAGGTAGACGAAGCCCTCGGCATCCATATGCCCCAGATCACCAGTCAGGAACCAGCCATTGCGAAAGGACTTGGCATTGGCGTCGGGATTGTTGAAATAGCCTGCAAACACGGCGGGGCCAATGACAGCAATCTCGCCCGTCTCTCCCGCCGCCACCTCGCGCCCCTCGGCATCTTGGATCTGCACCTGCATCCCTGTGCGGGCAAAGCCGCAGGTGCCGATGCGCATGGCCGCGTCGTCCCTGTGGTGATGCGCGGGCGGCAGCACGGTGATGTTGCCCGTCACCTCGCCCAGCCCGAAATACTGCACCAGCACCGGCCCCAACTTGTCCAGCGCGCGGATCTGGTCGGCGCGATACATGGGCGCGCCTGCATAGATGACATAGCGCAAAGAGGTATGGTCATGCGCGTCCACCGCCGGGTGTTCGACCAGCAGTTTCACGATGGTCGGGACGGTGAACATGTTGGTCACCCGCCATTTTGCCACCAGCGCCCAAAGTTCGTCCGGGTCAAACTTCGCGCCCTTGGGCAGGATGGTTTTCACCCCATGCGCTACTTGGCTCAGTTGATGCACGCCCGCGCCATGCGACAAGGGCGCCACCACAAGCGAGGCATCCTCTGGCCCGGTCGCGGGCATCAGGTCGCACAGGTGGTTGGTGATGACAAAGGCCATCTGCCCATGCGTCAGCACCGCCGCCTTTGGCCGACCCGTGGTGCCCGATGTGAAGAAAAACCAGCACGGGTCGTCGCGGAACACCTCTGCCACCGGCTGCGGCTGGCCCAGATGCGGCGCGATCAGTGCCTCGTAATCCGGGCCGAACTCTGCCGCGCCAATGGCGATGGTGGGCAGGGCACAGGCGCGCGCGTGGTCGGCAAATTCCGCCCCGCACAGCAGAACCTTCGCGCCAGAGGATTGCGCCAGATAGGCCACGTCATCCGGCGATTGGCGAAAATTGGCAGGCACCCACACGGCACCTGCGCGCCAGCAGCCGAAGACCGCTTCGAACATCTGGTTGCAATTGGCCGATTGCACCAGCACGCGGTCGCCCTTGGCCACGCCATAGTCTTGCGCAAGCACGCGGGCGAAGGCGGTGGCGCGGGCGTCCAACTCGGCCCATGTCCATGATTGCTCGCCCCAGACCAGCCCGATGTCACCGGGCGCGCGCCGCGCGCTTTCGGTCAGCAGGTGCGACAGGTTCATCACCCGGGTCGAAACCGGCGTCATGCCGTGCGACAGGTCCATGATCACTTCACCCGCTCCATGATGGAGACGTAATTCGTGACGGCCGCACCCCCCATATTGAACACGCCCGCCATGGTCGCGCCGGGGATTTGCATCTCGCCCGCGTCATTTGTCAGGTGTTGCGCAGCCATGACATGCATCGACACGCCGGTGGCCCCAATCGGGTGGCCCTTGGATTTCAGCCCGCCCGAGGGGTTCACCGGCAAGCGCCCGTCCTTGGCGGTTATGCCCTCGCGGATGACGCGGCCCCCTTGGCCGGGTTCGGCCAGCCCCATCGCCTCGTATTCCAGCAACTCGGCAATGGTGAAACAGTCATGCGTTTCCACCAACGACAGGTCATCTAGCGTGACAGCCGCCTCGGCCAGCGCCTTGGCCCATGCCAGCCGCGCGCCCCTGAATTCCAGCACGTCGCGGCGCGATAGCGCCATGATGTCATTGGCATGTGCCCGCGCGCGAAACGCGATTGCGCGGTTGAGGGTTGCGGCGGTGTCCGCATCCGCCAGCACCAGCACCGCCGCGCCATCGCTGACCAGCGAGCAATCGGTGCGCCGCAAGGGGCCGGCCACGCGCGGGTTCTTGTCAGAGACCGTGTTGCAAAACGCAACATCAAACGGTTTGCGCATATGCGCCAAAGGGTTTTTCATGCCATTGGCGTGGTTCTTGGCGGCGATCATGGCCAGTTCTTCCGACTTGTCACCGTATCGCTGGAAATAGCTGGCGGCGATCTGGCCGAACAGGCCCGCGAAGCCGCCCTCGACCTCGGCTTCCTCGGCCCGGTAGCTGGCACCCAGCAGAATGTCACCCACTTCAGCAATCGGGGTGGCGGTCATCTTTTCCGCGCCCACCACCAGCGCAATGCGCCCGCGCCCGGATTCGATGAAATCCATCGCGCCATGTAGGGCAGCCGACCCGGTGGCGCAGGCGTTTTCATAGCGGGTGGCGGGGGTGTGGGCGAAACGGTCATCCGCCATGGCTACCAATGCGCCCTGAAAATCTTGCTTGGAAAAGCCGTTATTGTAGACGCCTACGAAAATACCGTCGACATCTTCGGCCCCGATGCCCGCATGTTCCAACGCCGGGGCAAGGGCCTGCGCTATCAAGGCTTCGGTGCTCTCGGCTTCAGATTTGCCGAAAAGGGTGTGGGACCAGCCCACGATCTGCGCATTCGCCATGGTGTTTCCTCCCGTCAGAGAGGTTAGACCGCGCCCCCGCACTTGGCCAGAGCTTGCGCGCATAGAAAAAGACGGGCCGCTTTCGCGCACCCGCCTTCGCAACCTGTCGCAGCACTTAGCTGTTGACGGCGTCTTTCAGGGCCTTGGCGATCGTGACCTTCACGGCGCGGTCGGCTTCCTTGGTCATCGTCTCGCCCGTGGCGGGGTTGCGGACCTGACGTTCGGGGCGCGCGCGGCACATGACCTTGCCAATACCGGGCAGGGTGACAGCGCCACCTGCCGCGACCTCGCGCATGACCAGCGCGGCGATTGCGTCCAGCGCGGCATTCGCGGTTTTCTTGTCGGCGTCCATCTCTTCGGCCAGTGCGGCGACAAGCTGGGTCTTGGTCATCGGTTTCGCGGTCATTCTTTTCTCCTAATTCGGTTTGGACTGCCTTGCTCGCGCAGCGCTGAGCTGATTTGCAAGGCGCATCTAGCCTTGTTTTCTGGGCAGTGACAATTCCTTGAACCCCGCAAAAACGACTTTTCCCGTGGAAAACTACCGAAATTTGGCTGCTTTTGGCAAAACAGTCGTCGCGGAACGCCGGTTTGTCACAAAAACGCGGTTTCGCTGAAGCTGCGCAACTTCCGGCTGTGTATGCGTTCCAGCGGCATGTCGCGCAACAGTTCCATGGCGCGAATGCCAATCTGCAAATGCCGTGCGACCTGCGTTTTGTAAAAGCTCGATGCCATGCCGGGCAGCTTCAATTCGCCATGCAAGGGCTTGTCCGACACGCATAGAAGCGTGCCATAGGGCACCCGGAAGCGGAACCCGTTGGCCGCGATCGTGGCGCTTTCCATGTCCAGCGCGATCGCGCGCGACTGGCTAAGCCGCTGCACCGGGCCGGATTGGTCGCGCAGCTCCCAATTGCGGTTGTCGATGGTGGCGACCGTGCCGGTGCGCATGATCTGTTTCAGCCCGTAGCCATCCAGCTTGGTCACCTGCGCCACCGCGTCTTGCAGCGCGATCTGGATTTCCGCAAGCGCCGGGATGGGCACCCAGACCGGCAAATCGGCATCCAGCACGTTGTCCTCGCGCAAGTAAGCATGGGCCAGAACGAAATCGCCCAACGCCTGAGAGTTGCGCAGCCCCGCGCAATGGCCGACCATCAGCCACGCATGGGGGCGCAGCACCGCGATATGGTCGGTCGCGGTTTTCGCATTCGAGGGGCCGACGCCGATATTGACCAGTGTAATGCCCGCGCCCATCGCCCGTTTCAGGTGATAGGTCGGCATTTGCGGCAGGCGGGGCAGGGGAGGGATCTCTCCATCCGGGTCGGTGATAACGGCGTCCCCCGGCGCGACGAAAGCGGTGTAGCCGCTGTCGGGATCGCGCAGCATGTCGCGGGCGAAGGCTTCGAATTCATCGACGTAGAACTGGTAGTTGGTGAATAGAATGTGGTTCTGGAAATGCTCTGGCGTGGTGGCGGTGTAATGCGCCAGCCGTGCCAGCGAGTAATCGACACGCTGCGCCGTGAACAAAGCCAGCGGCAAAGACCCATCGGCATTGCGCACCCGGTCGCCATTGACGATGTCGTCATTGGTGGTGCCCAGATCCGGCACGTCGAACACATCGCGCAAGGACAAAGCCATCTCGCCGCCCGCGGGCAGGGTGACATCGCCACGCCCGGCCATGGCAAAGTGCAGTGGAATAGGGGTTTGCGACGCGCCGATCCAAACCGGCATGTTGTGGTTTTCCATCAACAGCGCGATCTGTTGGCGCAGGTAATGGCGAAACAGGTCAGGGCGCGTGACGGTGGTGGCATATTCGCCGGGTTCTGCGACATGCCCGAAGCTAAGCCGCGAATCCACCTTGTCGAACCGCGTGCTGATAAAACGGATTTCGGGGTAAAAGGCCCGGTAGCGCCCCTTGGGTGCGCCGCCCATGGCCAGATCGTTAAACGCCGCGATCAGGAATTGCGTGGCGTCCCGATACAGCGATTCCAGCTTTGCAACGGCCGCATCCGGGTCGGTGAACTCTGCATGCGGGGTGTCGGGCAGCGTGATGATGTCGGCGGTGTTCATATGTGGTCCAATCATGCTTTACGTCAGCTTGCCCCAAGCCGTTGCCCGCGACAAGCAGACGCTGCCACAAATTACACTTCCCCCCTGAACCCCAATCGAATACCGTCGCGACATGACAACCGCATTCTATACCCATGCCGATGGCGAGGCGCACCAGACCCCGCCGGGCCACCCCGAAGCCCCTGCAAGACTGGCCGCGATTGCCGATGCCTTGGCCGCGCCCGAATTCGCCGCGCTAGACCGTCAAGCCGCGCCGCTTGCGACCGAAGAGCGGGTGCGCCTGTGCCACCCGCAAGCCTATATCGACCGCATCCGCCGCGCGCTGCCTGCGGCGGGGATTTACCAGTTGGACGCCGACACGCATGTGTCCAGCATGTCTATGCAGGCCGCGTTGCGTGCAGTGGGCGGGGCTTGCGCCGCCGTGGACCGCGTAATGGGCGCGCAGGGCGGGAATGCCTTTGTTGCCATGCGCCCGCCCGGCCACCATGCCGAAACGGAAAAACCCATGGGCTTTTGCCTGTTCGGCACCGTGGCGATTGCCGCGAAATACGCCATGCAGCTATATGGGTTGGCCCGTGTCGCGGTGGTGGATTTCGATGTGCACCACGGCAACGGCACGCAAGACCTGCTATGGGACGAACGCCGCGCGCTGTTCATTTCCAGCCACCAGATGCCGCTTTGGCCCGGCACTGGCGCGGTGGATGAAACCGGTGCGCATGGCAATGTTATGAATGTGCCATTGAAGCCGGGCACGGACGGGGCCGCGTTCCGGCGCATTTACGAGGATATCGTGTTGCCGCAGCTTGACCGGTTTGCGCCGGAAATGGTCATCGTTTCTGCCGGGTTTGACGCGCATCGCGACGACCCCTTGGCCCAGTTGGACCTGACAGAGGATGATTTCGCATGGGTCACGGGGGCGCTGTGCGACGTGGCGGAAAAACATGCCGGGGGGCGTCTGGTCTCTGTGCTGGAAGGCGGATATGACCTGCCCGCGCTGGGCCGGTCGGTCGCGGCGCATGTGAAGGTTCTGATGGAGCGCAGCGCATGAACGACACCCCGATTGACGAAATGAGCTTTGAGGCCGCCTTGGCAGAGCTGGAACAGGTCGTCACCCGGCTGGAACGGGGCGACGTGCCGCTGGAAGATTCGATCACGCTGTATGAACGCGGCGCGAAGCTGAAAGCGCATTGCGAGGCACGTCTGCAAGCGGCCCAGATGCGGGTTGAAGCGATCCGGCTGGCCGAGGATGGCACCCCAAAGGGCACCGAGCCGTTCACCGCATGACCAGCTTTCCCGCCGCTCTGAGCGCCGCTGCCGACCGGGTCGAGGCGCGCTTGCAAGCCGAGATTGCAACGCTTCCGCCCAGCGTGGTGCGCGATGCGATGGCTTATGCCGCGCGGGGCGGCAAGAAGCTGCGCGGCTTTCTGGTGCTGGAAAGCGCGCGGTTGCATGGTATCGCGCCAGAGCAGGCCGTGGCGGCTGCCGCCGCGATAGAAGCGATCCATGCCTATTCGCTGGTGCATGATGACCTGCCCGCCATGGATGATGACGATCTGCGCCGGGGCCAGCCCACGGTGCATGTAAAATGGGACGAGGCCACCGCCATCCTGACGGGCGACGCGCTGCAAACGCTGGCCTTTGGCTTGCTGGCGCGGCCCGATGCGGCACCCACAGATGCCGGGCGTCTGACGCTTTTGGCCACGCTTGCCCATGCCTCTGGCGGGGCGGGGATGGTGCTGGGGCAGGCGTTAGACATTGCGGCCGAAACTGCCGCCACCCCGCTGGATCTGGACGCGATCACGGCGCTGCAAGCGGGCAAGACCGGTGCGCTGATCGAATGGTCGGCCTGTGCCGGTGCGCGCATGGCAGGTGCCGACCCCGCGGCGCTTATCGCCTATGCGCAGGCGCTGGGCTTGGCGTTCCAGATTGCCGATGACCTGCTGGATATTGAGGGCGATATCGCGCTTGCCGGCAAACGCCTGCAAAAAGATGAAAAGGCGGGCAAGGCCACTTTCGTTTCGCTTTTGGGGATCGATGGTGCGAAAGCCCGCGCGCGTGATCTGGTCGCACAGGCGCAAGATGCCCTTGCCCCATACAGCGCGGATGCCGATATCTTGCGACAGGCGGCGCAATTCGTTATTGCCCGCAAAGGGTGATCGCACCCGCGCAAGCCAAGGACCAAGCCCATGCCCGATACGCCCTTACTGGACAAGGTCCGCAGCCCCGCTGATCTGCGTGGGCTGACCGATGCCCAGTTGCGGCAAGTCGCCGATGAATTACGCGCTGACACCATTGCGACCGTCTCGGAAACCGGCGGTCATCTGGGCGCTGGGCTTGGCGTGGTTGAACTGACCGTCGCGCTGCACGCGGTGTTCGACACGCCGCGCGATCGGCTGATCTGGGACGTGTCGCACCAATGCTATCCGCATAAAATCCTGACGGGTCGGCGCGACCGGATGCGCAGCTTGCGGCAGGAAAACGGCCTGTCGGGTTTCACCAAGCGGTCGGAATCGCCCTATGATCCCTTCGGCGCGGCGCATAGCTCGACCTCTATTTCCGCGGCCTTGGGCTTTGCCATGGCGCGCGAATTGGGCGGCGCGCCCGACCCCGCTTTGGGCGATGCGATTGCCGTTATCGGCGATGGTGCGATCAGCGCAGGCATGGCCTATGAGGCGCTGAACAACGCGGGCCATTTGGGCAAGCGGTTGTTCGTTATCCTGAATGACAATGAAATGTCCATCGCGCCGCCAACGGGTGCCATGTCCAGCTACCTGTCGCGCATCTATGCCGAGAAACCGGTGCAAGACCTGAAACATGCCGTGAAGGGCGCTTTGTCTTTCATGCCCGGTCCCATTCAGGAAGGCGCGCGGCGTGCCAAGGATTTGCTGAAACACGCCACCGTCGGCGGCACCTTGTTCGAGGAACTGGGCTTCAACTATATCGGCCCCATCGACGGGCATGACATGGACCAGTTGCTGTGGGTGCTTCGCAATCTGCAAGCGCGCGCGGATGAGCCTGTGCTGATCCATGTGCTGACCAAGAAGGGCAAAGGCTATGCCCCGGCCGAAGATGCCGCCGACCGTGGCCATGCCCGCGCCAAGTTCGATGTGGTCACGGGCAAGCAGCAAAAGGCCACACCCAACGCGCCCAGCTACACCAAGGTGTTCGCGCAGGCGCTGATAGACGAGGCCGACCGCGACGCCAAGATCGTGGCCGTGACTGCCGCCATGCCCGACGGCACGGGGCTGGACCTGTTCGCCAAAGCGCACCCCGACCGCATGTTCGACGTGGCGATTGCCGAACAACATGGCGTGACCTTTTGCGCCGGGCTGGCCGCAGGCGGCATGAAGCCCTTCTGCGCAATGTATTCGACATTCTTGCAGCGCGGCTATGATCAGGTCGTGCATGATGTGGCCATTCAGCGCCTGCCCGTGCGCTTTGCCATTGACCGCGCGGGGTTGGTTGGCGCGGATGGTGCCACCCATGCGGGCAGTTTCGACGTGGCTTTTCTGGCCAACCTGCCCGGTTTCGTGGTCATGGCCGCCGCGGACGAAGCCGAACTGGTCCACATGGTCGCCACCGCCGTGGCGCATGATGACGGCCCCATCGCCTTTCGCTATCCGCGTGGCGAGGGCGAGGGCGTTGAGATGCCCGAACGCGGCGTGCCGCTGGAGATTGGCAAGGGCAGGATGATCCGGGCGGGCAGTCGCGTGGCGATCCTGTCTTTTGGCACGCGGTTGGGAGAGGTGATGAATGCCTGCGAAGCTTTGGCCGCGAAGGGCATCACCCCCAGCGTGGCCGATGCGCGCTTCGCCAAGCCGCTGGACCGTGATCTGATCCTGACACTTGCCCGCGACCACGAGGTGTTGATCACGATCGAGGAAGGTGCCATTGGCGGGTTCGGCAGCCATGTCGCACAATTGCTGGCCGAAGAAGGTGTGTTCGACCATGGGCTGAAATTCCGCTCCATGGTGTTGCCCGACATTTTCATCGATCAGGCCAGCCCCAAGGCCATGTATGATGTCGCCGCGATGAATGCGCCGCAGATTGTCGAAAAGGTTCTTTCGGTGCTGGGCGAAGGGGCGCAGGCCCGCACGGCCTAACGCCCCCCGGCAGAATCAGTCCTGCGCGCGCAGGATGCTGGCAGGCCGTGCGCCTAAGGGGCGCAGCGCGAAGAGCAAGCCCGCAACCAGCGTGGCAATGACCCCGCCCGCGATGATGCCAAGCGCCGAATAGGGTTCGAACCGGTAGGGGCTATCCATCACAAAGCGCATGACAGCCCAACTGGCCAGCGCGCCCGCCCCCAGCGCCACGATCCCGGCGGCTGCGCCCATCAGCGCAGAGCGTAGGGCAAAGCTGGTCAGGATGGCGCGGCGGCTTGCGCCAAGCGTTTTCATCACGGCGGCCTCGAACACGCGCGCGCGCTCGCCCGCGGCGGCTGCCCCGATCAGCACGACAAAGCCGGTCAGGAGCGTGGCGAGTGCTGCGTAGCTGGTCGCGGTTGCCATGGTCGAAAGCGCGTCCGTCACCCGTTCGGCCGCTTCGCGCACGCGAATGGCGGTGATGTTGGGGAACATGTTCGACACATCGCGCAGGATTGCGCCCTCTGCGGCCTGTGTGGCGTAGACGGTGGCGATATGTGTATGCGGGGCAGCCGAAATGGGCGTCGGTGACATGACCATCACGAAACCGATCCCCCCGGTCGAGAAATCGACCTCGCGCAGGCTGGCAATGGTGGCGGTAATGTCGCGCCCCAGCACGTTCACCGTGACAGTATCGCCAAGGGTCAGGCCAAGTTCGTCAGCCTCTTCCTGCGCGAAGCTGACCAAGGGCGCGCCATCATGGTCCGGCGCCCACCATTCGCCCGCAGTCAGCGTGGTGCCTTCGGGCAATTCGGCGGAATATGACACGCCGCGATCCCCGCGCAGCACCCAATGCCCGGCATTCGGATGCTCGCGCGCGGGAACGCCGTTCAGCGCCGTGACCACGCCGCGCAGCATGGGGGCGGTTTGCACATCTTCAACATCGGGGTCGTCCGCCAACCGGTTCAGGAACCCGTCCAGTTGTGAATTCTGGATATCCAGAAAGAAGTAGCTTGGCGCGCGGTCGGGCAGGTCGGTGGCGATGGCGGTGCGCAGATTGTGGTCAATCTGGCCCACGGCGGCCAGCACCGTCAGCCCCAGCCCCAGCGACAGGATGACCGCACCGGCCCCTTCGCGCGGGTTGGAAATGGCGCCCATCGCCATGCGCAGCGCGGTTTTGCCGCGCAGCGCACGCGACCGGGCCAATCGCCGCGCCAAAGCGCGGACAGCAATGGCTGCCAGCGCCAGCACCACCAATGACGCCAAAACACCACCTGCCGTCGCATAGGCCAAGCGCGGGACCGACGCAAAGGCGGCCGAGATCAGCACAAGCGCCACGACCAGCACCGCGATAACCAGCAGATAGGGCAAGCGGGGCCACGCCGCCGTGGCCTCTGCCGCGCCGCGAAAAATGGCGGCCGCGCGCACATGTTCGGTGCGGGCCAGCGGCCAGAGCGTGAAGATCAGCGCGGTCAGTGCGCCATAGATCGCGGCCTCGGCCAGCGCTGCGGGCGAGAGCGAGATTTGCAAGCTGACGGGCAGTTGATCTGCCACCAAAGGGGCGACGATGAAGGGAACCAGCGCCCCCAAGATCAGGCCCACGGCCAGCCCCAGCCCGGTCAGCACGCCGATCTGCATTAGGTAAACTGTAAAGATGGTTCGGCTTTGGGCGCCCAGTGTCTTTAGCGTAGCGATGGTGTTGGTTTTGCTGTCCAGATAGGTGCGCACGGCGGCAGAAACGCCCACGCCGCCCACGGCCAGCCCAGCCAGCCCCACCAACACAAGAAAGGACGACACACGGTCAATGACCTGCCGCACCTGTGGGGCGGCATTGCGACTGTCGCGCCAGCGCACGCCTGCGCCGTCCAGCCCCGCAAGGGCCGCGTCGCGCGCTTGGTCTAGGTCGGTATCGGGCAATAGCAGGCGGTAGTTCACCTCATAGAGCGTGCCCGGGCCCAGCAGTTCGGCGTTTTCCAAGGCCACGGTGCGCACCAGTGTGCGCGGGCCAAAGCCGAAGTTGCCGCCGAACCCGTCGGGTTCGCGCGTGATATGGGCGGTCAGCACGAAATCCTGCGCCCCAAGGCGGAACCTGTCACCAATCGCCAGACCCAGACGGTCGGCAAGGATGGGTTCCATCACGCCACCGGGCAGGCCATCCGCCCCGTCCAGCGCCTGCGCAAGCGGCATGGGCGGATCAAGCTGCATTTCGCCCACCAGCGGGTAGGCATTGTCCACAGCCTTGACCTGCGTGATGGCGCGTTCGGCGTCTGCGCCGCCTGCGCCTGCCACGGCCATTGACCGGAAATCGACCGCTTCCGACACGTCGTTGGCGAAGCTGTCGATGAACGCGCGTTCCTCGTCATTGGCTTCGCGGTAGGTGAAGCGCAACTCGGCATCGCCGCCCAGAAGCATCGCGCCTTCGCGTTCCAGCCCGGCATCGATGGCGCTGCGGATCGACCCGATGGCGGCAATTGCCCCAACACCCAAGGCCAGACAGGCCAGAAACACCCAGAACCCGCGCAAGCCGCCGCGCAATTCGCGGCGGGCAATGTTCCAAGCGACCCGCATTATTCGGCGGCCTTGGCAATGCGCGGTTTGTCCCCTGCGACGCGCCCATCGGCCAGATGGATCACCCGGTCGCAGCGCGCGGCAAGCTCTGGCGCGTGGGTGACAAGCACCAATGTCGCGCCGTGACGGTCGCGCAAGCCGAATAGCAGGTCCATGATGGCCTGCCCATTCGGGCCGTCCAGATTGCCCGTGGGTTCATCCGCAAGCAGAATGTCGGGGCGCGGGGCGGCGGCGCGGGCCAAGGCCACGCGCTGTTGTTCACCGCCTGACATTTGCGCGGGATAATGGTCCATCCGGTGGCCAAGCCCGACAGCGTGCAATTCTTCGGCGGCGCGGTCAAATGCGTCGGCTTTGCCTGCCAGTTCCAAGGGCGTGGCCACGTTTTCCAGCGCGGTCATGGTGGGGATCAGGTGGAAAGACTGGAACACCACCCCCATATGGTTCCTGCGAAAGCGGGCGAGCGCGTCTTCGTTCAAATTGGTCAGATCGTGGCCCAAGGCAGCGATCCGGCCTTCTGTCGCGCGTTCCAGCCCGCCCATAAGCATCAGGAGAGACGATTTGCCAGACCCCGATGGCCCGACCATCCCAACCGTTTGCCCGCGCACAATGTCGAGAGTGATGTCACGCAAAATAGTGACCGGCCCGGCATTTCCTGCAAGGGTCAGCCCGACATTCGACAATGAAAGCACGGTATCAGCCATGAACAATATCCTGCACAAGTTTGCTTCCTTCGCATATGGGGTCACGCGCGCCGCTGGCAACCGCATGCGGGCCGCGCTTTTAGGTTTAACGGGTTTGTGTGTGCTTTCCGTTGCGCCGGCGATGGCCGACCCTGTGCGGTTGGTGGCGCTGGGCGACAGCCTGACCCAAGGTTATGGCTTGCCAGAGGGCGAGGGCTTCGTGCCGGTCTTGCAAGAGTGGTTGCGCGCGCAGGGCGCAGATGTGACCGTCATCAATGCGGGCGTGTCGGGCGATACCACGGCAGGCGGCTTGGCGCGCATGGACTGGACCTTGGCCGAACCGGTGGACGCGATGATCGTGGCGCTGGGCGGCAATGACCTGTTGCGCGGGCTGAACCCAAGCACAAGCCGCGACAACCTGGATGGCATTCTGGCCCGGCTGGACCAAGAGGGTATTCCGGCCTTGCTGGTCGGCCTGCCCGCACCGGGCAATTACGGGCCAGAGTTCAAGACGGCGTTTGAAGCCATGTATGTCGATCTGGCCGAAAAATACGACGTGCCCCTTTATCCCGATTTCCTGCGCCCGCTGTCGGAAAAGGCAGAGGCCGGAATGTCCTTTCGTGACCTTATGCAAGACGACAACATCCATCCCAACGCGCAGGGCGTGGCGCTTATTGTCGCCGCACTTGGGCCAGATGTGTTGCGCCTTGTGCAATCCGCGACATCGGCGGAAAACTGATCCGGGTATTCGAGTTGTGAACCGCTTGGGGCTTTGATAAGTCGCGATTGGACAACTGGTGGCATGGGCTAATTGACAAGGGCTGAACCGCCCGGATGAAGGAACGATGCATGGCACGGCAAGATTATATTTTCACCTCTGAATCCGTTTCCGAAGGGCACCCCGACAAGCTGTGCGACCGGATTTCCGATGCGGTTCTGGACACGCTTCTGACCGAAGAACCGAATGCGCGCGTGGCTTGCGAAACTTTTGCCACCTCGTCGCTGGTGGTCATTGGCGGGGAAATCGGGCTGTCGAACCCCGAACGGCTGAAAGACCTGATGGGCCGCATTCCACAGATCGCGCGCGATTGCATTCGTGATATCGGGTATGAGCAGGAAAAATTCCACTGGAACACCTGCCATGTGCTGAATTTCCTGCATGAGCAATCGGCGCATATCAGCCAAGGCGTGGACCGTGAGGGCGCGGGCGATCAGGGGATCATGTTTGGCTACGCCGTCGATGAAACCCCGGAACTGATGCCTGCGCCGATCCAGTATGCGCATAAGATCTTGCGGCGTCTGGCAGAGGTGCGCAAATCGGGTGCAGAGCCGCATCTGCGCCCCGATGCCAAGACCCAGCTTTCGCTGCGCTATGAAAATGGCCGCCCGGTTGAGGTGACGCAGCTTGTGCTTTCCACCCAGCATGACAGTGAAAGCCAGACATCTGACGACATTCGCGCCATCGTGGAACCCTATATCCGCGAGGTGCTGCCGACCGACTGGTTGACCGACCGGACCGAATGGTGGGTCAACCCCACGGGCACTTTCGTTATCGGCGGTCCCGATGGCGATGCGGGTCTGACCGGGCGCAAGATCATTGTCGATACCTATGGCGGCGCAGCACCCCATGGTGGCGGCGCGTTCTCGGGCAAAGACCCGACCAAGGTCGATCGTTCTGCCGCCTATGCCGCGCGCTATCTGGCCAAGAATATCGTGGCCGCCGGGATCGCGTCGCGCTGCACCCTGCAATTGTCCTATGCCATTGGCATTGCCAAGCCGCTGTCGATCTATGTCGACACGCATGGCACGGGGCAAGTGCCGGATGAGGTGATCGAGCAAGCGGTGGCCAAGACCATGGACCTGACACCATCCGGCATTCGCGACCATCTGGGGCTGAACCGCCCGATTTATCAGCGCACCGCCGCTTATGGCCATTTCGGGCGCGCGCCGGAAGCGGATGGCGGGTTCAGCTGGGAACGCACCGATCTGGCAGAGGCTTTGAAAAAAGCAGTCTGAGCCGGGTATGTTCGGACAAAACAGGCGGGTGCAGCGATGCGCCCGCCTTTTGTTATCTGGGGCAGGCGAAGGGCACAAAGGTGCTGGCCATACCTTCGTTCATGGTCATCATCGTCAGCCTGTCGGCCAGCGCGCGCTCTTGCGGCGATGCGGGGCAAATCTGCCCTCTTTCTGTGCAGCCTTGGGCGATGAAGCCCGCGTTGCCTTCCAGAAACTCGGCGCTGATCCCGTCATCGCCCCAAAGCCGCAGCGCGTCGGACAATGCCCGCTCATAGAGCGCGCATTTCTGCTCTGCCCATGTCTGGGCATGGGCTGGGGCCACGGCGCAAAGCGCAAGGCACGCGCAAAGCGCTGCGCGCGTTATCATGCCTCGCGCGCGGGCACCCGCTGCAAAAGCGGCATCAGCGCGCCCATGTCCGGCCCGCGTGCTTGGCCCGTCAGCGCCAGCCGCAGCGGCATGAATAGCCCTTTGCCCTTGCGCCCGGTGGCGGATTTGACCGCTTCGGTCCAATCCTTCCACGCAGTCGGGCCATAGGGCGGGGGCGGCAACAATGCCATGGCCTGCGCAATGAAATCCCGGTCTTCGTCGGCAATGACCGGCGTCGCGCCATCACGGCACAGCGCCCACCACGCGCCCAGATCGTCCAGTTTGTCGATATTCTCGCGCGCCACGTCCCAGAATTGCGGCGCCAGATCGTCCGGCACGCCAAGGGCGCGAATGGTGCTTGCCACGGCGTCATAGGGCCGCGCTTGCAGGTCGCCTCGGGTCAGCGGCCACAGGTCTTCGGCGTCGAACTTGGTGGGGGCTGCGCCGAATTGCGACAGATCGAAGCCTTCGGCAATCTCATCAAGCGACAGGCGCAGATCCACCGGCTGGCTGGACCCAAGCCGCGCCATCAGCGACAACAGCGCATTCGGTGTGACACCCTGTTCGCGCAGATCGCGCAAGGACAATACGCCCAGCCGTTTTGACAATGCCTCGCCCTGCGGGCCTGTCAGAAGCGAATGGTGCGCGAAGCTGGGGACATGGCCGCCCAGCGCTTCGATGATCTGGATTTGCGTGGCGGTATTCGTCACATGGTCGGACCCGCGCACGACATGGGTAATGCCCATATCCGTGTCGTCCACAACCGACGCCAAGGTGTATAGCACCTGCCCATCTGCGCGGATCAGCACCGGGTCAGACACGCTGGCCGCGTCGATGGAAAGCGGCCCAAGGATGCCGTCTTCCCATTCTATCCGCGTCTGGTTCAGCAAAAAGCGCCAATAGCCCGCGCGCTCGGCGCGCAGGCGCTCGCGCGCGCCGTCATCCAGCGCAAGGGCCGCGCGGTCATAGACCGGCGGGCGACCCATGTTCAGTTGTTTCTTGCGCTTCAGGTCCAGTTCGGTCGGGGTCTCGAAACATTCATAGAAACGACCGTCTGCGCGCAGCTTTTCGGCGGCGTCGTGGTAGCGGTCCAGCCGTTTCGACTGTTGCTCGATCCGGTCCCATGTCAGGCCCAGCCATTCCAGATCGAACTGGATCGCATCTATATATTCTTGCTTGGACCGATCCTGATCGGTGTCATCCAGCCGCAGCACAAAGGTGCCGCCCTGTTGCCGCGCGATCAGGTAGTTGAAAAGCGCGGTCCGCAGATTGCCAATATGCAGGTAGCCCGTGGGCGAAGGCGCGAAGCGGGTGACGATGCTGGACATGGTGAAAACCCCTTTTTCATCCGCTTTCCTCTTTCACAAGCGCTGCGCGCGTGCAAGACCAAGGGCATGAGTGACACAGCCTTCACCGACAGCCTGCCCCCCGCCGATGCCGATTTTCTGGCGCTGGTTACGGCCGCGATTGCCGATCTGCCAGAGCCGTTCGCGACCCATGCCCGCGCCATCGCCGTGCAGGTGGTCGATTTCGCGCCCGACGCGGTGCTGGACGAAATGGGCATAGACGACCCGTATGAGCTGACCGGCCTGTATGACGGCACGCCCTTGCCCGACAAGATGAGCGGTCAGGCGCTGGGGCCGGACACGATCTGGCTGTTCCGCCGCCCCATTCTGGACGAATGGGTGGCGCGCGGGGATATCCCGCTTGGCCATCTGGTCGCGCATGTCTACCTGCATGAATTGGCGCATCATTTCGGCTGGTCAGATGAGGACATCGCCCATGTCGCGCCGTGGATGGATTAGGCGCAACGCTTGCTTGTCCTTGTTTGGGCTTGGCCCTAACCTGCTGGTGCTGCTTCGGGAGGGTGTATGCACAGACTCTGGGTTCTGATCGCGGTGCAGGCCACCGTTGCCGCCGCCAGCCTTGTGGTGGAAATTGTCGCGGGCCGGATGCTGGCCCCCTATGTCGGCATGTCGCTATATACGTGGACGTCGATCATCGCGGTGGTGTTGGCGGGGTTCTCGGCCGGGCATTGGGTTGGCGGGCGGCTTGCGGAATTGCCCCCGGACCAAGCCCTGCGCGCGAATGGCTGGGCGCTGCTGGCCGCGGCGCTGACCACGGGCGGGGCGCTGTTCTTGCTGCGCGGTATGGCCGGGCCGGTCATCACGACGGTCGACCACCCCGTGGCCGTGATCGTGGTGCTGACAACGCTGGTGTTCTTTCTGCCTTCGTTTTTCGCGGGCATCCCGGCCCCCATCCTCAGCCATGTGGCCGTTCTGCGCCATCCTGACCGCGCGGGCCGCGCTTTGGGGGCCATGTTCGCAGCGGGCGCATGGGGGGCCATTCTTGGCACGCTCGCGGCAGGGTTCGTGTTCATTTCATGGCTGGGCAGCACCGGCACGCTGGTGGTGGTTACGGTGGTCTATGCCGCTTTGGCGCTGCACAGTTTCTGGGCCGCGCAGGGGCTGGGCCGCTGGCTGGTGCAAGGCGGTGTTGCCGCGCTGGTGCCCTTGGTGCTGGCCGGGGCGACCCTGTCGCGCCCCGATCCTTGCACGGTGGAAAGCAATTATTTCTGCATTCGCGTGGTCGAACAATCGCCCATCGGGCCAGAGCGGGTGATGGTGCTGGATCATCTTGTGCATGGCATCTCGTCAGGCGATGACCCGCGCGCCATGTTGACGGTTCATGCCATGATGCTGGATGGGTTGTCGCGCCTGCGGATGGAGGGGCGCGCCGCGTGGTCGGCCTTTCTGATCGGCGGGGGCAATTACGCCTTGCCGCGCGCTTGGGCCGCACATGATGAACCCGTCGATGCGACCGTGGCCGAAATGGACCCAGAGGTGACGCGCAGTGCCGCCGAACATTTCTGGTTCGACCCGGCAACCGCGACGGTCATCCATTCCGATGCGCGCCGGGTGCTGACCTTGTCGGACACGACCTATGACATCGTCATCGGCGATGCGTTCACCGATATCGCCGTGCCCGAACACCTGATAACGCAAGAGTTTTTCGCCCTTGTGAAGGACCGGCTGAACCCCGGCGGCGCGTATATCATGAACGTGATCGACCATATGGACCGGCTGGAGGCGCTGGCCTCGGTCGTGGCCACCGCGCAGGCAGAGTTCGAGGTGGTCGAAATCTGGGCCGACCCGCTGCATGACCCGTCAGAGGACCGCCGCGTGTTCATCATGGTCGCGGGCGACGCGCCGACCCCGGTCAGCCAGTTTACCCACATGCACCCCGAAGCGCGTCAGGTGGTGCGGGTGGACGCCGCGTCGATCCGCGATTTGGCCGCGCGCGACAGCACGGTTGTCATGACGGATGATTACGTGCCGATTGCCCGGCTGATGGGGGCGCGGAGTTAGGTGGTAGGGCGGTTGTGCGGGTCGAGAAGCGAGCGTTCTCTACATCGAATTCCACCACGCACTATCTTGAGAGGGCACTAGGAATATCGTAGTCGGGATGCCATGACTTATCCGTTAGGCTCAGGACCCATTGATTTCACCTTTGCGGCGTGATTCACGCTCCGCAAGGAGACTGATCAATGAGCAATCTTTTCTGGCTGACCGACGCCCAGATGGAGCGTCTAAAACCCTTCTTCCCCAAGAGCCATGGCAAGCCTCGCGTTGACGACAGACGCGTTCTCAGCGGGATAATCTTCATCAATCGCAATGGGTTGCGGTGGTGCGACGCGCCCAAGGAATATGGTCCGCACAAGACCTTATACAACCGCTGGAAGCGCTGGAGCGATATGGGCGTGTTCGCCCGGATCATGGCGGGTCTGGCGGCGGAGGGGACTGAGACCAAGACGGTCATGATCGACGCCACATATCTGAAAGCACATCGCACGGCTTCGAGCCTGCGGGTCAAAAAGGGGGGCCTGGCCGCCTGATCGGTCGCACGAAAGGCGGCATGAATACCAAACTGCATGCTGTCACAGATGCTATCGGTCGCCCCATTACCTTCTTCATGTCGGCCGGACAGGTCAGCGACTACACCGGTGCGGCGGCTTTGCTGCGGGAGTTGCCAGAAGCTGATTGGCTGCTTGCAGATCGCGGCTATGATGCGGACTGGTTCAGAGATGCGTTGAAAGACAAAGAGATAAAGCCCTGCATCCCTGGTCGAAAGAAGCGCAAGACCCCTGTGAAATACGACAAGCGACGCTACAAACGGCGCAACCGGATCGAGATCATGTTCGGTCGGCTAAAGGATTGGCGCAGGATCGCCACTCGCTACGACAGATGCCCAAAGGTGTTCCTTTCCGCAGTCGCGCTCGCAGCAACCGTCCTCTTCTGGCTGTGAATATCAATGAGTCTGGAGCCTAAGGGTGAACGCTGTAAATTAACGTATATTGGCGAGAAAGGCACTGGGTTGGAATCGGCCCTGTATATTGATACTGATCGTCTTTCAAGGATTCAGGGAAAACGCCAAGGCTGGCAGAAATTGAAAGGGTTAAAGAGGCGATATATATCGTCGGAACCAATACGGCGAAAAGGAGTAAGTCTGGGTGAAACAGACGATATTTGGATTCAAACTTGAGGAAAATTAAAAATGCTTGGCTTAGACGCTTTATTAAAGTAGCAAGGCTTACCGACCGTTAAAATAAGATATTGAAAATTTTTCATTTAATTGTCGGATTAGGGTCGAAACAGATGCTGCTTCTCAAATAACCCTACGATTCTGCGTAATTACTGAATGTTGTTGATGGACGCCGAGCCGACATGGGGCGTTTGTGTATCCAGCCCCCTAAAACGGAAAGAATAACGGGATCACCCCTACCGCCATGGCGGCATAGAGCAGGTTCAGCGGCAGACCCACGCGCAGGAAATCGGTGAACTTGTAGCCCCCGGCGCTATAGACGAACGTGTTCGTCTGGTAGCCGATGGGTGTGGCGAAGCTGGCAGAGGCCGCGAACATCACAGCGATGATAAACGGGCGCGGATCGTAGCCCAGTTGCAGCGCCAGCGCGATCACGATGGGGCCGACCAGCACCGCCACGGCGTTGTTCGACACCATTTCAGTCAGCGCGTTGGTCAGCACATAGACCGCCGCCAGAATGGCCAGCGGACCAAAGCCGCCAACCAGCCCGATAAAGTTCTCCACGATCAGCTCTGCCGTGCCTGTTGCGGCCATGCCCATGCTTAGGCCCAACATGCCGAAAATCAGGAATAGGATGCGCCAGTCGATGGCGTCGAAGGCCTCTTCCGGGTCCACGCAGCGGGTCAGCATGACCACCACCGCGCCCACCACCGCCAGCCCGGCAATGGGCATAACGTTCAGCGCCGCCAAAACAACCACGGCCAGCACCGTGGCAACGGCAATCGGGGCCTTGCCGCGCCGCACGGGTTGCTCGGACGGCTCAGACAGGTTCACGATACCGCCATCCTCGATCATGCGCTGAATGCCCTCTGGCGGCCCTTCCAGCAGCAGCGTGTCGGCAAATTGCAGGCGCAGATTCTGCACGTCGTCCGAAATGTTGCGCTCTTGGCGGTGAACGGCCATCAGATACACGCCATAACGCCGCCGCAGCTTCAGCGCCTTGATGGGCCGCCCGCGCAGGGACGAATTGGGGCCGATGCTGGCTTCCATCGTGATGGTGCGGGCGGCGGTGACGGGGGCGAAGCCACTGTCGGACATGTCGCGGAATTCGATCTCGCCGTCTTCCTTCAGGCCAAGGATTTCGCCGGTATCGGTCTTGATGACCACGCGGTCACCCGCTTCCAGCACCACGTCATCCAGCCTGCGCCGCAACGACACCTCGCCGCGCACCACGTCCAGCACCCGTGCGGCGCGATTGTTGAACGGCAGGTCCGCCAGCGTCTGACCGATATAGTTGGACCCCGCCGGGATCAGCAGGCGCGCCATGAACTTGCGCTTTCCGTCCTGACCAAGCATGGAGGCCATCGAGGTGCGGTCGGGCAGCAAGAAGCGCCCGGCGAACACCATATAGGCCATACCGACACTGGCCATCAGCAAGGCGGGCAGGGTCATTTCGAACATGGTCAGCGGCGGCTCGCCCGCATCCGTGGCAACGCCGCTCATCAAGATGTTGGTCGAGGTGCCGACCAGCGTCAGCGTGCCGCCCATGATCGCGGCGTAGGACAGGGGTATCAGCATCCGCGACGGTGTCACGCCGACAGAACTGGCCACAGAGATCATGACTGGCGTCAGCAAGATGACAACGGGGGTATTGTTCATAAAAGCAGAGGCCACCATCGCGCCCCCCATCATCAGGAACATCGCACGCAGATACGACCCGCGCGCATGGGCGCGCATCCACGCGCCCAGAATGTCCAGAACGCCGGTGCGTTCCAGTGCTGCCGACAGGATGAACATCATCGCGATCGTGATCGGCGCAGGAGAGGCAAAGACTTGCAGGAAGTCTTCCGTGGGTAGGATACCCATCACCAACAGCGCCGCCGATGCCCCGAGTGCGGTCACTTCCGGTGGGTAGATTTCCTTGAAGAAGCTGAACAAAACAGCCGCCAAAACCAGAAGGACGAAGATCTGCTCGAAGCTCATGCAGGGCCTTTGTTATGCGAGGGCGCGTCCGCGCAGTTAAGTCTGAAATCTGCGCGCGTCACAATGGAAAATCCGGGACTGCGCACCACGCGCCGGACTGTGCCGCAAAATTCTGCACGCCGGGCATGGCTTTGGCAGCGGGGCTGGATTAGGCTTTCGGTCAAACATTCGGAGGGGAATGCAAATGACATTCAAGGCGCTTGTAGTCGAGAAGCTGGAAGACGGCACAACCAAGGCCGCTGTGCAGGACATGACCGAAGACCGCCTGCCTGCGGGCGAGGTGACGGTCGCAGTCGCCTATTCCACGGTCAACTACAAGGACGGGTTGTGCATTGGCCCCGGCGGTGGGCTTGTGCGCAATTACCCGCATGTGCCGGGCATTGATTTCGCCGGTCATGTCGAGACGTCGGACGATCCGCGCTACAAGCCCGGCGATGCGGTCGTTCTGACTGGCTGGCGCGTGGGCGAAGCGCATTGGGGCGGCTATGCGCAGAAAGCGCGCGTCAAGGCGGACTGGTTGGTGCCCCTGCCTGACGGCCTGAGCGCGCGGCAGGCCATGGCCGTGGGCACCGCCGGTTTCACCGCGATGCTGGCCGTTATGGCGCTGGAAGATCATGGGCTTCAGCCGGGCCAAGGGCCTGTGTTGGTCACGGGCGCTGCCGGTGGCGTGGGGTCTGTTGCGGTCGCGCTTCTGGCCGCGCTGGGCCACGAGGTTGCCGCCGTCACTGGGCGGCCCGAAACCGAAGCCTATCTGCGTGACCTTGGCGCAAGCCAGATCGTGCCGCGCGAAGAATTGAACGAAACCGTCAAGCGCCCGCTGGAATCGGAAACATGGGCGGGCTGCGTCGATGCTGTGGGCGGCGCAATGCTGGCCCGCGTGCTGGGGCAGATGAAATACGGCGCTTCGGTTGCCGCTGTTGGCCTTGCCGGCGGTGCCGGGTTGCCTGCAACCGTGGTGCCTTTCCTGCTGCGCGGGGTAAACCTGCTGGGCATCGATTCCGTGATGCAACCCTATGACAACCGCCTGCGCGCGTGGCAGCGCATTGCCGCCGATCTGCCGCTGGACAAGCTGGAGGCCATGAGCCAGCCCGCCACGCTGGCCGACCTGCCGCAGTTGGGTGCGGATATCCTGAAAGGGCAGGTGAAGGGGCGCGTGGTGGTCGATGTAAACGCTTGATTGCACGCTTTCTGAGCAGATACTGTTTACTTGGCGGTAATCCCGCTTAGGTCAAAGTGCCGAAACGTTTGCAACGCCAGAGGATGACATGCCCCCCCGGAAAGACCCGATAGAGTCCATGAGCCCTGCTGAAAAACTGCTGCGTGTTGGCGTGATCGGCGGCACGGCCCTGCTTTTGGTGCTGGCCACGGTCAGCAGTTTCCGCGATGGCCCGGGGCAAAACGGTGCGCCGCAGGTGGCGGAAGCCCCGGCCGCGGAGGAGGACGACAGCGAAGAGGCCGCCAGCGCGGATGACGCGCCCGAACCCGCCCCGGAAGACGAGGAGGAATCGGTCGAAACGGCAGAGGCAGAGCCTGAGGCAGAAGCCGACGCCGAAGCAGAGGAAGAAACCGCTTCGGCAGAGGATGACGCCGCGCGCGGTGACGAGGATTCAGAGGTCGAAACTGCCGAAGCTGAGGATGACAGCGCGCAGGCCGAGACAGCCTCTGCAGAGGCCCCGGCAGAAGAATCCGGGTCTGACAACTGGTTGGAAGAATCGCCACTGCTGGCCAGCGCCGATATCGACGCGGGTGAAAGCGCCTTTCGCCAATGTTCTGCCTGCCACCAATATAACGCCGAACGCAATGCCGGTGGTCCGCACCTTGTTGGCATTGTCGGGCGAGAGGTGGCAGCCGTCGAGAACTGGCGCTATTCCGATGCGCTGCAAGACGCAGGCGGCGTCTGGACGCCGGAACGGCTGGAAGAATGGCTGACCAACCCCGATGACTACCTGCCCGGCAACCGCATGGCCTATCCCGGCGTGCGCGATGAGCAGGAACGCATCGATATTATCGGGTTCCTTGCTGCGCAGGCTGACGGGTAACCTATCCGCGCGGCAGGACAAGCCGGGCGCATAACCCATGGGGGCGCTGTTCGAATTCCAGTTCGCCCCCATGCTGCGCGGCAATCGTCGCCACAATGCTCAGCCCCATGCCGAAGCCTGAAATCGGTGTGCCCTCGGCATCGGTGATGTTGTCACCGCGCTGAAACGGGTCAGTCAGGCGGCGCAGGCTGCCCGGGTCCAACTCGCGCCCCGCATCTTGCACTTCCAGCACCACGCGCGCGGAATCGGCGCGCAAGGAAATATCGGCGCGGCGGCCATATTTCAGGGCATTCTCGATCAGGTTGGACAGCGCGCGTTCTAACGCTAAGGGCCGCCCGGTAAACAGCAGCCGCCGCGATCCGGGCAAGGCGACACGGCGGGGCCGGCCAAAAGCGAACACCGATTGCGCTGTGCCCATGCTGGCGGGGGCGTCCAATGTCATCCCCACCGGGCGGCCCGTGTCGCGGTAATCATCGACCACCGCTTCGGTCAGGGCGGCAAGGCAGAATTCGCGTGCGGGTTCGGCGGCGATTTCGGCGCGGGTGAAGGTCAGGACTTCCTCTATCATCGCGCCCATGCGGTCCAGATCTTCCTCGAACCGGGCGCGTAGATCGGCATCTTCAATCAGCGCAGCGCGCAGGCGCAAGCGCGTTGCCGGTGTGCCAAGGTCGTGGCTGACCCCTGACAACACCATGGCGCGCCGCGCCAGCCGCGCGCGTTCATCGGCCAGATAGCCATTCACGGCGGTGATCGTTGCGCGCAATTCTTCGGGGCCGGTCAGAGCCAGATCGGCGGTTTCGCCGGGGCGGCGGCGCGTGGCCAGACCGCGTGCGAGATCGCGGAACCCAGCAGCCATGTCGGCGGCATGGCTGACCAGTGCCATCAGCGCGACACCGGCCAGCACCAATGCCCCGATCCGCCAGTCGCGCGGTTGCGCCGCGCAGGACCAAAGCGTGCTTTCGGCCCGCCACCATGGGCCATTCTCGGCGCGCAAGAATAGCACCGGGTCCGAACACAGCCGCGCCAGATCGCGCGACAAGGCGGCCATGCCAGCATAAGCGCCGGGTTCCGCCCCCAGTTCTGCCACCGGATATTGCAAGCGCGCGCTGACAACCTGCACTTGCAGCCTAGTGCCGCCGCCTTGGCCCGCGCCGTCCGGGCCGGGCTGGCGAAAAGCCAGCGAGGTGATGCGCGCCGACGGCCGCATCCCCGCCTCGACAGTGCCGGGGGGCTGGTCGGCCCGCCCGAGCGACACGAGCCGCATATCCTCTGGCAGCGGCGCGCCCAGCAGAACGGTCGCGGCCAGATCATGCCCGGCCTGTGCCGCGCGCGCCAAGTGATCGCGCCAGGCTTGGGTCGAAGACATCCACAGCCACGCCGCCAGCACGCCCGCGCCCATGGCCAACACGATCCACAGGCTGGCCCAGCCGCGCAGGCTGCGGATCATGCCTCGGCCTCGACGGGGCAGGCCAGCACATAGCCCACGCCGCGCGCGGTGCGGATCAAGGTTGGGTCTTTCGGCGCGTCCTCTATCTTGCTGCGCAAGCGGCCCACCAGCATGTCGATGGCGCGGCCTTCGGCAGGGTCGGTGCCTTCGCCCAGCACATCCATCGCTTCGGCAATTTCGTCGCGCGACAGGGGGATTTCGGGGTTCGCCAGAAACACCTGCAACAGCTGCCGCTCGCGAGTGGACAGCGCCACCTGATACCCGCCGGGGGCATGGGCGCTGGCCTCTCGGGTATCAAAGCGCCAGCCCGCGAAACGGTAGACCCGCGCTTGCCGCCGATAGGCCAATGACGCCGCGCGCCGTGTGCGGCGCAGAACGGCGCGCACGCGGGCGACCAGCAGGTCCGGGTTGAAGGGTTTTGCAATGTAATCATCCGCGCCCGACCGATAGCCCGCCATGCGGTGGTCATCCGCCGACAAGGCCGACACCATGATGATTGGCACATCATGGTCCTGCCGCAACTGCTGGCAGATGCGCAGCCCGCTTTCATCGCCCAGCATGACATCCAACAATATCAGGTCCACGCGCCCCGCCGCCATCTGCTGCGCGACGCCGGCGCCATCCTGCACGCCCGCCACGGAAAAGCCGTTGCGTTGCAGCCAGCCGACCATCATCGAGCACATCTCTGCGTCGTCATCGACCACCAACAGGCGGGAAATGGTCATATGCGCTTCTCCTTCGGGCCGCGTGTGACCCGGTTTAGCACCAAGCGCGCGGGTTTTGTAACAGCCTGTAACAAGCCGCGCGAAAATCGGTCAATCCGGGCGCATAGGGCAGTTGCGCGCCGTGCATGGCTTGCGTCATGGTGCCAGCGTCGGCGGATGTCCCGCCAACCATCTGGGAGGATGATCATGAATATGAAGCTGATTCTTGCGACTTCGGTCGCGTCGTTCTGCATGGCCGGTGCTGCTCTGGCGGAACCGCAAGCAGAGGTTCTGCATTGGTGGACCTCGGGCGGCGAAGCCCGCGCCGTGGCGGTGTTGCAGGAAGAATTCGCAAGCCGTGGCGGTAGCTGGACCGATATGCCCGTCGCCGGTGGCGGTGGCGATGCGGCCATGACCGCGTTGCGCGCTCGTGTTCTGTCGGGCAATGCGCCTACCGCTGTGCAGCTAAAAGGCCCGGCCATTCAGGAATGGTATGAAGAGGGCGTGCTGGCCGATATCTCTGCCGTGGCAGAGGCCGAAGGCTGGGCAGATATTCTGCCGGCCTCTATTGCTGGTCACATGCAGTGCGAGGGCACTTGGTGCGCGGCACCGGTGAATGTGCACCGCGTGGATTGGGTCTGGGCGAACAAGGCCATCCTTGACGAGCACGGCATTGAAATGCCCAGCAACTGGGATGAATTCAACGCCGCCGCTGACAAGCTGCAAGCGGCTGGCATCACGCCTTTGGCGCATGGTGGTCAGGCATGGCAGGACGCAACCGTGTTCGAAACCGTGGTTCTGGGTCTTGGCGGGCCGGAATTCTTCCGCTCGGCGCTGATTGATCTGGATATGGACGCGCTGCGCTCTGACACGATGAAAGCCGTGTTCGACCAGATGCGCACCATGCGCGGTTATGTGGATGCCAATTTCTCGGGGCGTGACTGGAACCTTGCCACCGCGATGGTCATGAATGGCGAAGCCGCCTTCCAGATCATGGGCGACTGGGCCAAGGGCGAATTCTTGGCCGCGGGCAAGGTGCCGGGCGAGGATTTCCTCTGCGCGTCTACCCCCGGTGATGGCTATCTGTATAACGTCGACAGCTTTGCCATGTTCAATGTCGAAGGTGATGACGCAGTTGCAGGCCAGAACCTGCTGGCAGAGCTGATCGTGGGGGAGAACTTCCAGAAAGTGTTCAACCTGAACAAGGGCTCTATCCCGGTGCGCAGCGATGTGGCGCTGGACGAGTTCGACAGCTGTGCCGTTCTGTCCGCCGATGACATGGCCGCAACGTCGGAATCCGGGTCGCTGCTGCCGTCTTATGCGCATGGCATGGCCCTGCGCGGGGCGCAGGCGGGCGCGATTACCGACGTCGTGACTGCGCATTTCAACAGCGATATGTCCTCTGACGACGCTGTGGAGATGCTGGCTGACGCGGTCGCCAACTCGATGTAAGACAACCGGGTCGGGCACTTATGCCCGGCCCATCCTTGCGGCCCATCGCCGCCCGTGGCCCCGCGCCGCCCCATTTCCCATATGAAGGGAGGCTTCCCATGCAATGGCTTGAACGCCATGTGCCGAAGCTTGTTCTGGCACCCAGTTTCATCGCGGCCCTGCTTTTCGTCTACGGCTTTATTGGTTGGACGGCATGGGTCAGTTTTACCCGCTCGCGGCTGCTGCCGAATTACGATCTGGTCGGCACCATCCAGTATGAACGGCTGTTCGCATCCCCCCGGTGGGAAGTCGCGCTGAACAACCTGTTCGTGTTCGGCGTGCTGTTCATCGGCATTTCGATGCTCCTGGGCCTGCTGCTGGCGATCTTTCTGGACCAGAAAATCCGCACCGAAGGCGTGTTGCGCACCATTTACCTATACCCGATGGCGCTGTCGCTGATTGTGACAGGCACCGCGTGGAAATGGATGCTGAACCCCGGCCTTGGGCTGGAAGCCATGGTGCGCGGCTGGGGGTTTGAAAATTTCCGCTTCGACTGGATCACCAACCCCGACATGGCAATTTACACCGTGGTCATCGCCGGGGTCTGGCAGGCGTCGGGCTTCGTGATGGCGCTATTTCTGGCCGGGCTGCGATCCGTGGATGGCGAGATCATAAAGGCCGCGCAGGTCGATGGCATCCCGACCCATCGCATTTATACCGCGATCATCATTCCAAGCATGGCGCCGATTTTCCTATCGGCATTTATCGTGCTGTCGCATTTGGCGATCAAAAGCTTTGATCTGGTCATCGCGCTGACCGGGGGCGGCCCCGGCTACGCCACCGACCTGCCCGCGACCTACATGTATGCCATGGCATTTTCGCGCGGCGACATTGGCCAAGCGGCGTCCAGCGCAATGGTCATGATGATGATCGTTTTCGCCATTGTGGTGCCTTACCTCTATTCCGAATTGAGGGCGAAACATGACTGACGCGACCTATTCCGCCCCAACCCAGTCGCGCGCGCTGAAGATTGCGCTGCGCTGGGGGCTATACCTGATGCTGACAGTCTTCGCGCTTTGGTATCTGCTGCCGTTCTTCGTGATGGTGACAACCTCTCTCAAAAGCCTTGAAGAAATCCGCACAGGCAGCCTGATCGCCCTGCCGCGTGAAGTGACCTTTGACGCATGGCGCACAGCGTGGTCGGGCGCGTGCACCGGCATTCAATGCGAAGGCTTGCGGCCCTTTTTCTGGAACTCGGTCATGCTGGCCGTGCCTGCGGTCCTGATCTCGACCATCCTTGGCGCAATGAACGGCTATGTCGTGGCGCAATGGAACTTTCGCGGCGCGAATATCATCTTCGCGCTGATGCTGTTTGGCTGCTTCATCCCGTTCCAGGTGGTGCTGCTGCCCATGGCGCGCACCTTGGGCATTCTGAACATCGCGGGCACCATTCCGGGGCTGATCTTTGTGCATGTCATCTACGGAATCGGGTTTACCACGCTGTTTTTCCGCAACTATTATGTGACCATCCCGGCAGAACTGACCAAGGCTGCTAAAATCGACGGGGCGGGGTTCTTCCGCATCTTCTGGTCCATCTTCCTGCCGCTGTCGCTGCCGATCATCGTTGTGACCGTCATCTGGCAATTCACCCAGATATGGAACGATTTCCTGTTCGGCGTGTCTTTCAGCCAGGCGGGGACGCAGCCGATTACGGTCGCGCTGAACAACATCGTCAACTCCACCACCGGCGTCAAAGAATACAATGTCGATATGGCCGCCGCGATCATCGCCGCCCTGCCGACCTTGCTTGTCTATGTCGTCGCCGGAAAATACTTCATTCGCGGCCTGACCGCCGGATCGGTGAAAGGATAACCCCATGTCGCATATTCTAGAGGTCGATGGCCTGTTCAAAAGCTACGGCGCGACCGAAATCCTGAAAGACATCAATGTCAGCATCGACAAGGGAGATTTCCTTGTGCTGGTCGGCCCGTCGGGGTGCGGGAAATCCACCCTGCTGAACTGCATCGCGGGGCTGGAGCCGATCACCGGCGGCGCGATCCGCATTGCGGGCCAAGACATGACGCAGGTCAGCCCCAAGGACCGCAACATTGCCATGGTGTTCCAAAGCTACGCGCTTTACCCGACCATGAGTGTGGCCAAGAACATCACCTTCGGCATGCAGGTGCGCGGCGTGGACAAGGCCACGCAGGCCGTGAAACTGGCAGAGGTCGCGCGCCAGTTGCAGATCGAACCGCTTCTGAACCGCCGTCCGGGGCAGTTGTCGGGCGGGCAGCGCCAGCGCGTTGCCATGGGGCGCGCGCTGGTGCGTGACCCCGCGCTGTTCCTGTTCGACGAACCGCTGTCGAACCTTGACGCCAAACTGCGCGTCGAAATGCGCACCGAAATCAAGCGCCTGCATCAGGATTTGGGGGCGTCTATGGTTTATGTCACTCACGACCAGATAGAGGCGATGACGTTGGCCACCAAAATTGTGGTCATGAAAGGCGGCATCATCCAGCAGATCGGCAGCCCGCACGAAATTTACACCCGCCCCGCGAATACGTTTGTGGCAGATTTCATGGGTAGCCCGGCGATGAACCTGATCCCAGCCCGCGCCACGCCGAACGGGCAGGGCAGCGTGATCGAGATTGCGCGCGACGGCGACGAACCTTTGCGCCTGCATGAACCCCGCCATGCGGGGTTGGCCGGCGATATTCTGCTAGGGCTGCGCCCCGAAGATATGCACGAAGCCACCGCGCGCGCGGGTGAGGCACTGCAAGGCGGCGCCGTGCGGGTTGATGTGGTCGAACCGGCTGGGGCCGACACCTATGTTGTGGCCAAACTGGGCGGCAAAGAGGTGACATCGCGCCTGTCGGCCGATACCCGCGCGCGGGCAGGCGAAATGCTGGAGGTCGGGTTCGACCTGTCGAAAGCGTCGTATTTTGCGCCCGACACTGGCGAGCGACTGGCCTGAAGCCGAACCGCCGCGGTGCGGCTATTGGGGGGCACAGGCGCGACTATTTAGGACCGCGCTCGGCCCCCGGTCACCCCAACCGTGGTTTTTCGCGCTGAGGTATTTGACTGAGTGTTGAACGGGCAAATACCCGTTGTCTAAGGCACATCCAAAAGCTTTGCGTGTTTCGCCCATTGCAGACCGTCGCGCATGGGGGGCGAAACCCTTTGGCGGGCAGGTGCGGTGCTTTTGGTGGCAGTCATCCAGCCTACGATAAGCATCTGTGATCGCGTGTTTTGCGCCTAACCGGACGCCTTGTGCTGCGTGATGTGCTTTGGGTTTTGATGCTCAGAAGGATAGGCCATGGCGCGCAGCCTTGAATGTGCGCGATGCTCCCGGGTGTGGTCTGTCGAGGCACTTCGGGCGTTTTCGGTTGGGTAATATGGTGTCGCGCCTTGCCTTGTTTCAAGGGTTAGCGCGCGGGCGATAACAGGCTTAGGGCTATGGCAGCCCCGCTCATTCCGGCTTGGCTTCCTCGAAGCTGATCCATAATCAGAAATCGCTGCGTCATTTGGTCGAGTCGCTCGGGTTCGACAAGCTCTGCGATGCTGTCGGTCCCGAACCGCTTCTGGCTTGCCGCGCGCAGGCGTTGCAACTGTTCATCAATGTCGAGACTGGTAAATTCCTTGGGCAGCCCAAGGGCGGTTTCCAATACGCGCCGCGTCGGCGGATCGCCCAGAACGGAAAACCAACGCGCTGTCTCTGACCGGGCGCTTGCAGCGATTTCGGGCAGCTTGCGTTCGAATGCCAAGGCAAGGCGCATCGAATCGTTGCTGTTTCCAACGGCAACCTCGAAGGACATGGCCTGAAACCGCGCCAGAAGCGCCGGGGCCTGATCTGGGCTGGGCGTGCTGCCGCCGCCCGGCGCTAGATGGGCCATCTCGCGCGCCATTGCCAAATAGCGCTTGTCCGCCAGCCGGTTGGCGAGCGCT
The DNA here is from genome assembly GCF_001517585.1 of Roseibaca calidilacus. Classification (NCBI taxonomy): domain Bacteria; kingdom Pseudomonadati; phylum Pseudomonadota; class Alphaproteobacteria; order Rhodobacterales; family Paracoccaceae; genus Roseinatronobacter; species Roseibaca calidilacus. The sequence goes on along the minus strand of NZ_FBYC01000004.1, from coordinate 1,977,504 downwards.
TGGGGCGTATCAATCCCGTCGGTAATGACTTTCTTGATGAAGGCACGATTGTCGATGTCGGCTTGCAACCCGTAGGCACCCAGCACAACGCTTAGAACCTGCCGGTTGCCGACCAGATCATCCGCGCTGCGCAGCTTGGCGAAATCCCGGGCAAAATCTTGCGTCAGGCGTGCCATAGCAGGGCTGGCTGTGAAACTGCTTTCTTGGCGCGCGCGGGTGCGTTTCAGAAACTCCCATCCCGCCACGCCGCCCAACGGCACGATCGGTTGAAAGCTCATACCTTTTGCGCCGCCATAAGCCGCGCCTCGCGTGGTAAAAGGGCCCGGAGCGATTTCAACGCTTGATAATATTCTCCATCCAAAGCCATCTCGGTCGCTTCGCGCAGATATTGCGTGCTGTCGGCGTCGCGGAATACTTGGCTCAACTGTTCGATGGCGCGCAAGAGGGGCGTTCGAATATCCGCCGGGTCTGCATCTCCTGACAAGATCAGTTGCACCATGTAACATGTGCGCCTGACTGGCGTCGTCGCATCGTCCGGGTGGATGGCGTCACGCAGGCGCAGGACCTTGGCGTTCGGAGTCTTGATGGACAGGCTTGTGCGCTTATCGCCGTTCTCGATGACAGCCCCGTTCAACAAGATTCGTTCGCGTGGTCCAAGGCGGATGACAAGGCCGGTCATGTCAGTCCGCTTTCGCCATTCAGCCCGCGCATGATTGCGACATTCAGGTCAACCAGCACCTCTGCGTGATCGCGGCCGTTCAAGACGGCGTCGCTATGCGACATTATGAATTTGGCCAAGCCAAGCAACTGGGCCCGCAACGCGGTTGGAAGCAGGTTTTCGTCAGAAGCAAGGTCGAATGTGAATTCGGTCCAAAGGCGCCGGTTTGCATCCAAGGCATCGGCAAGCGCGGGAAATGCAGTTGGACCACCGGCAATTGCGGCTCTCAGCCGCGCGGTAACTTGCGCAAGCGCGTCGTATTCGACGGCCCTTGGTGGCTTTTGTGCAATATTTGGTGTGCCATAGGCTGCCAGTGCCTGAGCATGAGCATTCATCTCGGTTCTCCTGGAAGTGGTGTTGCAACATGGTGCAAAAGGTCAGAAAGGGTGTTTGGCGCGATGCGATCCTTCGCGCGCCAGTCAGGCACCACAGGTCTTTGCGCCGCGGTTGAGAGCCCCTCTCGTCTATAAGTGCATGGGCCCCGTTGTCGGGGCCCATGACCGGCGTCTTAGCGGAATAGCGACAGGATGTTCTGCGGCTGCTGGTTCGCAATCGACAAGGACTGCGTGGCCAACTGCTGTTGCACCTGCAAAGCCTGCAAACGCGCCGAGGTTTCTTCCATGTCGGCATCGACAAGGCTGCCGATCCCCGTGGTCAGCGAGTCGGTCAGGTTTGTGACGAACTCTGCCTGAGTGTCGATACGCTTTTGGTCCGAGCCGAAAGAGGCCGCCGCATCAACGGCTCTGTCGATCAGGGTTTCGATCGTCTCGAGGGCTGCTTGCGCCCCCGCTTGATTGCTCACATCGATCGCGTCGAGTGCGGCCAAGCCACCGGAGCCGACAGATGTAAACTGACCGCTGATCTGCAACGAGTTCGCACCGTCATTGGTCACCGTCAATGTGCCGCCCGTGCCGCTGTCATAGTCAACGGTTACGTCCGCACCAGACGCTTCGATCGCGTCTTTCACCTTGACCGCAAGGACATCTTCGATGGTGGTGGAAGCGATGTCTTCGGCCGTGATCGTGTAGCTGACCGAGTTTTCGCCCAAGCTGATATTGATCCGGTCACCAGCCGCATACCCGGCAGTTGCCTGGTCCGTGAACACGATCGTGCCCGCATCGGTTGATCCGCCGTTACCATCCAATGAGAAGCCGAATGCATCGCCGCTATCGGCGGCAACCCCGTTAGTGCCGGTGAAGGCCTCTCTTGCGGTGTAGGTTCCGGCCGAAAGGTTTTGGGCTGTCACGGTGATGCTGCTGCTTGTGACGGCACCGCCTGAATCGCGGTCCAGCGAACTGAGAATGTCCGTGCTGGTGACAGACCCATCAACCAGGTTCAGGCCGTTGAATTGCGCGGCACCAACGACAGAACTGATCTGGTTCTTGAGCGCGGTAACGTCATCGTTGATTTTGCCACGGTCGACATTGCTTTCCTGCGCCGCAACAATACGGCCTTTCATCTCTGTCAGCAGGTCCGTCACGGTTTCGGATGCTTGGCGCGCAACGGCCACGGTCGATTTGCCAAGTGCAAGGCTATCGGAGATCGCTTTGAAGCCTTTGACATCGGAATCCATGGTCTTGGAAATGGCCCAAACGGCCGCATTGTCGCGGGCAGAGCCAACGCTTTTTCCAGTCGAGATTTCCGATTGCGTTTGCGCCAGATTCTTGTTGACGCCGCGCAGGGTTTGCAGCGCGACCATTGCACTTGTGTTTGTCAGAATGCTTGACATGAGTGTAACCTTCGATTTCGTGCTTTTGCACATTGAATTGAAGCGCCCTTGCGGCACCATTTCACTGCATTCTGCAAACGACCCGTTATTGAGGCCGGTCGACGATACGGTCGATAGGCTGATTTTGGGGCCGAAAGCGTTGAAAAGTCGTGAACGGATTCGGGCCGGTCGCAGTTCTTTTCGCTTTTCGCGCAGGATGGTTAATGGCCCGCGTCATGCTTTTTGAGTGAACTGGCTGGCTGGATTGCACAGGGCATGGCGCGTGCCGTCGGCCCCATATGCTGTCGTGCCTACTGTGCTGGATTGGCCGTGCGTCAGGTTGCGCACAGTCTGGATTGCCTGTGACACAACGTCCAGCAATTCGGCGTTTCGTCTGGCCAGAACCTGCAATGTGCCAAGTTCCGCACTGGTCAGGTGGCCGCGCTTTAGCCGGGCTGCTGCACGTTCTTTACGTTCTGCGATAGGTTCCAATTCGTGCAGGTTTCCCGATAGCAGTGCGGCATGTTCCGCGATCAGGATAGACTGCATCCGCGCGAAGGGTGACGGGCCGATCATTGTGGTTTTGCTGGCGGCTCGGGCGCGTAATGCCGAATGATCGTTTCGGCCAGCCCGATGCCGCCGCGCTCTGCAATTCGTTGTGCTTGGGCATCCAGCAGGAACGACGCGAAGTGCGATTCGCCAATGCCGCCGCCCTGCGATTCCGAAGGTCGTCCAGCGCCAGAGGCGGCAAGCATCTGCGCCAAAAAGACCGCTTCGAACTGGCGCGCGGCTGTCTTGATCTGTGGCTTGGGCTGGCTTGCCAACATTACAGGGCCTGATGTGTGCAGCATGATGTCCTCCATTCAATGGGGCTATACTGGTTGTTGGCGGTAAAGATTCGGTAAGCACTCTGTGACAGTCTGATCGGCAGGAGGTGCTCATGCCGGATGTCAAATTCCAGTCCGATAGCGCGGGGTCAGTGCGGGTGCCGTGGCATCAGCCCGCGCCCGTTGCAACAGGGTCCGGCAATGGCTGTTTTGCACAGCTTGTGGCCGGGCCTCAGGCGGGGCAAGGGGTGCAGGCGGCACCAGCGCAGGTGTTGTTTTCGTCCGAAAACCCGGAGAGCCCGGCAGGCCAGACCGTAGCGACGGGCGATTCTGGTCAACAGGGCTTGTGGGGGCTTTGCACGGTTTCGACGGTGCCCCTTGGGCGCGCCGCGCTGGGGGCTATACCATCTGCTCAGATGCCGGATGACATGCGCCGCGATAGTGCGTTGCCAGAGGATGACAGCCCAACCAATGCCGCGTCTGGTTTGGATCAGACGGTGGCGCAAACTAGCGTGGCGCCTGTGCAAGACGTGCCCTTTTGGGCAGAACTTTCGCCCTTTTCAGAGCAAATGGCGGAAGCAGCGGTCCTGCCGCAAGCGGTGCCGGAAGGCTTTGGTCAATTCGCAGGCGGGCCCGCGGGGCTAACCCATATGGCGCAATTGCCGACCAGAATGGCCTGCGCGCAGATGGTTGGCACGATACTGCGCACGGGCGGCGGCGCGGCGCCAACTGGTCAATCCTTAGCAAGTCCGACCTTGGGCCAGCCTGTTGCCGCCGGCTTGGTCGTGGCGGGGCGGGGCAACTGGCACGGCGCGAAGGATGCGGTCAATCCGGCCGCGCAGACTGGTCTGCCTGTGGTTCCGATTGCAGAGGCGGCGCTTGCGCCAAACCCAAGGCTCTCGGGTCGTGGCGCGGCTGCGATTTTGTCGCGGTCCGGCCCTGCGGCCCCGCCACAACCGACCATACCCTCAACCATCGTCGCGCTGGCACCGTCTGGGCCGATAGGCCATGATCTGGGGCCGCGCCTGACCGCAACGGAATTCGGGGATGGGTTTTCATCCATGATGATGTCGGTGGGCGCTGGGCCAAGCGGTTCCGCCTTGGCGCCCATAGGCACTGCGCTGGCGGCATCGCCTGCGACACCCAGCCAACAAGTCGCTCTGGCCCTTGCCTCTGCGCAGGGTGACACGCTGGAACTTGTGCTGTCACCCGAAGAACTGGGCCGCGTTCGGATACAGCTTCAGTCGTCCGAAACGGGGCTGCATTTGCTGATTTCCACGGAACGGCCCGAAACGCTCGATCTGCTGCGCCGGAATATCGCGCATCTGTCGCGGGATTTGTCCGGGCTTGGCCTTGGCAACACAAGTTTCGAATTTGCCGGGGACCAGCCCAAGGGCGGGCAGGACCAAGGGCGCCGCGCTGATGCGGGCCAAACCGAATTCCGGCAGGTGGCAACTTCGGATTTGCCGATTGGCCAGATCGTCGCTTCTGGTCAAATCCTGTCGTCCGATCTGCCCGGCGCGGGTTTGGACCTTAGGTTCTGAGGTGAACTTTCTAATCAAGACAAGGATATAGACTATGCTTGACCCGATTGCCCCAAGCGCGCCTACTGCCCGTGATGCAGGCACGGTGCCTGCGTCTGCCTCGGGCGGGGCGGGCGATTTCCAGACATTTCTAACCATGTTGACCACGCAGATGCAGAACCAGAACCCACTGGAACCGATTGAAGCGTCCGATTTCGCGGCGCAGCTTGCCACATTTTCTGGGGTTGAGCAGCAGGTGCACACCAACGATCTGTTGACGCGGCTTGTGGGGCGGATGGGGTTGGCGGACCTTGCCGGATGGGTTGGGAGAGAGGTTCTAAGCCCGGCGCCGGTGCGGTTCGAGGGCGAGCTGATTCGGCTTGTTCCCCCCGAAGTGGACGGCGCGAATCGGGCAGAGCTGGTCGTGACCGACAGCAATGGCAGAGAGGTGGGGCGGTACACGGTCGATCCGCAAAGCACCGAGATCCTGTTCGAGGTGCCTGAAACATCTACGGTTTTGGAACATGGCGCGTTTTACGGTTTCTCTATGGTCAGCTACCGCGACGAGGTGGAACTGGCCGAGAATCCGGTTCTTGGGTATGCGCCCGTGATGGAGGCGCGCACCGATTCCGGTCGCACATTGCTTGTTTTGGCAGGTGGGCAGATCATCGATAGCGATGACGTTGTTGGCCTGCGCGACCCTGCGGTTGCAGCCGCCGGATAGCGGCATCACCGGGCGTGACTGCTCTTCTCAATTTCCGCCAGAGCGTTGGGCAGTGCATCAGCGAACACGTTCAACACCGCATCTGGCGCGGTGCTGACCCGGATGCACCGGTCTTGTGGCGCGACGAATGGCATCCGCACGAAAACATCGCGGGCCATAAGGGCGTTGACCAGTCGCCGCGCGAAAGTGCCATCGCGCCCGGTGTCGAGGGCGACGAAACTGGTGGCCGATGGCAGCATATACAGCCCGTTATCCGCAGCGATCCGGCCCAGAGTTTTGCGTGCCTCGGCAACATCCTGTTGCACCTGCCGCAGCCATGCCTGATCTTGCAAGGCAGCCAGCGCAGCGGCTTGTGCGACCCGGCCCATCCCGAAATGGTTTCGGACGCGGTCGAACATCGCGATCACCTGCGGCGCAGCAATTGCATAGCCAACACGCATCCCTGCCAGGCCGTAGAGCTTTGAGAAGGTCCGCATCCGGATCACGCGCGGGTTGTCCGGGTCTATCTGTGGTGCGGTGCCGGGTGGGGCCGCGTCGATATAGGCCTCGTCCAGCACCATGAATGTGCCCTCGGGCACGGCCCGCACCATGCGTTCCACGATGCGGGCGCTGTGCCATGTGCCCATCGGGTTGTCGGGGTTGCAGAAATACAAAAGCTTCGCGCCGACATCTTCGGCGCAGGCCAAAAGCGCGCCGGGGTCTTCGTGGTCGTCCCGGTAGGGCACCTTATGCAGCACCCCGCCAAACCCGGCGACATGGTAATTGAAGGTCGGATAAGCCCCATCGGAGGTCACAACCGGGTCGCCGGGCGCGACGATCATGCGCACCAAAAGGCCCAGCAGCCCGTCTATCCCCTCGCCGATGATGATATGGGCGGGAGTGACACCATGATGTGCCGCCAATGCGTTACGCAGATCAAAGCATTCCGAATCGCCATACATCCATGCGTCCGGCGCGGTTTTGCAAATCGCCTCTATCGCGCGTGGCGAGGGGCCGAAACCGCTTTCATTTGCTCCGATCCGCGCCTTGAAGGGGCGGCCATTTGCGCGCATATGCGCCTCTGGCCCGACAAAGGGCACCGTTGCGGGTAGATCGACAACAAGGGGCGTAAAACGTGGCGTTTTCATATCTTCGGGATAGGGGAGGGCACGCGGCAGGGCAAGTCTGTCGCTCAGACAGTCGCACCCGAATCGAGCTTTTGCAAGAACGCCTCGGCCTCTGTCAGAACCGTGTCGCGCCGGGTTTGCTCCATCCGGTCGAAAGTGCGATACATCTGCGCCATACGCGGGTTGCCCGCAAAACGATCGCGGTGCCGGATCAGAAAGTGCCAGTATAGCAGGTTGAACGGGCAAGCGCGCGGGCCTGTCTTGTCCTTGACCCGATAATGGCAAGACCCGCAATAATCTGACATGCGGTCAATATACGCGCCAGAGCTGACATAGGGTTTCGAGCCCACGACCCCGCCATCGGCGAATTGCGACATGCCGATCACATTCGGTGCTTCGACCCATTCATAGGCATCGGCATAAACCGCCAGATACCATTCATGCACCTGCGCCGGGTCCACCCCGGCCAGCAGTGCAAAATTGCCCGTCACCATCAGCCGTTGGATATGGTGCGCATAGGCCAATTCTCGGGTTTGCCCGACCGCGTGATGCAGGCAGTTCATCTGCGTATCTGCGCCCCAGAACAGCGCAGGCAGCGCGCGGCGATGGTCCAATGCGTTGCGGCGGGTATAACCCGGCCCTTCCAGAAAATAGATGCCGCGGATGAATTCGCGCCAGCCAATGATCTGCCGAATGAACCCCTCGACCGAGTTGATGGGCGCATGGCCCTGCGCATAGGCATCGGCCGCGCGCTCGCAGACCTCTAGCGGGTCAAGAAGCCCTGCATTCAGATACAGGCCAATCACGGCATGATACAGATACGGATCGCCTGCCAGCATCGCATCCTGATACGCGCCAAAATCGGGCAGGGCATGGGTGATGAAATGGTCCAGTGCACGCAAGGCACCCGCGCGGTCTGTCTGGAACTGAAAGGGGCGCAGCGTGCCGAAATTGTCGGGAAAGCGCGCTTCGACCAAGTCCAGAACTTGGGCCAGCACATCATCGCCCTGCGCGTGGGGGGGCGCTTTGCGAAATAGGTCGTCGCTGGCGGGTTTGCGGTTGTCGTGGTCAAAATTCCACTTTCCGCCCAAGGGCTTGTCGCCGTCCATCAACAGCCCGGTCTTGCGGCGCATCTCGCGGTAGAAATACTCCATCCGCAGGGCTTTGCGGCCCTCGGCCCATGTTTCGAACGCGGCATGGGTGCAGATAAAGCGCGTATCCTCCAGCAGCGTCAGGTGCAGCGGCAGGCTGCGCAGCGCGTCGATCAAGCGCCATTCGCCGGGTTCCGTGGCCAGCACGCGGTCGGTTCCAAATTCCTCGGCGCGGCGCAGCAATTCGGCGGGGATGGAGCCGCCATTCTGCGGGTCATCCAGCCGCGTGTACGCGACCTGCCAGCCCTGTGCCTGCAACTGTGCCGCGAATTTGCGCATGGCGGTGAAGGTGAAGGCGATCTTCTTGGGGTGGTGGGGGACATAGCCCGCTTCAGACGCGACCTCTGCCATGACCACCACATCGGTTGTGCGGTCGGCCTCTGCCAGCGCGGACAGCGATTGCGATAACTGGTCGCCCAGAACCAGAACCAGGTTTACCATGGCACGGTCGCCCCGGAATAATCGAAGAACTGCCCGGTATCCTCTGGCCCCAGCCGGTCCATCACCTCTAGCAGGCGCGCGGCGGCATGCTCGGGGCTGACTGCGGGGTGGCGGCCAAGGTATTTCTTGGTGAAATTTGTTGCAACCGTGCCCGGATGCAGCGCCACGCAGGCCGCCTGTTTGTGGGTGCGCCCCAGTTCAATCGCCGCGCCGCGGATAATCTGGTTCACCGCGGCCTTGGCTGCGCGGTAGCTGTGCCAGCCACCGATCTGGTTGTCCCCGATCGACCCAACACGTGCGGACAGGGTAGCCACGACAGCGGGCGCATCGCGCGGCATCAGGCGTGCGGCGTGGGCCAGAACCAGCGCCGGGCCGGTCGCGTTTAGCGCAAATTGCGCGGCCATGCCTTCGGGGGTGATCTGTTTCAACGCTTTTTCAGGGCCATGCGGCCCGATTTCCAGCGCGCCGGTGGCGATGATAATGCGCGTGAACGGCCCCTTCAGCACCGATAAATGGGCGTTCACAGAACCCGCATCGGTCACATCCAGCCCATCTTCGCGGCGCGACAGGCCGGTTACATCCCAGCCCTGCGCTTGCAACCCCGCCACCAATGCGCGCCCTATTCCGCCAGATGCCCCGATAACCAGTGCTTGTTCCATATCGCCTCCTGCTTGCTGGCGAAGCTAGGGCAGGGGGCGTGCGGGTCCAGATGCCAGTGTCAGCCGAATTGGGCCTCGTGCACGTTCGGGGTGAACCGGCTGGCCTTTTTGCGTGGCCTGCAATGCGCCGGCGCTTTGCAACTCAGCCGCCGCTTTGCGGATCAAGGGCATCAGCGGGCGCCAATCTGCGGACAAGCGGCGTGCGGCTTCGGACGGGCAAAAGCTTTTGCCCGCCCCGCGTTCCTGCGCCAGCGCCATCAGCGCCGCGCGCGCATCGCTCAGGCCAACCGCTCGGCCCATTTGCGCGCATAGGGGCCGACCAGAACCGCCAAAGGCACCGCGATGACCCAAGCCACCGCCCAAGCATAGGCCCAACGCCCCAAGAACCCTGTATCAATCCCGGTATTCACGGCGGTGATGAACCCGGACATGATAACAGACATCATCGTGCCCATCAGCACGCCGGTCAGAATACGAAGTTTCATGGCCATCCTCTTTTGCCCGATAACATAATCATTAGTTCGAATATGTCATCGGGCAAGGAATGTCACCCCAAGGCTGCGCTGCATCTTGCACATGTGTGCGGATGGGCGTGTTGGCCCACTTGCGGGCTGATCTTCCAGCAGCGTTCGCATTTCTCGCCTTCGGCGCGGGCAAAGACCACCGCCACGCCCGGTGCATCATCCAGCGTGAAAGCGCCTTCGGGGGCGGGGTCGGTTGTCAGGCGAATGGCCGATGTGATGCACAAATCCGCGAAGGTTTCGGGATTGGTCACGATCTGCGCCTGCGCTTCGGTCAGGTGCACGATGGGCGCGGCTTCCAGACTTGCGCCAATGGTCTTTGCGCGGCGCTCTTCTTCCAGCGCGCCGGTGACAACGCGGCGGACCATCCGCACGGTTTTCGCGCGCTCGGCAAGGCCCGTGTCCAGCCACTCGGCAGGCGTGGCCGGAATGTCGTGCAAATGCACGCTGTCATCCTCTGACGGGAAGCGCGACAGCCAGACATCTTCCATGGTGAAGGGTAGGATCGGGGCAAGCCACGTCACCAGCCGATGGAACAGCAGGTCCAGCACCGTGCGCGCGGCGCGGCGGCGCAGGCTGCCGGGCGCATCGCAGTAAAGTGCATCTTTGCGGATGTCGAAATAGAATGCCGACAGGTCCGTTGTTGCAAAATTGAACAAGGCTTGGAACACGCCTTGGAAATCATAGGCGTCGTAACCCTTGCGCACCACCGTGTCCAACTCTGCCATGCGGTGCAGCATCAGCCGTTCCAGTTCCGGCATATCAGCCGGCGCGACGCGCTCGTCCTCGGACCAGCCCGCCAAGTTGCCCAGCATGAAGCGCAAGGTGTTGCGCAAGCGCCGATAGCTGTCGGCCACCCCTTTCAGAATTTCCTTGCCGATGCGCAAATCCGCCGTGTAGTCCGATTGCGCGACCCATAGACGCAGAATATCGGCACCGTATTGGTCGATCACCTCTTGCGGGGCGACGGTGTTGCCAAGCGATTTGGACATTTTCATGCCCTTCTCGTCCAGCGTAAAGCCATGGGTCAGCACACCGCGATAGGGCGCGCGGCCCTTGGTGGCGCAGGCTTGCAGCATGGAGGAATGGAACCAACCGCGATGCTGGTCGGTCCCTTCCAAGTATAGGTCGGCAATGCCGTCGGGGCTGCCATCTTCGCGGTCGCGTAGGACAAACGCGTGAGTTGACCCGGAATCGAACCACACGTCCAGAATGTCAAAAACCTGCTCATAAGCTTCGGGATCGTGCAGGTTTCCAAGGACACGTTCCTTGAAACCTTGCACATACCAGACATCCGCGCCCTCTTCCTCGAACGCGGCCTTGATGCGGGCGTTGACCTGTTCGTCGCGCAGGAGGAAGTCCGGGTCGGTCGGTTTCGCGCCCTTTTTCACGAAACAGGTCAGCGGCACGCCCCAGGCGCGCTGGCGCGACAGCACCCAATCGGGGCGGTTTTCGATCATCGAATACAGCCGGTTGCGCCCGGTCTGGGGCGTCCATTTCACCAGCCGGTCAATCGATTCGAGCGCGCGCTGGCGGATCGTGTCGCCATGCTGGTTCATTCCGTCATCCAGCGGTTTGTCGATGGCGGCGAACCATTGCGCGGTGTTGCGGTAGATCAGCGGCGCTTTTGACCGCCAGCTATGCGGGTAGCTGTGACGCAGCTTGCCCTTGGCGAACAGCGCGCCTGCATAGGCCAGTTGCTTGATGACGGCCACGTTCGCGCCGCCTTCCTTGCCGTCGGGCTTGACGATCACCTCGCCCCCGAACAGCGGCAGATCGGCGCGGTAGCTACCGTCTTCCAGCACGTTATAGGTCATGGGCAGGCCATGCTTCAGGCCGACCTGATAGTCGTCATCGCCGTGGCTGGGGGCAGTGTGCACAAAGCCTGTGCCTGCGTCATCGGTGACATGGTCGCCGGGCAGCATGGGCACGTCGAAATCCCATTCGCCATCAGCGCCTTCGACGTTGCGGAAGGGATGGGCGAGGGTTAGCGCGGCGAGTTCATCCGCCGACACATCGCGCAGGCGTTGCGCCGTGACTTTGGCTTGGGCAAAGGCACTTTCGGCAAGCGCGTCGGCCAAGATGACCTTTTCGCCTGCTTCCAGTTTTGCGTCTTCGGGAACTTCGGTCACTTCATAGAGACCGTAGACGATGCCGGGGCCGAAACACACCGCGCGGTTTTGCGGGATGGTCCAAGGGGTTGTGGTCCAGATGACGACCGACGCAGTCAAAAGCTCAGAAGATGCAGCCTTTGCACGATTTACATCTCCGCCAAATAGGTCAGGAAAAAACATGGCTCCTTGACCGTTCGAAGGCAAAACAACCGGAAACTTCACCCAGATCGTATGCGAGGTATGCTCGTGATACTCGACCTCGGCCTCTGCCAGCGCGGTTTTCTCCACCGGCGACCACATCACGGGCTTGGACCCCTGATAGAGTGACCCGTTCATCACCAGCTTCATGAACTCATCCGCAATCACGGCTTCGGCGTGGTAATCCATTGTCAGGTAGGGGGCATCCCATTTGCCGGTGATGCCCAGGCGCTTGAATTCCTCGCGCTGCACGTCGATCCAGCCTGCGGCAAAGCGGCGGCACTCCTGACGGAAATCGACCACATCGACCGCGTCCTTGTCCAAGCCTTCGGCGCGGTATTTCTCTTCGATCTTCCATTCAATCGGCAGGCCGTGGCAATCCCAGCCCGGCACATAGCGCGCATCGCGGCCCAGCATTTGCTGGCTGCGGGTGATGAAATCTTTCAGCACCTTGTTCAGCGCGTGGCCGATATGCAGGTGGCCGTTGGCATAGGGCGGGCCGTCATGCAGGATGAATGGCTTGCGGCCTTCAGCAGTCGCGCGCAGGCGGTCATAGATGCCAAGGCGTTCCCACCGGGCCAGCCAGTCGGGTTCGCGCTGGGGCAGGCCCGCACGCATGGGGAAGTCGGTTTCGGGCAGGAATAGGGTGTCTTTGTAGTCGGTCATCTGGAGCGATCTTTCGCAAATTGGGAGAGGGGCAAGCGCCATGCTGTCCCGGCACTCCGGGCGCGTCAGAGTGCCGGGACGCTAATTCGCTGGATGATCGCTATCGTGAACATGCGGGCCTTATAGGGTTGCGGGCGCGGGGCGTCCAGAGGGGCGCTTGCCTGTTTTGCCGCGCCCCGCTACCACTTGGCCCAAACCGGAGGAAAACCCATGCTGATGCCCTTTCATTTCGCCTATCATGTGACCGATCTGGACCAAGCCCGCGCCTTTTACGGTGGTGTCTTGGGCTGTACCGAGGGGCGCAGCACCGACACATGGGTCGATTTCGATTTCTTCGGCCACCAGATCAGCCTGCATCTGGGCACGCCCTTTGCCAATGCCCCCACGGGCAAGGTGGGCGATCACATGGTGCCGATGCCGCATTTCGGGCTGGTGCTGGATGTCGAGCGCTTCCGCGCGCTGGCGGACAGGCTTGGCGCCGCCGGTGTCGAATTCGTCATCCCGCCGACCCTGCGTTTTGCCGGGCAACCGGGCGAGCAATGGACCATGTTCTTCCGCGACCCATCTGGCAACCCGATAGAGGTGAAGGGCTATGCCAGCGCCGATCAGGTGTTCGCGTCCTGACATTCTGTCGCCACCCAGTCGGCCACACCGGGGCCGATGGCGGCAAGGGGCAAGGCCGTGATGGCGGGTAACTCGTAAGGGTGATGCGCGGCAATCACAGTGCACAGCCTGTCGAACCGGGCATCGGGCGCTTTCATGCGCAATAGAACTTCGGTTTCGGAATCGATCTGCCCTTGCCAATGGAACAGGCTTTCCACACCCGGCAGAATATTGGCGCAGGCCACCAGCCGCGCGTCCAGCGCCGCGCGGGCAATCTGGCGCGCGCTCTCCTCGTCCGGGCAGGTTACTTCGACTTCAATCAACCCTGTCATCGCACCCAATGCCCCGCATCCATGATCGCTTTTCTGCGCGCCCAATATGTCAGGGGTTTGGGGCGCCCTACCATGATCTGGCGCAAAACCGGGCCGTTTTCCTTGAAGATCATGCGCCGGAACGCGACATGCTGGTTGAATATGTCCCACAGATGCGGCGCGCGCGTGACCGTTTCCAGCACCCCGACCGCGTGGTCGGACCCATAGGCGTAAACCTCTGGCAAGGCGCGGTAATGCAGCGATTTCGGGCCGTCCAGCCCGGTGTCGCGCCGCCCGCCACCCTCTGCTGCAATCGCCAAGGGCAGCGCGATCTGGTCCAGCCACGGGAACAGGGTTTGCGTGGCCAGGTCCGGTGGCGGATCGCGTTCAATCTGGGCGGCATAGTCCAGCAGGCGCGCGCCCATGCAACGCGGGCAGGTTCCGGTAAACCAGCCCGCGTTGAAATACATGTAGCGCCGCCAGTCATCTGCACCAAAGCGTGTGTCCAGCGTGGGGGCCATGTCCAGCCCGAAACGGTCGTAAAGCGCGCCCCAGATGTCGGCCAGCGATGGGCCATAAAGCGGTTCGCGCGGCCAAGTCGGTTCGACCAGTTGCGAGGCCGTGGGCGGCCCAGCCACCACATCTGAAATCGGCCCGGTAATCAGCGTGTCGGTGTCGAAAAAGGCAAAAGGTTCGCCCTTGGGCAGCAGCGCCAGTGCTTCCAGCTTGTTGCCTTGCGGATAGCGCGCGCCGAATGCTTTGCTGTGCAGCGGCACGATATCTGCGCCCAAGGCGCGCAATTCGCGCCGAATAGCAGGGCGGCTGATGCGCGGGTCATCTGCCCAAAGCGGCCCCGGTTGCGGTTCGGCCACGACCAGCCGCAGCGCGCGGTTTTCCGGGAAATGCCGCAGGCTGGCGGCAAAGAGCAGCGCCTCATATTGCAGCCGCCCGTCCTGCGCCACGATCAGGATATTTTGGATCGTTGCCATACGCGCCCTTTCGTTCCCGACCCCACATTATGGGCTATGGCGCGCGGCGCAAAGCCATTTCATCTTGCCAAAAATACGCATGGCGCAAGAATGGTCATATGCGAGACCTTTGGGAAAAGCGCGACACCTCAGCAGTTTGGGATGTTCACGGCCAAGCCGCCCAAAGCCGTCTCCTTGTATTTTTCCGACATATCGGCCCCGGTCTGGCGCATGGCTTCGATGCAGTTATCCAACGGCATGAAATGCGTGCCATCGCCGCGCAGCGCCAGCGACGCGGCGGACACCGCCTTGATCGCCCCCAGCCCGTTGCGTTCGATGCAGGGCACCTGCACCAACCCCTTAACCGGGTCGCAGGTCATGCCCAGATGGTGTTCCAGCGCGATTTCGGCGGCGTTTTCGACCTGCTCTGGCGTGCCGCCCAGCACCGCGGCCAACCCGGCGGCGGCCATGGCAGAGGCCGCGCCGACCTCTGCCTGACAGCCGCATTCAGCGCCGGAGATAGAGGCGTTGTGCTTGACCAGCCCGCCAATGGCCGCAGCCGTCAGCAGGAATTCCCCCACCCGCGCTTCGGACGCGCCCGGCACATGGTCCAGCCAATACCGGATGGTTGCGGGCACCACCCCCGCCGCGCCATTGGTGGGCGCCGTCACGACCTGCCCACCAGCGGCGTTTTCCTCGTTCACTGCCATGGCATAGGTGCTGATCCAGTCGTTGATGACATGCGGCGCGGTCAGGTTCAGGCCGCGCTCGCGTTCCAGCGCCTCTCGGATCGCTTTTGCGCGGCGTTTCACATTCAGCCCGCCGGGCAAGGTGCCATCGGTTTCCAGCCCCCGGTCTATGCAGGCGCGCATCACCGCCCAGATGCGGCGTAGTCCGTCATCCAGCGTGGTCGGTCCCATCATGGCCAGTTCATTGGCGCGTTTCATCTGCGCAATGCTCTTGCCAGAGGCGCGCGCCATCTCCAGCATCTCTGCCGCCGTGGCAAAGGGGTGGGGGAACGCTGCGGCAGGGGCGGGCGGTTTTGCGCCCAGTTCCGCTTCGGTCACGACAAAGCCGCCGCCGATGGAATAATAGGTTTCCTGAGCGATGATATCGCCTTGCGCATCGGTTGCCATCAGACGCAAGCCGTTGGCATGGCCGGGCAGGGGCGGGCCATAGTCGAACATCAGGTCAGTCGCCGGGTCAAAACGCAGCGTGCCAAGCCCGTCCACCTCGACCGTATGCTCGGCTTTTATGTGGGCCAGTTCGGTCTTTGCGCGGGTCGCGTCATAGGCGGACGGAATGAACCCTGCCAGTCCAAGAATGACCGCGCGGTCGGTCGCATGGCCGACCCCGGTAAAGGCCAGCGACCCATGCAGCGACGCTTTCAGCCCCGACACGGCGAATGGCAAGCCGCGCAAATGGTCCAGAAACCGCGCCGCCGCGACCATCGGTCCCATCGTATGCGATGACGACGGGCCGATCCCGATCTTGAACATGTCGAACACCGACAGAAACATGGCGCACCTTTTGCAAATTGACTTGCCCAAGGCTACAGGTTGGTCGCGTGTTTTCAATCACGGGAAACGACATGACATCTGCGAAACAAGACCCCTTGGCAGCCACGCCGCGATCAGGCAGGTTCGGAGCATGATGCGCCTGATCGCCCTTGTCTCACTGCTGGCCGTTGTGGCCTGCTCGCCCACCACCAGCCCGCAGGCTGGGCGCAGCTTGTTCGCGCAAAATTGCGTGCAATGCCATGGCACCGATGCAACCGGCGGAGATGCCGTGCCAGACCTGACAGGACTGGCCCTGCGCGCAGGCGGCACCTACCCGCAAACCTTGGTTCTGAACAAGCTGGACGGCTATGCGCGCGGGCAGGCGGCCTATGCGGGCGTCGAGATGCCGCAATTTGGCTATTTGCTGACCGGGCCGCTGACCCGCGTGCCGCTGGCAGATGGTCTGTCGCGGGAATTGCCCGAAAAGATTGTTGCGCTCGATGCCTATTTGCGCAGCTTGCAGCGTGGCGGCAATTAGCCCTTAAACCTTGGCAGCAAAGCGCCTATAACGCGACAGACAGTTTAACGAGGGCCCGCCATGACCGACCAGATGACCCCGATTGATCGCGCCAAATACGCGTCCGCCATTTGTGCGGCAGATTTCGTCAAGGATGGAATGCGCGTGGGGCTTGGCACCGGGTCAACGGCCAGTTTTCTGGTGCGCCGCCTTGGCGCGCGGGTCAGACATGAAGGTTTGCGCATCATCGCCGTGCCCACATCGACCCGCACGGCGCAACTGGCGCGTGAAGTTGGGATCAATGTTGTCACCTTGGACGAAGCGCGCTGGCTGGACCTGACGATTGACGGGGCCGACGAATTCGACGCGGAACTGACGCTGATAAAGGGCGGTGGCGGCGCGCTGCTGCATGAGAAAATCGTGGCGACCGCATCGGACCAGATGATCGTCATCACCGACCCTGCGAAAGAGGTCAGCGCGCTCGGGGCCTTCCCCTTGCCGGTAGAGGTGATCCCGTTCGGCTGGCAGGCGTCCAAGGCGCTGATAGAAGAAATCCTTGCCAGCATGGATGTGCTGGACCGCCGCACCGCGCTGCGCATGAATGGCGACGCGCCTTACACAACGGACGAAGGCAACTATATCCTTGATCTGTCGCTTGGCCGCATCGGCAATGCGCGGCAACTGTCTTTGGTGCTGAACCAAGTGCCCGGCGTGGTGGAAAACGGGCTGTTCGTGGATATTGCAGATCAGGTCATCATCGGCCACCCGGATGGCGCGGTCGAATTGCGCGACCTGTCTGACGGGGCTGCACAAGTCAGCCACCGCCAGGTGGAACTGGCCCAGGACAGCAACATTTTCGACGATCTATAAAGGGGGCTGCATGTCCTTCGACTACGATCTTTTCGTCATTGGCGGCGGTTCTGGCGGTGTGCGCGCCGCGCGAATCGCGGCCAGCGAACACGGTGCCAAGGTCGCACTGGCCGAAGAATATCGCATGGGCGGCACCTGCGTTATTCGCGGTTGCGTGCCGAAAAAGCTGATGGTCTTCGCTTCGGAATTTCCCGGTGCGGTGGCCGATGCGCAGGCCTATGGGTGGGATGCGCAGATCAGCGGTTTCGACTGGGGCGCGTTCCGCGCCAAGCTGGATGCCGAATTGACCCGGCTGGAAGGGCTGTATCTCAAAGGGCTGGATGGCGCAGGCGTGACCGTGTTCGATTGCCGCGCCACGCTGGACGACCCACATACGGTGGCACTGGCCGATGGCCGCAAGGTCACGGCGCGGCATATTCTGATCGCCACTGGCGGCACGCCGGTTGTGCCAGAGCAGTGGCAGGGCCAGGGTGTGCTCACCTCGAACGAGGTGTTCTTGATGGACCGTCTGCCCAAGTCGATGTTGATCGTGGGCGGCGGCTATATTGCCAGCGAATTTGCCTGCATCTTTAACGGGCTGGGCGTGAAAACCACGCAATTCTATCGTGGCGCGCAAATTTTGCGCGGCTTCGACGACGAAGCGCGCGGCCATATCGCCGACGAAATGGTGGCCAATGGTGTTGACCTGCATCTGGGCACCGATGTGGTCGAGATGCGCGCCGAGGGCGCGCAGACCTTCGTCAAGGCAACCACGGGGCATGATGGCGCCTATGACGCGGTCATGTTCGCCACCGGGCGCAAACCCAATACGGATGGGCTGGGGCTGGAAAAGCTGGGGCTGGAACTGGGGCCGGGCGGCGCGATCCCGGTCGACCGCTACAGCCAGACCGCCATCCCGTCCATTTATGCCGTGGGTGACGTGACCAACCGCGCCAATCTGACGCCGGTCGCCATCCGTGAAGGTCACGCCTTTGCCGATACCGTCTTTGGTGGCACGCCGCGCTATTTTGACCATGGGCTGATCCCCACGGCGGTGTTCACGCAGCCCGAATTCGGAACCGTGGGCCTGACCGAAGAAGAAGCCCGCGCGCTAGGCCCGATAGACGTGTATTGCGCGGCCTTTCGGCCCATGCACAGCTTGTTTGCCGGACGCGACAACCGCGCAATGATGAAGCTGGTCGTTTGCCGCGACACGGATCGTGTGCTGGGGTGTCACATCGTCGCGGATGGCGCGGGAGAGATGATTCAGCTTGCCGGGGTTGCGGTGTCTATGGGGGCGACCAAGGCCCAATTTGATGCAACTTTGGCTGTGCATCCGTCGATGGCTGAAGAACTGGTCACAATGCGCAAACCGGTCCGGTCACATCCCGGTTAAGGGTTGAATTCGCGGGTTGCAAACCCACTTGTCACACAAAGCTGTAAATCATGAATGGAGTCCAGATGTCCGGAAACAACGGAGGGCCATGGGGCGGCGGCAATCGCGGCGGTGGAAACCGCGGTGGCGACGGCGGCAATAACGGCCCGCGCGGCAACAGTGGCCAACAGGTTCCCGAGATCGAAGAGATCGTGAAGAAGGGCCAAGAGCAGTTGCGCGTCCTGATGGGCGGTCGCGGCGGCGGAAACGGTGGCAACGGCGGCGGCATGGGCGGCGGTTTCAGCAAGCGCGGCGTGCTGCTGGGGCTGGTTGCGCTTGTCGTGGCATGGGCATTTGCGTCTTTCTACACCGTCCGCCCGGAAGAGCGGTCGGTCGAATTGTTGTTTGGGCAGTATTACAGAACCGGCAATCCGGGTCTGAACTTTGCGCCATGGCCCGTGGTCAGCGCAGAGGTCGTTCAGGTGACAACCGAACAGGTGACCGAGGTTGGCACCGGCAGTTCGGTGCTGGACAGCGGTCTGATGCTGACCCGCGACGAAGCGGTGGTCGATATCGAATTCCAAGTGGTCTGGAATATTGCCGACCCGGCGCGCTTCCTGTTCAACTTGGCGGACCCGCGTGAAACGGTGCGCGCGTCAGCAGAATCGGCCATGCGTGACATTATCGCGCGCTCCGAATTGGCACCCATTCTGAACCGCGACCGTGGGGCCATCGCCGCCGATCTTCAGGCGAATGTGCAAGAGGTTCTGGACAGCTACGATGCCGGTATCAACGTGATCCGCGTGAACTTTGACAAGGCCGATCCGCCCGATGGCGTTATCAGCGCCTTCCGCGATGTGCAGACCGCGCGTCAGGAACGCGACCGTCTGGAACGTGAAGCAGATGCCTATGCCAACCGCGTCTTGGCAGAGGCCCGTGGCCAAGCCGCCCAGATCCGGGAAGAGGCCGAAGGCTACCGCGCGCAAGTTGTCAACACTGCGCAGGGTGAGGCAAGCCGCTTCGTGTCGGTCTACACGGAATATGTGAATGCACCGGAAGTGACACGCAAGCGGATGTATCTGGAAACCATGGAACAGGTCTTGGGTGACATGAACCTGACCATTCTGGACAATGTGACAGGTGGTGAAAGCGGCAGTGGTGTTCTGCCCTACCTGCCGCTGAACGAACTGGGCCGCCAGAGGAGTGCAAACTGATGAAAAAAGCTGGTCTTCTACTGCCGGCCTTTGCCGTTGTGGTCGTGCTTGCCTTCTCGTCGCTGTTCATTGTCGATGAACGTGAAAACGTGCTGGTGTTGCAATTCGGTCAGGTAAGACAGGAAATCACCGAACCCGGACTTGGGTTCAAGGTGCCGTTCATTCAGGAAGTTGTGCGCTATGACGCGCGCATTCTGGGCCTGCAAACGCAGCCCTTGGAGGTGACGCCACTGGATGACCGCCGCCTTGTGGTCGATGCATTCTTGCGCTGGCGCCTGCGCGATGTGACCACGTTCCGTCAGGCCGTCGGTCTGGACGGTGTGCGCGGCGCGCAAGGGCGGATGGAGCGGATCATGAATGCCGCCATCCGCGAAGTATTGGGGTCGGTGCCGTCAACTTCGGTGTTGTCAGAGGACCGGACCGGTCTGATGAACCGCATCCGCGACATCGCCAGCCGTCAGGCGAATTCCTTGGGGATAGAGGTGATCGACGTGCGACTGACCCGCACCGATCTGCCGCAGGAAAACTTGGAAGCGACCTTTGCCCGGATGCGCGCAGAGCGTGAACGCGAGGCCGCCGACGAGCGCGCCCGCGGGAGCGAGGCTGCCCAGCGCGTGCGGGCATTGGCGGACCGGACGGTGACAGAATTGGTGTCGAGTGCGCAGCGCGATTCCGAAATCGTGCGCGGTGAGGCTGATGCGGAACGAAACCGCGTCTATGCAGACGCCTATAACCTTGACCCGGAATTCTTTGCCTTCTCGCGGTCAATGCAAAGCTATGCGGCCGCGCTTCGGGGCGAAAACTCCAGCATGGTTTTGCGGCCGGATAGCGAATTCTTCACTTTCTTGCGCAGCGACGGCCTTAGCGGAGATGCGCTGGCCGCAGCAGAAGCTTTCGCAAGCGAGTTGGAGGAGAATCCCGACGCCGCGCGCGAACGCGTGCCTGAACCCGGTCCGGAAGAGCCGGATTCGGTGCAAGAGCTTGAAGACATGATTAGCAACTAAGGGCGCTAAGGATGGCCCTGTCCACGGTTATCCTTGCGCTGGGCTTGGTGCTTGTTCTGGAGGGGCTGGTGTTTGCACTGGCCCCTTCGCGCATTGAGGATCTGCTCAAGGTGCTGACGCAACTGCCCGAGAATGCACGACGCCTCATCGGCGTGCTCGCCTTGGTTTTTGGGGTTTTTCTGGTAACCTTCTCCAACCTGATCGCGGGGCCGTAACCCACTCTCACCTTTGGTTGAAAAGTCATTTCACGAATTGCGTTTGGCCCAAACTAACATATCTAACACTCCAGCTATGGGCCGAAGGCCCATTGATCAAGACAGTGAAAGAGGAGTTCACATATGCCTTCCACCGTCGCGATAGCGCGCCAGCCTGACCGCACAGGGCTGTTGCCTTTGGTCAAACTGGTCACGCTCGCCCTTGTTCTGACCTTGGCGCAAGTCACGCTTCTTTTGGCGCAAGACCGCCCCGGTAGCTTCGCCGATTTGGCTGAACGTGTCAGCCCCGCCGTTGTGAACATTACCACAACCACATCCGTGACCACCCGGCTGGAAAACGCGCCGCAACTGCCCGAAGGGTCTCCGTTCGAGGATTTCTTCCGTGATTTCTTCGAGGACCCGCGCAATCCCGGTGGTCCGAACCGGCCTCAGCGCCCCCGTCAGGGGCAGGCGCTTGGTTCGGGTTTCGTGATTTCACCGGATGGCTACCTTGTTACGAATAACCATGTCATCGACGGCGCGGATGAGATCCGGATCGAATTCTTCTCTGGTCTGGAACTGGAAGCGGAACTGGTTGGCACCGACCCTGCCACGGATATCGCGCTACTGAAGGTCGAGCATGACGAAGACCTGCCCTTTGTCGATTTTGGCGATGCAGAAGCAGCGCGCGTTGGCGACTGGGTTCTGGCCGTGGGCAACCCGCTGGGACAGGGCTTTTCGGTAAGCGCCGGTATCATCTCGGCGCGCGGTCGGGCGTTGCAAGGCAATTACGACGATTACATCCAGACCGATGCCGCCATCAACCGCGGCAACTCTGGCGGCCCGCTGTTCAACATGGATGGTGACGTGATCGGCGTGAATACCGCGATCTTGTCGCCCACCGGCGGGTCAATCGGGATTGGTTTCGCGATGTCGTCGAATGTCGTGACCGGTGTTGTGGAGCAATTGCGCGAGTTTGGCAGCACCCGGCGCGGCTGGCTGGGCGTGCGTATCCAGAACGTGACCGATGAAATGGCAGAAGCCATTGGCCTGAACAGCGCACGCGGCGCCATGGTGACAGAGGTCATGGATGGCCCCTCGCAAGAGGCGGGCATTGAGGCCGGTGATGTTATCCTAGAATTCGACGGCGGTGATGTCGATGACAGCAACATGCTGGTGCGCCGCGTGGCGGATGCCGGTGTCGGGCGCGCGGTTGACGTGGTCGTGTTCCGCGATGGCGAGGAGCAGACCGTATCCGTCACCCTCGGGCAACGCGAATTGGCAGAGGCGACCACTTCTCCCAGCCCCGGAATGCCCGCGCCAGAGCCTGAGCCCGCCAGTTTTCTGGGAATGGACCTTGCGCCAATCACCGATTCCGTTCGTGTAGAGATGGACCTGCCTGCCGGTATGACGGGCCTTGTTGTCACGGCTGTCGACCCTGACAGCGATGCTGGCAGCAAGGGCGTTATGGCGGGCGATCTGATTACCGAAGCGAACCAGCAACCCGTGTCCAGTGTTTCGGAACTGCAAACCCGTGCAGAAGAAGCACGCGAAGCCGGGCGCAAATCGCTTCTGGTGTTGTTGCGCCGTGGTGGTGATCCGCGTTTCGTGGCGCTGAATGTGGAAGAGTAACGCTCTGCCACCCGAAACATGCAACGCGCGCCCCGGCGGCGCGCGTTTTTCATTGGGTCAGTTTTGTCCGAAATCGCGGGGCGACAGGCCAAGGCGCTGCGCGGTGTCCAGCGTCAGGATCGGGCTGTCAAACCCGTTGTCACGCTGAAAGGCGTGGACAGCACTGCGCGTCGCTGCATCGGGCCGGCCGGTGATGGGGCCTGCGTAGTAATCGCGCACCTGCAAGGCGCGTTGCAGGCTTGCCACGAACGCGCTGTTCACGGTTTCGGGGCAGGGCACACGAAAGGCGGTTTCCTCTATCACGCCATTTGCGGGCTTGGCCCCGTTCACAGAGTAGCGCGCCCAACAGGCCCGGTTTGGACTGGCGGGCAAAGACAAGCTCGCGGTCTCGATCCGCGCGCGGGTGGTGTCCGGGTCAGACGCGCTCGCCATCTCTGCATGGGCCATGGCCGTCAGGGTAACCACGGCGCCAATATGCAAGGCAAGGAATCGGTTATGTCGGGCTCTATGTGTCATGAAGGTTAATGTAACGCGCGATTCGGGCACAATCAGGGCATGACAGCGTCGAATTGTCGACTCTTTCCTACCGAAAACAACACTGGCCAAAAGCGGTAAGGTGCCTTAAATCGCGGGCAGAAGCAGCGATCACACGAGGGCAGTATGGCCAAGATCACTTATGTCGAGTTCAACGGCACCGAACATGTGGTGGATGTGGCTGAGGGCCTGACCGTTATGGAAGGCGCGCGCGACAACGGGATTCCCGGTATCGAGGCCGATTGTGGTGGCGCTTGCGCCTGTTCTACCTGCCATGTCTATGTCGATCCGGACTGGGCTGACAAACTGCCCGCCAAGGACGCGATGGAAGAAGACATGCTGGATTTCGCCTACCAGCCTGACCCGCAACGCTCGCGCCTGACATGCCAAATCAAGGTCAGTGCAGCGTTGGACGGGTTGAAAGTGTTCATGCCGGAAAAGCAGATCTGACGCTAATACAACTTGTGCGCGAAATTTTAACGGCAACTTAACCAATCTGCACGACGCTCTGTTTCAGTGATGTCGGTCTAAGGATTGGAACATGTCGCACGCGCTTTTTCTGGGTCTGACGATTGTTGGCAGCAGCGTTTTGGTATGCGCCGCGGTGCTGCTGCTGTTTCGCGCCCTTAACCGCGACGGGTTGGGCGCGGGCTACACGCCTGACCCGACAGAGCAAGACGCCGTCTTCATCTTTCGTGACGACACCCTGATCGACATGTCCGACCGTGCGCGGCAATTGCTTGGGTCGATCGTTGCAGACAGCGACGCGTGCCGCGACGATCTGGAACTTCTGTTGCAGCATCTGGAACCCAGATTCGCAGATCTGCGGGCCAATCTTGGGCGCTTGGTTGCGCTGGGTCAGATCGAACTTCAGGCACATGATGATAGCGGCCTGATCCTGCGGGCCAGCCGCAAGAAAGGGCTGACGCATCTGCGGCTGGTCGATACGCGTGCCGAAGGCGCGCTTGTGGCGCTGGACCGGCTTAGCTTCGAGGCTATGCGGCAAGAGCTGGACACCCTGCGCGATGTCGCCACGCATATGCCGGTGCTGTCATGGCGGGTTAACACGGCAGGGGACATCATCTGGGCCAATACCGCCTATGTCGAAACCTATACGGCCTTCGATGCCGGGCGTAACGGCCTGACATGGCCCATTCCGAACCTGTTCGATGGGCAAGCGCCCGATGGGCATGGGCGATTGTCGCTCGATATGGGAAACCAAGTGTCGTGGTTCAGTCACGATATGGTGGCGGACGGGGGGGGCGCGCAGCATTTCGCGACGCCGATTGACCTTACGGTTCAGACAGAAACCTCGCGGCGCGAGATGATCCAGATCCTAACGCGCACATTCGCCAGCCTGCCCACGGGGCTGGCGCTGTTCGACACCGAGCGCCGCTTGCAGGTTTTCAACCCTGCACTTGTTGATCTAACGGGGCTGGACCCGTTGTTCCTAGCAGCGCGCCCTGGTTTCGAGCAGGTTCTTTTCACCTTGCGCGAATTGCGCATGTTGCCCGAACCCAAGGATTTCGCAACTTGGCGCCGCGAGATTACCGAGATGGAGCGCGCCGCCGAATCTGGCATATTCAGCGAGGAATGGTGCCTTGAAAATGGTCGCATTTATCATGTCAGCGGGCGTCCGCAGCCGGGGGGCGCGCTGGCCTTCTTCTTCGAAGACGTGACATCTGACGCCACGCTTGCGCGCAGCCTGCGCCAAGAGATTGAACTGGGCCATGCAGTTCTTGATGGGCTGCCGGATGCGGTCGTGGCCTTTGGGCCGGCGGGCGATACGCTGATCTCTAACGCGCGGTACAGCCAGCTTTGGGGCGAAGACCCTTGCAACAATCTTGCCGATGCGGGCTTTGCCCACGCCCTGAGCTTGTGGAAAAAGACCACGGCCACGACGCCCTTTTGGGACAAGCTAAGCGATTTTGCCGCCAATGCTGACCCCGGCACTGTAATGCATGGCAGCGTCTACCTGCTGGATGGCACCACGCTTGGCGTCCATGCCCGGCGGTTGCGTCAAGATTGGCTGATGCTGACCTTCCGACCGCTGGTGCAAGAGTCCGCGCGCGACATTGCCTTGACCCGCCGCCATGTCAGCGCGCTGACCGTCCCGGATATTCTGCATCCCGCAGCCGCCACACCTCGCGCGCAAGCCGCCGAGATCGGGCTTGCGCCGACGCGCAAAGCGCGGGTGGTGCAGCATGCTGGCAGCCGCTCGCGGGGGTAGCGGCGGGCTTATTGCACCGCGTGGTCGGCGGCATGCGCAAAGGGCTGGAAACGCACGCGCTGACATGTAAAACCTTGGGCATGTCCGCACCCATCGACGCCAGCTTTTCCTGTAGATCGCCCGAGGCCACGGCGCGCATTGCCCAAACGCTGGGCGCGTGTCTGGCAGCGGGCGATGTTCTGTTACTGCACGGCCCTGTCGGTGCGGGCAAAAGCCATTTCGCCCGCGCGCTGATCCAGTCGCGGCTGGCGGCGCTTGGTCGCTTCGAAGATGTGCCGTCGCCCACGTTCACGCTTGTGCAATGCTACGATCTTGACAGGGCAGAGCTGTGGCATGCCGACCTGTATCGGTTGACCGGCCCGGCAGAATGCGACGAATTGGGCCTGATCGACGCATTTGAAAGCGCGATTTGCCTGGTGGAATGGCCAGACCGTTTGGCAGAACTGACCCCTGCGGGTGCCTTGCATCTGCATCTTCGCCCCGATGGGGATATGCGACATTTGCATTTCCAGAGCGATGATCTGCGCTGGCGCGACCATCTGGCACAGGTGAAAACCGCATGATGTTTGCCCCGTCTGACAGCCCCCGCGTTTTTGCCTTGCCGCCGGGCGCGGATTTCCCTGACCTGTTCGCAGCGGGTCTGCGCGCGCGGCTGGCCGATATGCCACCAGAGGCCCGCGCCCGCGTCACGATCCTTGTGAACTCTGCCCGGATGCGACGGCGTATCCGCGACTGTCTGGTCGCGCAAGGGCCGGGGCTGTTGCCGCGCATTCGCTTGGTGACGGACCCGCTTTTGTTCGAGGGGGCGCCGGAACACGCGCCACCCGTGTCGCCACTGCGGCGGCGGCTGGAACTGGCCCGGCTGGTTGGAATGTTGCAGGCGGCACAGCCCAAGCTTGCGCCGCGGGCCGCGGTGTTCGACCTTGCCGACAGCCTTGCGCGCCTGTTCGCCGAAATGCAGGCCGAAGGCGTGCCATTTCAGGCGCTTGACCGTCTGGACCTGACGGATCATGCCGACCATTGGGCGCAGGCGCAGAAATTCCTGCGGCTGGCACAGACCGTTATCGCACAGGATGCCGCCGATGCAGAGGGTCGCTTGCGCGCGCAGGTCTTGGCGCTGACAGAGCGTTGGGCGGTCGCGCCGCCACGCGACCCGGTTTTGGTTGTCGGCTCGACCGGGTCGCGGGGGACCACGGCTTTTCTGATGCGCGCGGTAGCCGCCTTGCCGCAAGGGGCGGTCGTGCTGCCCGGCTTCGATTTCGACATGCCTGCGGATCTGTGGGCCCAGTTGTCGGATGCCGCCGGGGCAGAGGACCACCCGCAATTTCGGTTTCATGCCTTGCTCGGGTCGCTTGGTCTTGGTCCCGATGCGGTTCGCCCGTGGCAGGACAGCCCGGCCTTGCCGCGTGGCGCGCTGGTATCGCTCGCCTTGCGCCCGGCCCCGCAAACCGACCAATGGTTGCGCGAAGGCCCGGCGCTGGGCGATCTGGCCCGCCCCACCGAAGGGTTGAGCCTGATTGAAGCCCCGTCGCCGCGCGCCGAAGCAACCGCCATCGCGCATTGCCTGTTCGACGCCGCCTGCCAAGGCCAACGCGCCGCGCTTGTCACCCCCGACCGCGATCTGACGCGCCGGGTGGCGGCGGCGCTTCAGGTCTGGGGAATTGTCCCGGATGACAGCGCCGGTCGTCCGCTGGGTTTATCCGCGCCGGGCCGGTTTCTGCGGCAGGTTGCAGACCTGTTCGTGAACAGGCTGGATGTGCCGCGCCTGCTGGCGCTGCTTAAACACCCGCTGGCGCATAGCGGGGCAGGGCGGGGCGACCATTTGCGCCATACCCGCGATCTGGAACTTTACCTGCGGCGCCGGTCCGTGCCCTTTCCGGATGCGGTTGTTCTGGCGGCGTTCGCGCCGCAGCCCGGCCCGCGCCGGGATTGGGCAGAATGGCTGGCGGACACCATTCCCGCAGAGCCGGTGCAGGGCGCGCGCCCGCTTGGGATATGCGTGGCCCAACACATTGCCTTGGCAGAGGCGCTTGCGTCCGGGGCCGAAAGCCAAGGTGCCGGGGCGTTGTGGGACGAAGCTGCGGGGCAAGAAGCGCGCAATGCCATGGACGCGCTTGCCGCCGAGGCAGAGGCGGGGGGCGAACTGACGGCCTTCGATTATGACGCCCTGCTGGGCACGCTGTTTGCCGCGCGAGAGGTGCGCGACCCGGTGACCGCGCATCCTGACATCATGATTTGGGGCACTTTGGAAGCGCGGGTGCAGGGGGCGGATCTGGTTATCGCGGCGGGGCTGAACGAAGGGGTTTGGCCCAAAGCGCCGGACCCGGACCCATGGCTGAACCGCGCCATGCGCGCGCAAGTCGGGTTGCTGTTGCCAGAGCGCCAGATCGGGCTGTCGGCGCATGACTTCCAGCAGGCGATCTGCGCGCCCCGCGTGGTATTGTCGCGCGCGAAACGCACGGCCGAAGCGAAGACCGTGCCATCGCGCTGGTTGAACCGCCTGACCAATTTGCTGGCCGGTTTGCCCGCGCAGGGCGGCACAGAAGCGCTGGAGGCAATGCGCGCGCGCGGCCAGCACTGGCTGGACCGGGCCGCCGCGTTCGAGGCCGATATGCGCGCGGTTCCGTATGATCCCCCTGCGCCGCGCCCCGCCCCCGCCCCGCTTGCGCGCCCGTCGCGGCTGTCGGTCACGCAGGTCGAAACGCTGATCCGTGATCCTTACGCGATTTATGCGCGCCATCTGCTTGGGTTGGAGCGGCTGAACCCCTTGCAGCCGCAGCCCGATGCGCTGTTGCGCGGCACGGTGTTGCACAAGGTGTTGGAACGCGCGACCGATCCGACCAACCCGCGCCCATTGATGGAGATGGCCGATGTGGTCCTGCAAGACACCGTTCCATGGCGGGCGGTCCGGGCCTTTTGGGCCGCGCGTCTGGAACGTGTCGCGCCGGAACTGGAGGCCTATCTGGCCGCGCAACCCGGCGCGATTGCGCTACGAGAAGAGCGGGCAGGCTGGGCATTGCCCGATTTGCCCTTCACCCTGACAGCCAAGCCGGACCGGATCGATGCCTGGCCGGATGGCCGGGTGCATATCATCGACTACAAGACCGGATCGCCGCCAAGCCAGAAACAGCAAGACCAATTCGCCAAACAGCTTCTGTTGCAGGCGCTGATGGTGCAGGACGGCGCGTTCGAGGCGCTTGGCCCGCGCGAGGTAGCCTGTGTCAGCTACTTGGGCTTGGGCGGCGGGGCGCTGAAAATTGTCACGACCCCGACCGACGCGGCCTATCTGGATACGGTCCGTGAGGGGTTCTTTACCCTGATCCGCACCTATCTGGACCCGACGCAAGGCTTTGCCGCGCGGCGCGCAATGGAGAAAGAAATCTATAGCGGCGATTACGATCATCTGGCGCGGTTCGGGGAATGGACGATGCAGGACAGTTCGGTGACGATTCCGGTGGGGCGCGATGATGGTTGATGCGGCAACGCTGGCGCAAAACCGGGCGTCGGAACCATTCTCCTCGACTTGGTTGTCGGCCAATGCCGGGTCGGGCAAGACCAAGGTGCTGACGGACCGTGTGGCGCGGCTGTTGCTGAACGGCGTTGCCCCGCAACATATCCTTTGCCTGACCTATACCAAGGCCGCCGCAAGCGAGATGCAGAACCGGCTGTTCGATTTGCTGGGCAAATGGGCCATGTTGCCGGATGACGGGCTGCGCGACGAGCTTGGCAAGATTGGCGAAGCTGGCGGCACGGCCGAGCAACTGGCAAACGCGCGGCGCTTGTTTGCCCGCGCGATCGAAGCCCCGGGTGGTTTGAAGATTCAGACCATCCATTCGTTTTGCGCGTCGCTGCTGCGCCGTTTTCCGCTAGAGGCGCATCTGTCCCCCGCCTTTACCGAGATGGATGCCCGCGCCGCGCGGGCCCTGCGCGCGGATGTGTTGGAAGAACTGTCCGAGCGCACGGATGTCGTGGCGCGGCTGGCGCAGGTCTTTACCGGGGCAGAGATCGAAACCCTGCTGGCCGAAATCTGCGCCAATGCCGCCTTGTTCGACGCCCCGGCCCCGACAGAGCAGACCTGCGGCCTGCCCGAGGGGATGACCGAAGCGCGCCTGCTGGCAGAGGTGTTTCTGGGCAGCGAGGCAGGTTTGATGGCGCAGGTCCTGCGGTTTCTGGACGCGGGCGGCCCGAAAGATGTTCAAGCCGCAAACAAGCTGCGTGGCCTGCCGTTTGATCGGCCAGATACGGGGGTTTTGCCCGCCTTGGAAGCGGTGTTCCTGTATGCAAGCGGCCAGAAGATCAACACGGCCAAGATCGACAGCTTTCCCAACAAGGACACGCGCATTGCCATGGGCGCGCTGATTGACCCGTTTAACCAGTTTATGGCCCGGGTTGAGGGTGCGCGCCCCTTGCGGCTTGGCCTTGCTGCTTTGCACCGGGCGCAGGTGCTGCACGCCTTTGCCCAGCCCTTTCTTGCGACCTATCGCGCGCAGAAAGACGCCCGCGCATGGCTGGATTTCGACGACCTGATCCTGCGCACCGGCCAGCTTCTGACCGATCCGTTGGTGGCGCAATGGGTGCTGTTCAAGCTGGATGGCGGGGTCGATCATATCTTGGTTGATGAAGCGCAAGACACCAGCCCCTCGCAATGGCGGGTCATCGAATTGCTGACGCAGGAATTTACCGCCGGGCTTGGCGCGCGCGATGTCGCGCGCAGCCTGTTCGTGGTGGGCGACAAGAAGCAATCCATCTATTCCTTTCAGGGCGCTGATCTGCGGGTGTTCGATGACATGCACGCCATGTTCAAGGACAAGCTTGAAGCGGTCGGGCTGCGGCTGGAAGATGCGGCGCTGGAACATTCTTTCCGCTCCTCTGCCGGGGTGTTGCGCGCGGTAGATATGACCTTTCAGCCCCCGCATGACGCGGGTCTTGGCGGTGTGCCCACGCATATCGCGTTCTTCGACAGCCTGCCGGGCCGGGTGGACCTGTGGCCTCCGATCTTGCCGGAAAAGGCCGAAAACGATCATGCATGGTATGACCCTGTCGATCAGCTTTCGAACGAGCACCATTCGCGCAAGCTGGCCCGCGCGATTGCCGCTGAATTGCGCCGCATGATCGACGCGCGCACGCTAGTGCCGCACAAGAAGAGCGCGCGCGTGATGACTGAAGGCGATGTGCTGATCCTTGTGCGCAAGCGCGGCCCGCTCTTTCACGAGATCATCTCTGCCTGCAAAGCGCAGGGGTTGGCCATTGCCGGGGCGGACCGTTTGCGGCTGGGCGGTGAGATGGCCGTGCGCGACCTGACAGCACTTCTAGCCTTTTTGGCCACGCCAGAAGATGACCTGTCGCTGGCGGCTTGCCTACGCTCGCCGCTGTTCGGCTGGTCCGAGGATGCGCTGTATCGGCTGGCTCAGGGCCGTGGCACGGGCGAATACCTGTGGTCGCGGCTGCGCGCCGATACCGACAGCCCCACGCTGGCCATGTTGCGCGACCTGCGGGCGCAAACGGATTTCCTGCGCCCCTACGACCTTGTCGAGCGGATGCTGTCGCGCCATGACGGCCGCCGCCGCCTGATCGCCCGTCTGGGATCAGAGGCCGAGGACGGGATCGACGCATTCCTTGCACAAGCGCTGAGCTATGAGCAGGCGGAAATCCCGTCGCTTACCGGGTTCCTGTCGTGGCTGGAGCGCGACGAAGTTGAACTGAAACGCGAATTGGACAGCGCCAGCCCGATGCTGCGGGTGATGACCGTGCACGGCGCGAAAGGGCTGGAATCGCCCATCGTGATCTTGCCGGATACGGCGGATCTCAGATCCAACGATACGACACAGGTTGTCGCGGTTGCCGAGCGTGCCGTGTGGAAGGCGAATGCCGGGTTGAACCCAGCACCCGTTCAAGCCGCGTTGGACGATCGCTCTGCGCAGCGCGACGCGGAAGACGCCCGGCTGTTATATGTGGCGATGACGCGCGCGGAAAGCTGGCTGATCGTGGCCGGGGCGGGCGATATGAAAAAGCCCGACAATTGGTATAACCGTGTGGCGGAAGGGCTGCGTCTGGCGGGAACAGAATGGCTGGCCACGCCAACGGGGGCGGGGTTGCGCCATGCGCATGGGATCTGGCCCGAACAAGGCGATGGCATCCGTTCTGACGGCGCTGCGCCGGTTTCGGTGCCCGATGCGCTGTGGCACCCCGCACCAAAACCGATTGAGCGGGCCATGCCCATCAACCCGTCGGCCTTGGGCGGGGCCAAGGCCCTGCCCGGCGAAGCGGGCCTTGATGAAGAGACGGCGTTGCGCCTTGGCACCGGCTTGCACCTGCTGCTGGAACATCTGCCGCTTTGGCCGCGTGAGACGTGGGGCGCGCGCGCCGCGGCGCTGCTGGACAACCCCGCCGACGCCGCGCGCTTGCTGCCTGAAGCCGCCGCGGTGCTTGATGCCCCCGGGCTGGCGCCGATCTTCGCCCCCGGCACGCTGGCAGAGGTGGAAATGGCAGGCCAGCTTGGTGACCGCGCGCTGTTTGGCGTGATCGACCGGCTGGTGGTGCAGGATGCCCATGTTCTGGCCGTCGATTACAAGACAAATCGCGTTGTGCCGCAGGATGCAGGCGCGGTGCCCGAAGGCTTGCTGCGCCAGATGGGGGCCTATCTGGTGGCGCTGGAACAGGTTTTCCCCGGTCGAAGGGTCGAGATGGCGCTGCTTTGGACCGCAACGGCGCGGCTGATGCCCTTGCCCGACGACATGCTGCGCGCGGCCCTTGCACGCGCGGGTGCTTGAAACTGCGCGCGCCGCGTCATACTTCGATAACAACGTAGCAAAGACATGGAGGGGCCAATGCCCACAGTAGCCGTTACAGACGCCACATTCGATGCCGAAGTGCGCCAGTCCGACATTCCCGTCGTGGTCGATTTCTGGGCAGAATGGTGCGGCCCGTGCAAGCAGATCGGCCCTGCTCTGGAAGAGCTGTCGAATGAATATGGCGACAAGATCAAGATCGCCAAGGTGAATGTGGACGAAAACCCGAACACCGCCGCGTCCATGGGCATCCGCGGCATTCCGGCGCTGTTCCTGTTCAAGGACGGTCAGCCCGTGTCGAACAAAGTGGGTGCGGCCCCGAAATCGGCGCTGCAATCTTGGATCGACGGCGCGTTGTAAGCGTGTAGAGGGCCTTTTGGGCCTTCCTGACCTGCCGGTGGCATCGGGCCATGTGCCCGGATGCCACCGGCAGGAGCATTTCCGGCAAGATGAAGAGGGCGCGATGACCGAGTTTCCCGGCTGGCATGGCACGACGATTGTGGCGGTCCGCCGAGGCGGCGAGGTTGTCGTGGCGGGTGATGGGCAAGTGTCACTTGGCCAAACCGTCATCAAGGGCAGCGCGCGCAAGGTGCGCCGCCTATCGCCCGGTGGCTATGAGGTGGTCGCAGGTTTTGCCGGGTCCACCGCCGATGCCTTTACCCTGCTGGAGCGGTTGGAGGCCAAGCTGGAAGCCACACCGGGGCAGTTGGCGCGCGCTTCGGTGGAATTGGCCAAGGACTGGCGCACCGATAAATACCTGCAAAAGCTGGAAGCCATGCTGATCGTGACCGATGGGCGCGATCTGTTCGTGATTACCGGTGCGGGCGACGTGCTGGAACCCGAGCATGACATTGCCGCTATTGGCTCTGGCGGGAATTACGCATTGGCCGCCGCGCGGGGGCTGATGGTGACCGAGATGCGCGCCGAAGATATCGCGCGGCAGGCCATGGCGATTGCAGCGGATATTTGTGTGTATACGAATGGCAACCTGACGGTGGAGAAGATCACCGCTTGATCTGCGCTTCCATCCATGCGCGTAGAACGGCGTTCATGCGGGTTTGGTAGCCTGCGCCCTGAGATTTGAAGAACTCTAGCACGTCGGGGTCGACGCGCAGCGAGATGGCCTTTTTCGACTCCGGCGTGACCAGCTTGGCGCGGGTCCAGTCGACTTCGAATTCGTCCTCGTCGCGCTCGGGTTCCAGCCCAAGCTCTTCCGCGCGCCGAAGCGCGTCCCAATCAGTGCGGCCTTTCATCTGGCGAATCTCGTCCAGCGTGTAGGTTTTGATAGAGGTCTCGCTCATGTTTCCGTGCCCTCCGGGCGGTGATGATGCGGATCGACTCTCCGCGGATCGTGAAGAACACCGCAACCATGATCCCGTTCCAATCCGCGATTGCGGCGAAGCGGTCTTCGGTATCGCTTCGGGCAGGGATAATCAGGTGCGGGCTGTCGAAGATGGTGATGACGTCAAGAAAGTCGATGCTGTGCTTTTCGATGGTCTTGAGACGTTTGATTTCGTCCCAAGTGAAGTAGATATCTTGCATATTTGAGCCTTTGGGGCGGCCTTTGCAGGCCGGGTTTATTCATATCGACCCCATTTCCTGATATCCTGTTCCCTGTGTCCAATATGCGTTTATACGGGTCACACCAAAAGTATATACACATCGCCTACACATTCCGCAACCCCTTCAATTTCGCCGCTCAAGCCTCTATCTGAGCAGGAACACCAGAATGGACGCCCCATGACCGACCTAACCCCGCGCGAAATCGTGTCTGAACTGGACCGCTTCATCATCGGACAAGCCGAGGCTAAGCGCGCGGTGGCGGTGGCGTTGCGCAGCCGTTGGCGGCGCAAGCAGTTGTCGGCGGAGTTGCGCGATGAAGTCTATCCCAAGAACATCCTGATGATCGGGCCGACCGGGGTGGGCAAGACAGAGATCAGCCGCCGTTTGGCGAAGCTGGCGCGGGCGCCGTTCATCAAGGTCGAGGCGACGAAATTCACCGAAGTGGGCTATGTGGGCCGCGACGTGGAACAGATTATCCGCGATTTGGTCGATGCAGCGATTGCCCAGACCCGCGAGCAGATGCGCGACGCGGTGAAAGCGCGCGCCCACAAGGCCGCAGAGGACCGCGTGATCGCGGCGATTGCGGGGAAAGATGCCCGCGAGGCCACGCGCGAAATGTTCCGCCGCAAGCTGCTTGCAGGCGAATTGGATGACACGGAAATAGAGATCGAACTCGCCGACACATCCAACCCGATGGGCGGCATGTTCGACATGCCCGGCCAGCCGCCACAGATGATGAATATCGGTGAAATCTTCGGCAAGGCATTGGGCGGGCGCACCGTCCGCAAGAAAGTGACAGTGTCGGAAAGCCATGACCTGCTGATCGCGGAAGAGGCCGACAAGCTGCTGGATGACGAAGCGGTGAAAGCCGCTGCACTAGAGGCTGTTCAGGAAAACGGCATTGTTTTTCTTGATGAAATTGACAAGGTCTGTGCGCGGGCCGATGCGCGCGGGGCCGATGTCAGCCGCGAGGGTGTGCAGCGCGACCTGCTGCCGTTGATTGAAGGCACGACCGTCAGCACCAAGCATGGGCCGGTCAAGACCGACCATATCCTGTTCATTGCCTCTGGCGCGTTCCATGTCGCCAAGCCGTCGGACCTGCTGCCAGAATTGCAGGGGCGTCTGCCGATCCGGGTGGAGTTGCGCCCGCTGACCGAAGCCGATTTCGTGCGCATCCTGACCGAAACCGACAATGCCCTGACACGGCAATACACGGCGCTGATGGGGACAGAGCAAGTGGCGGTCAGCTTTGCCGAAGATGGAATTGCCGCGCTTGCGCGCATTGCCGCCGAGGTGAACCAATCGGTCGAGAATATCGGCGCAAGGCGGCTTTATACGGTCATGGAGCGCGTGTTCGAAGAGCTGTCGTTCCACGCGCCCGACCGGTCCGGGCAAACGGTGATGGTGGATGCCGCTTTCGTGGAGCGCAACATCGGCGATCTGGCCCGTTCCGCCGACCTAAGCCGGTATGTGCTGTAGCACTGGACGGGTCAGGGGATTTTCCTATATATTCGCTCAGGAAATAGTTTAGCCAAAGGAAGGGCCGCGCCATGCCACAGGATGAAGGCGATCTGCTGATAAAGCCCTCCAGCACCGACCACCCGCTGTATGAGCCATTGGTCGAAGCCTGCAAAACGGTCTATGACCCCGAGATCCCCGTCAATATCTTTGATCTGGGCCTGATCTACACGATCACGATCTCGGACGCGGGCGAGGTGGACGTTATCATGACGCTGACAGCACCGGGGTGCCCCGTGGCGGGTGAAATGCCCGGCTGGGTTGCAAACGCGATGGAAGCCGTACCCGGTGTGCAATCGGTGAACGTGGAAATGACCTTCGACCCGCAATGGGGCATGGACATGATGTCGGACGAAGCGCGTCTGGAACTGGGGTTCATGTAATGGACGTGGTCTTGTCCGAACGTGACAAGATGCTGTCGGGCGCGCCCTATGATCCGGGTTGCCCGGAACTGGTGGCGCTGCGCACCCGCGCGCAGCGGTTGATGCGCGACTATAACCAGACCATCTACGGCGATGCGCAGCGCGCCGAGTTGATGCAAGCCCTGCTGGGCACTTGGAACGGCGCGGTGATCCGCCCGCCATTTCATGTCGATTACGGCGTGAATATACATTTCGGGCCGGGGTGCTTTGCGAATTTCAACCTTGTCGTGCTGGATGTCTGCCCGGTGCATATTGGCGCGCGCAGCCAGATTGGCCCGAATGTGCAAATCCTGACCGCCGACCACCCGCGCGATGCGGCAACCCGCGCCACGGGGGCCGAATGGGGCCGCCCGGTTACCATTGGCGCGGATGTGTGGATCGGCGGCGGCGCGATCATCCTGCCCGGTGTGACTGTGGGGGATGGCGCGATTATCGCCGCAGGGGCCGTGGTCACGCGCGACGTGCCCGCAGGCGTGACTGTCATGGGCAACCCGGCCCGACCGCAGAAACAGAAAGAAGGCTGACCATGTTTGGCATTCCCGGCAAATCTCCGGTGACGATGACCCCCGCTGCCGTGCGGCAGATCAAACGCCTGATGGAGCGTGAAGGGGCCAAGGGCCTGCGCGTGGGCGTCAAGAAGGGCGGCTGCGCGGGTATGGAATACACGATGGAAACCGCGCAGGATGTTGGCGAACATGAAGAGGTGATCGAGCAGGACGGCGCACGCGTGCTGATCGCCCCCATGGCGCAAATGTTCCTGTTCGGCACAGAGATTGACTATGAAACCGGGCTGCTGGAAAGCGCCTTCAAGTTTCGCAACCCCAATGTGACCGATGCTTGCGGCTGCGGTGAATCGATCAAGTTCGATGATGTCGAAACGCTGACCGAACGCATGAACGCGGCCCGCGCCCAAGGTTGATTGCATCCGCGTCGGGCGCCGCGTATCCCTGTTGCAAATAACAGGAGGACGACGGATGCCTTGCAAACTTGCCGCCGGTAATTGGAAGATGAACGGCCTGCGCGCCGATCTGGAAGAGCTGCGCGCCTTGATCGCGGCCCAGCCAGAGCCGGATTGCGGTGTTCTTATCTGCCCGCCTGCCACGCTGTTGGCCCCGATGGCTGCCATTGCCGATGGCAGCCGCCTGCTGTTGGGCGGCCAAGATTGCCACACCGGCCAGAGCGGCGCGCATACTGGCGATATCTCTGCGGCCATGCTGGCCGATGCGGGCGCGCGCCATGTGATCCTTGGGCATTCCGAACGGCGCGCTGACCATGGCGAAAGCTCGGATCTGGTTGCGGCCAAGGCGCGTGCCGCGCATGACGCTGGTCTGACGGCGATCATCTGCGTAGGCGAAACCGAAGCAGAGCGCGACGCAGGCCGCACGCTGGACGTGGTGCTGGGGCAGTTGCGCGATTCCACCCCCAAGGCTGCAACTGCCGCAAACACGGTCATTGCTTACGAACCCGTCTGGGCCATTGGCACAGGCCGCACCCCCACGCTAGCGCAGATTGCCGAAGTGCATGACGCGCTGCGCGCGGCTGTGCCAGATGCAGAGATCTCGTTGCTGTATGGTGGGTCGGTCAAGCCCGGCAATGCGGCAGACATCTTCGCATTGGCCAATGTGGATGGGGCGTTGGTCGGGGGCGCTTCGCTGAAAGCGGCGGATTTTAGCGCCATCATTGCCGCGCTGGATGCGGCCTAGATGCGGTAACGCAGGGTCGGGGTGGCGATTGCCGCGAAAAGCACGCCACCTATGAACCCGCCCAGATGCGCTTCCCAAGCCAGCATTCCGGACAAGAGCAGCCACAAAACGACATTCAGTATGGCAAGCCCAACGAGTGACCGCCATAGCGGGCGCATGGGGCTGCCCAAATGGTGGCGCAACTGCCATTCCCAGAATTTCCACGCACCGATCAGGCCAAAGACCGCGCCAGATGCGCCCACCATGGGTGCATCTGCATTTGACAGCAATGCATAGCCCATCGCGCCGGTAAATACGCTGACAGCATACAGCAGCAAGAAGCCGCGCGCCCCGATCCGCGCCACGACGATCCCGCCAAGCGCCAGCACGGCAACCATATTGCCAACAAGGTGCAGCATGCCACCATGGAGCGCCGCATAGGTGAAGAACATTGTTACAGGCTGGCCGGGATAAACCGGGTCCCAGCCGCGCAACAGCCCGTCCCAGAATGCGCCATACATCAGGAAAACGCCGCGCAACCGCTCGAAGCCCAAAAGGCCGGTTTCACCCAGCGTCAGCAGGATCTCGGGCGCGCAGGTCAGCGCGACCAGCCAAAGCACAGCCGGGCTGTTGGAAACGGTCGGAAAGACGATGTTGCGTGGCGCCATAAGCGCGGCTTTGACACTCTCTTCCACGGTTTGCAAGTCATCCTGCGCAGGCCGCATTGCGCGCGCAGGCCGACTCACCGT
The DNA here is from genome assembly GCF_001517585.1 of Roseibaca calidilacus. Lineage (NCBI taxonomy): Bacteria > Pseudomonadati > Pseudomonadota > Alphaproteobacteria > Rhodobacterales > Paracoccaceae > Roseinatronobacter > Roseibaca calidilacus. Next base: position 1,939,496 of record NZ_FBYC01000004.1, on the reverse strand, counting down.
CGCAGAAGACCGAATGTTGGGGCGCATCCGCGGTCAGTAGCCCGTGCTGCGGATAAGCGTGCGGATGGTTTCCCAAACCAGCTTCAGATCACTGGCAAGGCTAAGTTCGGACGCATATTCCGCATCTATCTGGGCACGCCGACGGAAGTGGACATTGTTGCGCTCGGATACCTGCCACTTGCCGGAAATGCCTGGCTTCATCGACAGATAGATATCCAGCGTTGGCCCATAGAGTTCGATCTGGTTCAGCATCATTGGGCGCGGGCCAAGGAGGCTCATATCGCCCTTCAGGACATTGAACAGCTGCGGAATTTCGTCGAGGGAGGTGCGGCGCAGGAAATCGCCCAAACGCGTCACCCGAGGGTCGTCTTTCAGTTTTTGGGTGGTCTCCCACTCGCGCGCAAGTGCGGGGTCATTTGCCAGCAGGTCTTGCAGCATCTTCTCGGCATTCGGGCGCATGGTTGACAGTTTCCAGATGCGGAAAACACGGCCATGCTGGCCCAAGCGCAGTTGTGTGTAGAACACCGGATTGCGCGACGCGAGGTTGGCCAGCGCACAGAGCAACACGATGGGAATGATGATGGGCAACGACGGAAGGACGATCGCCAGATCCAGAGCGCGCTTGCCGTAGCGCGCGTAGAATCCGGCCGAACTGCCTAGTTGATCGTAGCTATCTTTGGCCACCACTTCTGTGGCCTCCATCTTTTTGTGTTGAAACGTAATCGTCATCGTATTCACCCTTACCAATCGCACACATGTCACCTGACACTCGGGCCGCACACTTGCGTTCCTGGCATATGGCCAGACATTCGTGGCGCGATTATGGTTTTGGTCGGTCACAAATTTAACCTATCCTTAACCTTGCTGTTTTTCATTAAGAAAGCGTGAAGATCGTTGCCGCCAGAAGAGATTGGATTTCAATTGTCACCTATGGTGGAACAAAGCTGTGCAAGTTTGCAGTTTGTTTCCTCCGTGCCAAGGCAGAGGTTTCGTCACAGGCGCGCCTGTCTGGCGTCATTGGGCAAAACGATTCGCATCGTAACGGCATTCAGTGCGATAGCAGTTGCCTTGCAGTTGCCGCGTTTGCGCTTGAATTTCGTCATGTCGTAACGGTATCGCCATGAAGCTGCGGGTATTGTCGCAAGGGGCAGAAGCATCATGGCACATGGATTTTCGTCATATCTGGACCATTTCGGGTTCAAGCAACGGCCGTTCTCTTTGACGCCCGACCCCGAGTTCCTGTTCTGGTCCGATACTGCGCGTGGGGCCTATGCCATGTTGCAATATGGCCTGTCCACACGGGCCCCCATCACGCTGCTGACCGGCGAGATCGGCGCGGGCAAGACAGTCCTGTTGCAGCATTTCATCGAGGAAGCTGACGAGGATGACAGTCTTTCGATTGCGCTTGTCACCAACACCCGCCCCAACACGCGCGAAATATTGCAATGGCTGCTGCCGGAACTGACGCAAAGCGACCTGAGCGACGAGTCGAAATTCCTGAAGGTGCAGGAATTTCTGATTCAGGAATTCAACGAAGGGCGGCGCGTGCTGCTGGTGATCGACGAAGCGCAAAACCTGTCGCTGGAAGCGCTGGAAGAATTGCGGATGCTGACCAATATCAACCTTGGCAAGGAAGAAGTATTGCAGCTTTTCCTGATCGGCCAGCCGGAACTGCGCGATCATGTGCGCCGCCGAGAGCTGGTGCAATTCGCCCAACGTGTCGCAGCGAACTATCACCTGCCATACATGCAACCCGAAACCGTGCTGCACTATATCTCGCACCGTCTGAAAGTGGCCGGGGGCAAGCCCAATGTGTTCAGCAAGCAAGCGGCCATGCTGATCCATGAGGTGACAGGCGGTGTGCCGCGTTTGATTAACCAGCTTTGCGATATGTCGCTGACCTATGCGTTCGCGCAAAGCGATCAGGTCGTGAAACGCGCCACCGTCCAGTCGGTTCTGGACGATGGCATCTTCTTTGCGCCGCTGCGGGACTGACGCGCTACCAGTGCCCGGTATTTTCCATGCTGGCCCAAGGCTCTGCCGGGGCGAGGGCGGCGCCCTTCTGCAAGAATTCGATTGAAATATTGTCGGGCGAGCGCACGAAAGCCATGCGTCCGTCGCGCGGTGGGCGGTTGATGGTGACGCCATTTTCCATCAGGTGCTGGCAAGTGGCGTAGATATCATCCACCTCATAGGCCAGATGCCCGAAGTGTCGGCTGTCAGAGGGCAGGGCGTCGTCGCCATCCCAATTCCATGTCAATTCTACCGGGCATTCGGGCTGGCCCGGCGGGGCCATGAAGATCAGCGAAAATCGCCCGGCCTCGCTGTCGTGGCGGCGGATCTCTTCCAGACCAAGTAGCTTGTAGAACGCCATAGAGGCGTCCAAATCCTTGACCCGAACCATTGTGTGCAGGTAGCGCATCTCGTCTCTCCTTGTGGTGAGTGTCAGGTATGACCATTCGCGCGGCGATCAACCCGTTTGGGGGGCTTTTCAACGGCAGCGAATCCGGGCATTGTCACGGCTTACAGCATGATGTGGGCGGGTAGGGCCATGCAACAATATCTAGATGGTTTGCGCTATATTCTTAAGCATGGCACGCCAAGTGACGACCGCACAGGCACAGGCACGCTTTCGGTGTTCGGCCTGTCCATGCGCTATGATCTGGCCGATGGTTTCCCGCTTGTCACAACAAAGCGCGTTCATCTGAAATCTGTCATTCATGAGCTGTTGTGGTTTCTGTCTGGCGACACGAATATCGCATATCTGAAAGCCAACGGCGTCTCTATCTGGGATGAATGGGCGGACGCCTCCGGCGATCTTGGCCCCGTCTATGGCAAGCAATGGCGCGATTTTGGCGGGGTGGACCAGATCGCAACCTTGGTTGCGCAGATAAAGGCCAATCCCGACAGCCGCCGTTTGATCGTTTCGGCTTGGAACCCGGCAGACGTGCCCGATATGGCACTGCCGCCCTGCCATACGCTGTGGCAAGTGCGGGTTCTGGCGGGCAAGCTGCATTTGCAGCTTTACCAACGGTCTGCCGATATGTTTCTGGGGGTTCCGTTCAACATTGCGTCTTATGCGTTGTTGCAGATGATGCTGGCGCGCGTTTGCGGGCTGGAGCCGGGAACCTTCGTGCATACGATGGGCGACGCGCATATCTATTCCAACCATATGGAGCAGGTGACCACGCAGCTTGGGCGCGAACCGCGCCCCTTGCCGCAAATGGAGATATTGCGCCGCCCTGACAGTATCTTCGATTTCACCTATGACGACTTCCGGATTCACGGGTATGATCCGCACCCTGCCATCAAGGCCCCGGTGGCTGTCTGATGCTGACATTGATCGTAGCGCGGGCGCAAAACGGCGCGATCGGGCGTGGCAATACCATTCCATGGTCAGCGCCAGAAGATCTGGCCTTTTTCCAGCGCGAAACCTTGGGCGGCGCGCTGATCATGGGGCGCAACACATGGGAAAGTCTGCCCAAACGTCCTTTGCCCCGGCGGCTGAATATCGTGGTCACGTCGCGCCCGCTACACGAAGAGGGCGCGCTGGTGGCCAGCCTTACGACAGCGCGCGACATGGCGGAAGCGGCGGGCTATGCGCGTGTCTATGCCATCGGGGGTGCCGGCATCTATGGGGCCTTCCTACCTCAGGCCGATAGGCTGCTGATTACAGAGGTTGATCTGACCATCGCCGATGCCAATACGTTCTTTCCACCCGTGGCGCTGGAAACATGGCGCAAAACTGCCCAGATCGAGCTGCGCAGCGCGGCTCCGTCATGTCGGTTGTGCGAATATCTGCGCAAGTGACAGCCGTATTTGTGGCCAATGCGCAACATATGCCCCGGTGCGTCGGTATACACTGTATGTTGGGGATCAAGGTTGCCAGCGCATAGATATTCGATAATCAGGCATCATACCTACGTCTTTAAGCATATCCGCCGCGAGTTCTAGTCCCGCGCAAGCTGTGTCGCGAATGAGAAGGCCATCGCGTGGCCCGTAATTCGATGGAATCTTGCCATAACGCTGACAATTCGGTAAGATAACCTTAATCATAAAGCGTCCCGCAAAGGGGCGGTCGTGGGCAAATCCCGGTAGAAGGATACCCGCAGAGGCAGAGGCAACCTATGTGCAGGTCACTTGACCAGAGTTATTGCGTGTGCACGCAGACCGTTCTTCGTGGCGGTGCTCTGCTATGTGCCCTGTGCCATGATCGGGCAGAACAATGCAGCATTATTACCCAGTAGCGCCCGCACGGGCGACGTTTTCTTTCAGTTTCCTGCGCCTTGTCATGCTGTTGGCCGGGCTTGTCGCGCTTTCGGCCTGCGGTATCCGCCTGCCGGGCAATAGCGACAGCCCGACCGAATTGGCAGAGGCCGTGACCGAGTTTCGGGTTGTTCCCGCGTCGCGGGCCTTTATCAGCGTTCCGTCGGCCATGTTGGTCATGGAACGTGATTTGGGCGGTGCGATCGAACAACGGATCACCTTGCCAAACCCGACATCGCTGGCCGGAGAGAACACCATATTTCTGCGGGCGCAGAGCGGGTCTTTGGCGCGCGGGACAAGATTTGTCCTGACTGAGCAGATCATGCAATTTGGCGGCGCGCCCAGCCCGTTTGCCGAGATCGCCGAAGGGGATCTGACCGCGACATCCGACAGCTTTGGCGACATAACCTATGCGACCATGCGCCCGGGTGGCGATTTGGTCTGCGTGCTGGCATTTCGCCGGACGCAAACGGCCAGCCGCGCCTTGCCGCGTGGCACGGATGCTTTGGATATCATGATGAGAAACTGTGTTTCGGGGTCGGTCGAGCGTGCCTTGGCCCCGATTGGTGCGAGTGCGTTCGGCCTTGGATTGCCGGATTGACCCTATTTCAGGAGTTTAGTTTATGAGCCTGCTTATTGCCACAAGGCGACTGCGGCCGGGCGAGATTGTGCTTGCCCTGCTTTGGTTCGCTATTGTCATACCGCTTGCATTTCTAGCCAGCATACCGACATCGAACGCCGTGCAGGGGGCCTTGGGCCTGTTTGCGGTTCTTGGCGTCGCAGTGCTAAAACCCTTTACCATGAAATCCATCGTGGCGCGTTTCGCGCTGCTGGCAATGGCCTCTGCCATCGTGATGCGCTATTGGTTCTGGCGGATCACCTCTACGCTGCCGCCCTTCGATGAACCGCTGTCCTTTACGATTGCGGTCGCGTTGTTCATTGTCGAAACCTACGCAATCTGCGTGTTCTTCGTCAGTTCCTTCATCACCGCTGACCCGATCGAGCGCAAGCTGCCGCCCAAAGTGGCTGCCAGCAGCCTGCCCACGGTCGATATTCTGGTGCCCAGTTATAACGAACCGGTCGAGATGCTGTCGGTCACCTTGTCGGCGGCCAAGAACATGCATTACCCGCAGAACAAACGGACCGTCGTTTTGTGTGACGATGGCGGCACGGATGAACGGTGCAACAGCGACGACCCGGTCAAGGCGCAGGCCGCGCGCAAGCGCCGTGCCGATTTGCAGGCGCTATGTGCCGAGTTGGGCATCGTCTATTCAACCCGCGCGCAGAACCTCAATGCGAAGGCCGGGAACATGTCCGCCGCGTTGGAGCGGTTGGATGGTGAACTGGTCGTGGTGTTCGATGCCGACCACGTCCCGGCGCGCGATTTTCTGGCGCGCACAGTTGGCTATTTTGTAGTCGACCCAAAGCTGTTCCTTGTGCAGACGCCGCATTTCTTCCTGAACCCGGACCCGGTGGATCGCAACATTGGCCTGCGCGCCGATTGCCCGCCGGAAAATGAAATGTTCTACCATCAGGGCCACCGGGGCCTGGACCGCTGGGGCGGGGCGTTCTTTTGCGGTTCTGCTTCGGTTTTGCGCCGGGCGGCCTTGGATTCGGTGGGCGGCTTTGCCGGTGAAACGATCACCGAAGATGCCGAAACCGCGCTGGAAATTCACAGCAAGGGCTGGAAAAGCCTGTATGTCGATCACGCCATGATCGCTGGGCTTCAGCCGGAAACTTTCACCACATTCATCGAACAGCGCGGGCGCTGGGCGACTGGCATGATGCAGCTTTTGCGGCTGAAGAACCCCCTGCGCCGCAAGGGCATGAGCCTGAGCCAACGGCTCTGCTACCTGAATTCGATGACCTTCTGGCTATTCCCCTTGGTGCGGATGACCTTCATCCTTGCGCCCTTGGCCTATCTGTTCTTCGAATTGCAGATCTTCGTCGCCACCATCGAAGAAGTCGCGGTCTATATGTCCAGCTACATGGCGATCAGCTTCATGGTGCAAAACGGGCTTTACGCCCGCGTCCGCTGGCCGCTGATTTCAGAGCTGTATGAAACCGCGCAGGCGCCCTACCTGTCTGGCGTGGTGTTGCGCACCATCTTCAAGCCGCGCGGCGCGAAGTTCAACGTGACCGCCAAGGACGAGGTGCTGGAAGAAGATTTCCTGTCACCCATCTACCGCCCGCTTCTTGTTCTTTGGGGCATCACGCTTTTGGGTGTCATCGCGGCCGGTATTCGTTGGCTTCTGTTCCCCGGCGACCACAACATCCTGATGATTGTGGGCGGCTGGGCGGTCTTCAACTTCATCATCCTTTCGGCCGCTCTGGGCGCGATTGGAGAGCGTCGTCAGCGCCGCGTGGTGCCGCGGGTTGAAATGAACGTGCCCGCGGTGGCCGCAATCGGGGCGGGTGAACACTATACCTTCACCGCCGCGACCGTGCTCGATTCCTCGACCAGCGGTTGCAAGCTGAAGCTGACCCCCGGCCCCGACACCGATCTGGCCGAACTGGAGCGGCTGGAAAAGGGCGCGGTGTTCTACTTTACGCCCGAATTCCCGAAATCGCCGCATCTGGAAAATGCGGTGCGCGTGCAGGTGGTCAATATCAGCCGCGATCCGTCTGGCGTGGTGTTGGGTGTGCGCTATGACCCGGAACAGCCGATGATCGTGCGGGAAACCATCGCGCATCTTATCTTCGGCGACTCGGCCGTGTGGGAGCGCGTGCGCGAAAGCCGAAACAAGCCGATGCCAATGCTCAAGGGCATGGGGTATGTCTTTACGCTGGCTTTCACCTCTGTCGCGCATGTTATGCGAATGATTGCCAATGAACCGGCACGCCGTAAACGTGCCGAGGAACGCGAGCGCAAAGTGGCGATCGTCGAAGAGCATCCGGCCCATATCCTTGCCTTCGGGGAAGCCTTTGACCCAGTGTTGAGCGAACCTGTTCACCCGATGAAGCAGATGCTCAGCCGATCCCAACGCATGATGGCCGAGGCGGCCCGCACCGGCGCGGCGATTGATCGTGGGACGAACGCATGAACCGTGTGAGCACTTTCCTGTCAGCCATGGCGGTCACATTTGGTCTTGTGCCGGGCGTGGCCTTGTCGCAAGGCGGCTTGATCCTGCTTCCAGAGCAAGACCAGCCGCAGGCCGAACAACAGCAAAGCGCAACCGACCCAAGCGATCGTCTGCGCCAATATACTCCGGCAGAAGCCGATCAGGCCGCGCAACAGCCGCGCGAATGGGTATCGCCCTTGCGCTTGACCGATTTGCAATTGCGGCGCGACGGCCCGCTTGCGCGGGTTACGGGTGAACGCGAATTGGTCAGTTTTGACCTTTATGTTGCCGATCCCGGTCGCACACATCGGCTGCAACTTGTGACCATCTCCAGCATTAACCTGCTGCCGGAACGCTCGTTCATGCGGGTTCTGGTGAACGGGGTCGATCTGGGGCGCACCCAGCTTGACAATTTCGACTCCGAGGGCAGTGACGAGATCATTCTGCCCCCCGACACCTTGCGCGCGGGGCGCAACGCGGTGCAGATCGAATTTCGTCAGGGCCACCGCATCTTTTGTGGTCCCGAAGCGTCATTCGACCTGTGGACCGATATTGATCTGGCCCGCAGCGGTGTTGTTCTGGACGCTGGTGCCGGTGGTGCCGGGCCGGACGGTTTCATGATGGGTCTGGCCGCGCAATCGGCGGGGCTGGCGCCAGTTGAAATTCGCGGCATCGATAGTTTGGGCGCAGAGTCGGCCACTTGGCGGCGTGCGCTGGTGCGGCATCTTAACCAAGCGCTGGTGGGCGCGCCCGTGGTCTTTGCTTTCACCGATTACTGGACTTTGCAGAACGAAACCCCGGCGCAGGCGCGCATTACCATCCTGCCTGCTGCGCAATCGCGTGTCAGCTTTCATGTGGGCGGCGATGGCGCGCGTGTCATGGTGCTGGAGGTCGCACAAGGCACGCGCCCGGCGGACCTGCTGGACCAAATCCCGCAATTGGAACCGCAGGCGCAGGCCAACCTTGCCCCTTTGCTGACCCCAGATGCCGAGAACAGCTTTTCCGATTTCGGCATTCACACCGAAAGCTTTTCGCAGCGCTATGCGATCCGCAACCACCCGTTCCGCCTGCCGGATGACTGGCTGATCCTGACCGCCGAAAAGGCGCGTATCTATTTGGATTATGCCTATGCCGAAGAACTGCCGGAAGGCGCGTTGTTGCTGATCCGGGTCAATGGTCAATCCGTGCGGCTGCTGCCGTTGCGCGGCGAGGGTGGCGCGCCCATCGTGCGCTTCCCGATCGATTTCGAGGCGCGCATCATGCAGCCGGGCACCAACACGCTGACATTCGAGATGATGGTGCCGGGCGACCCAGAGGACCTGCCATGCCCTGCCTATGACCAGCCATTCTTGCAGATTGGCGAAACCTCCAGCTTGTTTGTGCCTTACAGCCCGCCCATGTCGATCCCCGACATGGACCTTGCTTTCAGCGCGCTGACGCCGGACAGCCTGCGCAAGAACGAACTGAGCGGTCGGGCCTATTCGGACTTGGATATCCTGACCCTGTCTGCGGCGCTGGCGCGGTCGCGCGGCGATATTCGGCCCTCGACGCTGCATCTGGTTTCGATAGACGATCTGGGCGCGGTGCCGATGGCGCATCATCGGGCTGACCGCAAATTGCTGGAAGACACGGTGCTGATAACACCCGAATACGAAGCCCTGCTTGCCGAACAGCGCGCGACGGATGACCCTTTCGCCATACGCCGCCAGCAAGAGCGTGGGCTGAGCGCAGCTTTCAGTAATATCTGGGCGCTTATGCTTGATAAAGTGTATTGGGTGCGCGACAGGATTTTCCCGTCGAATGGCGACCAGTTGAACGCTTGGTTGTCAGAGCGGCGCGGGCAGGCGGTGCTGTTCCATCTGGACCCGAACCGTCCCGATGAAATCTGGATGCTGCGCAGCCCCGATAGCGATATCACGCAGATCGCGTCTTCCATCGCCGGCGCGCGCGCCTATGGTCGCGGTCCGCGCGGGCAGGTGTCTATTCTTGGCCATGACGGGCGTTGGGACAATTGGATCGCCCCGGACCGTCGCCCGATCTTGCTGGAACCGTGGTCCTTGCAGAATTTCCGCACTGCGATGGGAAATTTCGTGTCCGCACGTCCGATTTTTTACACATTCCTGATGTTGTTCCTGGCTTTGGTGTCGGCCTTGGTCGCATTGCGGCTTGTCATCTCAACCAGAGAGAAACTATGAAACGTCGCGATTTTCTTTATGGCAGCGCCGCTGCGGTTTTCGCCGGGTCCAGCATGGCCCAAGGTTTAGTTCCAGAGTTCGGTCAGACCGCGCAGCCCCTGTGGCAGGCATGGCGCGACCGGTTCATGAGGCCCGATGGCCGCGTGGTCGATACGTTGCAAGATCAGGCCAGCCATTCCGAAGGTCAGGGATATGGAATGCTTCTGGCGTCGCATTTCGACGATACCGAAGCCTTCGCCAAGATGTTCCAATGGACAGAGCGCAATCTGGCCATCCGTTCTGACCCGCTGCTGGCGTGGCGTTGGTTGCCCGATGCGGTCAATGCCGTGCCGGACCGCAACAATGCGTCGGACGGGGATTTGTTCTATGCTTGGGCGCTGGTCCGGGCGGCGGCGCGGTTCGAGGACCGCGCCTACATGACCCGCGCCAAAGAGATTGCACAAGCGCTGGCAGCCACCTGCATTGTGCCGATGCCGGGTGCTTCGGGGCGCACCTTGCTGCTGCCCGCGCAATTCGGGTTCAACAAGGAAACCCATGTCACGATAAACCCGTCCTACTACATGCCGCTGGCCATGCGAGAGGTTGCGGCGGTGACCGGGGTCAGCGAGCTTGCCATTTGCGCACAGCATGGCGAGGCGTTTCTGGATCAGCTTGCCCAAGACGGGTTGGTGCCGGATTGGGTTGATGTATCGGCAGACGGGATCACGGCATCCGAGGCGTTGTCGGCGAATACCGGATACGAAGCAATGCGCGTGCCGCTATTCCTGACATGGTCGCGCAGTCCGCGCCATCTGGCTGTGCGGCGCATGGCGGGGGTCTATGCCCGCACGGTGCAACCCGGTGTAGATGTGCCCACTGTGCTAGAGCCGATCTCTGGCAGCGTGCTCGAAACATCTGCCGATGCTGGGTATCAGGCGGTTGCCGGTCTAATCACCTGCACCGAAGGTGCTGGCCCCGGCGCGCTTATCCCGCCCTTCACGCCCGATCAGCCCTACTACCCGGCGACATTGCATTTGTTTGCCATGATCGCCGCCCATGAAACCCTGCCGGAATGTGTGCCGCTATGACCCGATCCCATATTCGTCACCCCGCCCTTATTGCTGTTGTTCTGGCCTGTTTGGCGGGTGGGGCCGCGCATGCGCAAACCGCCAGCTACGATGATCTGCGCGCCTTGCGTTATTACCTGCAACAGGGCGACGAGAATGCAACCCGTGCCGAATTGCGCCGCCTGCGCGCGGCCCATCCCGATTGGCGCCCCCCTTCGGACATGAACGAGCTGCTGGCGCCCCGCGCAGCCGCCGCGACGGTTGATGAGGGCGCGATCTGGCGCTTGATCGAACGCCGGGATTATGCTGCAGCACGCCGCGAGATTGACACGAGCCGTCAGTCTGTGCCCGGCTGGACACCGCCTGCCGACCTATTGCGCGTGCTGGAAACGAACGAGGCGCAGGACGCGTTCACCTCGGCCACGGCGGCGCGCAATGCCACGGATGCAATCGCAATTGCCCGCCGCTCGCCCCAGATTATGAGCTGTGAGCGGATCAACAACGCATGGCTTCTGTCGGATATGTATGTGCTGGCCGGGCAGGATGCCGCCGCGGTCACGACCTACCGCAACACGGTGCAATCCTGCACCGGCTATAGCCAGATGGAACCGACGCTGGAAAAGGCGTCGGCAGTGGCAAGCCGGTCTGAACTATCCAGTATGTTCGACGTGGCGCGCGACGCCAACAAAGCGGAAACCCAGCGGCTGAATACGCTGGAAAAGCGGTTGTTGGGCGGTGGTGCGCCGACCCCGCGACCCGCAGCAGCGCCCGCGCCGCGCGCGCAAGCCGTGGCGGCTGCGCCACGCCCAGCGCCAGAGTCGGCGACCCCGTCGCGCCTGCCTGTCAGCGGCGACGGGCGCGTGGCCGAGGTCCGCGCGCTCAAGGAACGCGAGCAATATGCGCGCTGCATCGCTGCGTCACAAAACCCACGCTCGCTGGATGTTCTGTATGAACGGTCATGGTGCCTATACAGCCATGACCGCCCGACCGAATCGCTTGTCGGGTTTCAAGCAGCGGCATCTGCCGGGGATGCGATTGGCCCCAATGTCGGGCGCGATGCGCATTATGGTTTGGCGCTTTCCTACCTGAGCATGAACATGACAGAGCAGGGCGCGCAGACCGCCACCCGCGCGCGGCTAACCGACACGCAGCGCGCAGAGGTCGAAAGCATCGTGCTGGATCAGCGCGGGGTGAAAGCCTATCGCAACGGCGATTACCGCCAGTCCATCGCTTACTTTAACGCGCTGGAAAAGTTGAAGGGCGGGCTGCGCCGCGACCTGTCGATCTTGCGGGCCTATGCCTTTCTCAATGCCGGCGAGCGGGTGCAGGCCAAGTCGGAGTTCGAGCGCTTGCACACGCAGCTTGCGACGGCGGAAACCCGGCAGGGGTTGAACGCCGTGCTGGGGAATTGACGGCAAGCCGCCTGTCACCGCAAGCGCATACCCCCAAACGCAAAACCCCCGCCAGTGGCGGGGGTTTTTGGTTATCCGTTAGAGGCCGCGATTTTAAGGCGGCGAGTGCCGTCCCCGCCATCCGAATGCATGTCCATGAAGTCCATCACCAGCGGGCGGATATTGTTGCGCCATGACTTGCCGGCGAAAATGCCGTAATGGCCTGCACCCGGTTCTAGATGGCTGGCCTTTTGCGTGTCGTCGAGGCCGGTCAACAGATCCAGCGCGGCCAGACATTGGCCCGGTGCGCTGATATCGTCTTTCTCGCCCTCGACAATCTTGACCGCCACCTTGGTGATCTTGCCAAGATCGACCTTATGCCCATCGACGTTAAAGGCATTGCGCGCGATTTCGCGATCTTTGAAAATGCGTTCGACCGTGGACAGGTAGAATTCTGCGGTCATGTCCATCACCGACAGATACTCGTCATAGAAGCGGTTGAACTTGTCTCGCTCACCGCCCTCACCATTCGCTTCGGCGGCAATCTTGTCCGAAAACGCCTGTGCGTGGCGTTCAAGGTTCATCGAGATGAACCCGCCAAGCTGCATCAGCCCCGGATAGACCAAGCGCCCTACGCCCTTATATTTGAACCCGACACGCTGGATGGCCAGATGTTCGAGTTGCCCCATGGTCACGCGTTCGCCGAAATCGGTGACTTCGGTTGGGGCTGCGTCCGGGTCCACCGGGCCGCCGATCAGGGTCAGCGTGCGCGGCTGCGATTCGGGTTCCAGTTCTGCCAGATAGGCGGTTGCGGCCAGTGCAAGCGGCACCGGCTGGCACACGGCGATCACATGGGTGTCCGGGCCAAGGTGGCGCATGAACTCTGTCATGTAGAGCGTATAATCTTCAATGTCGAATTTGCCCGCTGACACGGGGATGTCCCGAGCATTGTGCCAGTCGGTCACCCAGACCTCGCAATCGGGCAGCAGGCTGGTCACGGTCGAGCGCAGCAGGGTCGCATAATGCCCCGACATCGGCGCGCAAAGCAGAACGCGGCGCGGCTTGTCAGGGCGGCCCTGAACGCGGAAGCGCAGCAGATCCCCAAAAGGACGCGCAATTTCAACAACTTCTTCCACGATATTATCGCGGCCATCTTCGGTCACAACGGAATTGATGTTCCAATCCGGCTTGATGACCATGCGGGCGAAGCTGCGTTCCGTGACGCGCCCCCAAGCGGACATCACCTTGAACATGGGGTGAGGAACCAAGCCCCAGACCGGGTAAGAGGCAAAGGCCCTTGCAGAGGCGCCCATCCATTCGTTGGAGTTGCGAATGGCTTCCATCATATCGTAGGTGGCCATGCCCTTCATGTGGTATCCCTTTACAGCGTTCGATCAGGCTGCGCCAATCGTCCCTTTAACTCAAGTTGCGCGGCGACTATCCTGAACGACAGGATGCTGCGCATGCAAAGGGTAGGGGGAAATTCACTTCATGACAACTTCTGAATATGATGATGATAAAAAAGCTGAACGCCTGAAGGAAAATATGGCGCGGATCGAAGCATTGACCGAGCGCCTGACCAACGCCTTGGCGCATCGCAAACCGCCGCGTCCCAGCTTGCAAGCGCCCGACCCGGACCTGTTCTTGCACGGCGTCACCGCCTATTGGACGGAAATGGCGAAGAACCCCTCCAAGGCATTGGAACAACAGCTCGAATTTTGGGGCAAATCTCTCAAGCACCATCTGGATGCGCAAAAGATGCTGCAAAGCGGCAAGTTGAAGGCGCCAGAGGACAAGACCCCCGATGACCGCCGCTTTTCGAACCCGCTTTGGAAGACCCATCCATACTTTAACTATATCAAGCAGCAATACATGATTGCGTCAGAATCGATGCATGACGCGATCGAAGATCTGGAATCCATCGACGATCGTGAAAAGCGCCGCTTGCAGTATTTTACATCGCAGCTTGTCGACATGATGGCCCCGACGAATTTTCTGGCCACGAACCCCGACGCGCTGATGAAAGCGGTCGAGACCGAGGGCGAGAGCCTTGTGCGCGGCTTGGAAAACCTTGTGCGCGATGTTGAAGCAAACAAGGGTGAATTGCAGGTCACATTGGCTGACAAGGAAGCTTTCAAGCTGGGGCAGAACTTGGCGACGACGCCCGGCAAGGTGGTGTTCCGCAACCATCTGTTCGAACTGATACAGTATAGTCCGACGACAGAGCAGGTGTATCGCACGCCCTTGGTGATCTTTCCGCCATGGATCAACAAATATTATGTGATGGACCTGAAACCGCAGAACAGCCTGATAAAATGGATTGTGGATCAGGGCTATACGCTGTTCGTGGTGTCTTGGGTGAACCCCGATGCTAGCTATTCCGATATCGGCATGGATGACTATGTCGGCGACGGATATCTTGAAGCGATTCGTGTCGCGCGCGAGATCACGGGCGAGCCGCAGGTCAACGCCATAGGCTATTGCATTGCCGGAACCACATTGGCGCTGACGCTTGCGTTGATGAACAAGCGCAAGGACAAATCAGTGCGCGCGGCGACCTTCTTCACCACGCTGACGGATTTCTCTAACCGGGGCGAAGTGGGTGTCTTTCTGGAAGATGATTTCGTCGACGGGATAGAGGCCGAGTGCAACGAGAATGGCTATTTGGACAGCTTCTTCATGTCGCGGACATTCTCTTACCTGCGCTCGAACGACCTGATCTATGGCCCGGCCATTCGCAGCTATATGATGGGGGAAGCGCCGCCGGCCTTTGACCTGCTGTATTGGAACGGCGACGGCACCAACCTGCCGGGCAAGATGTGCGTGGAATATCTGCGCGGGCTGTGCCAGCAGGACCGGTTCGCCGCTGCCACGTTCCGCATCTGCGGCGAGGATGTGTCGCTGTCGGATGTGAAACACCCGCTCTTTGCCGTGGCCTGCGAGACTGACCACATCGCCGCGTGGAAATCCAGTTTTCGCGGCATCGCCAAGATGGGCAGCCGCGACAAAACCTTCGTGCGCTCGCAATCCGGGCATATTGCCGGAATCATCAACCCGCCTTCCAAGAAGAAATATGGCCATCATGCCGGGCCAGAGGTGAAGGGCACGCCAGAAGAATGGGTCGAGGCCGCCGAATTCAGCGAAGGGTCGTGGTGGCCGCGCTGGGAAGCGTGGCTCCGCAAGCGGTCAGGGGCTAAGATTCCGGCGCGCATTCCGGGCGATTCGGGCTTTCCGGCCTTGGCCGATGCACCGGGAACCTATGTGATAAGCACGAAAAACGACGCCATGTCATAGGCTTGGCGCAAAGCGCGCAGAAAAATGCTGCATCGCAGAAAAAAAAGTTGAAATGCTGCACCGCAGCATGCATATTGTTTGCAGAGGCAGGAAACATGATGGGACCTGCCGGAAGATTTCGCTAGGAGAAGCACAATGGCTACCACCACCGACTACACCAAAATGATGAAAGACATGATGGGCGCAATGCCGATGGACACCACCGCGTTCACCGACATGTTCAAGACCCAAGCCGCTTTGGGCGAGAAGATGAGCAAGGTCGCTCTGGAAGCTGCCGAAAAGTCGACCGAAGTTTCGACCAAATGGACCAAGGCAACGCTGGCAAAAGCTGGTGAGCTGTCGACCGCCAAGGAAGACCCGGCTGACTACACCAAAGCCATGACCGATTTCGCGTCGGCTTCGGCTGAAACCGCTGCTGAACATGTCGCTGCATTCGCTGAAATCGCGAAAAAAGTGCAGATGGACACCGTCGAGCTGCTGATGGCTGCTGGCAAAGACATGCAGGAAGAAACCACTGCTGCTGTCAAGAAAGCCACCGACACGGCCACGAAAGCAACGAAAGCCGCAACCGCCAAGTAAGGCGCTTCGGTTCTCTCCCTTGCGGATCTGTTCCTCCCGACAGTTGACCGCAACTAAAGGGTGCGCATGACATGCGCGCCCTTTTCTTTTGTTTCATACTCCCCTAGGCTCTGCTGCACTGCAAAACCCAAGGGAGGGGTCCTCGTGGCACAAGACGCAAAACCGCTGCTGATAAAGCGCTATGCCAGCCGCAGGCTGTATAACACCGAAACCAGCGATTACGTCACGCTCGAGGATATTGCAGGCTTCATCCGTGACGGGCGCGAGGTGCAGATCGTCGATCTGAAATCTGGCGACGACCTGACGCGGCAATACCTGCTTCAGATCGTGGCAGAGCATGAAAGCCGTGGCGAAAGCGTGTTGCCGATCGACGTGCTGACCGATCTTGTGCGCAGCTACACCACGCAGGCGCAAAGCGTCGTACCGCAATTCCTTGCCATGTCCTTCGAGATGCTGCGCGAGGGGCAATCGCAGATTGTCGATAATATGACGCGCGCGAACCCGATGTCCGCCATGCCCGGTTTTGAGGAAATGCAGCGCCAGCAGCAAGCTTTCATGAAGTCCATGATGGCGGGTTGGCCCGGTGTCAAAGAGCCTGACACGGCGAGCAGTGGCGACGATCTGGACGACATCAAGAAACAGCTTGCCGAATTGCAGGAAAAGCTGTCGAAAATGAACAAGTAGCGTTCAAATCCCCAAGCGGTCGCGCAGGCTGAACCATGTCATGGCCAAGGCCAAAAGCGGGTTACGCAGCGCCCGCCCGCCGGGAAAGGCAGGCAGCGGCAGGCGCGCCACAAGGTCGAAGCGCTCGGATTGGCCTGCAACGGTTTCTGCCATGATACGTCCGGCCAGCGTGGCCAGGGCCACGCCGTGGCCCGAATAGCCCGATGCCGATAGGATATTGGGCGCAACCCGCCGGAAGCAGGGCAGGCGGGTCATGGTGATCGCCAATGTGCCGCCCCATGCATGGGTAATGCGCGTGTCGGCCAGTTGCGGAAACACCTGCAACATGGGTTTGCGCACGGTGCGCAGAATGTCGGGAAAGCGGTAGCCATAGCTTTCCCCGCCGCCAAACAGCAGCCGGTTGTCTTGGGACAGGCGGAAATAGTTGATGACGAACTTGCTGTCGGCCACGGCATGATTGCGCGTCAGCACGGTGCCTTCGGGCAGCGGTTCGGTGGCGATGATGAAATTGTTGATCGGCATGACCCGGGCCGCCACTTGCGGCACCAGTCCGCCTAGATAGCCATTCGCAGCCAAGATCACATGATCGGCCTGCACATGCCCGCTCTGGGTGCGGATGATGGGTTTTGCCCCCGGCTCTATCGCCACCACAAGAGCGTTTTCATGGATCACCGCGCCCGCCGCAAGGGCCGCGCGTGCAAGCCCAAGCGCATAGCGCAACGGGTGCAAATGACCTGCGCCATGGTCCAGAATGCCGCCCTGATAGGCCGGGGACTGCACGATCTGCTGTATCTGTGCGCGGTCCAGCGCCTCTATATCCGTATAGCCGTAATCTCGCGCCAGTTTCTCGGCATATGCGTGGCTGTGGCGCGCACCGCTGGCCTGCCAATCGGCATGGATAACACCGGGTGAAATAGGGCTGTCGATGCCATGATGCGCAATCAGCTCATGCACCAGATCGCGCGCGTCCAGCCCCATCTGCCACAGCGCGCGGGCATCTTCATGCCCGACCATGCGTTCGATTGCGTCTTGCTCTATGCGCTGGCCCGGACCGATCTGCCCGCCATTGCGCCCGGACGCGCCAAACCCCACGCGGTGGGCTTCCAGCAAGCGCACCGAATAGCCGCGCTGCGCCAAATGCAGCGCAGCCGATAGCCCGGTATAGCCACCCCCGATAATGCAGACATCCGCTTGCACAGCCCCCCGAAGCGACGCTTGCAAGGGCAAAGGTGTTGCAGTTTCTGCGTAGTAGCTTGGCGGATACTGCCCGGCGCGATCATTGGCAAATAGCAGGTTCATACGTTCAACAGCAGATGCTCACGTTCCCACGGGCTGATGACCTGCAAGAACTCGTGGTATTCGTCGCGTTTCACGGCGGCGTAGGTCTTGCAGAATTCCGGTCCCAGAATATCGTGCAGCGCGCTCGCATCTTCGAACAGCGACACCGCATCGCCCAAAGTGCGGGGCAGTTCATCCTCGTCCATATAGGCGTTGGTGCGGCATTCCTCGCGCGGGCTGTGTTGTTCGATCAGCCCCAGATACCCACAGGCCAAAGAGGCCGCGATACCAAGATAAGGGTTGCAATCCATGCCCGCCAGCCGGTTTTCTACCCGCCGCGAAGATGGTGAGGAGATTGGCACGCGTAGCCCTGTCGTGCGATTGTCATGCCCCCATTCCAGATTGATGGGGGCCGCGAAATCGGGGACGTAGCGGCGGTAGCTGTTTACATAGGGCGCGATCAACGCGACAGCACGGGGCAGGTGCCGCTGCAAGCCGCCAATGAAATGCAGGAATGTGTCTGTGCTGGCGCCCGCATCGGTTGAAAACAGGTTCTGCCCGGTGGCCATATCCAGCACCGAATGGTGAATATGCATGGCGCTGCCCGGCTCGCCCTCTATTGGCTTGGCCATGAAGGTGGCGAACATGTCGTGGCGCAGCGCCGCCTCGCGGATCATGCGTTTGAAGTAAAACACCTGATCGGCCAGCACCAACGGGTCGCCATGGGCCAGATTGATTTCCACCTGCCCGGCGCCGCCCTCTTGCAAGATGCCGTCAATCTCCAGCCCCATGGCTTCGGCAAAATCGTAAATGTCGTCAATGACTTTGCCGTATTCATCCACCGCCGACATGGAATAGGCCTGCCGCGCCGCCGCGCGCCGACCCGTCCGGCCCATAGGCGGGATGATCGGCATGTTCGGGTCCGTGTTGCGCCCGACGAAGAAGAACTCCATCTCTGGTGCGACAACCGGCTGCCAGCCTTTGTCATTGTATAGTTTCAAAACACGCTTGAGCACGTTGCGCGGCGCGGTCGATATGGGCGCGCCGTCGGCATCCTCTGCATCGTGGATGATCTGTAGGGTCCAGTCCGCGGTCCATGGTGCCGCCGTCGCGGTGCTGAAATCGGGCCGCATGATCATGTCAGGTTCCAGATCGGCCCCGTCGCGGAAATCTGCCCAACCGCCCGTGATGGTTTGCAGGAAAATAGAGGTCGGCAGATAGTATTTTGCGCTGTCATCGAATTTGAACGCGGGCATGGCCTTGCCGCGCGCGACACCGGCCATGTCGGCGATGATGCATTCCACCTCGTCCAGCCTGCGGCCTTCCAAGTAATCGCGCGCCGCTTGCGGAATCTGATCCTGCCAGGAACTCATGCGCGCACACCCGCATGTTGTTTGAAAAACGCCGCAATACGATCTGCCATCGCGCGGCTGTCGGCGCGGCCCAGACCGGCCTGCGCCTGCTGCAAAAGCGGGTCCGGCACCACGCCGGGGCCGCGATGGTCGATCAACCCTTGAATGACACCATCCTCGAATTCGGGATGGGCTTGAACAGAGAAGCCGCGCCCCGGATACAGCAGTGCGGCATGGGCGCAGAACGCATTGCTGGCCACGGTCTGCGCGCCATCGGGCGGCGTGATGACCTGGTCCTGATGCCAGGCATTCAGCCGCACTGGCCCGGTATCGAAGCTGTAATCCTGCGCGCCGACAGCCCAGCCACCGGCGTATTTCGCAACCTTGCCCCCCAGTGCCTGCGCCATGATCTGATGCCCGAAACAGATACCGACCACCGGCACATCGGCGGCAAAAGCATCGCGGATGAACTGTTCCAGAACCGGGATGAAAGCGTGGTCTTCATAGACCCCGTGGCGCGAGCCGGTCACAAGCCAACCATCGGCGTCCGACACGCTGTTCGGGAACACCATGTCCTCGACATGCCATGCCTGAAAAGCAAAGCCTTGCCCATCCAGCAGGCGCATGAACATGGGCGGGTATTGCCCGGTTTGCGCGCTCATCTCATCGGGCAGGCGCCCGCATTCGAGGATACCGATCTTCATCGCCTAGAGTCTTTCAGGGTTGCCAATATCTGACGCTATCGCGCACCCGCGTCGCCCGCAAGCCCAGTGACAAGGTCCGCCACCTGCGGCGGGTGGCTAGACGCTATCAAGGTATAGCATGGCCAGCTCTTGCGGTTCCATCGCGGCGAGGGCCGCGATTTCCTGCCGCTTGGTGCGGGTGAAATTGTCGATCAGCCGGTGCGGGAACAGCCGTGGCATAGCATCAGACGCGGCAAAGCGTGCGACCGCATCCTCCCAGTCTGCAGGGATCTGGGGCAGATTCTGCGCATAGGCATTGCCGGTCAGCGGGAGCGGCGGGGCGATCTGGTCGGCAAGACCCAGCTCCATCCCGCCCAGAATAGCGGCCAGCACCAGATAGGGGTTGGTATCGCCGCCGGGCACCCGGTGTTCCAGCCGTCGCGCGGCGGGCGGGCCATTGGGCACCCGGACCGATGCGGTGCGGTTTTCATAGGCCCAGCCAATGCCGGTGGGCGCATGGGCGCCCGGCACCAGCCGATCATAGCCGCCCGCATGGGGGGCAAAGATAAGCGTCGCATCCGCCATCGTCGCCAGCAGCCCACCAATGGCATGCCGCAGCGCATCCGACCCGCGCGCCGTGCCATCATCGAATATATTGCGCCCGTCGCGGTCCAACAGCGAGGCATGGACATGCAGCCCGCTGCCCGATGCGTCGGGGTAAGGCTTGGCCATGAAACTGGCGGCAAAGCCATGCGCCCGCGCCAGCCGGCGCACCAGCAGCTTGAACAACCATGTGTCATCGGCCATGCGCATTGGGTCGGCGCCGTGGTTCAGGTTGATCTCGAACTGGCCCGGCCCGGCCTCTGATGTGGCAGTCTCGGCGTCAATGCCCAAGGCTTCGCAGCCTGCATAAAGCGCATCAAAGAACGGGTTGAACGTGTCCATCACCTGCATCGAAAGCGTTGCCGCGCCCCAACTGCGCCGCCCCGTGGTCGGGTTGACCGGGGGCTGAAAGCGGCCGCTGCTATCGTCGATCAGGTAGAATTCCAGCTCTGTCGCGGTCACGGCGGTCAGACCGCGCGCGGCCAGCCGGTCGATTATCGCGGCCAGCGCATGGCGCGCGTCGCCCGCAAAGGGGTGGTCCCCTTCATCGTGCATGGCCATGGGCAGCATCGCGGCCTCTGGCCCGATCCACGGCATGGGCAAAAGCCCGCGCGCGGTGGGGCGCAGAAAGCCATCTGCATCGCCTGTTTCGAACACAAGCGGGCTGTCGGCGATATCATTGCCCAGTATGTCCAGATTGAGCGCCGAGAGCGGCATCTTCACCTGCCCCGCCATCAGCTTGGGCAAGGCGCTGGCAGGCATCCGCTTGGCGCGGGCAATTCCGTTCAGATCAGGGATGACCACACGAATCTGGCGTAAAGAATCTGGGTCCATGGCTTAACGAATATATTGCGGGCGGAACCGGAACCGCACGCGCCGGGCCCGTGGCAAATGCCGGTTCAAATGCCGCCCTGCCAACCCGTAAAGGCCGACGATCACCAATGTCAGGGCCACGAAATAGGCTGCGACCAGCGGATAGGCCACGAAGGGGTTGAAGGTCTGGTCCACGAAGTAGCGGGCGTAATAGAATGCCTCGCCCACCTGTTGGCGCGCGGGGAAAGCGGACAGGAACACCAGCGTAGTGGAATGGGTCAGGAAGATCGCCTCATTCGTGTAGCTGGGCCATGCCAGCCGCAGCATATTTGGAAAGATCACCCGGCGAAACTTGGTCCAGCCATGCATTCCGTAAGCATCCGCGGCTTCCAGATCGCCTTTCGGGATGGATTGCAGGGCCCCATGGAACAATTCGGCGGAATAGGCGGTGGTGTTCAGCACCAGCACGAACAGCCCGCCCACCTGCGCCGTGGTCAGCGCAGATGTGTCGACCGTCAGCGTGATGAATCCCAGCGGAATGTCGATGCCGTTCCGGGGCAAGAGCACGAAAGCCGCATAAAAGAAAAAGAACTGGATAAAGAGCGGTGAGCCGCGAAACACGAAAATGAACAGACCCGCAAGGCGCGACAGCCACGGGATATCGCTAAAGCGTGCCATGGCCACGGCAACCGCCAGCCCAAAGCCGATGGCGATGGCAAGAGCGGCGAAGTAGATGTTCCACATCAGGCCCGAACCGATCAGGAACACCTGATCGCAAAAGGTAATGTCCAAACCCCGCGGCAAAAGCCGTTCGCCATAGTCACGGCCAAGCGCGCGCAGGCCATAAGCCTCGAAGCTCTCCCAACAGGTTCTCATGCGCCCGCCTTTCGCAGCCGTTCACCCGCAGCGGTGGCTTGGCCATGCGACAGCCGGCGGCTTAGCCACGCGAAGACCCGTTCGCTGGCCCATGTCAGGAACAGGTAAAACACCAGCAGCGACAGAAAATACCACATCCGCCAATCGGGGTGCGGGTAGCTGTAAAGCGAGGTTTTCTGCCCGCCCAACTCGCGCGCCCAATAGACGATGTCTTGCAGCCCCAGCAGGAACAGAAGCGGAGTCGCCTTTATCAGGATTTGCCAGATATTCGACAGGCCGGGCAGCGCATAGACCCACATCTGCGGCAGCACCACGCGGCGAAAGGTTTGGGCGCGGGTCATGCCATAGGCTTCGGCGGTTTCCACTTGGGCGTGCGGCACGGCCTGCATGGCACCGTGCAGCGTATTGGCCACGAAAGCGCCAAAGACCAGCGCAAAGGCCAGCACCGCCATGCCAAAGGAATAGGCGTTATACATCCATTGCGGCGACCCGTTGGGCGGCAGTTTGGCCTCTGGGCAGACAAGGAAATCAGTGCCTTGGCGGATCGGCTCTGTCCATTCGGGGCAGCGCGCCTGATGCAGCATCCATTCCAGCCCCTGCCCAAGGGCGATCGGCACGAACAGGAAGAACACGATATCGGGCACGCCACGCACGATATTGACGTAGACTTTGCCGAACCAGACCAAGGGCGCGATGCGCGCCCGCAGGGCCAACGCGCCCAGCATGCCCATGCCAAGCGACATGGGTGCGGTGACGGCCAGCAGCACCATCACCAGAAAAAACGCCCAATAAAAGTTCTGATGTGTCGCCGAGGTCAGGTAACAGGCGAACCAGTCGAAACCTTCAAGGACCGAAGGGTCAGAGCAAAAGCCGAACATGCGCGCGGGCAGGGGGGCAGGGCCGACCGGCGGCCCCGCCCGTTTGCCTTACTCGAACAGCGGCGTTTCTTCGCCAAACCATTTGGTAATCATGGCGTTCAGCGACCCGTCGGCTTTCATCTCGGCAATCACGCCGTCGAAGGTGGCGCGCAACTCGTCATCGCTTTGGCGGGTGCCAACACCGATCCCGTCGCCCAGCAGCACGTCATCGCCAAGAAAGACCAGTTCCCCTGCCGAGTCGGTCACATAGGGTTCCAGAAACGCCTTGTCGGCCAGAACCGCGTCAACTTCGCCGTTGCGCAGCGCCGCGATGGTTTCGTCTGGCGTCGGGAATTCCAGCAGGTCCGCGTCTGATTCCGCGATATAGCCTGCCTGAATGGTGCCAGACTGCGCGGCCACCACGCCCGACATGGTCACGTCGGCATCGGTGCCTTCCAGCGCGACAAAGGCCGAGGGTTCGGGTTGCAGGTAGTTCTGGCTGAACGAGATGACTTCCTTGCGGGCTTCGGTAATGCTCATACCCGCCATGATCGTGTCGTAGTTGCCCGAGACCAGATTGGGAATGATCGTGTCCCAATCGTTGATGACCCATTCGCAGGTCAGTTCGGCGCGGGCACAGATTTCATCACCCAATTCGCGCTCGAACCCGTCCAGTTCGCCCGTGGCGTCGTTGATGAAGTTATATGGAGGGTAAGCGCCTTCAGAACCCATGCGCACCACGTCTTGTGCAAAAGCGGCGCTTGCGCCGAAGGCCGCCAGCGACAGGCCAAGGATCAGTTTTTTCATGTCATTACTCCCGGTTGGTTTAGGGCTAGTTGGGTTGACTGTGGCTGAGGAACTGCTTCAGCCGCTCGGATTGCGGATTGCCGAACAGGGTGTCGGGTGGCCCCTCTTCCACGATGCGGCCATCATGCAGGAACACGACATGGTTGGACACATCGGCGGCCATGCGCATGTCATGGGTTACAATCAGCATGGTGCGCCCTTCTTGGGCCAGTGCCCGGATCACGCGCACCACTTCTTGTTCCAGTTCAGGATCCAGCGCCGAGGTCGGTTCATCGAACAACAAGGCGCGCGGTTCCATGCACAGCGCGCGGGCAATCGCGGCGCGTTGTTGCTGCCCGCCCGATATTTGCGCGGGGTAGACATTGGCCTTGTCGCCAATGCCGACTTTGTCCAACAGCGCGCGGGCGCGCGGCTCGACAATCGCGCGATCCTGTTTCAGCACATGCAGCGGCGCTTCCATGACGTTTTGCAACACGCTCAGATGCGACCACAGGTTGAAGCTTTGAAACACCATCGACAGGTTGGTGCGAATGCGCGTCACCTGCGCGCGGTCGGCAGGTTGGCGATGGCCGCCTGTGCCGCGCCAGCGCACGGGTTCGCCTTCGAACAGGATGTCGCCTTGCTGGCTGTCTTCCAGCAGGTTGCAGCAGCGCAAAAGAGTGGACTTGCCCGACCCGGACGACCCGATCAGCGAAATCACGTCGCCTTTCTGCGCGGTCAGGCTGACCCCTTTCAGCACCTCCAGCGGCCCATAGGCCTTGTGCAGGTCGCGGATCTCGATAACGGGCGTGTCGGGCATGTGACCTTGCTGGTTCGAACCTGCCCGCCATTTCTGCCTAAAAACACGGCAATGGCAAGGGCGCTTTCGCCCCTTGCCCCCGACTGACCTGACGTCGCGCCCGTCTGCCTAGTTGTTGCGCAGACCCGGCCAGTTGGCATCGGCCCGTCGGATAAAGCCCGGAATGTCCCGTTCCCAACGGCGTTGGATTCGTCGGTTCGCGTTCAGATACAGCTTTCCGTCCACGATCGCCCAGGCGTCCGGGTCCACCGGGGCCAGGTAGCCCTCGGCCACCGCCCAGGCGCAGTTGCCCCCGTATTGCGGGGCGTAAGCTGCGGGCGCGGCGGCAAAGGCATCCCTGTTGGCCGCCGATGCGAAATGCCAGCGTTTGCCGTCCCAATCGAACGCATAGGCCGGATCACCCCGGCGCGGGGTACCTTCGGTGAAATAGGCCACCGGGTCATGGCCATCGAGCACGGGGGTCGCTTGGGCAAACAGGTGCGACGCGGGCAGGGCCAGCAGCGAAGCGGCCAGAACGGCGCGGCGAGAAATCATTTTATCCTCCATAGTGACTGCTGAACCCTACGCAACGGCGTCAAAGATCATAACATCACCCTTGTGTGATTTGCTTGCGACAGACCCTGTGCGGCTGTAGGTGTCGGGCCAAACAGATCAGGAGCAAATGCCATGGCGTCGTATCAATATGTCTACCACATGGATGGCGTGTCCAAGACCTACCCGGGTGGCAAGAAGTGTTTTGAAAATATCCGCCTGTCTTTCCTGCCCGGGGTGAAAATCGGCGTGGTGGGCGTGAACGGCGCGGGCAAATCCACGCTTCTGCGCATCATGTCCGGGGCTGACAAGGATTTCACCGGCGAGGCATGGGCGGCCAAGGGCGCCAAGGTCGGCTACCTGCCGCAGGAACCGCATCTGGACCCCGCGCTTGATGTGCGCGGCAATGTCATGCTGGGCGTGGCGGAAAAACAGGCCAAGCTGGAGCGGTATAACGAGCTGGCCATGAACTACTCCGATGAGACCGCAGAGGAAATGGCCGAACTGCAAGACCAGATCGACGCGGAAAACCTGTGGGATCTGGACAGCCAGATCGATGTCGCGCTGGAGGCGTTGCGCTGCCCGCCGGACAACGCGAATGTCGAAACCCTGTCGGGCGGCGAACGCCGCCGCGTGGCGCTTTGCAAGCTGCTTTTGGAAGCGCCCGACATGCTGCTGCTGGACGAACCCACCAACCATCTGGACGCCGAAACGGTCGCATGGCTGCAACAGCACCTGATCGACTACAAGGGCACGATCCTGATCGTGACCCATGACCGTTACTTCCTTGATGACATCACCGGCTGGATTCTGGAACTCGACCGTGGCCGCGGCATTCCTTACGAGGGCAACTATTCCTCGTGGTTGGAGCAAAAGGCCAAGCGCTTGGCCCAAGAAGCGCGCGAGGACAAATCGCGCCAGAAATCGCTGGAGCGCGAATTGGAATGGATCAGGGCCGGGGCCAAGGCCCGGCAGACCAAATCCAAGGCCCGCATTTCCGCCTATGAGGAAAAGGCCAACCAGTCCGAGCGCGAGAAGGTTGGCCGCGCCCAGATCATCATCCCCAACGGCCCGCGCTTGGGCGGCAAGGTCATCGAAGTGACCGACCTGCGCAAAGGGTTCGAGGACAAGCTGCTGATCGAAAACCTGTCCTTCGCGCTGCCTCCCGGTGGCATTGTCGGCGTGATCGGGCCGAACGGGGCGGGGAAATCGACCCTGTTCCGCATGCTGACGGGGCAGGAGCAGCCCGATGCCGGGACCGTAGAATTCGGCGACACCGTGCAGTTAAGCTATGTGGACCAGTCGCGCGACGCGCTGGATGGCAACAAAACCGTGTGGGAAGAAATCTCGGACGGGTTGGACGTTATTCAACTGGGCGACGCCGAAGTGAACAGCCGCGCCTATTGCTCTGCCTTCAACTTCAAGGGCGGCGACCAGCAGAAGAATGTTGGCCTTCTGTCCGGCGGGGAACGCAACCGCGTGCATATGGCGAAGCTCTTGCGCGCGGGCGGGAATGTGCTGCTCTTGGACGAGCCGACCAACGATCTGGACGTGGAAACCCTGCAAGCGCTGGAAGCCGCGCTGGAAGATTTCGCAGGCTGCGCGGTCATCATCAGCCACGACCGCTTCTTCCTTGACCGCCTCTGCACGCATATTCTGGCCTTCGAGGGCGAGGCGCATGTCGAATGGTTCGAAGGCAACTTCGCGGCCTACGAGGAAGACAAGAAGCGGCGGCTGGGCCCGGACGCGCTGGAGCCGAAGCGGGTGAAGTATAAGAAGTTTACGAGGTGAGGGGTAGCGCGCAACTATTATTGATGCGTCTCAACCATTGATTCAGCGGTTATTGGTATATACCTTCGATAATGTGTGTCGTAACTCCACAAGAATGCGACGGGAGCTAAGGTGTCGGTATGAACCCTCGAGCTGTTAAGGATTCGGACCCTAGAGAGAGCGCTAGGCGTGAAGCAACGATGCGCTTGGCAAAATCCATCAAAATGATGAAAGAAGTAGTAGACAAAGACCTAGCGAAGTCGATGCGAGATGACGTTAGCACCTTTGATGTTTCACCAGCTACCACCGAGGAGCTCGCCAAGATATCGGAGCGATACGTGCATCTAATGAGTGTGCTAGCGGCTATGCGTGAGCAAAGTGAGAAGCTCGCCGAATTGGCGGATGCGCTTGCAATGCCGCATGTAGGAAATGTTGTTGATCGTAAGAGTTCCGAACATTTCAAACGGGCGGCGAAGCTCTCAGATCTTTTCTCAGATATGTATGATAGCTCGATCAATTTGGGCCTCAGCCGTCCAGCGTCGGGCATTCGTGGGGTAATGGAAGACAGGATGAATATTGAAAATTATTTTTCACATGCGGTGAATGAGGCGATATCAGTTGCGCGAAAATGAAAGTGGGTCTGACCAACAGAAGTCGGATGAACACGAAAAAGGGACTGTAACTTCGGCTGAGCCGCAAGGTGATGATGTTGATCTCTCCGAAGTAAACAGTTTGGAGACCGAAGAAGCCGACGAAATCAGGTCCATCGTGCAGTCTGCCATGTATGCGGGTCCGCTACCTCCGCCGCAAATGCTGCATCAATACGAAGCGGTCCTCCCCGGTATGGCTGATAGGATCATGTCGATGGCCGAGAAAGAGCAAGCAATCCGCTCAAGGGACAACGGTTGGTTGGTCTTTAATGATTTTGCTCGCGTTTTTGGGTCCGTTGTTGTTTCTTTGGGCTTAGTTGGCGGAGCGATATATTGTGCTGTCATCGGACAGCCAGCGGTCGCAATAGCATTCGCGGCCTCCGGGCTGGTTCCCCAGATTGTCAAATATTTCAACGGTAAGAAAGATACATAGTTTCATCGCTTTGCTTCGATATGAGCTTGTGTATCCACCCGCCTGCCCCAACCAACACCATCTTGCACCCGCCCCCCCAATCGGCGACAAGTCCCGTGATCCGTTCCAAGGGGCCTGACCCATGCAGACACCTGCCCTGATCCGGGCTGCTCTGGCGGCCTCTGCCGTGTCGGTGCGAAAGAACGCGGCATCCCCTACCAGCGCCTGATCCGCGAGGCGTTAGAGCAAGCGCTCGATTAAACCCACCTCGCACCCGCCCTCTTCGGGGACAAGCTCTGTGCTTCGCGCCTGTCGGGTGTTTTCGCGCGGCCCTTTACCGACGAAATATCACCGCAGCGTTGATCGCATAGTTGAACAGAAAGGCCATGCCGATGCCGGCGCATTTTGCCAAAACCGGTGCAAAGCCCAAGGCGCTTAGCCCCAATGTGCCCCCCATGTTGATGCAAAGCCCGGCCAAAGCCCCAAGGGCAAACGCTGGCAGGCGCTGCAGTCCCGGTTGCACCTGAAACACAAAGCGCGAGGTCAGCGTGTAGTTAACCAAAACGGCAAGTGCGAAACTCGCTGTCCCGGCCAGCGCGATCGGCACGGGAAACTGCAACAACATCGCAAAGCCGCCCAGATCGACCAGAGCCGCCGCGCCGCCGGTCAGGATATAGCGGAAAAAGCGTTGCCGGGGCACAGTTCGGGTCATCCTATGGCGCATGGGACGGATCGGGAATGGTCGCAAAGCCGTGCAAGTCGATGAAATGCTGTTCGGCCAGCATGTCCAGAACCGGTATGTCAAAGATGGTGGTCAAAACGAAGACCAGCGTCGCGGCACCGCTTGCCGCCATCAGGCGAATTTCGGAAAACAGCTTTTCCGGTTTGCGCGCGACCGACCCCGTCTGCACAGATACACGACAATCGGGAACAGCAGCACATATTCGATGCGGTATTTCGCCACGAAGACTGCAAGGAACATCACGCATAAAAGCGCATAGGTCAGGTTTGCCACCGACAGCCGCGCTTCGGTGTAATGGGCAAAAGACTTGCGATAAAGCGCAAGGCGCGCTTGGCCCAAATCTGCCACGATATCGCGGAACTCGGCCAAGCGCTTGGTATTCATCAGGAATGCGCCACCAAACCAAAAGCTGAGCAGAACCGACACTGGCGGCAAGGTGACCGGGTCGATCATGGCCCAGCCCAGCATCAGCCGTAGCGGATTGTTGACGGATTCCGACACCACGTCCAGATAGGGCCGGTCCTTGCTGCGCAGCGGCGGCACGTTATAGACCAGCCCGGCGGCCAGAAAGCACAGGATTGTCACGCCAAACCCGCCATGAATTGCAAAGCCAAGTGCGACTGCCGCAAGCGCCAATGTGCCATACCATGCGTAGACCAGTCGTATATCCAGCGACACCTGCACGGCGGCGCGTTCGGATTTCTCGGGGTGATGGCGGTCGAAATCACGATCAAGCCATTCATTGATGACATAATTCGCCGAAGCCGCACAGATCGCTGCCAGAAACCCCAAGGGGATGTTCAGCAAAGGCTCTCCTTGATCGCCGCGCAGCAACAGCGCCAGTGCAATGCCGG
The DNA here is from genome assembly GCF_001517585.1 of Roseibaca calidilacus. Taxonomy (NCBI): domain Bacteria; kingdom Pseudomonadati; phylum Pseudomonadota; class Alphaproteobacteria; order Rhodobacterales; family Paracoccaceae; genus Roseinatronobacter; species Roseibaca calidilacus. Next base: position 1,909,952 of record NZ_FBYC01000004.1, on the reverse strand, counting down.
GCAGGATGAACATATGTTTGGTGGAATGGTCAAAGCGGGCCAAGCGCAGGTAGTCTTTGATATTTGCCGCCCGGGCTTGGCGCCGATGCCGCTGTTCAATGCTATCGTCACGGGTCATGTGAAAGGTCTTTCCGGTTTATGTGGGTCGGGACCGTTTCTGCGCGCAGCGGGCGCGCGGCGTGCCGCGATCAGCGCCAGCCCGGCCAGCGGGACCAGCCAGATGATGCGCGCCTGAAACCTGTCATAGGGCGATGCCAGAACCCCGCAAATCGCCGCATTGAGCATGACGCCAAGTAGTAGCGCCGCGCAGACAAGCACCAGTTCGCGTTGCGCGCGGTGCTCTGCGCCCCGATAGAGCGCCTGTCCCAGCACCGCCAGTGCAAGCAGCGTCAAGCCGATGGTGCTGATATGCAGCATCGAGAGCAGGTGCTCTTGTTCGACCACGGCAAGCGTGCGCAATTGTGCTTTCATCCAGTCAGGATAGGCGTCGAAAAGGGCCAGCGCCCTGTCGTCCATGCGCTCCATCAAATAGGCGGGCAGTAGCAGCCCTGCCGGGTCGAACATGACCATTTGGCGCAGGAAGGCAGCTGTTGCGAAATCCAATACCGCGACCGGGTCATCCGCGACAACGGCGCGCGTGAAGGCGAATTGCTCTAGGCTGATGGCTTTTTGCAACTCTGGCGGGCCATCGGCGAAGAAACGCGTGCCCGGTTCGGACCCACCAAACAGGAAGTCGCGCCACTCGATAGGCAGGTGATCGACATACGCGCATAGTCGGAAGCCGACATCTGGACAGGCGCGGCGCAGGTAATCAACGCCCGGCCCGTCATCGACCAGATGTGCGGTCAGATGCGGGCGCGTGACATGGATCGTATCGCTGCCTTGGTTGCGCAGCGTCTTGTGAAGCTGCTCGAACCCTACGACCGCCGTGCAGACCAGCCCGATCATGGCGGCGGTGCGCCACATTGCGGCACTGCGCAAGGGCAACAACAGCACGGCGATGACAAGCGCCGGTGCCAACAGAAGGTGGCTGGTATGCGACAACATCGCAAAGCCGACCAGCGCCAACAGCAAGGTCCGATCCCACCAGCGAAGCGCTTGCCACCCGACCATTAGCGCCGTCAGAGCCAGCACCAGCACCCCCGCCAAGATATCGGGCATGGCCGTGCCAATCGACAGTCCAAGCGGGGTCAACAGCCCCAACGCGCTGAGACCCAGAATAAAGCCCCAGCGCGGTGCCCTGCCAAGCCCATGCGCCAGCAGCAAGGCCGCCGGGTAGGCCACCATCACCGCATGCGCCGCCGCCAGTGACCATAGCCGCCCGGCTTCCAGCCCTGACCAAGCGAAGATCTGGTAGAATATGGACCGCCCGCTGAATTGAAGCGCGGGCGCGGTAGCGCCTGTCGTGTTGCTGTCTTGCGGCAAGGCAGCGGCAGGCGCTGCGTCTGTTGGCACGAGGTCCATGAATGGCATAGACGAAAGTAGCCTCAACATCCCCTCGGGACGGTGCAGGTAAATGGCAGAGTCGTAATAGATGGCGACACCGCCATTTATCAGGGTCGTGGCCATCAGGCCCGCGCTGGCCAACAAGACCCATGGCCAGACCGGCGCGGTGGCGCTGGCGGTCAGGCTGGGCACGCGGGTTAGGCTGCGCAGGCGGGCAAGCTGTTCGCGAATTCGGCCCAACAAGCGCAAGGTTGGTTCGTCCACAACAAGTGTGAACAGATACGCCAAGGCCAGCACCGCAGCCAGATAGGCAGGGAAAAGCAGCAATTCAGGCAGCCCAAGGGTCAGCCTTTCCCACGCAAGGAAAGTATAAAGAATCGGCACATGCACCAAGTATAGCCCGAAGGAAACCCGTCCAAGCCATTGCAGTGGCGCAGTTTTGAACCAGTTTTGCAGGGTCCGAAGCTGAAGCGCCGCCAGCAGAATGAGCGTGGCACCCGCGACGGGTGCCAAGCCCCAAGGGTTGCCCGGATACAAACGGTCCGGCACGAATTCGGGGAGCCAGCTTATTGCAAATCTGCCGCCGGGCGTGCCCAGCATCATCCCCAAGGCCAACGCCAGCAGCCCTGTGACCGGCGGCAACCTCAGCCAGATCCCAGCTTTGTGGCCCTCGTACAAAAGCGCGCCGGTTACGAAACATAGATAGATATCGCGCAGCACCAGCAGGCCCAACAGGGCGAACCCGGCCAATGCGGCAAAGCGCACCCAAGGTCCGAACCCGCCCAGCCAGTAGGCCGCGAACAGGAACAGCGAACCGACCAGTTCCACTTGCATGGCCCACAACACATTGTTGAAAGGTGACATGCCGGTAATGAAACTGCCCGCCAGCCCGTCGTGGATGGCAGCGCCCAAACCGGGCAGCGGCCCTTGGGCCGTGAAGGCCAGCCATTCCGAAGGGGCGTCTAGACTGCGGGCCAGGTTGCCTGCGGCGTTGGGCATCAGTCTAAGCCACAGGTAGGCCAGTAGAATGCTGGCCAAAACAGGCAGCGCCAGCCGCAGGTAGCGCAGCAGCGCGTTCTCCAACAGGTTTGCGTGACGCCGTTCTGCCGCGGCGGCCATGACAAAGCCCGACAGCACGAAAAACACTGCGACTGCGAAAAAACCGTTCCAGAAAACCGCCAGAGGGGTTGCGAGCAACAAGGCAGGCGCTTGGGCGTAATCAGACACCCAGTCGGGATGAAGCATTGCAAGAAAGTGAAATACCACGACAACCAGTGCGGCAACCCCGCGCAACCCGTCAAAGGTCGCGATCCTGCCGATGCCAAGTGTTTTGGCAGGCAATCGAGGAATGTCGCCGACCATGCTCACACTCTGACAATCCACCTTGAGATTAAGGAAACTCTGGCGCGGTATCTATGCAGTTATGTAGGTTTTGGGTAACCATGCTAACAAAAAATGGCGCATCACCATGTCGATTTTGTGCAGATGAACAGCAAACCGGCACTCTATGACGCGGCCGGCCTGTTGGCTGCCTGTCCTGACGCGGTGCTGGCTGTCGATCTGGACGGCACGCTTGTGCCGGGCGACATGTTGCGGCGCGGATTGGTCCAGCTGCTTTGGCGCGCGCCTTGGTCGTCGGTGCTGTTGGCTGCGGCCTTGGCGCAAGGGGGGCGTCCCGGCCTTAAGCGCGCCGTGGCGCAGCGCGCTCCGTTCGATCCTGCGGGCCTGCGCTACAATGCCGCCGTTCTGGCGCTGATCCGCCTATGGCGCGCGGCGGGGCGGCGGGTTGTGCTGGCCACGGCAGCAGAGGACGGCACGGCGCGGGCGATCGCTGGGCATCTGGAGCTTTTTGATGAGGTTCATGCGTCCACCCTTGGCAACAACCTCAAGGGGCGCGACAAGGCAGCTTTTCTGAGCAAGCGCTACGGCGCGCAAGGCTTTGTCTATGTTGGCGACGGGGCCGCTGATCTGCATGTCTGGGCCAAGGCCGCCGGTGCGGTGCTTGTCACGGAAAGCCCGAAATTGCATGCGCAGGTGCGAAAGATGGGTATTCCCATGCTGCGCCTGACCTCCACAGATGGTGCGTGATCCGCGGGCAAGGGGCACGTTGGCCTGCTACCCGATCTTGCACCTGACTGCTCAATCGGCGACAAGCCCCATGATCCTTTCAAAGAGGCCAGTCCCATGCGGATACCCTGACTATGTCTTACCGAAACCCATTGGTGCTCGCCTAGCTTCTATCCTATCACGAACAATGGAACACCCGGCAAGGAAGGACTAGAAGTGAAACGGATCGTTATCATCAATTTCACCGGGTTTCGTGGCAATTGGGGCTGCCAAGCAACCAGTGTCGAATTGGTAAAGTTCATCGCCGGGTGCTTCCCCGAAGGCACGGCGCTAAATTTCAGCTTTGTGCCGCTGCTGCCGTCCTCCAAGGTCGATCTGGCCTATGACCGCCAGCTTGACCGGGTGTTCCAGGCCTTTACCAACGTGGCGCAGGCGGGCGAGGGGGCAGGCGCTTCGCTTGCATTCTTGGAACAGGCTTGCATCGCGCGATATGGGTTCTAGGTCGCCTCGCGCACCTTCGACTTGCTCGTCCCCCGGCTCGAAGTGCACGAACGCGCGGGCTACCAAAGCTCCCGGTAACTTTCCTTGTCATAGCCGAATACGTCGAAATCCGGTTCGCAGGCGTGAAAGACTTCCTCGGCCACCTCATCGGTCATCGGGTGCGCAGAGCCATCGTAACGGCTCGAGACATTCGCTTTGCGGCTAAGCTGAGTAACGGCCCAGTCAGGGTCGAATTCCAGCGCTTCTGCGATCGTCCTGATGCCCTTGTCAAGTTCATGCTCGATCTTGTAAGCGCCCGCCAGCCTGAACTTGGGCTGCTGCAGGACAAGCACCTGCTGGTCCCAGTGCTGGTTGCGCTCCCCCGGCGGCTGGTCAGCCATGTAGCGTACGAAGCTGGCAAATGGCACCAGCTCGCCTTCAGCGGCCCCCGGCAGGCCATGTTTCCGACAATAGGCCCTCGCCTTTTTCAGTTCACCGCGCCGCATGGACCTAGGATAGCCCGAGAGCCGCCCGTAGTCAGAGCCCTTGTGCCCGTCGTAGAACTTGTCCTTCCAGCCGGAATAGACCCGTGCATAGGGGTTGCGGACGAAGGCGAATATCTTGTAGTCGTCGTGGTGAGTGCGGAAATGCAGGTAATCCCTGAGCCGTGCCATGGGAAAACGCCGCGCATTCTTCACCAGCCGATAGCGGCCTGCCGACGGGTCTGAGAGCCCATGGAACTCTCGCATGCCATCGGTCAGAAAGCGCCGTGTGAACGTCGTGAGCACCTTCGGATTGAGCAGAAGCGCCACGCCTCGCTCGCGGTCGACGAAGGTCTTGAACAGGCTGAAATGGCGGTTAGGAATCCTGCGGCCCCTCTATCTTTTTCGTGATCCGACCAAGCTGCGCGGAGTCGATCAGCGCCTTTCCGTCGAAGTCGATGTAATAATCGTGCGCCAGCCAGGTCAGAAAGCGCGCGCGCAAGTCGCCATCATGGCCGAGCGCGTCCGGATCAGCCAGAAGCTGTGCGAGCTCCTGCGGGCTGCCCGCTGGATGCGCCACCCCCTCGAAGGCGAAGAAGGCCTCGCCGGTGACGATTACCGGCTTGTCGAAGAACATAGCTTGGAGCCCCATCGAGCTGTTCACGGTCAGAACTCCCGCGCTCGCTTCGAGCTGGGCGAAGCTGTCGCGCGCGTTGTCGAGCTCCAGCCGCGCGCCCGCCGCGATATGCCGCTCGATGCGCGCGCGGACGGAGCGTTTCGCCGAAGGGTGCTCCTTGAGCCGCAGATGCCAGCCTTCGGGTAGGGCCGCCGAGGCCTCCGCCAGCGCGTCGATGAACCCCTCCAGCCCGCCGCACCAGCCGGCAAAGAGGATCATCTGGCTGTCATCGGGCACCTGCAAGGGTACGAAGAGAAAACGCGCGTCCTCGGGGAGCGGCGCGTCGCTCTGGCCGACGTCGCGTCGCCGCGGCTGACGCGCCTCGAAAGCCTCGCGGAGCCCTGCGAGCAGCTCATAATTAGGGGCAACCGCGTCATAGGCCTCCCACCGTCGCGGGACCGAGTTTTCCGCGTTCACGCCTTGCGCGTCCAAAGTCCAGCGGCCCGGCAGCGGGGCCAGCTCAGCGAAGAGCGTCGGCGCGCCGGCATCGCGTGCGCCTTCAATGAAGGCCCGCCGCGTGCCTGTCAGTCCCTGCCAGCACATAGCCACGGCTCCGGGCCTCGCGGAAAACCAGCGCCGCGCCCAGTTGTAACGCCCCTTGAGGAACGCTCGCTTCAACGCCCTACCTAATGTTCCGCGCGGCTGTTTCTTGGCCCGGCCCAGACATTCTTCCGCTCGCGCCGCCGTCTCGGGGTAGCCCCGGATCGATATGGGCCATGACGCCAAGGACTGCCCGTACCCAAGCCTTCTGGCCACAGCTCTGAATAAGGCCTGTTTCTCGGCATTGGGCTCTGCCAGATAGGCGATAATGCGCTGCGATTTCATCCTCTGTCCATTAGGCAAGACTGCGCCGTTCGTCAAGATTGAAGCTTAACTCGCGGCAATCGTTGTTCGAATCGGTTGGCGAAGATTTCAGCTCATAGAGGCGTCATCCGGCAAGTCCGCTCATCGTATGGGCGACGGCCTCTTCGCCGTTGGCCGCAGCAACATCAGGCACATAATCTATATATAATTTTGAAAAAGCTCCAGCCGGGCGGTTAGCCCTTGTTCGGCGGCTAAATCAAATGTCGCGCGAAACGTGCGCAACATTGCATCGATGGCTTCATTTGGTTTCAGGAGTTTTGGTAGACTGACAAAGCGGCGCGGCGTCGCCACGATAAGGCGTGGGGCCTGTGACGGTATCGGTTTTGCGGCAAGAAGCGCCACTAATTCCGCGCGGCGCGATCCGGTCGTCAGCTTGGCCGCGAGGGCAATGTTGAACCACGGTGTCATCAGCATTGGGCCTGCAACATGTCCAGCACGGCGCGGGTGGTCTGGCTGTTCTTGGCGCTACGCAAGATTGGCGCAGGGCGGGGCGCAGCCCATGCCTTGCAAACCGCATCGGCAAGCGCGTTAGGCGTCGTGATGATTTCATGCGCAAGCCCGTTATAGGCGGGTGCGTTATTGGCAATATCTGGCCCGGTCAGAATGTAGCTCCCTGCGCGCGCAGCTTCCCACGGACTATGGCCGCCCCGCTTGCCCAAGGATCCGCCGATAAAGCTAACATGGCTTAACAGGTGAAGTTGTGGCACGTGGCCAAATGCATCCATCACGAACAGCCCTGTGTCATCTTTTGGTTGATGACCATCCGAAAAAAACACCGGTGCAAAGCGCTTTGGGGCCCATGCCCGGCTTGACACGGGATGGCGCGGCGCGATCACCATCAGCGCGGTCGGCTCACGGGCTTGGAGGTGATCGTGGGCGGCAAAAAGCAAATCATACTCTTCGGGATGCGCCGATACGGCCAACCAGATGGGCCTTGTGCGTTGTGCCTCAGACCAAGGTAACGGTTCCGTCACCGCGCTTTGATAGGCTTTCAGGTCTTCGACATGATGGACCTTGACCTTTAGGCCCTCAAGCTCGTCCGCCACGCTTTGCGAACTGGCGGTCACGAGGTCAAATTCTGCAAGTAGAGCCGCAGCGATTTTCGGGGCCCTGCGCCGCGTTCCCGAGGGACGGGCCGCTAAAAGCGCACGGGCGATGCCGCGTTGTCGCAAGATGGACAGCGCAACCGGCGGCATGTCGCTTTCTACGAACACAGCGGCGCGGGGGCGCCAATGGTCAAGAAAACGCCCAATCGCAACCGGTGTATCGGCGGGTTTGAACTGATGCAGGATGCGTTCCGACCCCAGACTTTCAACCCGTTCGGCTCCGCTTTGCGTTGTTGTCGTTATCACGATATGGCCGTGCTCGGCGATATCGTGCAATAGGCTGGCGACTGTGCTCACCTCGCCTACAGACTCTGCATGCACCCAAATTACCCGACCGCTTGGGCGCGGTATGCTCGAATGTCCCAGCCGTTCGCGGAACCGGTCCCGCTTGGCAGCTTGGTGCCGGTGAATCTGTTTAGCCAGTCCGTGCCACAGGCTTGGTAGCATTCGGCTGAGACCGAGATAGGCTTGCAGTAGCAGCGGGCGACGCGGTGTCATCGCAAGGGTTCCGTGATACTAGCCGCCACAGTAGTCGGCCGCAGATCATAGGTAACAAATAGAGCCCGCGTCATACCACACCGGCGCGCAGGCAGTCGTGCAGCCGGATCAAGCCTGACAGGCTTTCTGTGTCGTTCACCACGCAAAGCGCTGTCACCTTCTTGGCGTTCATCACCGCCACGGCTTCTGACACCAATGATTCCGGGGTGATGGTCTTGGGGTTTCGGGTGGCCACATCGCCTGCGCGGCGGGTCATCAAGCCGTCCATGTTGCGGCGCAGATCGCCATCGGTGATGATACCGGTCAGGCGCTGTCCATCAACGATGATCGCCACGCCATAGCCGGTTCCCGTCATCCGCATCAGCACATCGGGCATGGGCGTATCTTCTTGCACCAGCGGGAGAAGATCGCCGGTATACATCAGGTCCGACACGCGCAGAAATTGCGCACCCAGCTTGCCGCCGGGGTGAAAAATGTGGAAATTTTCAGGGTCAAACCCTTTGCGGCGCATAACCGCGACGGCCAGCGCATCGCCCAGCGCCATGCTGGCCGTGGTCGAAGTGGTCGGCGCCATGCCAATGGCGCAAGCTTCGGGTTCGTCTGGCAAGGCCAGCACGATATCGGCACGGCTGCCCAGCGTGCTGTGCAGCACGCGGGTAATGGCAATCATCGGAATGTTGAACCGGCGTGTGTAGTTGATCACATCACTCAATTCCCGCGACTCGCCGGAATTGGACAGCAGGATGCAGCAATCGTCTTGGGTAATCATGCCAAGATCACCGTGGCTGGCTTCCGATGCATGCACGAAATGCGCGGGCGTCCCGGTCGAGGCAAAGGTCGCGGCCATCTTGCGCCCCACATGCCCGGATTTGCCAATGCCGACGACAATAAGCCGGCCTTTTAGCCCGGTTAGCGTTTCCACGGCTTGCGCAAATTCCGGTCCAAGATTGTCGGCCATCCGGTGCAGAGCGCGCGCTTCCGTATGCAGCACGTCGCGGCCAGCCTTGATTGCATCTTCGATCACTTGGGATGACACGGTCTGCGGCCTTTTGTTGTTGCTGGCTTGCCGCTTACCGTGCCGTGTCACGCCAAGTCAATCACGGGCAGTGGGTTTCGGCTTGGTGTGCTGTATGGAAATCGGCTAAGCACAGGGTATGGAGCCGGATTTTGGGTCAGTTTTGGCCGTTCTTACGGGTGGTGCCTTGGGCGGGCTTGGCCGGGCTTGGCTTTGTGCGCGGCTGACCGGGGCGCGCGGTGTTGCGGCGGTAAATGTGACCGGCAGTTTTGCGATGGGTCTATTGGTGGCCCATGCAGCGCCGGGCAGTCTGGTGTGGCTGTTTGCCGTTACGGGAATTCTGGGTGCCTACACAACGGTGTCGAGTTTCGCATTGAACACCGTGCAGATGTGGCAATCGGGTGCCTATCTTTGGGCCGGGATCAATATGGCCGGGTCTATCGTGCTTTCGGTGGGGGCTGTGGCGCTGGGCTTTTGGTTGGGCGCGGTATGAGCCTGTGGGTCGCCCTTGGTGCCGCGCTTGGCGCGGGCGCGCGGGCAGGGCTGTGGTGGGTCTTGCCGCTCTACGGCACGCTCTGCGCCAATTTCATTGGATCGGTGCTGATCGGGCTACTTGCGCCCATGCCCTTGTCGGGCCGCGCGCGGGCCTTTGGCATGACCGGATTTTGCGGTGGTTTTACAACGTTTTCGCTTTTTGGGTATGAAACGCTCGGCTTTTTACAGACGGGTCAGTTCATATCCGCCGCGAGCTACATTGCGGCAACGCTGGCCCTGTCGTTGGGCGGGGTCGCGTTGGGCCTGTCTGTTGGCAAGCGGCTTTAACTTGCGCGACATACCCGGCCCGAGGGAATGGGTGTGCGCCCAGAGAGGGCGCAGCCCCTTCTTTATAGGTTCTCGACCTGCGGCAAACCCATGATGTGATAGCCGCCATCGACATGCACGATCTCGCCCGTGGTATGCGCGCCATAGTCGCTGGCCAGAAACACCGCCGCGCCGCCCACGCTGTTCAGCGTGGCGTTCGTGCGCAAGGGGGCGTTGGCTTCGGTGTGGCGGTAGGTCTTGCGGGCCCCGCCAATCGCTGCGCCTGCCAGCGTTTTCATCGGGCCGGGGCTGATCGCGTTCACGCGAATGCCGTCTGGCCCAAGGTCATTGGCCAGATAGCGCGTCGCACTTTCCAGCGCGGCCTTGGCCACGCCCATGACATTGTAGAACGGGGTGACTTTGTTTGACCCCTGAAAGGTCACGGTCAGCAGGCAGCCACCATCTGGCATAAGCGCCGCCGCGCGGCGGCCCGCGTCTATAAAGCTGTAACAACTAATATCCAGCGAGTGGGCGAAGTTTGCACGGCTGGTGTCGCGAAAGCGACCGGTCAGTTCGGCCTTGTCCGAAAAGGCAATGGCATGGACCAGAAAATCCATGCTGCCCCAACGGTCTTTCAACTCGGCAAAGGCCGCATCCAAAGAGGCGTCGTTGCAGACATCGACATCCAGCAGCAGATCGGACCCGACGCTTGCGGCCAAGGGTTCCACCCGTTTTCCGAACGATTCGCCCTGATAGCTGAAGGCCAGTTCTGCCCCCTCGGCGGCCAAGGCTTGTGCGATTCCCCAAGCGATTGAGCGTTCATTGGCCACGCCCATCACCAAGCCGCGTTTGCCTTGCATCAGACCTGTCATGACAGTCTCCTCAGTCGCGATAGGCGCTGAACAGCAGCGTTGCGTTGGTTCCGCCAAAGCCGAAGCTGTTGGACAGAACCGAATCCAGCTCGACATTCTCGACCAGTGAAGTGGCGATTTCGCCGGGCCGGATCGCGGGGTCCAACTCTGTCACATTGGCGCTGGCGGTGATGAAATTGCCCTGCATCATCAGAAGCGAATAGATCGCTTCATGCACGCCGGTCGCGCCCAAAGAATGCCCAGTCAGCGATTTGGTCGAAGATATCGGCGGCACATTGCCTTCGCCCCAGATGCGGCGAATGGCCTCGACCTCTGTCACGTCGCCCGCAGGTGTAGAGGTGCCATGCGCGTTGATATAGCTGACGCGGCGCCCTTCGGGCAGGGTGCCCAAGGCCAGCCGCATCGACCGCTCGCCACCCTCGCCCGATGGTGCGACCATGTCATGCCCGTCGGATGTGGCGCCGTAGCCCGTCACCTCTGCATAAATCTTGGCACCGCGGGCTTTCGCGTGTTCCAGTTCTTCCAACACCAGCATGCCGCCACCGCCGCCAATGACAAACCCGTCGCGGGTGGCATCGAAGGCGCGGGCGGCGCTTTCTGGTGTGTCGTTGTATTTCGACGACATCGCGCCCATCGCGTCGAACAGGCAGGACAGGGTCCAGTCCAGTTCCTCGCCCCCGCCGGCAAAGACGATATCCTGCTTGCCCATCTGGATCAGTTCGGCGGCATTGCCGATGCAATGCGCAGATGTCGAACAGGCCGAGGTGATCGAATAATTCACGCCCTTGATCTTGAAGGGCGTTGCCAGACAGGCCGAATTGGTGGACGACATGCAGCGCGTGACCATGAAAGGCCCCATGCGCTTGGGGCTGCCCTTTTCGACCACGATCTTATGCGCCTGAAACAGGTTCGAGGTGGACGGCCCGCCCGACCCGGTCACAAGCCCGGTGCGCGGGTTGGAAATATCGCTTTCTTCCAGCCCGGCATCGGCAATCGCCTGCTCCATGGACAAGAAATTATAAGCCGCGCCCGGCCCCATGAAGCGCAGGTTGCGCTTGTCGATATGGTCTTCCAGCACGATCTTGGGTTCGCCCTTGACCTGGCTGCGAAAGCCGTGCTCGGCGTATTCCGGGGCAAAGACAATGCCCGACCGTCCCTTGCGCAGGCTGTCCGACACTTCTTCGGCGTTGTTTCCAATGGGTGAAATGACACCCAGACCTGTAATGACCACGCGACGCATTGGCGCCCCCTTTGTATTTATGCCGCCCGCCTGTCTAGGGTAGATGTGCCATTTCGGCAAGGCGCAAGCCGTGCCGCTTGGTCAACTTGGCGGCTCATTGCTGCAAGATGGCCTTGGCCACGCTCTGACCCGACAGGTAGGCCCCGTGGGCGGTGCCGAAAAAACCGGGCTCTGTCGCTTCGCCTGCGAACCACAGCGCGCCGTCCCAATCCGCACCGCCAAGCGCGCGGCGGGTTTGTGGACCTGTGCCCACCGCGTTGAAACTGTAGCTGCCAAGGCTAAGCGGGTTTTGCCCCCAGCGGGTGATCTGTGCCGCAACGGGCGCGGGAAAGCGGTTGCCGAACATGGCGCGCAGTGGCACCATCGCGGGTGCCTTGTGTTACGCCATCTGCCCTTTGCAGCTTTGCGACGGATCGGGCGCCATGGCAAGCAACTCGCGCAAGCCGCAATTGCCGCGCACCAAGTCTTGCAGGGTAATCAGGTCCAACTCGTGATAGAAGGCGTCCAGTGCGCGCTGGATATAGTTGCGCAACCGGCAAGAGCCGACCAGCGGGCAGGTATTGCTGTCGGGCGCGAAACACTCGGCGAAGGGTGTGCCGGATTCGAAAATGCGAAACACTTCACCGATCGAAATCGCGTCGCTGTCACGCGCCAGCTTCAGCCCGCCGCTGCGCCCGCGCAGCGTTTCGATGAACTCGTGTTCTTGCAAAGTATGCACCACCTGCAACAGATGATGAACCGACGCGTTGCAGCGTTCCGCAATATCCGCGGTGCGCAGCTTTTCGCCGTGATTGATCCCGCAGGTCATCAAGACCCGCAGGGCCAGGTTTGTTCTGGTGGTCAGGCGCATCTTTTCCGCTTTCCTTTGATCTTATGTAACCGGAATTGCGTGAAATGTCCTGATCTGAATCAAACTTGCTTTTTTATATCATGGGGCGTCGGGTGGCACCGGGGGCGTCAGCCCTCTGACAGGGCCACTTTCATGTCTTTCACTTGATAGATCACCTCGCCGTCGGCTTCGACCACGCCGTCGGCCACGCCCATTGTCAGGCGCCGTGTCTGGATCGCCTTGGTGAAGTCGACCTTGTAGGTCAGCATCTTGCGGTCGGGGCGGACCATGCCGGTCAGTTTCACCTCTCCGACGCCAAGCGCATAGCCGCGCCCTTGCCAGCCACGCCAGCCAAGGTTGAAACCGGTCAATTGCCACAGCCCATCCAGCCCAAGGCAGCCGGGCATAATAGGGTTGCCCGGAAAATGGCAGTCGAAAAACCACAGATCGGGCGTGATGTCGAACTCTGCGACCACATGCCCTTTGCCATGCAAGCCGCCATCAGCCGAGATATCGGTGATCCGATCCATCATCAGCATGGGCGGTGCGGGCAGCTGTGCGTTGCCGGGGCCGAACAGTTCGCCACGGGCGCAGGCCAGCAGGCCCTCTTTGTCAAACGAGGTCGGGAACTGGGACATTTCGGCACTCCTTTATAGCGTTGCACGGGTGTATCACCCTCATTTGACAGGCCGCAAGACCGCGTGATGTTTCCTGCGACCTGTTTTCATTTGAAATTTGTGCTGCGTACGCGTATTTAAGGGGGATGGATACAAATTTCGCAGATATCACCGACGCTGCCCTGCAAAAGGGTGCTCACTGGTTGTCCCGCGCGCAGGTGCGGCCGACGCGCCAACGCTTGTCCTTGGCAAGCTTGCTTGTGGGCGATGGCTGCGACCGCCATGTGACCGCCGAAGGCTTGTTCATGGCCGCGAAAGAACGGGGCGAAAGCGTATCTTTGGCAACGGTTTACAACACGTTGCGGGCTTTCTGCGAAGCAGGCCTTATGAACGAGATCACGGTGGATGGTCAGAAATCCTATTTCGACACCTGCACCGACGATCACCCGCATTTCTTCTGGGAAGATACGCAGGATCTGAGCGACGCGCCTGCGTCCGAATTGGAAATCGCCCGCCTGCCCGCCGCGCCCGAAGGCGCAGAGATTGCGCGCGTGGACGTAATTATCCGGGTGCGCCGCAGCTAATGCGCGATGTCGCTGGCTGATATCACAGCGTTATGAATTGCATTGCGTAGAACAGAGCTGCCGACAATGCCGCAGCCAATGGAACGGTGACGACCCAAGCGGCAAGGATGGTCACGAAATGGCCGCGCCGCACCACTTTCTTGCGTGTGCGCAACTCGGGCGGCGAGGTTAGGTCAACCTGCACTACCTTCAGCACGCGCTCGTGATACCACTCGCGGAAAAAGCCGACCCCGAAAACCGCTCCGATGGCGATATGGGTAGAGCTGACAGGCAAGCCAAGCCATGACGCGAAAATCACCGTGATCGCGGCTGCCAACGCAACGCAATAGGCGCGCATGGCGTTCAGGCGTGTAATCTCGCTGCCGACAATATTGATGAGCTTTGGGCCAAACAGAAGCAGCCCCACGGACAAGCCGACCGCGCCGATCAGCATGACCCAAAACGGAATGCCAACGCTGTCTGACGCGCCCCCATCCTGCACGGCATGGACAATCGCGGCGACCGGGCCAACGGCATTGGCCACGTCATTGGCACCATGCGCGAAGGATAACAACGCTGCCGAAAAAATAAGCGGGATGTTGAACAAGACCTTAAGAGATTTCTTGCGGTTTTCCATCCCCTCGCTTTGACGGCGGATCACGGGGCGCATGGCGAAGGTCATTCCCAGCCCGACCGCCAGCCCGGCCAGAAGTGCATTCTGAAAGCTGACCGTGTAAATCTTGCTGAACCCTTTCAACGCCAGATAGGTCGTGAAACATCCGGCCATGATGCCAATCAGAATGGGCACCCAGTAGCGCGCGGCCGCAATCTTGTCGGGGCGGTAGATGATCCGCGATTTTATGACAGCCAGAAACGCTGCGGCAAACAAGCCGCCCAGCAGCGGAGAGATGACCCAGCTTGCCGCGATCTGTCCCATCATCACCCAGTTGACGGCGCCGAACCCGGCGGCGGCAATGCCTGCCCCCATAACCCCGCCGACAATGGAATGCGTCGTTGACACCGGCGCGCCGACCCAGGTGGCCAGATTGACCCAAAGCGCCCCGCCCAGCAGCGCAGCCATCATCGCCCAGATAAAGGTCTGGGTCTCGGCCACCGCCGTGGGCGAGATGATGCCAAGCGACACTGTGCCGACCACATCGCCCCCGGCGATCAGCGCCCCGGCAGTTTCGCAGATGGCGGCGATAATCAGCGCTGTGCCAATGGTCAGGGCGCGCGCACCCACTGCCGGGCCCATATTGTTGGCCACGTCATTCGCACCGATATTCAGCGCCATATAGGCCCCGAAAATCGCGGCAGCGACCACGATCAGCCCAATCGGGTCAAACCCGATCAGCGCGGCGGCCATGATCCCGGCAAGCGCCATGAAGGCCAGCGCCCCGCCTGCGGCGACAAGCGGGCGCGCAGTGTAGGCCGTGGCCTGCTCCAGTGCGGAAATCCGATCAAGGTCCTTGTTGAGGGTTTGCCAGGATTTCTCGAACTGTTCCGCCACGCCTGCGGCTCCTTTGTAAGGAATTTGTAACGCGCGACGATTAGCACCCATCGTAATGGGCGGCAACGGCGGGTGCTTTTCTGCCAAGAGTGCCGGATGTGTCGTATTTTGGTTACAAAGACGCCAGCAAGCGCGCAAGTTGCGCGTTCTGAACCATCTCTGCGGCCTTTTCAGGGCGGACCCATCGGCGCACGCGTTTCTTGGCCTCGGGGTAGTCGTCGGATTGGTGGGTTACGTCCAACCGAAACACTTGCGCGCGGCATTGCACCGGCAAGCCGCTTGATTTGATCTTGGTGTAGCTGAACGCCCCAAGCGGGGTTTGTGCAATCGGACCGCGCACGCCGGCTTCTTCCCACGCCTCTTGCGCGGCGGCGTCTGACAAGGACAGCCCATCCATTGGCCAGCCTTTCGGGACCATCCATAATTTGCGGGTCAGCGTCTGGATCAGAAGCACCTCCGGGCCATCCTTACCTTGACGCACGCACATGGCGGCGACCTGCACGAAGGACGGGCGCACAAATTCAAGCGCATTTGCCAAAATATCACGGGGCCGAGATGCCGCTTTCATATATTTACTATTCCTGATTTCGGCCCGCCTAACAGGCAAATGTAACAATTTTGTACCGGTCCGGCCTGTCGTGGCGAACATGCCTGTTCTAACGGCAATGTCAGTCTGGTCGCGGTGCCGCTCGCGAAGATTTGATGCTGGCCCTGTGTGTCTTTGCCTCTAGCCGTCTGCGCTTGCTGGCAAGGGTCGGGCGCGTGGGAATACGCGGTTTGGGCCGTTTCGTGGCTTCTAGAATAAGTTGGGCCAAACGGTCGCGCGCGATCTCTCTGTTGCGGGCCTGACTGCGCGTCTCCTCAACCCGCAACAGCACAGCGCCATCCTGTGTCCAGCGCCGCCCGGCCAGCCGCCGCAGGCGCGCCTTGACCGGGTCTGGCAGGTTGGGGCTGCGCGCGGCTTCGAACCGCAATTCCACGGCGGATGAGACCTTGTTCACATTCTGCCCGCCCGGCCCTTGCGATCGGGTGAATGTTTCGGTCAGTTCCCAATCTTGCAGGGTGATGTCGTCATTTATGCGCATGGTAATCATTGCCGCCTAACGAAAGGGCCGCCCAATTTTTGGACGGCCCTAAACGAGCTTCAGGAGATGGAGCCAATTAGAGCAAGGCTCAATCAAAAGGGGTCCCCATCGGGGCTGCCGTCAGGTTTTGCCCCCTATGACTGTCTTCGCACCTCTCTCCAACATCACTCTAGACACTGGACCACCTCCTTTCATTGCGTTGCTGTTGAATAGAATGGTGGCACATATTTTGTGTTTGTCAAAAGAAATTATGCGACAGGTTGCGTCATTTTCGAAACGATCAGGCGGAAGGGCACCAGCGCAAGCAGCGCCAGCGACAGTTTGACGGCCCAGTCAGCCACCGCCAGCGACGCCCACAGCGGCAGTTCCGGGCCAAAACCCAGCAGCGGCAGATATTCACCGGCCCATGACACGTCATTGCCGGGTTCCAGAAACACAAGAGTGGCAGAAAACGCGATGCTGAAAAATAAGGCAGTATCCAGCGTGGAGCCGACAAGCGTAGAGGCCAGCGGCGCGCGCCACCATGCGCCCCCGTGCTTGTCTTCGCGCAGACGGTCGAAAATGGCCACGTCGATCAGTTGCGCGGTCAGGAAAGCGATGCCCGATCCCAGCGCAATGCGCAATGTTACCAGCGGGCCGAATTCGCCCATGATCTGTGTGCCGATCAGCGAGCAGGCCACGCCCACGCCAAAACCCACCCAGACCACGCGGCGCGCGGCTTGAGGGCCGTAGACGCGGTTCATCACGTCATTGACCAGAAAGGCCAGCGGGTAGGTAAAGGCCCCCCATGTCAGCCAGTTTCCGAACAGGAATTGAACAAGAATATTCGAGGCGACGACAACGGCCGCCATGGCGATAACGCCGGGCAGGTAAGTGCGGGTCATATCTATGGTCCGTTTTGGCAAGGTTGCGGAGACTTGTGCCCGATCAGGGCAGGGCGCGCATAGCCTGCGCGCCCAAGCTTGGCAAGAGGGGCTTAGCGGGCTTTCAGCGCGTCGCGGATTTCTGCCAGCAGCTCTTCGCTGGTCGGGCCTTTTGGCGCGTCTTCGACCGGCGCTTCTTCCGCCTTGGCCAAATTGGCGACACGGTTCACGCCTTTGACCAGCAGGAACACGACCCATGCGATGATCAGAAATTTGATGACCGCATTGATGAAATTGCCGACCATAAATTGCGCATCGCCTAGCCCGAAGCTGATGGCGCTGAAATCGACCCCGCCGATAACCAGCCCGATCAGCGGGTTGACCAGATCGTCCACCAAAGAGGTGACGATAGCGGTAAACGCCGCGCCGATAATGATGCCGACGGCCATATCCATGACATTGCCGCGCGCGATGAACGCTTTGAACTCGTTAAGCATGTTGTGCTCCTGATGCAATTGAACAGCAAAAGGGTTAATGCGGTCGCCTTGCTCGTCTGTAAAGCGAAATCAGCCGGGCAGGGTGCCGTTGGTCACGTATCGCAGGATCTGGGCCACTTGTTCGGGTGTTTCGACCACGGCAAGGGCGGCGGCGTCCACTTCTTTTAGCGCGTGCTGATGGTCAGCGCCGTGCATAACGATCAGCGATTTGCCAAGCGCGGCGGCATAGCCTGCGTCGAAAGCGGCATTCCATTGCTTGTATTTCTCGCCAAAGCGGACAACGACGATATCCGCTTCCTCTATGGCTTTGCGGGTGCGGATGGCGTTTAGCTTGGCGCCTTTGTGATCGTGCCAGAACTTGGTCGGCTCTGCCCCCAAAATGGCCACGCCGCAATCGTCAGAGGCAGCATGGTCGGTCACGGGCGTGCTGAACGAAACTGGCAACCCGCTAGATGCGGCGATCAGCGTGTCGCGCCAATCGGTGTGGATTTCACCGGCCAGATAAACGGAATAATGCATGGTCTTTTTCCCTTCGCTATCTGGGGTATGACCTAGCATGCCACGCACCAACGCAAAACCCGTGGCCGCCGCGCGATGCGATGTTGCGATGTGGCACGTTCTATGGCAAGCACTAGCGGACAGAAACTGAACCGGAGAGTTCACATCATGCCGGATTTCACCGCCCGTCGCACCATGATGGTGGATACGCAAGTGCGCCCCTCGGATGTGACGAAGTTCCCGATCATTGACGCGATGCTGCGTATCCCGCGCGAAGTGTTCACGCCCGCGCGTCTGGTCGAGGCAGCCTATATGGGCAACAACATTGATCTGGGTGAAGGCCGCGTTCTGCTGGAGCCTCGGACATTCGCCAAGATGTTGGACGCGCTGGAAGTTGGCGATCGTGACCTTGTGCTCGATATTGGTTGCGGCACCGGGTATTCGGCGGCCGTTCTGGCGCAGATCGCGCAAGGTGTTGTGGCGGTTGAAGAAAATGCGTCCCTTGCCGCAGACGCGCAAACCGCGCTCAGCGCGACGGGCTGCGACACCGTTGTGCTGCACACCGGGCCGCTGGTTGCCGGTGCGCCGGATTACGCGCCTTATGACGCGATGATCCTGCAAGGCGGGGCAGAGCAGTTCCCCGACACACTGGCCCAGCAACTGCGCGACGGGGGCCGGGTTGCCTGCCTGTTCGTCGAGGGCACGCTGGGTGTTGTCCGGGTCGGCGTGAAGCAACAGGGCCGGATCGCATGGCGCGACGAATTCAATGCCGGTGCCCCCGTGCTTCCCGGTTTCGAACGTGAACGCGCCTTCAGCTTGTAAGACAAAATATTAAAAGGCTGCGACCATGATCCGACATTTGAACGCTATTTGTGTTGCGGCCGCGTTGCTTGCACCGCTGCCCGTCATGGCCCAATCGCTTGCCGACACATTCGTCGCGGCCTACCAGAATTCCAACATTCTGGACCAAAACCGCGCTTTGCTGCGCGCCGCCGACGAAGATGTGGCCGTCGCCGTTGCGCAAATGCGCCCGGTGGTCAATTTCGCCGCCGGGGTCCAAGGGCAAAGGAATTCGCGGAACACCAGTTCTTTGGAGCTGTCGTTCAATCTGAATGCCGAGATTACCCTGATCGATTTCGGGCGCGGAAAATTGGCCAAGGAAGCGTCAAAAGCGCAGGTTCTGGCCACGCGGCAGGCCTTGCTTGGCTTGGAACAAGAAGTTCTGTTCAATGCCGTCTCCGCCTTTATGGATGTGCGCACGGCAACTGAAGCCGTGCTGTTGCAGCAGGCCACGGTGCGGGTCATCACCCGTGAACTGAGTGCCGCGCGTGAACGGTTCGAACTGGGCGAAGTGACGCGCACAGACGTGTCCTTGGCCGAAGCACGGCTTGCCGCCGCCCGGTCGCAGCTTGCCGCGTCCGAAGGCGATCTTGCCGCTGCGCGCGAAGGCTACAAGCTGGTGACCGGCAGCTATCCGCAAAGCTTGCGGCCTGCCCCGGCTTTGCCGCGCACGGCGGCATCTTTGGAAGCGGCGCAAGATATCGCGCGGCGCACGCATCCTGAAATTCTGAAAGCGCAGTTCGAAGTAACGGCATCTGATCTGGCGGCCGAACGCGCCGCAGCCCAGCATCGCGGCTCTGTCACCGGGTCTGCCGGGATCGGACAAAGCTTCTCGAACGCGACCAACGATTCGGTCAACCTGAGCGCGGGCATCTCATACACGCGCCCGATTTACCAAGGCGGACAACTGCGGGCCTTGTCGCGCAAGGCCATTGCGCAGCGCGATGCCAGCCGCGCCGGGCTGCACCAGACGGTTGCGCAGGTGTTGCAGAACGTGGCGCTGGCATGGGCTAACGTTGACGTGACCCGCGCACGCATCACCGCCAGCCGCCAACAGGTGGCCGCTGCGGAAAGCGCATTTGAAGGCACCCGCGAGGAAGCCCGCCTTGGCGCGCGCACCACGCTTGATGTTCTGAACGCCGAGAACGACCTGCTCGACGCCCGCACCACCCTGTTGCAGGCAGAGGCCGGTTTGCAAACCGCGACCTATCAGCTGCTGTCCAGCATGGGTTTGCTGACGGTGGACCACTTGGGCTTGGGGATTGCGACCTATGACCCGGAAGCCTATTACAACGTGGTCAAGGACGCGCCCGCTCTCTCTGCTCAGGGAGAGGCGCTGGACCGTGTTCTGCGGGCCTTGAACAAGCCACAGTAACCCTAAGCGCGCATAGATGATTGTCTGACAGCCCGCGACGCGTTACGCTTACGTCCTGAAGAGTTAAAGCGCGACGCCAGATCGCGCCATGATGGTTTCGTTGTGGGTAGGGGAAAGGGCAAGACATGACCGAGGCGATGTCGCGGCACGAGATTGAAGATGTGTTGTCATCCATCCGACGGCTTGTGACGCATGAGGAACGCCCTGCGCAGCCCAAACCCGCGTCGCCCGGAAAGCTGGTCCTGACATCTGCTTTAAGGGTTGATGGTGGCGCTGGCACGTCTGCAACGCCCACAGCCGCGGATAACGCAACACCGCCCGCGCCTTCGTCCGGGGCGCAGCAGGCCAATGCACCCCAACCGGGTATTGTCTCCCAGCACGGGCATCCGAGCTTTGCAGATGCGCCGATGCGCGCGCCCTTGCTGACCAGAATTGCGCAGGCCGGACGCGACGCGGCCCAAGTTCAGATGCAGACCGCGCCGGCCCCTATGGCAGAGGCCCCTTTGCCAGAAAGCGAAAGCCAACTGGAGACGACCCTTGCGCGGCTGGAAGAAGCATTGGCCATTGCCCCGACCAAGGCCCCTGACCCGGCAGAGACCGTGATCGATGAAGACGCGCTTGCCGAAATGGTCGCCCGAATCGTGCGGCAGGAATTGCAGGGCGAATTGGGCGAGCGTATCACCCGCAACATCCGCAAGCTGGTCCGCGCAGAGGTCGCGCGCGAATTGCAGATGCGCAACCTCTGACGAGGCTTGCATTCAGCTTCCGCCATATATTAAACAGGGTGCACGGAAACCTGCGCTCTCCCTCGCCTTTCCGGCATCGTCCCGCGACACGCGGGTCTTTCTTGAGGGAGTTAATCATGCATCGTCGTCTTTTTCTGCAATCCGGGCTTGCAGCCACGCTGGTCGCGCAAGGTCTGTTGCCCCGCCGTGCCTTTGCCGCGACCACGCTTGAAGTGGGCTCTGCGCGTCTGGATATGGTGTCCGATGGCAATCTTGTTCTGCCGTTCGACACCACACTGGAACAACTGCCAGCCGAGTTTCTGGCAGAGCTGCGCGACCGCTACGGCCTGACTGGGGAGCAGGTGACACCGCCCTGCAACCACACGCTGTTGCGCGATGGTGACCGGACGGTGCTGTTTGATGTGGGGGCGGGGTTCGATTTCATGCCAAGCGCGGGCATGTTGCCCGACACGCTGGACGAAATGGGCGTGGCCCCCGAAGAGATTACCCATCTGGTCATAACCCATGCCCATCCAGACCACATCTGGGGCTTGCTGGATGATTTCGACGAACCCTTCCTGCCGAATGCCCAGATCATCATGGGCCGTGCGGAATGGGACTATTGGATGGACCCGAACACGATCGACACGATCGGCGCAGAGCGGCAGTCCTTCGCAGTTGGCGCGGCCCGACGGCTGGAGGTTATCGCCGATCAGGTCATGCTGATCGAAGACGGGGCAGAGGTCGTGCCGGGCGTTCTGGCCGTTGCCAGCCCCGGCCACACACCCGGCCACATGTCCTATCAGGTGCAGCTTGGCGGGCAGGGCGTGCTTGTAACGGGCGATGCCATTGGCAACGGCCATGTGGCGTTTGAGCGTCCCGAATTCGAATCTGCGGCCGACCAAGATCCGCAGATGGGGGCCGCCAGCCGTGCAGCGCTTTTGGACCGCATTACCGCCGATGACCTGCTGGTTGCCGGGTTCCATGTGCATGATGGTGGGCTGGGTCGTGTTGAAAAGCTGTCTGGTGGTGGCTACCGCTTCAACCCGGAGGTCTAAGGCATGGCACGCCCCATTCTGCTGACCCTGACCGCGGCGCTGTGGGCTGGCAGCGCGCTGGCCTCTGAGGACATTGCCGACAAATACCCGCAATCGGTGCTGTATAACAAACCGGTCGAGGTGATCCCCAATGTTTGGTCGTCCATTGGCGCAACTGCGCCGCCCACCTATGAAAATGCAGGCCATAACAACAACCTGAGTTTCATCATCACCGGCGACGGGGTGGTGGTGGTCAATTCCGGCGCCTCTTACAAGCTGGCAGAGGCGCTGCATGCCGAAATCCGCGCACGCACAGACCAGCCCGTGAAGCTGGTCATTGCCGAGAATGGACAAGGCCACGCCATGCTGGGCAATAATTACTGGATTGAACAGGGCGTGCCCGTGTTGGCCCATGTTGACGCCGCGCATGAATATGAACGCGAAGCGGGGCAGGGGCTACAAGCCTTGCAGAACTACGCGCAAGAGAATGCCGAAGGCACCGTGCCCATGGCGCCGACGCTGACATTCGAAGACAGCTATGACGCATCGTTGGGCGATTTCCGCATAGAGGTGTTGCATCTTGGCCCTGCCCATAGCCCCGGTGACACGCAGGTCTGGCTGCCCGAGCAATCGCTGATGATTGCGGGGGACATCGCGTTTCAGGAACGCATGCCGCCAATTTTTGAGGGCACCTGCACAAGCTGCTGGATCGAAACATGGGAAACCGCGTTCGAGCCGTTGAACCCGACCTATGTCATCCCCGGCCACGGCCACCCGACCAATCTGGCGCAGGTGCGGCGGTTTACGCGCGATTACCTTGTGTATCTGCGTGAAAAGATCGGGGAACATCTGGATGAAGGGCGGGATTTGTCCACGGCCTATTATGTCGATCAATCACCCTATACCCATCTGGACACGTTCGAAGAGCTTGCGACCAAGAATGCGGGCGTGGTCTTTTCCGAGATGGAGTGGGAGTAGGGCTGACAGCCGGGCGAACACCAGAACCGCAGGGATGGTGGCACAAACAAGGGCAGAAGGCATCTTTGGGTGCCTTCTTTGTGTTGAACGGGCCGTGGTGGTCCGCCCGGCCTTGAAAACAGGCTTATGATTTCACGTTAATTCATCTGGTTAACATATTTGCGCCAAATTTCTGGGTAGGTTCATATCGCCGGAACGAGTGCTTTGATGAATAATGGTTAGGGCTATGCGAGATTTCATTACATCCGAAAGTGGCGCCGTCACCGTGGACTGAGTGATTTTGTCGGCAGCGATCCTGGGGCTTGGTATCAGCGTTGTCGCGGCTGTCAGGGTTGGAGTAAATGATCTTGGAGCAGATATTGGCAATAGCTTGTCTTGTGCGTCCGTAGCTTCTTTGACAGGGCGGTATGCGCCACGCTATCTGCCGCAAGATTTTGCCAGTGAACGGGAAGCGGACTACGCCTCTAATCAGGATTCGGAGAATCTGGGATATTATTATGGCCGTCGCGTTGAGTGGTTCAGGCGCAATATGGACTCTGGGAACTATACCGAAGGCACATGGGACGGGACCGGCACAGAGGGTATGTCTGCCGGGCAATATCTCGACCTCATTGAATTGATGGCGCAGGAGCTGGAATCGCGCGGGGATTACCCTGTGCCCGGGCAACCCACCGCCGATGAACTGCGTGCCCAGTTCAATTCAGCCATCGGCTGCTAGGCCGATGGCCCAGTTTTCTAGGCTTTGATCGCGGCAAGGCCGCTGCCGCGCTGATCGACCAGCAGATCGGTGATCCCTGCGCCGATCCACATGCACAGCAGCGCCAGCCACGCGGTTCCGGCAAAGACCGACGCCCCGGTGAGCGAGCCGATGGCGCAGCCGCCCGCCAGCATCCCGCCAAAACCCATCAGGGCGGCCCCGAACAGCGAGCGGCGCATGGCGTCGGCGCCATCATAGCCCTGCCATTTCAACTCTTTGGCGAATAGTGCGGCCAAGAACGCCCCCAGCACCACGCCCGGCACCAGCCCGATATCGAACCGCAGCCTTGGCACGGGTTCCAGAAAGAACATCAGCGTGTTGGCCGAAGGGCCGGTGAAGGTGGCAGAGGTTACGTTGATCGGGTCGAAGGCCACTTGGGCCAGCGTCCAGGTGGTGATCCAGCCCAGTGCCACCGCGAAGCCCACGCCAGAGGCAAAGACCAAAGAGGTCCATGTCAGCTTGTGACGAAACGCCAGAAACAGGGCCAAGAGCGCGGTTGCCACGCCCAGCCACAGCCCAAGGTTCTGGCCAAGCCCGACCATGTCCAGCAAATGCGTGTTGCGCCCCCCTGCCGTGGTCCAGAGGCTGGCCATCCAAAGCCGCAAGGGCGCAAGCCAGCCACTCATCGCCATTTGTGCGACCAGCGCAAAGACCATCCCGGCAATGACCGAGCGCAGGTTGCCCGTCGCCGCCAAGACCAGCAACCGCCCCGAACAACCGCGTGCCAGCACCATGCCTGCGCCAAACATCAGCCCGCCGATCACAGCGCCGGACCACGACCCGGCGACGGCCATCAGCCGCGCGTCATCGGCGCGGAACAGGCCCAGCATCTGCGCGCCTTGCACCCAAACAACGGCGGTTGAAAAGGTCAGCAGCCAGATCGCCATGCGCGGCCCCAGTTCTCCGCGCGCGAATTCCACCGTTGCCGCGCGCAGGCAAAACCGCGACCGTTGCGCGGCAATGCCGAAGACCATGCCAACCATCAGGCCCATCAGGGCTTCGACATTGCTTTCGCCCAGATAGTCGACAATGGGAATCAGGTCCATTTCGCGCGCTCCAGATAATTCGAGTGTGGGGCACATTAATCCCGGCGCACAAAACTTGCCTTGATCTGGATCAGAATTTCGGTTGGCGGAACATGCGTTGCATTAGCAGCACCGCTTCGCGCACGCGCTCATCTGCCAGTGAATAGATGATCTGGTTGCCCTCGCGCCGGGTTGTGACCAGTTTCTCATGGCGCAGCCGTGCCAGTTGCTGGCTGACAGCCGCTTGGCGCGACAGGATCAGCTTTTCCAGTTCCGTGACCGAACAATCCCGTTCGCACAGATGATAAAGCATCAACAGCCGCCCTTCATGCCCCATGGCTTTCAGGAAATCAGCGGCAGCGCGGGCTTCGGTTTGCAGGTCTTCATGGCACAAGGCAGAGGTCGGCAGAAGCGCGTCTTCTACCGCCGGGCGATCCGTGTGTTGCGGTTCGCCATGGTCTAGTGATTGCCCATCCGGCAAAGCTAGGTATCCGCCCATTACTGTCTTGCAGCGCCACCTTGGCGCGTTTTTATGACGTTGACTGTAACAGAACTGTTCCGCCGTGGCGAGTTCATGGCAGATCAATTTGGCGGTCTGTGCGCGAAAATGCTCAATTCAGGGCGGATTGGTCTAAGCTTTCCTGCGCTTGGGTGATCATATCCTCAACAAAAGGCCAGAAAAAATCTTCGCCGGGAAAGCCGGTCAAGCGTGACAGTTCCTGCCCGTCCGGACCGATCAGAATGAATGTGGGGGTCACGAATGGCTTCGACGCCAAGCTAACCCCGTCGGGCATGTCCTCTCTCAGATCGGCATGAAACAGGGGCGCGGCGGCACCAAGCTCGGTTTTTTCGTAGATCGGCGCGATGTCGCGGTTGAACGCCACGCAATAGGAACAGCCCGATTGCTCTATCATCAGCAGGCGCAAACCACCGGCAGGGTCTGCCATGGCGGGTAAGACCGGCGCAACCGCGGCGAGCGCGGCGCAAACAACGAGTTGACGAAATCTATTTAACATACGAACAATGTAATATGATGTTTTGGCCGCTGCAACCGGCATGCAGGCCCAAACCCGAAGGAGCGCGCTCACATGTTCGACATCAGTTTTGCAGGCGCGGCACTGGCGGGGTTGTTGTCGTTTTTCACGCCGTGCATTCTGCCGATCGTGCCGTTCTACCTGTGCTACATGGCTGGCTTGTCGATGGGGGAATTGCGCGACGAAGGCGGTTTGGCACCCGGTGCGCAGCGCCGCCTTGTGCTGTCATCGGTTGCGTTCGCGCTGGGCGTGACCAGCATTTTCGTGCTTCTTGGCATGGGCGCGACCGCGCTGGGGCAGGCGTTCATCGCCTATCGCGATATTCTGAAATGGGTCGCGGCCGCAGTGTTGCTGGGTTTTGGCCTGCATTTTCTGGGCGTTATCAAGATTGGGTTTCTGTATCGACAGGCCCGCATAGAAAATGTCGGCGCGCCGAAATCTGTGGTGGGGTCCTATGTCATGGGGCTGGCATTCGGCTTTGGCTGGACACCTTGTGTCGGCCCGGCCTTGGCGGCCATCTTGATGGTTGCGTCGGGCATGGGAGAGGTCTGGCGCGGCGGCCTGCTATTGGCGGTCTATGGCATCTCTATGACATTTCCCTTTGTCGTGGCGGCGCTGTTCGCGCGCCCGTTCCTGAACTGGGTTGGCAAGCACCGGTCGAAATTGGCGCATGTGGAAAAGGTTATGGGGGGTATGCTGGTGCTCTTCGCGGTTCTGATCGCGACCGATTCGATCAGCCTGATTGCTGATTGGATGGTGCGCAAAATGCCGTGGACCGCGACCTTGGGTTGACAACTGGGAGGAGAAACATGCTGCGACTTGCTTACGCTCTGCTGGCCAGCCTGATGCTGGCCGGTCCCGCCACCGCCGTTCCGATTGGCGAGGATGGCCTGCACAAGCCCGAATGGTTCGTGGAAACCTTCCGCGACCTGCGCGACGATCTGGCCGATGCCAATGCCGAAGGCAAACGCCTGCTGCTGATGTTCGAACAACGCGGCTGTATCTACTGCACGCGGATGCATGAAGAGGTCTATGTCGATCCCGAGATCGAACGCCTGCTATCCGAGGATTTCTACGTCATCCAGATGAACCTGTTCGGCAATCTGGAAGTGACCGATTTCGACGGCACGATCATGGAAGAACGCGACATGGCGCGGCACTGGGGGGTGGTGTTCACACCGACCTTGATCTTCGCGCCGGAAGAGCTTCCCGAATCAGGGGGCCTGCGCGAATCGGCCGCAGTTGTCATGCCCGGCGCGTTCGAGCGTGGAAGCACCCGGCTGATGCTGGAATGGGTGTTGGAGAAGGGTTACGAGGGCGACGAGCATTTCCAGAAATATGTCGCCCGCCGCTTGGAAGAGATGCGCGCTGCGCAATAAGCATCTGAAAATGATACATGAAATTCCCCGCCCTTGGGATCTGAGGGCGGGTTTCTCTATTCAACTAAAAGAATATGCAAAAAACCGAATTTTCATTTGCGGCAACGGCATCCCATGGTCTACAGTAACCAAATGGTGAGCTTGGGAGAGCGCCAAAACCACATAGCGTGTCTGGGAGGACATCCATGAATTCACGTTTCATCAGCGCAGCATTGGCAACGGCGATGATTGTCGCGGGCGCTTCTGCATCGGCAGAAATCAAACCGGCGGACGTGGTCTGGGAGGACGAAATCGCCATCCCCATGTCATTGACGGGTGTTCCCGGCGACCCGGCGCGCGGCGCCGAAGTGCTGTCGAAGCGCTCTTTGGGCAATTGCGTGGCTTGCCATCAGAACTCTGCCATGCCCGATGTGGCGTTTCAGGGCAATGTCGGCCCCACCTTTGATGGTGTCGGCGCGCGTTGGTCCGAAGCAGAATTGCGCGGGCTGGTTGCCAACGCCAAGCGCGCGTTTCCGGGCAGCATGATGCCGGTGTTCTACAATGACAGCCCGGCCGATTATATTCGCCCGGGCGACGCATACACGGCCAAAGCCTACAATCCAGAAACCTTCTCGACCCTGCTGACAGCTCAGCAGATCGAGGATGTGGTGGCCTATCTGGTCACGCTGACCGAATACTGAGGCGGCGTCGCGCCCCCTCTGCTCCTGTCAAATCGAAAGGAAAAGTCCATGATTACACGACGCGAAACAATGGCCATGGGTCTTGGTGTTGCGACCATCACCCTGCTGCCGATCGCCGCGACTGCGGCGGCGGATGACGCGATCGCAGCTTACACGGGCGGCGCTGCCGTGACCGAAGGCGGCGTGACGATTACCGCGCCCGAGATCGCGGAAAACGGCAACACCGTTCCGATTTCGGTCGAAGCGGCAGGCGCTGCTGAAATCGCGATCTATGCCGATGGCAACCCGACGCCCGGCGTAGCCGTGTTCAAATTCGGCCCTGCGGCTGGTTCGCACCGCGCCTCTACGCGCATCCGTCTGGGCGGCACGCAGAACGTGGTCGCCGTTGCCAAGATGCCTGATGGCAGCTTCCAGCAAGCCGCGGTCGAAGTGAAGGTCACCATCGGCGGTTGCGGCGGCTAACCCAGCCCCCGATCCCGACCCCACGATTTTCTAGGAGAGACACATGTCCGACGTAAAACCCCGCATCCGCCTGCCGCGTTCCGCGAAGGCCGGTCAAGCCGCCGAAGTCAAGACGCTGGTCAGCCATGTCATGGAAACCGGCCTGCGCAAGGACGCCGATGGCAACACCATTCCGCGCAATATCATCAACCGCTTCACCTGCGAATATGGCGGTGAGATGGTGATCGACATGGCGCTGGAAGGCGCTGTTTCCGCCAACCCCTATGTCGAGTTCGACATCATGGTGGGCGAGTCCACCGAAGTTGTCTTCACTTGGTATGAAGATGGCGGCGCGGTCTACACGCAAACCGAAGAGTTGAAAATCGGTTAATTCAAACGGTCATGCGCCAGTCTGGGAGGAGACGTATGAAGACTTTTACCCTAAGCAAGCTGATGGCCTCTGCGGCAGTCTGTATGGTCGCGCTTTCCGGCGCGGCCCATGCAGATCCGCACCCGGATGCAGAGCTTATTATCGAGGGCGAACTGCAACTGACAACGCGGGCCGAAGCCCCGGCGCATCTGGACGGCGCACTTCCCGAGATCTACTCGGGCTGGCTGTTCCGCACGGATGAAACGCGTTCGTTGCAGATGGACGATTTCGACAACCCGGCAATGCTGGCGGTCGAAGATGGTGCCGATATGTGGGAAACCGCTGAAGGTGCTGCCGAGCAATCCTGTGCGGATTGCCATGGCGATGCGTCCGAGTCGATGAAAGGCGTTCGCGCTGTCATGCCCAAGGTCAATGAAAACGGCGACCTGTGGTCCATGGAAGACTATGTTAACAACTGCCGGACAGAGCGCATGGAAGCCGACGCATGGGGCTGGAACAGCCAAGACATGCGTAACATGACATCGTTCATTTCGCTGCAATCGCGCGGGATGCCGGTGGATGTGGCGATTGACGGCGATGCTGCACCGTTCTGGGAACGTGGTAAGGAAATGTACTACACCCGCTTCGGCCAGTTGGAACTGTCTTGCGCCAACTGCCACGAAGACAGCTGGGGCATGATGATCCGTGCGGACCATCTAAGCCAGGGCCAGATCAATGGCTTTCCAACCTACCGTCTGAAGAACGCAGGCATGGTGTCTGTGCACAACCGGTTCCGCGGCTGTATCCGCGATACACGGGCCGAATCCTTCGCCATCGGTTCGCAGGAATTCCGCGAACTGGAACTCTATGTCGCGTCGCGCGGCAATGGTCTTTCGGTCGAAGGCGTTTCTGTCCGTCAGTAACCTGATCTTCGGGGCGCGTTTTCAAATGCGCCCCGAACCTCTGGTCTGACGTTTTTTCGGGCCAACAATATTCACACTTACGAAGATTGGCATGTCCGCTTTCCTCCCGGCGGTATGCCATCCCTCCCAAGGAGACACTTCTCATGATTTCTAGGCGCGAGTTCCTGCAAGCCTCTGTCGCGGCTTCGGCGCTTTACGGCATTTCCGGTTATGGCAACTGGGGCAAACTGGCCGCGCAACAGACGCTGACGCAGGATGATTTGCTGAAATTCGACACGTTCGGAAATCTGTCGATTATCCATATCACAGATATCCACGCCCATCTGAAGCCGATCTGGTTCCGCGAACCCGAATGGAATGTCGGCGTGGGCGATGTGAAGGGCAAGCCGCCGCATGTTGTCGGCAAGGACTTCATCGAGATGTTCAACCTCAAGCCCGGCTCGCCCGAGGCTTATGCGTTGACCTATGACGATTTTGTCGCGCTGGGCAAAACCTATGGCCGCATGGGCGGCATGGACCGCGTGGCGACCGTGGTCAAGGCGATCAAGGCGGACCGCCCCGATGCGATCCTGTTGGATGGCGGCGACACATGGCATGGGTCGATGACCAGCTATCTGACCAAGGGTCAGGACGTGGTCAATGTTATGAACAAGCTGGGCGTGGATGCCATGACCAGCCATTGGGAATGGACCTTCGGCACCGACCGGGTGATGGAGATTGTCGACAATCTGCCCTTCCCGTTCCTTGGCCAGAACATCTACGATTCCGAATGGGACGAACCCGCAGAATTCCCCGACTACACGTGGTTTGAACGGGGTGGTGCGAAGGTTGCGGTTATCGGTCAAGCCTTCCCCTATATGCCCATCGCCAATCCCGGCTGGATGTTCCCCGAATACAGCTTCGGCATTCGCGAAGGCCGTATGCAGGAAATGGTTGACGAAGTGCGCGGGCAGGGGGCCGATCTGGTCGTCGTGCTGTCGCATAACGGCTTTGACGTGGACCGCCAGATGGCCAGCCGCGTCAAGGGCATTGACGTTATCCTGACCGGCCACACGCATGACGCGCTGCCAGAACCGGTGATCGTGGGCGAAACCCTGCTGATCGCCAGCGGCAGCCACGGCAAATTCGTGACCCGTCTGGATCTGGACGTGCGCGATGGCCGGATGATGGGCTTCCGCAGCAAGCTGATCCCGATCTTCTCGGATGTCATTACGCCCGATGCGGAAATGGCCGGCCTGATCGATGCCGAGCGCGCGCCCTTCAAAGAGCAATTGGAAGAGGTCATCGGCTATACCGACAGCCTGCTCTATCGTCGCGGCAATTTCAACGGCACCTGGGACGACCTGATCTGCGAAGCGGTGATGTCCGAGCGCGACACCGAAATCGCCATGTCGCCGGGTGTGCGCTGGGGTGCCAGCCTGATGCCGGGCGACCCGATCACCCGCGAGGACATCCATTCGGTGACCTCTATGACCTATGGCCAGTGCTACCGGACAGAAATGACCGGCGAATTCCTGAAGGTCGTTCTGGAAGACGTGGCCGACAACCTGTTCAACCCCGACCCCTATTTCCAGCAGGGGGGTGACATGGTGCGCATGGGCGGCCTTGGCTACAAGATCGACATCTCCAAGCCGATTGGCGAGCGGATTTCCGGGATGACCCTGTTGTCCACGGGCGACCCGATCGACCCGGCGCGCACCTACACGGTGGGCGGTTGGGCCAGCGTAAACCAAGGAACCGAAGGGCCGCAAATCTGGGACGTGGTCGAAAGCCATATCCGCAAGATCGAGCGCGTATCGCTAGAGCCGAACAATTCGGTGCAAGTGAGCGGCCTCTAATCCATTAACCCGGATGGGCCAAGCGCCCATCCAGCCTAGCAAAAGGAACACCGTCATGACCGACCAGTCCAATGACGCGCCCCGCAAGGCCGGTGGTGCCAGCCGCCGCGACTTCCTGCGCACCGCAGGGCTTGCCGCAGGGGGCGCTGCCCTTGCAGCCACGGGCGCGCGCGCCAATGCGCCCGACGCGCTGATTACCGAAGTTCAGCCCTACGCGTCCTTCACCGGCGAGGGTGTGGATGCCACGCCTTACGGGATGCCGATTCATTTTGAAGAGCATGTCGTGCGCCGCAACGTGGAATGGCTGACCGCTGACCCGATCAGCTCTATCAACTTTACGCCGATCCACGCCTTGGAAGGCACGATCACCCCGCAGGGCTGCGCTTTTGAACGCCACCACTCTGGTGCGATCGAGATGAGCAAGCAGGAATACCGCTTGATGATCAACGGCCTTGTTGATCGCCCGCTGGTCTTTACCTTTGCCGATCTGATGCGCCTGCCGCGCGAAAGCCATGTGTATTTCTGCGAATGCGCGGCGAATAGCGGCATGGAATGGGGCGGCGCGCAGCTGAACGGCGCGCAGTTCACCCACGGCATGATCCACAACATGGAATATATCGGTGTTCCGCTGCGTGTGCTGCTGGAAGAGGCCGGTGTCCAGCCCGAAGGCAAGTGGGTCTATGTCGAAGGCCATGATGCCAGCTCGAACGGCCGTTCGATCCCGCTGGAAAAGGCCATGGATGACTGCTTGGTCGCCTTCTACGCCAATGGCGAAGCGCTGCGCATGGAACATGGCTACCCTGTCCGCCTGGTTGTGCCGGGTTGGGAAGGCAACATGTGGGTGAAGTGGCTGCGCCGCATTGCGGTCTATCACGCTGCCGTCGAAAGCCGCGAGGAAACCAGCAAATATACCGACCTGCTGGCCAATGGCGTTGCCCGCAAATGGACCTACGAGATGGATGCGAAATCCGTCATCACCGCGCCGTCGCCGCAGGCACCTGCCAGCCATGGTGCTGGCCCGATGGTCATCACCGGTCTGGCATGGTCCGGCCGCGGCAAGATCACCCGCGTTGATGTGTCTACGGATGGCGGCGTGAACTGGGTCGAGGCCCGGCTTGCGGGCGACCCGCTGCCGATGGCGCTGACGCGCTTCTATGTCGACCATGTTTGGGACGGCAAGCCGATGCTGCTGCAATCGCGCGCGGTGGATGAAACCGGCTATGTCCAGCCCACCAAGGACCAGCTGCGCGCCGTGCGCGGGCTGAACTCAATCTACCACAACAACGGCATCCAGACCTGGTATGTCAACGAGAATGGGGAAGCTGAAAATGTCGAAGTGTCGTAATCTGATCGCTACCACGGCGCTGGCAACCTTGGCTGCTGCCCCGGTTCTGGCGCAGGAATTTGGTCTTGGCCGCGCGGCCCTGCCCGAAGAAATCGAAGCTTGGGACGTGGCGGTGCTGCCCGATGGCACCGGCCTGCCGGAAGGCAGCGGCGACGTCTATGACGGCGAGGAAGCCTGGATCAACAACTGCGCGTCCTGCCATGGCGATTTCGCCGAAGGCGCGGGCGCATGGCCTGTGATCGCAGGCGGGGATGGAACCTTGACCGATGCACGCCCGGTCAAGACCGTGGGGTCCTATTGGCCCTATCTGTCGACCGTGTTCGACTATGTGCACCGCTCCATGCCCTTCGGCGCAGCACAGATCCTGACCTATGATGAAACCTACGCAATCACGGCCTATATCCTGTATTCGAACGGGATCGTGGATGATGACTTCGTTCTCAGCCGCGACAACTTCACCGAAGTTAACATGCCGAATGTGGATGGGTTCATCGTTGACGACCGGGTGGATACTGAATTCCCCTTGTTCGTAACCGAACCCTGCATGAGCGACTGCACGGATTCTGTGGAAATCTCGAAGCGTGCCAGCGACATCGCCGTGACCCCGCCATTCCCGCGCTTGCTGCTGGATGGCACGGTGCTGGAACCGGGCGAGACGCTTGAGGAAGCATCGATGCAGGGCAGCGCGACCGACGCGGCCCCGGTGGAAGAAGCTGCCGCCGAACCCGCCGCTGAAGAGGTCGAGGTCGCAAGCGTTGATCCGGCCTTGATCGAAGCGGGCGAAAGCGCATTTCGCCAGTGCCGCTCTTGCCACCAAGTTGGTGACGGTGCCCGCAGCGGTGTCGGCCCGGCACTGAACGGCGTTGTCGGTAGCGTGGTCGGGCAGGTGGACGGGTTCCGCTATTCGCCAGCCTTTGCAGAAAAAGCCGATGAAGGCATGGTCTGGACTGCCGAAGCCCTTGACGCGTTCCTTGAAAATCCGCGAGACTATATTGAACGTAACCGGATGGCGTTCCGGGGGGTTCAGGATGCCGATGAACGCGCGGCCTTGATAGCCTACCTTGGCACTTATCCGAACTGATCGGAATGATATGAAGGGACCACTCCTTTCTCTTGCAATCTGCATCGGGGCCGTTTCGGCCCCGGTCGCAAGCCTCGCGCAGGCTGTCCCCATTGGTGACCCGGAAGCCGGTGCCGAAGTCTATCGCCGGGAATGCGCCAGTTGCCACCAGATCGGCGAGGGGGCCGTGCACCGCATCGGCCCGCATCTGAACCAGATCTTTGACCGCGGCGCGGGCAGCCATGATGACTTTCGATATTCCGGCGCGCTAGAGCGGCAAGGCCGCG
Organism: Roseibaca calidilacus; assembly: GCF_001517585.1. Classification (NCBI taxonomy): domain Bacteria; kingdom Pseudomonadati; phylum Pseudomonadota; class Alphaproteobacteria; order Rhodobacterales; family Paracoccaceae; genus Roseinatronobacter; species Roseibaca calidilacus. The sequence continues at coordinate 1,875,849 of NZ_FBYC01000004.1, read as the reverse complement.
ACGGGTTGAGATGGGACTTGGCCCGCCTTCACGCGTATATCGAAAACCCGCGCGCCTTGGTGTCTGGAACACGCATGTCCTATCGCGGGTTGAAAGACGAAGAGCGGCGCGCAAACCTGATTGCCTATCTGCGCGCCTTCTCTGACCAGCCGCAGAACATTCCCGAAGCCGCCCCCACCGCGCTCCGCCCAGAGGTGGACCTGTCGCCAGAGACCTTGGCCATCGCGGGGGATGTGGAATATGGCGAATATCTCAGCCAAGAATGCACCACATGCCACCAGCGCAGCGGCGCGAACGAAGGTATTCCGGGCATTGTCGGCTGGCCCCAAGAGGATTTCGTGGTGGCCATGCACGCCTATAAGGAAAAACTGCGCCCGCATGAGGTGATGCAGTCTATTGCGTCGCGCTTGGGCGACGAAGAAATCGCCGCACTCGCAGCTTATTTCGCGGCGCTTGAAGAATAAGAACAAAGGCTTGCACCCACCCATGCGAGCCTTGCGGTCGTTTCATCCGACGCGAATGGCCGCTGAATTGGTCCCACGCTCTACGCCCCGCGTGGGAACATGACCCGTCCGATAGTGCGCCCTTGGCGCAGAGGAGGCTGGACGGCGGGGGGACTCGGGCGCAAATTCGCCTTCAACCAAGGCGAGCTACGGGAGTGAGAACCAATGAAGCTTCAACGCAGAACATTTCTGGCCAGCGTTTCTGCTGCCAGCGCCATCATGGCGGCTCCGGCTGTTATGGGGCAGGCACGTCCGCGTGTCGTGGTTATCGGTGGTGGGTCCGGCGGCGGCACGGTTGCGCGCTATATCGCCAAGGATAGCGATGGCGCCGTCGATGTTACGCTGATCGAACCGACAAAGCGCTATTACACCTGCTATTTTTCGAACCTGTATCTGGGCGGGTTCTGGGAATATGACGCGTTGGGGCATGGCTATGAAGGGATTGCCGCGGCTGGCGTGAACGTGGTGCATGATTGGGCGATTGGTGTCGACCGCGATGCGCGCAACGTGACGCTCGCCTCTGGCGCGTCTGTTCCCTATGATAAATTGGTCGTCGCACCGGGGATCGACTTTGTCGATAATGCCGTGGCGGGCTGGGATGTGACCAAGCAAAGCCTGATGCCCCATGCCTACAAGTCGGGCACGCAGGTGCAGCTTCTGAAAAACCAGATAGAGAACATGCGCGAAGGCGGCACCTTCTGCATGGTCGCCCCGCCAAACCCTTACCGCTGCCCCCCCGGTCCGGGAGAGCGCGTGTCGATGGTTGCGCATATGCTGTCGCAATCCAACCCGACCGCGAAAATCCTTGTTGTGGACCCAAAGGAAAACTATTCCAAGCAGGCCCTGTTTGAGGAAGGCTGGGCCAAGCATTATGGCGGTATGGTCACGCGCATCGGCCCCGATTTCGGCGGTGCGAATGTCGAAGTGCGCCCCGATGCGATGGAAGTGGTCATCGACGGTCAAACCGAGAAGGTCGATGTCTGCAACGTGATCCCGGCACAAAAAGCGGGCAAGATCGCGGAACTGGCTGGCCTGACCAATGATGCAGGATGGGCACCGGTCATGCCGTCTGACATGCGGTCAACCATGGACGAAAACGTATTTGTGTTGGGCGATGCCGCAGAGCAGGGCGCAATGCCGAAATCTGGCTTTTCGGCCAACAGTCAGGCCAAGGTCGTGGCCAATGTGGTGCGCGGCGAATTGACCGGCAGCCGCATCTTCCCGGCGCGTTACTCTAACACCTGCTGGTCGCTGATCGCCACCGATGACGGTGTGAAAGTGGGGGCGAGCTACGAGCCGGGCGAAAGCCAGATCGAATCTGTGTCCAGCTTTATCAGCCAGACCGGGGAAGACGCAGATCTGCGCCGCCAAACCTACGAAGAGAGCATTGGCTGGTATAACGGGATCGTGGCCGATATCTTTGGCTAAGTGCGTGCTATCCTGAAATGCAAAAGGCGGCGCTGGTGTCAGCGCCGCCTTTTTGCATTCCTTGGGCCGCGGGTTCAGCGCCCTTCGCGCAGCCATGCCCCAAGCGCCAGACCCGCCGCCAAGATCAGCCAAGCCCAGCCGGGCAACAGCGCGGCGGTGGTCAATTCGGTGGTCACATAGGCATTGCGCGGGGTCACGCCCAGCCAGCCGCGCCCCGCCGCCGCGCGGCCTTCGCGCACTTGCCGCAAGTCCGGCAGCCCTTCGGATATGGCAATGCTGCCGCCGCGGGTAGCTTCTATCGGCCCGTTCAACCGGCTGCCCGTAGCAATGGTGCTTTCATATTCGCGCGGCGCTTGCGGGCCAACGGCGACCACGCTGGACATGTCCCCCTCGCGCAAGCGATAGAGGCCAATCTCTGGCGCGTCCCATTCGGCGGTGTATTCGCCCGGTGCGTTTTCCGTCACATCCAGCGCCGTTTCCGTGCCATCGGGGGCGGTGACGATCACCTCGCCCACAGTATCTTGCAGGCTGCGCCGGGTGATGGTCAGGCGCTGGCCCTCTGCCGTGGCGGTCAGGGTTTCTTCCTGCAATTCCGGCTCGCCCATCATCCAATGAGCCAGCCTGCGCAGCAATTCCAGCTGCGGCCCGCCGCCTTCGAACCCCCGGTCCCACAGCCATGTCTGGTCCGACGCGATCAGCGCCATGCGCCCCTCTTCCACGCGGTCCAGCATCAGCAAGGGGCGTCCATCGATCCCGTCCATCAGGATCTGACCGCGGTCCGGCACGACCTCTATCTGGCGGAACCAGCGGCCCCAGCCCTCGGCGCTGTGGGCCAAGGCCTCCAACCCGGCGGTGACAGGGTGGCGCTGGCCCAGCTCGGTCACGGCAGGTCGGAACCCTTCATCCAGCACCCGCGCGGTGGGGCTGGCCGGAAAAACTTCGCCCAAAGGCGACCGCCAGATGCTGTCGGCCCCCGCGAATTCCGGCCCGCCCACAACCAAAAGCGCGCCGCCATCTTGCACATAGCGGGCAATATTGGCGAAATACGCACTGGGCAGAATGCCCCGCCGCTTGTAGCGATCAAATATGATCAGATCGAATTCGTCGATCTTTTCGATGAATAACTCGCGCGTGGGGAAGGCGATCAGCGACAGTTCGTTGACCGGCACCCCATCATGGCGGTCTGGCGGGCGCAGGATTGTGAAATGAACCAAATCCACGGCCGGGTCGGACTTTAGCAGGTTGCGCCATGTGCGCTGCCCGGCATTCGGCTCTCCCGAGACCAGCAGCACGCGCAGGCGGTCCCGCACGCCATTCATCTGCACAATGGCGGCGTTGTTGCGGTCAGTCAGCTCATTCGGCGCGTCCTCTAGCTCGAATTGCAGCACGTTCATGCCGCCGCGGTCCAGAGTGATGTCGATTTCCATATCCTGCCCGATGGGCACCATCGCGCTTTGTTGCGGCCCGCCATCGACCGAGTAGAACAACCGGGCCGTGCCGCCCGCGCCCGAGGGCACGGCGCCTTGGTCTTCGACCCGCAGGGTCAGGGTCACGGCTTCACCGACAATGGCGAAGGCAGGGGCATTGGTCACGATCAGGCGGCGGTCCCAATCGTCGGGCTGCCCGGTTTGCAACAAGTGAAGCGGGCTGGGCAGATCAAGGGTTGTGTCGGCATCATGGGCCAAGCCGTCCGACAGCAAAAAGCTGCCCGCCAGCCGGTCTCGTGGAATTTCGGCCAAGGCTTCGGCCAGCGCGCCCGCGATCAAGCTGCCTTGGTCGCGGGCGGCGTCGTCCACGGTCACGACGCGGGTTTCCATGCCGGGCAGCGCGGCCAATTCGCGTTCCAGATGCGCGCGCGCAGCGTCGGTCTGCTCTGCGCGGCCGCTCAGGCGGTTGGATGCGGTTTCGTCCACGACCACCAAGGCGATATCGCTCAGAGTGTCGCGCAATTCGGTTTGCAGCGCCGGATTGGCCAGTGCCGCCAGCAGTGCAAGCGCGGCCAAGCCGCGCAGCCACCACCCGCGCAAGCCGCGCCACAGTGCCAAGGCAACCATCAGGCCCGCGACAGCCGCCACCGCGCCCAAGACCGGCCATGACACAAGCGGTGCAAAGGTAATCTCTGTTCCGTTCATTGTCCCAGCCTTTCCAAAAGGGCGGGCACATGCACCTGATCGGATTTGTAATTGCCGGTCAGCACATGGGTAATCAGGTTTACCCCGAACCGATAGGCCATCTCGCGTTGCTCCTCTCCGGACATGCCCATGCCGATGCGCACCATGGGTTGCCCATCTTCGTCCACAGCCCAGGCGCTGGCCCAGTCATGGCCGCCGACAATGACCGGCGTCACCCCGTCATTGAGGTTGCGAAATGGCATCCCCTCGGCGGCTTCGGCATCTGCGGGCGCGGCTTCAACCCAGACATCGCGCCCCCGGTAGCGGCCCGGAAATTCGTTCAGCAGGTAAAAGGTGCGGGTCAGCACATGGTCCTCCGGCACCGGTTCAAGCGGGGGAATGTCCAACGGGCGGGCAATGGCCTGCAACCGCCGCGCTTCGGGCGTGGTGCGGGTTAACCCGGCCAGTTCTGCATCGCGCGTGTCGAACAGGATCATCCCGCCGCCACGCAGGTAGCGGTTCAGCTTGGCATAGGCGGCATCGGATGGGATGGGCGAGTCTTCGGTGATCGGCCAATAGAGGAACGGGAAAAAGGTCAGTTCATCGCGTTCCAGATCAATCCCGATCGGCGGGTCCGGTTCGATCGAGGTGCGCGCGAACAGGATACGGCTTAATCCGCGCAAACCGGCCTCTGCCATGTCATCCACGCGGCGCTCGCCGCTCAGCACATGGCCCAGAACCAGCGCGCCGGTGGCTTGCAGCGCAAGGCGGTCGTCGCTGTCTTGCGCACGGCTCTCGACGGGCAGCATCAGCGCCACAAACAAGGCCGCGACAGCACCACTGCCCCGCAGCCGCCCCGACACCCAGAGCGCGGCCAGAATATCTATCAACAGCAGCGCCAGACCCGCCAGCAGCACCGGTGCGCGCAGGTCGCGGGTGACGGCGACGGTGTCGCGCTCGACCGTGACAGAGTCAGGCCATGTGCTGGGCGACAGGTCTGTATCGACTGCGATCAGGTTCAGGGCCAGCGTGCCCACAGGGCCACTATAGACGCCGGGCAACAGGTCTGGCCCGAAGGCGCGGCTGGCCAGAACCTCGCCCGCGACCACAGGGTCGCCGCTGGTGTCGTGCATTTCGCCAAACCCGTCGAGCGCGCGCTCTGGCTGCCATGTCTGGCTTTCGACCGTCTCTGGGTCCATCGGTGCGCCACGGGTAGAAACCGCCAAGCGTTCCAGCATTTGCACGAACAGCCCCGACAGCGGCAGCGTGGACCATTCGGCATTCGCGGTGGTGTGGATCAGCACGATCTGCCCATCTTCGTCAAACTTGCGCGTTACAAGCGGCGTGCCATCGGCCAGCGTGGCAATCGTGCGGTCCGCCAGCCCCGGATCGGGCTGTGCCAGAACCTGCGCGGCAATCGTCACATCCTCGGGGATGGGCAGCCCGACGAAGGGCGAGCCGGGCGCAAATTCGCGCAGGCGGCGCGGCGCGCCCCAGCTCATCGCGCCGCCAACTGTGCGCCCGCCGATGCGCAGACGCACGGGCAAAAGCGGGTCTTCCGCCTCGCGCGCGATTTCGGATGCGGCAAGGCGCGGTCCTGCAAACCGCAACAAAAGCCCCCCATCGCGCACGAAATCAACGATTTGTGCGGTCTCGACCTCTCCCAAACTGGCGATATCGACAAGGATCAGGACATCCGGCGCGGTCAACAGCAGATCGTCAATCGACGGGCTTTCGACCAAGTCCGAAACCGGACCAAGGGCTTGGCGCAGGTAGAAAAAGGGCGACAGCAGATCCGCGCCTTCATCGCCCTCGCGCCCGGTCAGCAGTGCTACTTTGCGCCGTTGCAGCGCGTCATCCGTCAGGGCGACCGCGCCGGCGCTGCGCTGACCTTCAATCTGGAACCGGCTGATGCGGTTGCGCAATTCGGGTTGCAGGACCAGTTCGGCCTCGGCACTTTGAGCGCCGCTTTCGAATGTTGCGGTGGCCCGTGCCAAGGCGCGTTCCACCCCGGCCGGGTCGCGCCCCGTGGCGACAATGTCGACATCGGTTTCGGGCTGGCCGGGCAAGCGCAGCGCTTGCAACGCCAACACTCCGTCGCGCAAGACCGGTGGCGCCAGCGCCAAAACCGGGCGCGAGGTTTCGAACACGGTCAAATCGCCGCGGGCCTGCAACGCATCGGTCAGCGCGGCCCGATAGGGCGCGTCCAGCCCGTCTGACAGCCAATAGCTGTCCAATTGGTCCGGCAAGGATTCAGCCCATTCCGCCACGGTCTCGGCATCGGCGGCGAACGGGGCCGGAGAAATGCCTCCAACCCGTTCCGCCCAAAACCCGGCTTCGCGCAGGGGCAAGGGGCCTTCGGGCAGGTCAGTCAGCGCGACAAGGGCGACGGGGCGGTCGGCACGCGCGGCTTCCTCCAGCACTTCGTCCACCCGCTCTGCGCGGCGCGACCAATCACGGGCGCTGGCCCAGCTTGCATCCATCACGACCAGAAGCGGCGCATCGCCCATGCGCGCGGCCTGCGGGTTCAGCATGGGACCAGCGAAGCCCAAGATCAGCGCGGCCACGGCAAAGGCGCGCAGCAGCAACAACCACCACGGGGTTTTGTCGGTTTCCGTGCGCGTGTCGGTCAGGCCCAATAGCAGGGCAACACCCGGAAAGCGGCGCACCACCGGCGCGGGCGGCACAGCGCGCAGCAGCCACCACAACACAGGCAGCGCGACCAAAGCCGCCAGCAGCCACGGGGTTGCAAAGCCGATCGTCGCCATCAGCGCCCCCCGTCCAAGGTTTGCCACAACGCCATCAGCGCATGGCTGGGCGGTTGGTTGGTGTGATGGGTCAGGATCTGCCAGCCGCTTTTGCGCGCCAGTGCCGCAAGGGCATCTTTGCGCGCCGCCAGCCGGTCGCGGTAGCGCGCTTGCAGGTCATTGGCGCGCAGGGTTTCATGCCGCAGCGCGCCGCTCATGGATTCGAAAATCGAACGGCCTTGATAGGGAAATTCTTCTTCCACCGGGTCGAGGATTTGCACCAGCACCCCCCGAACGCGTTGTGCCACCGCGTGCGCAACGGTGCGTTCAAGCTCTTCGGTCGGGCCAAGGAAATCCGACAGGAACACGGCCTGCGACCGCGCGGGGATCGCGCCAGTTGGGGGGGTGCCGAAATCTGTCGCGTCGTCTGCGGCCAGTGCCAATGTCAGCGGTTCCAATTGTGCGCGGCCCATGCGTGGCGGCATGTCGGGCAACAGACCCACGCGTTCACCGCCCTTCAGCAGCAGCACGGCCAAAGCCAGCCCCAGCAACCGCGCGCGGTCAGCCTTTGGCACGCGGTCCTTGGACCCCGTAAAGGCCATGGCTTGGGCGCGGTCCACCCAAAGCGTGACGGTCTGCGCCGCCTGCCATTCGGTTTCGCGCACGAAATGGGCATCCGCCCGGCCAGAGCGCCGCCAGTCAATCCGCCCTGCGCCATCGGATGTGGTTGCGGGGCGATATTGCCAGAACTCATCGCCTTGGCCAACGCGCCTGCGCCCATGCGCGCCCGGCAGCACGGACGCGGCCAGATGCTCTGCCTGCGCCAAAAGCGCGGGCAGGGGGGCGGCAAGCGCTTCGGCCTTTTGGCGCAGATCAATCGTCACGCGGCCGCCACTATATCTGTCGCCTGCGACGCCACGCGGTCGATGATATCGCCCAGATCAGCGCCCTGCGCGCGCGCGGCAAAACCAAGCGCCATGCGGTGCGACAGGACCGGGCGCGCCATGGCCGCCACATCATCCAGCGAGGGTGCAAGCCGCCCTTGCAGCAACGCGCGCGCGCGCACTGTCAGCATCAGCGCCTGCGCGGCCCGCGGCCCCGGCCCCCAGGCGACCATGCCTTGCACGGCGTCATGCGCCTCTGGCTCACCCGGGCGGCAGGCGCGCACAAGGTCCAGAATCGCATCGACCACGCGCTCACCCACGGGCATCCGGCGCAACAGCTCTTGCGCGGCGATCAACTCGGCGGCGGTGAACACCTCATGCGCGGTATCCTCGGCCGCGCCGGTGGTGGCGATCAGGATATCGCGCTCTGTCTCGCGGTCGGGATAGTTTACGTCAATCTGCACAAGGAACCGGTCCAACTGCGCTTCGGGCAGGGGGTAGGTGCCTTCTTGCTCTAACGGGTTCTGCGTGGCCAGCACATGGAAGGGCGCGGCCAGTTTGTGATGCTGCCCGGCCACCGTCACCTCGCGTTCCTGCATGGCCTGCAACAAGGCGGCCTGCGTGCGCGGGCTGGCACGGTTGATCTCATCAGCCATCAGAAGCTGGCAGAAAATCGGCCCTTCAATAAAGCGAAAGGCGCGTTTGCCGCTGTCATCCACGTCCAGCACTTCCGAGCCCAGAATGTCGGCAGGCATCAGGTCGGGGGTGAACTGGACGCGGTTTCCTTGCAGCCCCATCACGGTCGAAAGCGTATCGACCAGCCGGGTCTTGCCCAAGCCCGGCAGGCCGATCAGCAAACCGTGGCCACCACACAGCATGGCCGTCAGCGTCAGGTCCACCACGGTTTCCTGCCCTATAAAACGGCGGTTGATACTGGCGCGCGCCGCTGCCAGTTTTTCCCCAAGGGCTTCGATCTGCTGAGGAAGGTCGGTGACATCTGTCATGGGGCGCGTCCTTTTGCCTGTGGTATTCGCCCCCGACCGGGGTGAAAATATCCAAGATCATGTTACGTTACCCACACACATATCGCAAAGGCAGCCAATGGCAAAAACCCCTATGCAACAAAATACCGTGACAGGGTCGATGAATGCGCTGGCAGATGCGGCAGCAGCGGCCAGCAAGGGCAAGGGTTTACCCCCCGTCCACCTGTGGAACCCGCCCTTTTGCGGCGACATTGACATGCGGATCGCACGCGACGGGACATGGTTTTACGAGGGCACGCCCATCGGTCGGCATGCGCTGGCACGGTTGTTTTCCACCATCCTGAAACGCGAGGGCGATGCATATTTTCTTGTCACCCCGGTCGAGAAAGTGGGCATTACTGTCGAGGATGCGCCCTTCGTGGCGGTGGATTTCCGCGCCAATGGCGCGGGGGATGCCCAACAACTGACATTCGTGACCAATATGGGCGACGAAGCCACCGCCGGGCCAGAGAACCCTTTGCGGGTTGAACGTGATCCACAGACGGGTGAACCTGCCCCCTATATCCATATTCGCGCGGGGCTAGAGGCGCTGATCGACCGCAAAAGCTTTTATCGGCTGGTAGAGCTTGGGGCACATGCCGACCATGACGGTGCGTCGTGGTTCGGGCTGTGGTCTGCGGGCGCGTTCTTCCCGATCATCCCGTCGGACGAGCTGGTCTAGCGACCGCGCGCACAGGGCTTGCCAACGGCGCTGTCTGCCGCGACACTGTTCGGCCAAACAGCAGCGGAATGCCCATGCTTTACCAAGACCTGATCGGCCTGAAACGCGATGGCACGGCCTTGTCGCCTGCGCAGATCGCGGCGCTGGCGCGCGGCCTGAGCGATGGCACCCTGTCAGACGCGCAGGCGGGCGCACTGGCCATGGCGATTGTCCTGCGCGGGATGGATGCGGCGGAAACCGCGGCGCTGACGCTGGCCATGCGCGATTCGGGGCAAAAGCTGCATTGGGACCACGGCCCTGTCCTTGACAAGCATTCAACCGGCGGGGTGGGCGACACCGTGTCCTTGGTGCTGGCGCCGGCGCTGGCGGCTTGCGGTGCGGTGGTGCCGATGATCTCTGGCCGGGGCTTGGGCCATACCGGCGGCACACTCGACAAGCTAGAGGCGATACCGGGCTATACTGTCGCCCCAGATCCGGACCGCCTGCGTGCGGTCGTGGCTGCGGCGGGTTGCGCCATTGTGGGGGCCAGCGCCGATCTGGCCCCGGCGGACCGCCGGTTTTACGCCATCCGTGATGTGACGGCGACGGTCGCCTCGCAACCGCTGATCGTGGCGTCGATCCTGTCGAAGAAACTGGCCGCCGGGGTGGAAGGGCTGGTGCTGGATGTGAAGACCGGCTCTGGCGCGTTCATGCGCTTGGCAGAGGATGCGCGCGCCTTGGCGCAAGCGCTGGTCACGGTCGCCGCGCGCGCGGGTTGCCCCACTCGCGCGGTGCTGAGCGACATGAGCCAACCGCTTGCCCCCGCCGCCGGGAACGCGGTGGAATTGCGCGTCGCACTAGATTCGCTGCGCGGCAGCCCGCAAGCCGCGCCACGCTTGGCACAGATGGTCCTGACCCTTGGGGCCGAAGCCCTGTCGCTGGCCGGGATCGACAATGGCCGCGCGCGGCTGGAGGCTGCTTTGGCCTCGGGGGCGGCAGCCGAGCATTTCGCACGCATGGTCACGGCTTTGGGCGGGCCAAGTGATTTTTTGGAACGCCCCGACGCCTATTTGCCGCCCGCGCCGGTAATCAGCGCCATCCCCGCGCCCCAAGCCGGGGTCGTAGCGGGTTACGATACCCGCGCCATCGGACAGGCCGTGATCGGCTTGGGCGGTGGGCGGCGTGCGGCCTGCGACCGGATTGACCTGCGCGTGGGCTTCGCGGCGATTGCGCCCATCGGGGCGACCGTCGCCAAGGGCGACCCGCTGGCGCTGGTTCACGCCGCGTCAGAGGCGGCAGCATGGCAAGCCTGCGCGGCGTTTCTTGCGGCCTGCGAAATGGCGGACACAGCGCAGGTTCCAGAACTGGTTATGGAAATCCTGTAACCCGCCGCCGCGCCGTGGCCCCCACCAGCCCCAGTAGCGCCAAAGCGCCCCAGATCGGCCAATCACCCCAGCGCGCATAGGGGGTGGGCGGCAGCGCTTGCGGTAGGGGGATATCCACGAACCCGTGGGTGCCAAGCGCAAGCTCTCCAAGGGCGCGCCCATAGCCATCGAACCCCGCGCTGACACCTGTATTTGCGCTGCGCAACAGCGGCAGTCCTTGTTCCACCGCGCGCAACCGCGCCTGCGCCAAATGCTGATAGGGGCCGGAAAACGTTCCGAACCACGCGTCATTTGTCACTTGCAACAGCCAATCGGGGCGCGGGGCAAGGCGGCTGTGGCGTGGGAAGATTGCCTCGTAGCAAATAAGCGGCAGGGCGCGGCCCAAAGGCCCAAGGTCCAGCGCGCGCGGTCCCGGCCCGGCGCTATAGCCTTGCAAGGCTTGCGCGGCAAGCCCCCCGATCGGGCTGCCCGCGATCCACTCGGCCAAGGGGATATATTCGCCGAAGGGCACAAGGTGGTGCTTGTCATAGACCTGCCCGACCGTGCCGCGCGCATCCAGCAGCGCAAGGCTGTTGTAGTAGCGTCCGTCCTCCAGCCTTTGCACGCCGAAACCAAGTTGCGTGTCGGGGCCGTGCTTGCGCGCAGAGTCGGCCATCATGCCGTAGGCCGCGCCTGGAAAATCCAGCAAAAAGGGAACCGAGGTTTCGGGCCAGACCACCAGCGCGGGCGGCCTGTTGGCAGGGGCGGCGGTATGGTCAAGCATCCGCTCAAAAAAGAACAGCGCGCGGGCTTGGTCCCATTTCTCGGCTTGCGGGGCGTTGGGCTGCACAAGGCGCACTAGCGGGCCGTCGCTGGCCATGTCGGCTGGCACCCGCGCTGTGCCCCAGACCCATGCGCCCGCAAGCAATGCCAATGCCATGCCGCTGCCGGCGATCTGGCCCTGTGTGGATTGCGCCAAGGCAGGCAGGGTCATGCCCGCCAGAACCAGCGCTGACAGCAGCCCCGCGCCGCCAAGGCTGGCAAGTTGCAACATGGGCGTGTCGATCAGCACATGCCCCAGCATGGCCCACGGAAACCCGGTAAAGACCCATCCGCGCGCCAGTTCCAGCGCCAGAAACACCACCGCAACCAGCGCTGGGCCGAACCGTGCCGCAAGCCCAGCGCCGGCCCAGAACAGCGCCATGCCGCCGGCCATCAACACCAGCGCGAAGGGGGCCATCCAGCCATGCACGACCGGGTTGACGAAGAAGGGCTGCACGATCCAGATCAGCGCCAGCCCGAAATAGCCAAGCCCTGCTTGCCACAACCACAAGGTTGCAGCGCGCGTGGGGCGGGGCAGCAGCACAAACAGCAACCCGCCTGCGATGATCGTCAGCCACCACCAGCCCAAAGGGGCCTGCCCAAGTGCCATGACCGCGCCAAGCGCTGGCGCGGCGAGCCACCGGGGCCGTCGTGTCATTGCGCGGCGCTTTTCAGGCCTTGGGGCAAGTGCACGCGCAGGCGTCGGATGCGGCGCGGGTCTGCTTCGATCACTTCGAATTCCAAGCCGGACGGGTGTTCCACCACTTCGCCGCGCACCGGCACATGGCCCGACAAGACAAAGACAAGGCCGCCCAAGGTGTCGACCTCTTCGTCCATATCCTCGTAATCAAGGGACATGCCCAGCACTTCGGCCAGTTCTTCCAGCGGCGTGCGGGCATCGACCATGTAGGTGCTATCATCCACGCGCTGGATGGTCACCTCTTCTTCGGTGTCGTGCTCATCTTCTATTTCGCCGACGACCTGCTCCAGCAGGTCTTCGATCGTGACCAGCCCGTCCACCCCGCCATATTCGTCGATCACCAGTGCCATATGCGTGCGATCCGCCTGCATTTTGCGCAGCAGAACCGAAAGCGGCATGGACGGCGGAACATAGAGGATCGGGCGCAGCAACGCGGCAAGGTCCAGATCGTGGTGCCCGTTAAAGCCATACCGCAGCGCCAGATCTTTCAGCAGCAGCAGGCCCAATGGCTTGTCGAGCGTGTCTTCATAGACCGGAATTCGGGAATAGCCCGAAGAGCGGAATTCCTGCACGATCTCTACAAGGCCGCTTTCGGCGCTCAGCGCCACGATCTCTGCCTTGGGGATCGCGACGTCTTCGACCCGAAGGCGTTGCAGATTGGCCAAGCCCGGAAGCGTGCGGCCCAGTCTTTCGCCTTGGCTATCGGTTTCGTCCGGGGAAAATGCGTCGAACAGGCGGCTGAACAGCCCGCGTGGTTCGGCGTCTTGGATGTCTTGCGCGCTGTGCGCTGCGCTAGATCCGTCTGTCGTGTCGCCCATTGGTCCTTTCCAGTGTTAAAGAGGCATCTCGGCCCCAAGTTCATATGGGTTCGTGACCCCCATGCTGGCAAGTATGGTGATTTCGGTTTCTTCCATCAACGCGGCATCTTTGTCACGGATATGGTCATATCCCAGAAGATGTAACACGGAATGAACGACCAGATGCGTCAGATGGGCCGAAAACGGTTTGCCTTGCTCGGCTGCCTCGCGCGCACAGGTTTCAAAGGCCAAGGCAATATTGCCCAGCGATTCGGGGTCTTCCATGTCGCCTTCGGGCGGCAATTCGGGGGCGTTGCCCGCGGTTTCGGCGGATAAATCCCACGCGGGCCAGCTTAACACATTGGTGGGGTGCGATTTGCTGCGAAACTGCGCGTTCAACGCGGCGATCCGCGCATCATCGCAGGCAAGTAGCGCTATTTCGTAGCCCTCGTGCGACAGGCCAACATGTTCCAGCGTGCAGCGCGCGGCATCCTCTGCCAGCTTGTGCAGCGCGGATAAGTCCCACTCCCCGGCCTCGTGAACGATCTCGACCAGGTCAGTCACGCGATTCCTCGTCCTTTTCATAGGCGCGGATAATGCGGGCAACCAGCGGGTGGCGCACGACATCCGAAGACGTGAAGTAGCTGAAGCGAATCCCCTCCACGCCCTCTAGAATACGCTCTGCCGCCCGCAGGCCAGATTGCACGCCGCGCGGCAAATCCACTTGGCTGCGGTCCCCGGTGATAACCATGCGAGAGCCTTCGCCAAGACGGGTCAGGAACATCTTCATCTGCATTTCGGTGGCGTTTTGCGCTTCATCCAGCAGAACAAACGCATTTGACAGCGTGCGCCCCCGCATGAAGGCCAGCGGCGCTATCTCGATCCGGCGTTCTTCTATCAGCTTTTGTAACTGCTTGCCGGGCAGGAAATCGTTCAAAGCGTCATAGAGCGGCTGCATGTAGGGGTCGACTTTTTCCTTCATGTCGCCGGGCAAAAAGCCCAAGCGCTCGCCCGCTTCCACGGCCGGGCGCGACAGGATGATCTTGTCGACATGGCCATCCGCGAACATCTGCACGGCGGCGGCGACCGCGATATAGGTCTTGCCGGTGCCTGCGGGGCCGATGCCGAAATTCAGCTCGGCATCCAGAAGCGCGCGGGTATAGGCCTGCTGCGCTTCGGTGCGCGGGATGATGGTTTTCTTGCGCGTGCGCAGTTCCAGCCGCCCGGAGCGGAACATTTCCATTTGCTCAGGGGCTGCCACATCGGCATTGCCCAGCCGGATCAGGGCGGCGATATCGCCATGTTCCAGCGTGGTGCGTTCCTGCACCATCTGATACATCGCGCGCAGCACATCTGAGGCTTCGCTGCGCGCCTCTCCCATGACGGCAAGCTGGTTGCCGCGGCGCACGATCTGCACGCCCAACTGGCTTTCAACTTGTGTGAGGTTCTTGTCATACTCGCCGCATAACTCCACCAGCAGGCGGTTATCGGCAAATTCCAGATGCACGGTCGCATCGTCTGCCCCGGCATCGGGGGTCATGGCGCTGATACCCAAGCGGGTCTCCCATTCATGGCGTTTGGCCTGATGTAATGCTGCCAACTGTGCTGCCCAGTTGCAAGCATTCTTTCTGGGGGTTGCGGGGTTTTGCCCACCAGATGGGTGGTGCTGTTTGTGCCGCGCCGCAAGATATCGTGTTACCAAGCAAAACGCGCGGCCCGGTGGGGCCGCGCGCGCAATTGTCTTGGTTTCGGATTTATTCCGCAGGAACGGTCGCTGCGTGCTTCGGGGCGCCGAAATGGCGACGGTTCAGAACCAGCACCAGCCAGACCATCGCGACCTGAGCGGCAATCGCCAGTGCGGTGATGACCCAAAAGGCAATCCCGAACTTGTCAACGATACCTGCTTTGACCAGCCCGTTGTTCAGGAAGAAATGCAGCATCACCGACAGGGCAACACCGGGGCAGACCAGTGCATAAGACCCCGCAGAGTTTTCCGACCCGAACAGGAACCGGCCCGCATAGCCTTGCTTGACCAGAACCAGTCCGCCGAACAGCAGGATCGCGACCTGCGTGGCCAGCAGTTTCGAGGTCAGCGCCAGCGTGGCGCCCGCGCCTTCGTCAATGCCGAAATGCACGCCCATCCCATGCGCCTGACGCAGCATCAAGATGCCCAGAACCGTCAGCAGCGGCACGATGATCAGCAGCGTCGGCGCAGTATCGGCATTGGCGCCATTTTCCATCATCGAACGCAGGCCAAGGATCATGGCAATTGCGGCAATCAGTGCGCTGGTCATCAGGAAGAAGGTCGAGATGGCGATGGAAGCACCGGCAACGGTGGCAGATGTGCTCAGCGCGGCGGGTGCCGACATGCCGACGCCGACCATGGCAAAGGCGAAAGCGGGCAGGATCTGGCCAAAGTTGTTGTTGGCAGCGCAGTTAAAGCCACCTTCGGTCAGCACACGGCCCAGAAACGCACCATATTGTTTCAGCGCCAGGACGCCGATGGCCAGAAACGCGACCATGGCCAACGGGAACAGGTATTCCACGACCGACCACAGGCCCGGTACGAAAACCAGCCCGATGATGAAGCCGCCATTCACGGCCATGGCCAGCGCCAAGGGCAGGGCCAGCATCTGGCTCTGGGCGTTGGTCTTGGCGAATTTTTCGAAGGCTTCGGTTTTGCGCCACGCAGTGTAGCGCTGAAGGTTCCAGATCAGCAGCTTGATGTTCTGGAACGCGAAGAACGCGATCCCGGCCATGGCGATGACCAGCATGGCTTGTGTGGCGGGGTTGCCCGCGGCGAAGGCGGCCATGATATCTTCGAAAACCGGCACGGTCTTGCCGGGATGCGGGATCCAGAACATGAGCCACATGAAGAATGTCACCGTCAGCCCCCCCGCTCCGACAGAGGCGAGGAAGTAGAGCGGCGAATAAGTGTCGGATGGTTTGCGCGTCGACATGACGTCCTCCTATCGTATTTATAAATTTGAATATGATGATGTGTTGGTGAAATGCACTGCGGCGCAGAGTCGCAGTCTGGCGGCATGTCTGCCCAAACCTTGCGGGGCCGGGCAACTACGCTTGCTTAACAGGCTGCCGAATCCCTGCCGATTGCGACAAATGCGACACTTGCTGAATCGGGTTGCATAGCATGGCCGGCCACGCAAGGTCACACCAGCACACTAAGGCCATTTCCCGGCGGCGGCCCGACTATTGCCAGCCGCGCCGGTCTTTCCTAGCGCCCTTCGAAGCTGGCAGGGCGCTTTTCCAGAAATGCCAGAACGCCCTCTTTGAAATCGCGCGTCTTGCCGGCTTCGGCTTGCAAATGGGCTTCCAGTTTCAACTGGGTGTTCAGCGGGTTCGACAGGCTGTCCCGCAGCGCGCGACGAATGTTGCGATATGCCACCGTTGGGCCATCGGCCAACATGCGCGCGCGCGCCATCCACAGCGTGTCGAAACTGTCGGCTGGCGCGGCTTCCCAGATCATGCCCCAGTCCACGGCTTGCTGTGCGCTTATGCGATCTGCGAACAGCATTGCCCCCATGGCGCGGGCAAACCCCACTTGGCGCGGCAGAAACCAAGTGCCGCCCGCATCCGGGATCAGCCCGATCTTGGAGAAAGCCTGAATGAAAACCGCGTCTTCATGGGCGATAACCACGTCTGCTGCCAGCGCAAGGTTGGCCCCGGCCCCCGCCGCCGCGCCATTCACCGCGCAGATGACCGGCACGGGCGCATCGTAGATCGCACGCAACATGGGTTCATATTCTTCGCGCAGTGTGCGTTCTAGGTCGATATTGGCGGCGCTGCCGCCATCGCCCAGATCCTGCCCCGAGCAAAACGCGCGCCCCGAGCCGGTCAGCACCAAAACGCGGGCGCGGCTGGCAATATCTGTCAGCGCATGGGTCAGTTCGGCCCGCATCTGGCGGTTCAGTGCGTTCATCATGTCGGGCCGTGCCAGCGTGACAATACCGATGCCGCCATCTTCGCGGGTTGTGATCGTCTGGTAGTCCATTATGCCCTCGCGCCTTGCTTGGCAGGATACTGGCGCAAAGCCAAGGCGGGGGAAAGCCCGGACCTTGCGTTAGTCTTTCAGCAACTCTGCCAAACGCTGTTTTTCGCTGTCGCTTAGGTCATCGGCCTGCGGTTTCTGCCGCGCGCGGCTGCGCAGATAGAACACAGCCCCGCCGAAGCCGACAAGGAAAAGGGCCGGTGCGGCAAGCCATAGCAGGGCATTGCTGCCCTCGGTGGTGGGGCGCAACAAGACATATTCGCCATAGCGCGCGACAAGGAAATCCACGACCTCTGAGTCACTATCGCCCGCGACCAACCGCTCGCGCACAAGGATGCGCATATCGCGCGCCAAATCCGCGTTGGATTCGTCGATCGATTCGTTGCGGCAGACAAGGCAACGCAACCCGGTCGACAGATCACGCGCGCGCTCTTCCAGAACCGGATCGTCCAGAATCTCATCCGGTTGCACGGCAAGTGCTGGCCCAGAAAGGGCCAGCGTCAAAGCAAGGGCAAGTCCGTGAAACGCTCTCATTCCGCGGGCACCGCATTGGGGCCGGTGCGTTTCTTTGCGCCTGCGGCCACGCGGTAGCGCCGGTCGCTCAGCGACAGCAATCCGCCCAGAGCCATAAGCGTGCAGCCCATCCACAGCCAATTGGCAAAGGGCTTGATATAGGTGCGCACGGCCCAGCCACCATTATCCTGCGGATCGCCCAGCGTTACATACAGATCGCGATGGATCTTGTAGTTGATCGCAGCTTCCGTCGTGGGCATGCCCGCGATTGGATAGAAGCGCTTTTCGGGGCGCAGCACAGAGACCGGTTCGCCATTACGCTCTGCCTCGATGATCCCCATGGTCGACGTGTAGTTCGGCCCTTGCACACGTTCCACACTTGCAAGCGTCAAGGTGTAGCCACCCTTGTCGAAGCTTTCGCCAATCTGCAACACGCGGATATCTTCGCTTTGCCAGCCTTCCAGCGCCGCCACCGCAAAGATTGTCATGCCCAGCCCGGTATGGGCGCTCGCCTTGCCCCAATCGGCACGCGGTAAGCGGGCAAGGCGCGCAACGCGGTTGCCAATGCTGCCGCGCCCGGTGCGCTTCCACAAATCGACAGCGGCCCCGAAACCGACCCATAGGCCAAGCGCCACGCCCACTGGCACAATGGCGGACCCGCCCGTCTGCATGGCCCAGACCAAAGCGCCCATGGCCAATGAGAACACCATGAAGCCCCAAAGCGGCTTCATCGTTCGGGCGATATCGCCCCGTTTCCATGGCAGCATGGCGCCAATCGGCAGGATCATGGCCAAGGCGATTGCAAAGGGCGTGAAGGCCGCGTCAAAAAACGGCGGACCGACCGACAGAACCCGGTCAAACACCATTTCCGACACCAACGGCCACATGGTCCCGATGAAGATGACAAAGGACGACACAGCCAAAAGAACGTTATTCATCACAAGCGCGGATTCGCGGCTGGCCGTTGAAAACACGCCTTTGGCTTCAAGCTGTTCGGCGCGGAATGCGAACAACACCAGCGCCCCGCCAAGAAATACCGCCATAATCAGCAAAATGAAGATACCCCGGTCCGGATCGGTCGCGAAGGCGTGGACAGAGGTCAGCAGACCCGAGCGGACCACAAACGTCCCCATCAGCGAAAACCCGAACCCAAGGATCGCCAGCAGGATGGTCCAGCTTTTCAGCGCCTCGCGCTTTTCGACCACGATGGCGGAATGTAGCAATGCTGCGGCGAACAGCCAAGGCATAAGGCTGGCATTCTCTACCGGGTCCCAGAACCAGTAGCCGCCCCAGCCCAGTTCGTAATAGGCCCACCACGACCCAAGCGCGATGCCGATGGTCAGGAACACCCAAGCCGCCAAGGTCCAAGGGCGCACCCAGCGGCCCCAAGCCGCATCGACACGCCCTTCAATCAGCGCGGCCACGGCAAAGCTGAACGCCATCGACAGGCCAACATAACCCAAATACAGGAACGGCGGATGGAACGCCAAGCCGGGGTCTTGCAACAATGGGTTCAGGTCGGCGCCGTCAAACGGCGGTTGCGCCAGCCGTGTGAACGGGTTGGACGTGAAAATGGTGAAAGCCATGAACGCCGCCGTGACCGAAGATTGCACGGCAAGCACCCGCGCTTGCAAGCTGCGCGGCAAGTTGCCGCCAAACCATGCGGCGCTGGCCCCGAACAAGGTCAGGATCAGCACCCAAAGCAGCATGGACCCTTCATGGTTGCCCCAAACGCCCGACAATTTGTACATCAGCGGCTTCAGCGTGTGCGAATTGTCCACCACCAGCTTAACCGAAAAGTCGGACACGACAAAGGCATATGTCAGTGCGGCATAGGAAAGGGCAGTCAAGGTGAACTGCACACTTGCCATGGGTGAAGCGACCCCCATCCAGTCGCGCCACCCTTTATGGGCGCCGACCAGCGGGATGACGGATTGCGCCAATGCGACGGCAAAGGCAAGGATCAGGGCGAAATGTCCGAGTTCTACTATCATGGCTCAGGTCTTAGCTTATGAGAACGGGTTCGCAAAGAGGTGATAGCATCGTCCTCTGCGGTCAAGGGTCACAGCCGCGTCAAATGCGCCCTGTCCAATGGTCGCAAGACGCGCGATCCGGGCTTGACCGGGACCACGCTGCGCGCCAGCGTGAGGGCTTATCAGGCATAAAGGCCCCCGCATGACTGACCTGCCCGACAGTATCGACGCCACGCAAAACCTGCTTGCGGGGCAAGCCTACCTCGCCGACCGCGCGCTGGCGACGGTGCTTTTCCTTGCGCTCAAACTGGGCCGCCCCATTTTTCTTGAAGGAGAGCCGGGCACCGGAAAGACCGAAATCGCCAAGGCGCTGGCCGCCGCCCTTGGCCGCCGCCTGATCCGTCTGCAGTGTTACGAAGGGCTTGATGCCGCCTCTGCCGTTTATGAATGGAATTTTGCCGCCCAGATGCTGGCCATTCGCAGCGCCGAAGCCGCGGGCGAAAAGACCGATCTGCACAACCGCCTTTTTGGGCCGGACTACCTGATTGAACGCCCCCTTCTCGAAGCCATGCGCCCGCAACCTGGCGGTGCGCCGGTCCTGCTCATCGACGAAATCGACCGCACGGATGAACCGTTCGAGGCGTTTTTGCTCGAAGCATTGTCTGATTTTCAGGTTACAATCCCGGAACTGGGCACAATTCGGGCCGAAACACCGCCGATCGTCATCCTCACGTCGAACCGGACGCGCGAAGTGCATGACGCGCTGAAACGCCGTTGCCTTTATCACTGGGTCGATTACCCCAGCTTCGCGCGCGAGCGCGACATCCTAGACACCCGCGCGCCCGAAGCCTCGGACAAGCTCTCGCGCGAAGTGGTGGCGTTCGTGCAGCGCCTGCGTACCGAAGACCTGTTCAAGAAACCGGGTGTGGCCGAAACCATCGACTGGGCGAAATGCCTGCTGGCGCTCGACGTGCTGGAACTCTCGCCCGAAGTTATCGCCGACACGCTCGGCGCGATCCTGAAATACCAAGACGACATCGCCCGCCTGCAAGGCTCCGAAGCCAAGAAACTCCTTGACGAGGTTCGCCAATCCCTACCTGCCGCATGACCTTCATCCTTGCCCAAATATCCCGGGGTGAATGGTCCCGCAGGGACCAGAGGGGCAGCGCCCCTCGCTCCTGCCGGGGCGCAGCCCCGGCGCTGGTAAAGGCGTGGGGCGCAGCCCCTCCGATAGGTTAGTCGTGTCAAAATACACAGATCTTGCCCTGCCCGATAACCCCAAGCTGCGCGACAATATCACCCATTTCGCGCGCGCGCTGCGCCGATCGGGCCTGCCGATCGGGCCGGGGCGGGTTCAAACCGCCATTCAGGCAGTTGCCGTGGCGGGGTTCGACCGCAAGGCCGATTTCTATTGGACGCTGCACGCTGTTTTCGTCAACCGTCCCGAAGAACGACAGGTGTTCGCGCAGGTGTTCCGGCTTTACTGGCGTGACCCGCGTTATCTGGAACATATGATGTCCATGATGTTGCCGGCCGTGCGCAATGTGGCCGAAGACAAGGCGGCTGCTGCGGCTGCCAAACGCGCCGCAGAGGCGCTTCTGGACGGCGCGCAGGCGCCCGATTTGCGCAGTCAGAACAAAGAGAGCGACGAAACGGAAATCGAGATCGATGCCTCGCAGACCGCCTCGACAGAGGAACGCCTACGAACGCTCGACTTTGAACAAATGTCGACCGACGAAGCCGCACAGGCCCGCCGGATGCTGGCGCGCCTGACCCTGCCGGTCAAACCCATCGCGACCCGCCGCCATGCGCCTGACCCGCGCGGGCGCAAGCCCGATTGGCGGCGCAGCCTGCGCGCGGCGGCGCGTGCCGGCGGAGAGGTGCGTGCGCTTTACCGCCAGACGCCGCGCACCCGTTGGCCAGCCTTGGTCGTGCTGTGCGACATTTCCGGATCCATGTCGCAATATTCGCGCATGGTGCTGCATTTCGTCCATGCGGTTGCCAACCGGCAGGGGCAGGGCTGGGCCAAGGTGCATGCCTTCACCTTCGGCACGCGGCTGACCAATATTTCGCGCCACCTGAAAACCCGCGATGTGGATGCCGCCCTGAATGCCGCAGGCGCGGAAGCGCAGGACTGGCAAGGCGGCACCCGCATAGGCGGCTGCCTGCGCGCCTTCAATGTCGATTGGTCGCGCCGTGTGCTGGGGCAGGGGGCGGTCGTGCTGCTGATCTCGGACGGCTTGGACCGGGACGACCCGGCGCTTTTGGCGCGCGAAATGGAACGGTTGCACCTGTCCGCCCGCCGCGTCATCTGGTTGAATCCGTTGTTGCGGTGGGACAGTTTTGCGCCCCGCGCGCGCGGCATCCGGGCAATGCTGCCACATGTCGACAGCTTTCGCGCCGCCCATTCCATCGCGTCACTCGAAGCCTTGGCCAGTGCCATCTCCGACCCGTCCGACCATGGCGAAAAAGCCCGGCTTATGGCGGCGCTCAACGCCGAATAGCCCGCTGTCTTGATCTGGGTCAAAGCAGGCGAGCAAATATATTCATAAAATCATATTATATGTTTCTATAGGAGTAGACCCATGACACTCGACTGGAAGATAGGGGGCCTTGCCTTGGGCTTCGTGTTCTTCATTGCCATGATGCTGGTCAAACCGATTGGTGTGTCCACGCAGTTCGTGATTCTGGATGGCGTGATCGCAGACGCGGTTGCCTCTGGCACCATCTATGAGGGGGCGGATGGCAAGCCGACCTCGGACAACGCATATTTCGCGCGTTACGCCAAGAACATTGCCAACCCGATCAACTACAGCTTCATCTTCGTTCTGGCCATGGCGCTGGGCGCGTTCCTGTCATCCTATCTGCGCAAGGGCGTTCAGGGGGCAGAGTGCAACATTCCGGCATTGTGGCAGGCCAATTTCGGAAGCAGCGTGGCCAAGCGCTTCGCGGTCGCCTTTATCGGTGGGTTCATCGTGATCTTTGCCGCGCGGCTGGCCGGGGGCTGCACCTCTGGCCACATGATGTCGGGCATGTCGCAAACCGCGATTTCGGGCTTCCTGTTTGCGGCGGGCGCTTTTGCCACCGCCGTTCCGACCGCCCTGTGGCTGTATAAGACAGAGGAGTAAGCACAATGGACATTCTTCTTGCATTGGTGATCGGCGTGGGCTTTGGCGCGGTTCTGGACCGCATTGGGGCCACCAACCCGTCCGTTCTGGGCAATATGCTGGCGTTGCGTGCGCTGGGCCTGATGAAAACCATCCTTCTGGGCATTGGCGTCGCCGCGATCCTGATCTTCGGCGGGCAAATGCTGGGGCTGGTCGATGTGGCGCATATGTCGGTCAAGGGGGCCTATTGGGGCGTGCTGATTGGCGGCATGTTGCTGGGCTTTGGCTGGGCGCTGTCGGGGTTCTGCCCCGGTACGGGCGTTTGTGCGGCGGCTTCGGGCCGGCGCGACGCGATGGTCTATATCGCGGGCGGGCTTGTCGGGGCTGCGGCCTATACGGTGGTGTATTCGGCCATCAAGGACACCGGGTTGCTGGATGCGATCTGGGGCGGCAAGCTGGTCATCGGCCAGATTCCCGGACAGGACTACCCCGCGCTGCTGCCCGTTTCGGGTGATATCGCGGGTATTGTCATGGGGCTGGTCTTTGTTGTGATCGCGTTCGTGCTGCCCGAGCGCCCGCGCGGCGGACTGGCCGTGCCGGTTGCCGCAGAATAAATGCAACAGGGGCAGGCGGCACAATCGCCTGCCCCTTTTCGCCGCACAAGCTTTGCGGCAGGGTGCCTGCCATGATGCGCGCATTCCTTGGCTTTCAGATTCCGTCGCATATCGGTGCGCAGCTTGTGCTGCAAAGCCACAAATTGACTGTGGCGCGCAAGCAACCGCCAGAGAATTACCACCTGACCTTGGTTTTTCTGGGCGAACAGCCCTATGACCTGCTGGAAGAACTGGACCTTGCCTTGCAAGGGTTCCGCGCGCCAGCCCCATGGGTGCAGCTTGCCGGGCTGGGCCTGTTCGGCGGCACCAAGCCGCATAACCTGCATGCCCGTGTTGTCCCCGATCCTACGCTGACCCATCTGCACCAACGGCTGGAAGCGCTGGCGCGCAGCTTCGGGGTCGATTTTCCGCGCCGCAAATTCACGCCGCATGTCACGCTGGCCTATCTGCGCCCGGCGGATTTCGATTTGGCAGAACTGCACGACGCCCTTGCGCGCGGAATGAGCTTTGCCAGCGAGCCATTCATGCCCGACACCCTGTCGCTGTTCCGTGTTCACCAAGGCAAGCAAGGCAACCGATACGAGGTTGTCGCGGATTACTCGCTGTCGAACCTGTAACCATGCAGCGCCGCGCCATGGCTGCGCAACCATGCGCGATGGTGGGCGTAATCGGGCATGATCCGCGCAACAGCGCCCCAATAGGCGCGCGAATGGTCCATATGCACCAGATGCGCGGCTTCATGCGCGGCGACGTAATCTTGCACCACGGTCGGGGCCATGGCCAGCCGCCAGCAGAACATCAGCCGCCCTTGCGCCGTGCACGACCCCCAGCGCGAGCGCGTGTCGCGGAACGACACTGCCGTAACCTTGCGCCCCAGCGCCTGCGCGTAATGGTCGGCCATCATGGCCAGACGGTCGCGCGCCCGGGTTTTCAAAAACGCCGCCACGCGGGCCCCGGTCGGGCCGGTTTCCGGCACCAGCAGGCGGTCATCTTCCAGCACAACGCTGCGAATGCGGGCGGGCGTGATCTGCCGCGCCGTGCCGTCCACCGGAAGCATCACGCCGGGCAGGACGGGGGTTGGCCCCGGCGCGCGGGAAACCGCCGCACGCAGCCAGCCCTCTTTTTCCGACAGAAAGGCAAGCGCATGGCGGCGGGCCAACCCGCGCGGCATGTTCAACGTGATCTTGCCGTCCAGACCCGACACGCGCAGTGACATCTGCCGCGCGCGGGCAGAGGCGCGGATTAGCACGCATAGCGCCGGCTCACCCGGCAAAACAACGGTTTCGGTCTGTTGAGGCATGTCGTATCGGTCAATAATCAGGCAAAGCGCGCCAAGGGGCTTTACAGGCGCGCCTCCTTATGGCACGGCACGCCCTTGCACGAAAGACTCGCATTCGAAGGGGCAACCTCATGACCAATCCTGACTGGGGCGTAAAGCGCATTTGCCCGGAAACAGGCAACAAGTTCTACGACCTGAACAAGAACCCGATCATCAGCCCCTATACCGGCAAGACCGTGGTGATCGAAGCTCAGGAACGCCGCGCCGACGAAGGCAATGCCGCACTGAAAGCCAAGGCCAAGAAAGCCGCCGAGGATGATGATGACGCGTTGCTGGTCGATGACGACGATGCAGCCGATGTCGATGATGAACTGCTGGAAGACGATGACGACGATACCGTCGCGCTCGACGATCTGGCCGATGTCGCAGAGAGCGACGACGACTAATCGACGAAAACCCGCGCGGGGGCGCGATTTTCCGCTTGCACTGGCAATCGGGCTTTCGTAATACCCGCGCACCAAGCCAAACGGCTTGGGTTTGGGGCCTTAGCTCAGCTGGGAGAGCGCCTGCATGGCATGCAGGAGGTCAGCGGTTCGATCCCGCTAGGCTCCACCAAATTCTTTGAATTTGTCAAATCTTAGGGTGCCGGAACCGGTGCCCTGCGCGTGTTCAGGTTCAACCAGTTCGCCGCGAAAATCACCGCGCCGCCCAAGAACACGAACGGGTCCAATGCTTCGGCATATAGCCACATTCCGACCAGTGCGATGATCGGCAGGCGGAAGAATTCCATCGGCGCGACGATGGTGGCCGGGGCCAGCGCCAGCGCCGATGTCAGACAATAATGCGCGCTTAGCCCCGTCAGCCCCACGAGCACGATCCAGCCCCGGATCGCAGCACTTGGCCATGTGAACCCACCCCATTGCGCCAGCGCCAGCCCGAACAAGGTTTGCGAGGCCGTCATCCAGAACAGCACGCACAACACCTTGTCATGGCGCATGATTCGTTTGGTCAGCAGCAGGTTCATGGCAAAAGCGACCGCGCAAAGGATACCTGCCAAATGCCCGCTGCTGAGCGGTTGCACCCCCGGTTGCGCCACGATCAGGATACCTGCAAAGCCCAGTGCCGCCACCCATAGGCGACGGCGGGTGAACACCTCGCCCACGACCAGCGGTGCAAGCACCGCCACCCAGATGGGAGAGGTGAATTCCAGCGCCACAAGCTGCGACAGTGGAATCGCCATGATCCCGTAGAACCACAGGTTCTGCCCCGCGAAATGGAAGATATTGCGCGCCAGATGCAGGCGCGGACGGGTCGGGCGGATCGCGGGCCAGACCGCGCGGCCGTGCAGCGACAAGACCAGCGTTCCGATAATCGCAAAGCCGATCAATGACCGCCAGAACATCAACTCAAAACTGTTCAGTTCCGCCTGTATTTCCCGGCCCGAAATGGCCATCAGGGTGAAAGACGCAATCGCGCCGCACATCCAGAACGCGGCCGTAATGGGGTGGGCATCTGGCAGGGGCGGGGCTTGGGCGGTCATGGGTGCCAAAAGCGGGCAAATCCGCGCCCCCGTCAAGGGTCAGATCGACACCTCTGCCAGAAGCTTTTCACGCGTGACCTGCGCCGCCGGGGCGGCCAGCCGCACTTCGCCCCGGTTGATGGCGACGAATTCATCGGCCAGATCATAGGCGAAATCGAAGAATTGTTCGACCAGCACGATGGCGATCTCGCCTTCTTCGCGCAGCAATTTGATGACCTCGCCAATCTGCTTGATGATATTGGGCTGGATGCCTTCGGTCGGTTCATCCAGCAGCAGCACACGGGGCTGCGCGATGAGGGCGCGGGCGATGGCAAGCTGTTGTTGCTGCCCGCCCGACAAATCGCCCCCGCGCCGCGCGCTCATTTGTTTGAGCACCGGGAACAATTCGTAAATGCGCGGCGGGATCGTGTGCTGGTCGCGCGGCAGACAGGCAAAGCCGGTTTGCAGATTCTCGGTCACGGTCAGCAGCGGGAAAATCTCGCGCCCCTGCGGCACATAGGCGATGCCGGCCTTTGCTGCTTGCGCGGCGTTCAGGTGGCGCAAGTCCTGCCCATCCAGCGTGATCGTGCCGCCCGAATAGGGGTGGCGGCCCGCAATGGCTTTCAGCAGGCTGGTCTTGCCCACGCCGTTGGTGCCCATAACGGCGGTCACCGCGCCGGGCCGTGCAACAAGGTCAATGCCATAGAGGATTTGCGACGCGCCGTAGTGCAAGGTTAGGTTTTCGACATTCAGCATGGTTTAGCGCCCCAGATACACATCAATCACCTGTTGGTTTTGGGTCACATGGTCCAAGCTACCTTCGGCCAGCACCGACCCTTCATGCAGCACGGTGACCTTGCAGTTCAGTCGGCGGATGAATTCCATGTCATGTTCGATCACCACCACCGCGCGGGTTTGGGCGGCGCGGGTCAGCAACTCGGTCGTGTGTTCGCGTTCGGCGGGGGTCATGCCCGCCGCCGGTTCATCGACCAGCAACAAGCGCGGGTCTTGCGCCAGCAGCATTCCGATTTCCAGCCATTGCTTTTGCCCGTGGCTCAGATCGCCCGCGCGGCGGGGCAGGGCGTCGGATAGCCCGATTTCCTCTGCCAGTTCGGCAATGCGCGCGCGGGCGTGGCGGTTGGGTTTGTAAAACAGCACATCGAACGGCCCGCGCTTGTTGCGCAGCGCCATGGCGAGGTTCTCGCGCACGGTCTGATCTTCGAACACCGTGGGTTTTTGGAATTTGCGGCCAATGCCCGCACGGGCAATGGCGCTTTCAGACATCCCCAGCAGGTTCATCGACGTCTCGCCCCACAGAACGCGGCCCTCATCTGGCTTGGTTTTGCCGGTCACGATATCCATGAAGGTGGTCTTGCCCGCCCCATTGGGGCCGATCACGGCGCGCAATTCCGGCTCGCCAATGGCAATGGATAGGTTGTTGATGGCGCGAAACCCGTCGAAGGTGACAGATACGCCAGACACTTCCAGAAGCGCGCTCATGGTTTCCTCACCAGATAGTCGAACAGCCCGCCAATGCCCTTGGGGAAGAACAGCGTCACCGCTACGAAGCCAAGGCCCAGCAGCACCAGCCACCAATCGGTCCAGACGATTTCGTAAAACCCAAGGTCGATATTCGGTGCACCGCCGCCGGTGAACCAGCTTGACAGCAGGCTGACCGTGGCCGCGCCAATGACCGCGCCATATAGCCGCCCGCGCCCCCCGATGGCGACCCAAACGGCCAGATATATCGATGTGATTGGCGCAATTTCGGCAGGGTTGATGATGCCCGCTTGCGGATAATACAGCGCGCCCGCAATGCCCGACACAATGGCCGTTACGGTAAACACCACCAGCTTGTAGCTTTCGACATGGTAGCCCAGAAACCGCACGCGGCTTTCATTGTCGCGGATCGCGCGCACCACCGACCCGAACTTGCCCGACACCAGCCACGCAAACAGCATATAGCCCAGCCCCAGCGCCAAGGCAGAGGCCCAGAAGAACCACAGCGCGATGGTCGATTGCGGCAGGTGCAACAGGCCCGGGATGTTCTGCAAGCCCGACAGGCCATTATTGCCGCGCAGCCCGGTGTCGTTCTGGAACAGGTAGAGCGATAGCGCCAGTGTCATGGCTTGCGTCAGGATCGACAGGTAAACCCCCGTCACGCGGCTGCGAAACGCAAGCCAGCCAAAGACCAGCGCCAGCAGGCCCGGCACCAGCACGATCATCAACAGTTGCAGCGTCAGGCTATGCGCAAAGCCCCAGATGAAGGGCAGTTCCGTGCTGCCCACGACGCTGAAAATCTGGCCTGCGATGGCATCGCGCACCTCGCTTTCGGTGGCGGGGATGGGGGCATTGGCGAGTGAGTCCCGCACGATGCCTTCGGTGCGCGCATACATCAGCCACATGCCAATGCCATAGCCGCCTAGCCCGAAAAACGCGAAATGCCCAAGGCTGAGAATGCCGCAATAGCCCCAGACCACGTCCATCGCGACCGCGATCAGGCACAGGCACAGCGTCATCCCCAACACCTTCAGAAAAGAGGTTGAGATGACGCCTGCGCCGAACCCCTCGGCCAAGGCGCTGACAATCAGGGTGAACAGGGCCAGCAGGGCAAGAAACCGCAGCACGGACGGGTTTTCGGCCAGAAAGCCCTTTTTGGGGGCGAGTATTGTCTTTGCCATGGCGTCAATCCCCCGCTGCGCGACCCTTGAGGGCGACAATGCCCTTGGGCCGGAACTGGATGAACAGGATCACGAACAGCACCATGAAGGTCTGTGCGGCCAGCGTGTTCGAAGGGTTGAACCACTCGATCCCCTTTTGCAAAAAGCCGATCAGCGATGCGCCGGCAAGCGTGCCCCAGACATTGCCCACGCCGCCCACGACCACGGTCATGAAGCTTTGGACAATGTAATTCGACCCCATTTCCGACGTGACCTGCGCGTAAAGCCCGATGGCCACACCCGCGATACCCGCAATCCCCGACCCAAGCCCGAAGGTCAGCATATTGATGCGGTCGGGATTAATGCCCATGCTGGCCGCCATGCCGGGGTTTTGGGTGACCGCGCGCACCTCTAGCCCCAAACGCGTGCGCTTCAGAATGTAAAGCAGCAGGCCAAGAAAGATCAGCGCCAGAACGAAGATCGCCAAGCGAATGGTGCTGATGCCAATGATATCATTGATCTGCAACGCCCCGCCCAGCCAATCCGGCGCGGTCAGGGGGCGCGCCTGTGTGCCGAAGATGTTCTTGGCCAATTGTTGCAACGCGATTGAAATGCCAAAGGTCGCCAGCAACGTTTCCAGCGGACGGGTGTAAAGGTGGCGGATGACGCTGCGCTCCATCGCAACACCTGCTGCAAAGGTCACTAAGAACGCCAAGGGCAGCGCGACCAGCAGGCTGATCGTGTAATCGGGGATGAAAAGCTGCACGACATAGCCGGTATAGGCGCCCATCATGATGAATTCGCCATGCGCCATGTTGATGACGCCCATCACCCCGAAGGTGATTGCAAGGCCAATCGCCGCCAGAAAGAAAATCGATGCCAGTGACAAGCCATCCAACACCAGATCCGCGGCCTGATAGGTGGCGATCAATTGCCGTGTGCTGTCAAGCGCGGCTTGCGCAGCGGCGGTGATCTCGGCGTCGTCCAGCGTGTAGCGGGTGAAAAACACATGCGCGGCCACAGCTTGCGCAGCTTCATCCGGGGCCGCGCGGGGCGGCACGGTGTCCGCAGCTTCCAAGGCCGCGTAAGCTTCGGTTCGGGCGGCAGGGTCGCTCAGCCGCCCGACCGGCACACCGCCCACGCGCCCGTCAACAATGTTCTGCGCCAGAACATCGCGCAGCATGGCTGGGGTCTGCGCCGGTTCGGCCAGCCCTGCGCTGACCAACAGCTCATAAGCGTCGGTTTCTGACAGGTCCGCGCCCACATTCAGCAAGCGGGCGATATTCGCGCCTTCGGGCAGTGCGGGGGCCGCTTCGGTCACAGTGGCGGTCAAACGGTTCAGCACGCCCCGCGCTTCGATGCTGATATCGCCACCGAGCGCATCGATGGCGGCAATCCGCGCGCTGCGGTCTTCGCCAAATTGTGCCGTCAGCAGAAGCAGCAGGCGTTCCTTGCGGGTTTGCAACGCGGCATCGGGTTCGGCCTCTATGCTTGCGGCCAAGGGCGCGATCTGGCTGGCATTGGGGCTGCGGCCGATCGCCTCTAGCGCGGCCAAGCGAAGTTCGCGTTCGGGGGCATTCAATTCCAAGGGCACAAGGGCAGAGGCGATGACGCGCTGCACACCGGAATTGGTGCGAATCTGTGTCACGTCGCGGCTGGACACTTCGGCCACCGCCGCGCCACTGTCTATATCGACCAGCCGCACAAGGTCGCCCGCATCCTCGGCATAAAAGAACAGCCCATCTTCGGGGCGCTGCACGACCTCACGGGCGCTGAAGCGGCGGAAGAAGTCGCCGATATTGGGGTGGCCCTGCTCTATCAGCGCGGTGACGACAGCTTCGATGCTGCGGCGCGAGGGGCTGGCAAGTTCGTCGGCATAGGCTTGCAACGCGGGTTGCAGCGCCTCTTGCGCGCGGGCGGGGCCGGGCAGGGTGACAAGGGCCAGCGTCAGAAGGGCCAGCGCGCGGAATATCAGAGTGCGAAAGGGCATTTCAGGTCCAGTTTCAGGCAGGACGAATCCGGGCGCGCAGGCTTGGGCCGCGCGCCCGACATGGCTTAGTAGTTCGAGGTCATTTGCACGCAGGTCGAGGTTGCGGTGTTATACATCCCGCAGCCCAATTCCTGCCAATCGCTGGTCAGAACCGCGCTTTCCGGCAGGTAGTCGGTCCATGCATCGCCCGGCACTTCTGCGGTCTGGCTGATGATGTCGAACTGTCCATCGGCACGGATTTCCCCAATCAATACCGGTTTGGACAGGTGATGGTTGCCATTCATCACTGCCATGCCGCCGGTCAGGTTGGGGAATTCCTGCCCCCACATGGCTTCGCGCACGGCATCGACATCGGTGGTGCCAGCCGCTTCAACCGCATTCACCCACATGTTGAAGCCGATATAATGCGCTTCCATCGGGTCGTTGGTCACGCGGTCTTCGCCGGCAAAGGCCTTCCATGCGGCGACGAATTCGGCATTGATGTCGGTATCCGCCGACTGGAAGTAGTTCCACGCCGCCAGATGGCCCGCCAGCGGCCCTGTGTCCAAGCCCGAAAGCTCTTCTTCGCCAACGGAAAAGGCCACGACGGGAATGTCATCGGCGCTGATGCCCTGTGCCGCCAGTTCCGTGTAAAACCCCACATTCGCGTCGCCGTTGATGGTCGAGATCACGCCGACCTGTTTGCCGCCCGCACCAAGCGCCACCACGTCAGACACGATGGTTGACCAGTCGGAATGACCGAAGGGCGTGTAGTTCACGAAGATGTCTTCTGCCGGGATGCCCTTGTCCATCAGGTAGGCTTCGAGGATCGCGTTCGTGGTGCGCGGATAGACGTAATCGGTGCCCAGAAGCGCGAAGCTTTCGACGCCCAGTTCTTCGAGGAAATAATCCACCGCCGGGATCGCCTGCTGGTTGGGCGCGGCACCGGTGTAGAACACATTGCGCGAGGATTCCTCGCCTTCATACTGCACCGGGTAGAACATCAGGCCGTTCAGCTCTTCCAGCACCGGAAGCGCCGATTTGCGGCTAACGCTTGTCCATGCGCCGAAGATCACGTCCACCTCATCGACCGTCAGAAGCTGGCGGGTCAGTTCGGCGAAGAGCGGCCAGTCAGAGGCCGGGTCAACCACGACTGCCTCTATCTGGCAACCAAGCAAGCCACCGGCGGCGTTTTGCTGTTCAATCAGCATCAGCATGACGTCGCGCAGCGTGGTTTCGGAAATCGCCATACTGCCCGACAGCGAGTGCAGCACACCCACCTTGATCGGGTCAGCGCAATCCTGGGCAAGGGCGGGGGCGGCGACCAGCGCGGTGCTGGTTGCCAAGGCGGCTAGCAGGGATCTGGAAGTCATGAGGTGCAGCGCTCCTGTGTCAGGGCCGTCGTGCCAATTTGCTTTCGGGTTTGGCCCGATAGCGCTATGCTGGCCAGACAGCATTCATTGTTGTCGCCGTCCGTTGGGTTGTTGTCTGCCAAGATCTGGCCCAACGGGCGGCAATCTGCCTGTTGTCAGGCTGACATCAAACAAACGATGTTCGGGATCAGTGCCAATGAGTCGCATTTGCGCTTGGCGCCTCATGCCGGGTTTGGCATGCGCTTTGGGCAGAAAAAGGACGTCATGCTCAATTATTTTGCACATGCAGAATTGCACGCCGCAGGGCAGCAATGGCTTCGGGAATCCACAGCATGATGCAAAAAGCCCGGCCGAAGGGGCCGGGCTTTTTGGTTGGGTTTCTTGGCCCGATCAGACGATATCTATGTAAGAGGCCAGCTGAGAGCTGTCCGTGATGCCCTGAAGCGTGACAATGTCACCGCCGCCAAAATCCAGCACAAAGATGCCGCCAGACACGTTGCCATAGATCGACAGCATCTGAGACGCCGTCAGCCCACCGCCCCACAGCGCGCCGTCCAGTTCCAGCCTGTCATTCTCGACGAAGCTGAAATCTTCGACAAGCATGCGCTCGTGACCGTCCAGGAACACGAAGGTATCCGCACCAAGATAGCCGCGCACCGTGTCGTCGCCGGTGCCGCCGATGATGCGGTCATCGCCAAGGCCGCCGCCGATATTGTCATCGCCCGCGCCGCCATCGATCGTGTCATTGTCGATGCTGCCGTAAATTACGTCATCGCCGCCATTGCCGTAAATCGTGGTCTCTCCCAAGGCGACACCACCGTAAATCGTGTCATTGCCGGCGCCGCCATGGATGGTGTCGCGCCCGCCGCCGCCACCGATCCGGTCGCCCCCGTCCGATGCGTAGATCAGGTCATCGCCGCCCATGCCCCAGATTGCATTGAACCCGGTGGCAAGGCTGCTGTCGGCATATATCGTGTCGTTGCCGCTGCCGCCGTACAGCGTGTCATTGCCAGTGCCACCATGGATCAGGTCGGCACCGGAGCCGCCCCCGATGATGTCATTGCCGCTGCCGCCATAGAGCGTGTCATCGCCTGCGCCGCCCCAAAGCCGGTCATCGCCCGCGCCGCCAGTGATGTAATCGTTGCCGTCCTCACCACGGATCGTGTCGTTTCCGTCGCCACCATCCAGGGTGTCATCGCCCGCGCCGCCAAGGATGGAATCGAAGCCAGCACCGCCATAGACACTGTCGTTGCCATCCCCGCTTTGTATGAAATTCGCTGCGTAATTGCCGACGATCGTGTCATTCCCGGACCCGGTAATCAGATCCTCTATGATCGTGCCGCGTGCGATGGCCATGTTCCCGATCAGCCCACCGAAATCCGAGAAGGTCTCTGGCCGCATGTCGATATTCGCGTTCGTCGTCAGCGGGGACAGGTCAAGCGTGTCGTGACCGCCAACGTCGGCAATCGTGAACGCCATCAGTCCGCCGTTATAGCCGGGCATGTCAGGACCACCTGTGACCTCGGCAAAAACGGCGCCCAGATAGCCGCCAAGGTTGGAATTCGCGCCCCAGACCGTGTTTCCCGCCGTTGCATTGCTGGCACCATACAAGTTCTGGACTGCCAGAATATCGGCCATCATCGGTGTCAGAAGCCGCGCATAGGATGCGTTGACCTCGGTATTCGTGAACTGGTTGAAATACGACATGACCGACATCTGCCAGCTATCATTGGCAAAGGTGTTGCTCACCCCGAAGGTTGCGGACGCGTTGTAATTCCCTTGGTGCCCCAGCCCAAGGGCGTGGCCAATTTCATGCACATAGGTCTGGAAGGAATAGCTGTCGATCGTGGTTCCGTAGTCGTCCAGCCAATCGGTCGAGACGTTTACATTGACCGAACTGATCTGTGTGCCGAGGGTAAATGTTTGCGCGTAGGCGCCCGAATCGTTGTCGTCAAAACTGATGTCGGCAGACCCACTGACCACGACGAAATCCAGATCGGCAAACATTTCCCAGGCTTCCATCGCCCAGAGGGCCAACTGCTGGCCATCCGCTGTCAGTCCTTCGATATTGACTGTGATCTGGTTGTCAGAACTTGTGTCGAAGCTGCGCTCTGACCGACCGGAGTCATTCCAGTAGCCGTTGGTCAGATAGGTTGCCAATTCGTCGAGCGTGCCTACAGGTGCGGGCTCTGTTTGAACGACCGACAACTGGTAGCTGCCAGAGTACCAGTCATTGTAGGAACCAGCGCTTAGGTAGTAAGTGCCACCGGTTGTCGCCGTGAAGGACATCAGCGAATCGGTGCTGCCGTTATTGTCATTGAACCCGACGAGGTTCCCCGACCCATCGTATAGCCGAAGGTAAGGATCACTTAGTGTTCCGCCGCCGCCGTATGAGCCTGTAAGGGAAATCATATAGCTTTCCCCTGCTTCAAGCGTCACAGCAACCCAATCGCGGTCTCCGGGAGAACTAAGCAAACCGGCAAACACATCTCCGACGCCAATGGTGTAGGGCGTGCTTGTGTCATCGGGCGCATCCACCTCTTCGAAAATTGTCGCAAAATCGCCGCCATCCGGGTGGCGGGACGGGTCAAACGTCTGTGTTCCGGCACAAATCTGGCACATATTCTTTGCTCCAACTGGCTGGCCAAACGATATTGGCCTGTCATTTAATCAAATAGCAGTGCCGCTATCGCGGCATCCGCGCGGATAAGGTTTTCGGCAAATCTGTCATACATGCGCGGCTTGAGCGTCGTGTCCATCACGCTCATTTCCATGCTCGGGCCCGAGTGACGTGCGCCGTCCGGCCCATGTTGCCAATCCAAATGCGCCGCGATCCAGTTTTCGCCGCGGCCATCCAGCACCACGGTTAGGCTCAGATCGCTCGCGCGCTCCGGGCTTGCCTTGGGCGGTGCAACATGACGAATCTCATAGCGACCATGCGAACGCTCCGCGATCACCTGCGCGACCGACCCGCACAGGTCCGCTGGGGCGCCATCGCAAGCCAGATGCAGGATTGCAGCGCTTTCAGAGCGGGCATTTGTCATGTTAGGTCCGATCCAGAACGCCGCAAAAATCGTGGCAGCCAAAAGCAACCTGACAAAAGGCACCCGCGGCGTGCGCTGCTGGAAGAAATGACATGGACTTAATTCCATGACGTACCTTTGATTCGTCAAAATGCTGGGCGCTACATTCGGCACAGGCTTAAATAATGGTTAATAAGTTTGCACACGACACTGCCCTATTCAAGCATTTAATAGGATGACAACACATCCAATGCTACGCTACCAAGCCGCATGACTTGACACTTAACTCTATTACAAGTGCCTCTGGACGCCGTATTTCTAGGCTCTCATGTTCCGGGGCAGGGCAGGGAAACGTGAAACCAGCCGGACCGGGCGTGATGATTGCCCCGCAACCACATCCACAGCCGCTCCCAACGCTGGCAGACGGAACGTCTGTCGCTGATGGGGGCAGCGGGCGGCTGTTCGTGGTGGTCGCCGTGGTCAGTATTTTCACCAATTTGCTGATGCTGACGGGGCCTGTTTTCATGTTGCAGGTCTATGACCGGGTGTTGTCCAGCCGGTCAGAGGCCACGCTTGTTGTGCTGTTCACGCTGGTGGCTTTTCTCTATGTGGTTTTCGGACTGCTGGACCATGCGCGTGCGCGTATCGCGGCGCGGGCCGGGGCGCGCTACCAGTTGCAACTGGATGCAAAAGTGTTTCGTGCGGCCTTGGGCCGGGCGGTGCTGCGCGGGGCATCGCGGCATCTTCCCATGCGCGCCACGCAGGATGTGGCGCTCTTGCAGCAGATCACTGGCAGCCCCGTATTTCTGGCGCTGTTCGATTTTCCTTGGGTGCCGCTGTTTATCGGGGTGATCGCGCTGTTGCACCCGCTCTTGGGTCTGTTTGCGGGCCTTGCGGCGCTGGCGCTGGCCGGGCTAAGCCTTGTAAACATGCAGCGCAGTCGCGCGCGGCAGGAAAACACTTTTGCCGCGCAACAACGCGCAGAGGCATTGGGCCGACAGATCAGCGTCGAAGCCGGGCAAATGCGCGCCTTGGGCATGCAGGGCGCTGCCTTGGGGCGCTGGGCGGAGCTTAGGCGCCATGCCCTGTCAGAGGCGATTTCCGGCAATGACAGCAGCGGCGGCTTTAGTGCATCGGCCCGCGCAATCCGGCTGTTCCTGCAATCGGCCATGCTGGCGCTGGGGGCGTGGCTGGTCCTGCGCTCAGAGCTGTCTGCAGGCGGAATGATCGCCGCGTCCATCATTCTGGGGCGCGCCTTGGCACCGCTGGATCAAGTGATCGGGGGCTGGCCACAAGTGCAGGCCGCGCGGGCCGCACGCGCGCGCTTGCGCGCGCTCTTGGCGGCAACCCCGGCCGAAACGCCGCGCACCAAGCTGCCACAGCCCAAGGGGCATCTGGCCGTCAAGGGTTTGGCGCTGCGCATACCGGGGGCAGAGGGAAATAGCGGTTTTGTGCTGCGTGATGTGACCTTCGGTATGCGCCCGGGGCAGGCATTGGGGGTAATCGGGGATTCTGGCGCGGGCAAATCCAGCCTTGCAGAGGCATTGGTGGGCATCTGGCCGCCCGCCCTGGGCGAAATCCGGCTGGATGGGGCGTTGCTGGACCATTATGATCCTGTGCAACTTGGGCGTGCCATTGGCTATCTGCCGCAGCGTGTATCGCTTTTTGCGGGCAGCCTGCGCGACAATATCGCCCGGCTGGACCCCGCAGCGACCGATGAAAACGTGATCGCCGCCGCGCAGGCAGCCGGCGCGCACGAAGTGATTTTTGGCCTGCCCAACGGCTATGACACGATCATAGATGCCGAGGGTGGCGGCTTGTCAGGCGGCCAGATGCAGCGGATTGCGCTGGCCCGCGCGCTCTATGGCGATCCGGCGCTGCTGGTGTTGGACGAACCGAATTCCGATCTGGACGATGCCGGGTCACGGGCGCTGAATCTGGCCATCCGCAACGCCAAAGCGCGCGGGGCGTCGGTTATCATCATGACCCATCGTCCCGGCGCAATCCTTGAATGTGACCTTGTGTTGCGGCTGAAAGCTGGGCGTGTTGTGGCTTTGGGCCCGATGGAAGACGTGCTGCGCAAGACAACGCGCAACAGCGGCGCGATTCTGGGTCCGGGGGCCGGGCAAGAGGGCGCGGCACCTTCTGCCGCCGGTCCGGCGCAGGGCGGGCAACCCGTGGCACGCTTCCCATGGGATACCGACCGAAAGGGTGGGGCATGAGCCGGCATGACCCTTTCTCGCCGCGCCGCCATGTGCTTTTGGCGGTGCTTACCCTTGGGGTGCTGGTGTTCGGTTTCGGGGCATGGGCCGGGCTAAGCCGGATCTCTGGCGCAATCATCGCGCTCGGCCAGCTAGAGGTCGAGCAGAACCGCCAGATCGTGCAGCACCCCGATGGCGGTGTGGTCGCGCACATTAAGGTGGTTGAAGGCGCGCGGGTTGTTGCGGGCGATGTCATGTTGCAACTGGATGGAACAAGCCTGCAATCCGACCTGAACGTGGTCGAAAACCGTCTGTTCGAAATGTTGGCCCGTCGCGCCCGGCTAGAGGCCGAACGCGACAATGCCAAGACCCTCAGCTTTCCGGCGGAATTGGCGGCGCTACAGACAGAAAGCCCCGAATTGGCAGGGCGGATTGAGGCGCTTATGGCCGGGCAGCGCAGCCTGCTGGCCGCGCGGCAAGAAACGCGTGACGGGCTGATCGCGCAGTTGCAACAACGCCGCGCCCAGATTGACACGCAGGTAGAGGGCATTACCGCGCAGATCGCAGCGACCGACCGCCAGATTGCGCTGGTCGCGCAAGAGCGCGCCACCCAAGCCGACCTGCTGGAACGCGGGCTGGCGCAGGCCGCCCGCGTGCTGACGCTGGACAGAGAGGCCGCGCGGCTGCAAGGCGCGCGCGGCGCGTTGCTGGCAGAGCGCGCCTCTGCGGCAGAGCGCCAAGCAGAAATCGCGCAGCAAATTTTGTCGCTGGGCGCGCAGTCGCGCGAGGACGCGCAGACCGAGTTGCGCGAAATTTCCGCGACAGAGGTCGAATTGTTCGAGCAACGCCACGCGCTGCGCGAGCAGATTGCGCGGCTGGATATCCGCGCCCCGGTGTCAGGGGTGGTTTATGGCTTGCAGGTCACGACCCCGCGTGCGGTGCTGCGCGCGGCAGAACCGGCCTTGTTCGTGGTGCCGCAAGATCGCCCTTTGGTTATTTCGGCGCGGGTTAACCCATCCGATATCGATCAGGTTCGCGCCGGTCAGGACGCGGTGGTCCTGTTTTCGGGGTTGAATCTGCGCGATCTGCCGCAGCTTGGCGCCGTTGTGACCAAGGTCTCCGCCGATGCGTTTACCAATGCCGAACTGGCCCAAAGCTTCTACCGGGTGGAACTGGAATTGCGCGATGACAGCCGCGCGCTTCTGGCGGATCAGACGTTATTGCCGGGGATGCCGGTCGAGGTTTTCTTGCAAACCGGCGAGCGCACGCCATTGCAGTATTTGACAGAACCGTTCCTTGCCTATTTCTCGCGGGCGCTGCGCGAAGGCTAGGCAAGGGCCGTCAATGGCGCAAATCCGCCCGATTGCGACCGTTTCGGACATGGTCAGCCGCGATTGCGCGTTATATCTAGCCGTGGCATGTCCCGCAACGCGAAGGCCAAAATGCAGCCCGTCATTGCCCTTGACCACGGACCGCGCGCCCGCCCCGCGCTGTTCACCCATCCGCGCAACCTGCTTTTGGCGTGGTCGCGCGCCGAGGTGGCCGATGTGCTGGACCGCGCCGAAGTCGCGCGCCGCGCGGGCGGCTGGATTGCGGGCTATATCGCCTATGAAGCGGGCTACGCCTTTGAGCCGCGCCTAAGCGGCATCCCCCATCACGATCCGCGCGCACCGCTTGCGGCGCTGGGCGTGTTCGATGCGCCAGAGTCCGCCACCACGTTCCACGCACGGGCCGATGCGCAACCCGCCAGCCTATCGCCGGTCCTGCCGCGAACCACGCGCGCCGCTTATGGGGCGGCGTTCGAAAAGCTGATGGCCTATATCGCGGCAGGCGATTGCTATCAGGTGAACCTGACTTTTCCTCTGGCAGCACAATTGACAGCGGGCACGGCGCTTGGGCTTTATGGCGCGTTGCGGGCGCGGCAAAAGGTTGGGTTTGGCGGCTATCTGGATCTTGGCGCAGGCCCGGTGGTGCTGTCTTGTAGTCCCGAGCTGTTCTTCACCTTGCAAAACGGTGTTGTCGAAAGCCGCCCCATGAAAGGCACCGCCCCACGCGGCGCCACGCCAGAGGCCGACCGCGCCTTGCGCGCGGGTTTGGCGGCCAGCGAAAAGGTGCAGGCAGAGAACCTGATGATCGTGGACCTTCTACGCAACGATATTGCGCGGATTTCCGAGATCGGCTCGGTTCAGGTGCCGGAACTGTTCGCCATAGACAGTTTCGCAACCGTCCACCAGATGAGCAGCCGCATTCGCGGACAGTTGCGCGCGCGGCTTGGGCTGACAGAGATCATGGCAGCGCTGTTTCCCTGCGGGTCCGTGACCGGCGCGCCGAAAATCCGCGCGATGCAGATCATCGGAGAGCTGGAAGCGACACCGCGTTCTGTTTATTGCGGGGCGATTGGCTGGGCCGCGCCGGGTGGCGATCAGGCGTGGTCCGTGGCCATCCGCACCTTGCGCCTGTTCGACGGCGGCGCGGTCGAGGGAAATGTCGGTGGCGGCATCGTGCAAGACAGCACAGAGGCCGGGGAATGGGAGGAAGCGCTATGGAAAACCCGCTTCGCGACAGACCTGCGCCGCGTGGCCTGACGCTTATCGAGACGGGCTATTGGGACGGCGCGGCGCTACGGCACGAGCATTTGCATCGCGCGCGGCTTGGGTCCGGGGCGGCGGCCTTGGGCTGGACTGTGCCAGATTTTCACGTCTCCGGTCCCGACCGCCCGGCACGGTGGCGCCTGACGCTGGACGCGGCAGGCGTTATCCGGCAGGAACACCACCCGCTTCCGCCTGACATTGACACATGGCGCGTGGGGCTGTCCGATTTGCGGTTGGCCTCTGATGATCCTTGGCTGCGCCTGAAATCCAGCCAGCGCGCGACCTATGACGCCGCGCGTGCGGCCCTGCCGCAAGGCTTGGACGAGGTGATCTTGCTCAATGAGCGCGACGAAGTCTGCGACGGGACCATCACAACCGTGTTTTTCGACCGGGGCGCGGGGATGCGCACGCCGCCCTTGGCCTGCGGGCTGTTGCCGGGCGTGTTGCGCGCGCAGCTTGCTTGCCCGGAAGAGGTGCTTCTGGCCCGCGATTTGCCGCACGTTCGGCTGTGGCTGGGTAATGCGCTGCGCGGCCTTCGGCCCGCGCGGTTTATCCTGTGATCTGCGCCAGAACCTGCCGGAACATGGCTTGGCCGGGCGCGATCAGTGCATCGGGGAAATCATAGGCGGGGTCGTGCAACGCCGGATGGTCTGTCCCCGCGCCCAGAAAGAACAGCGCGCATTTGGCCTGCGCACTGAAAGCGCCGAAATCCTCTGACGGGCGCATGGGAAAGGCGAATTCGGCTTGCGGTATGCCCAAAGTGTTGCGCGCGGCATCAACATGGGCCGCCGCCTCTGGGTCGTTCAGCGTGGCGTTGAAATGGTCATGGCGGCTGATGTCTAGGGCCAAACCGCCCGCATTTTCCGCGCACCACGCTGCCAAATCCGCTTCCAGCCGCGCCAGCCCATCATCCGTGACACTGCGCAGCGTCACATGCGCAACCGCCCGACCGGGGGCGATGCCGAAGGCCGGTGCGCCCATGTTCATGTGGCAAAGCGTTGCGCTATTGGCGGGCAGGCTGGCCAGATGCCGCACCAGCCGCGCCAGCATGGGTGCGGGCGATTGGCCGGTTTCGGGAAAGGCGGCATGGGCTTCACGCCCGGTAAGCGCAATGCGCCAGCCGACCGACGCGCAACTGGCAGGCCCCGCCGCCACGGCGACGGCCCCCAAGGGCAAGCCGGGCATGTTGTGCAGTGCAAAGGCATAGTCGGGGCGCAGCACGCCAAAGGCGGGGTCGGCCAGAACCGCGCGCGCGCCCGCGCCGGTTTCCTCGGCAGGTTGAAACAGCAGCACCATCCGCCCACGCGCAGGCCGCGTGCCCGCCAGCCCCATCAAGATTGCCATATGTCCGTCATGCCCGCACAAATGCCCCAAGCCGGGGCGTTGCGAGGCATGCGCCACGCCAGAGGCATCAGGGATCGGCAGCGCGTCCAACTCGGCGCGGAACATCACGGTCGGGCCGGGCTGGCCGCTGTCGTAAACGGCGGCCACGCCATGCCCGCCCAGACCCGTCACCAGCCGGTCGGGTGCAGTGCCGCGCAACGCATCGGTGATAAGGGCGGCGGTGCCGGCCTCTGCGCCCGAAAGTTCTGGCTGGCGGTGCAGGGCGTGGCGCAGGGCGATCAGGTCGTGTTTCATGCCCAAGGGATCGGACAAAAGCGCTGCTCTGTCCAGTGGGCTTAGCCCCAAGGCACCGGTTGCACGGCATAGCCGATATACAACGGGTGCTTCGGGTGGCCGCCCTTGCTGAGGCCAAGATGAAACAGCGGCGTATTCGCGCCGCGCAACAGCGCTTCGACCTGCGCGCCACGGTTCAGATGCGCGCCATGCGTGCCCCAAGCACAGATCACCCGGTCGGCCCATGGCAGGCTGCCCAGAATGGCCGCGTCATTCGCCGGGCCTATGGGGTCTGCCGCCGCGCGCATCACGCGCGGGTCGGTGGCGCGATAGGCAAAGATGTTGCACACCCGGAACGCGCCAAAGCCTAGCGCGCGGGCGCGGCGTTCGCAGCGTTCCACCGTGGGATCGTTCTGCACCTCTGTCGCGGTTGAGGGGTTGAGCATGATGAACAGTGCCCGGCCATGGTCCGGCGCCCATTCGCGGGTCAGCAGGTAGCGGTAGTGTTCGCAAGGCGAATAAACCGCCACCGAAGGCGCGTCGCCCTTGACATGGCTGCGGGTTATCAGGCCGGGCAGGTCCATCAGTCGCGGTTGAACACGCGGCTGGGGTGCAATTCGCCCGCCTTGTAGCGGCCCACGGCGATGGCTTGGCCGTCAAGGCTGGCCCAAGCCTCTGCGCCGTAGTCCACGTCCGATGCCAGCACCATGCCGGGGTTGCCATTGCGCAAGCGCGCGGCCCCCTCGGGCGTGGCGGGCAATTCGGGCAAATCGGCCAGCCCCATTTCCAGCGGGCGGATATGCGCGTCCAGATCGGGGCTTTGCGCCATGGCGTCGATCTGGTCCATGCTCAGACCCTCGCTGGCGTCGAACGGTCCCGACCATTCACGGCGCAACCATGCGACATGACCCAGACAGCCCAAGGCCGCGCCCAGATCGCGCGCGATGGAGCGCACATAGCCGCCCTTGCCGCAGACCATTTCAAGGTCAACATGGTCGGCATCAGGACGGGCAATGATCTCTAGCTTTTCCACCCAGAGGGGCCGGGCGGCCAGATCCATCTCATCGCCTGCGCGCGCAATGTCATAGGCGCGTTCGCCATCCACTTTCACGGCGGAAAATTGTGGCGGCACTTGCATGATCTCGCCCCGGAAGGCGGCCAGCGCGGCGGCAATCGCCTCGTCAGATGGGCGCAAGTCGGAGCTGTCGATCACCTCGCCCTCTGCGTCATCGGTGGTTGTGGCTTGGCCTAGGCGCACGCGGAAGCGGTAGGCCTTCAGCGCGTCGGTAATGTAGGGCACGGTTTTCGTGGCCTCGCCCAAAGCGACCGCCAGCAGCCCGGTTGCTGCCGGGTCCAACGTGCCCGCATGGCCTGCCTTTTGCGCCTGCAATGCCCAACGCACCTTGTTCACCACGGCGGTAGAGGTCACGCCCGCAGGTTTGTCCACCAGCAGCCAACCCGAGATGGCGCGGCCCTTGCGCTTGCGTCCCATGCGATCCTCTTGTGTCTTGTCAAAGCGGTGCTGCTACTGGCTGGCGTCGGGCGCGTCAACAACCTTGCCGATGATTGGCCCCAAGGGCAGGCCCCAATCCGACCGGCCAAGCTCGGGCGCGTGCAGCCGCGACACGCGCCCGTCAATATACAGCGCCTGCAGCAACCCCAGATGATCGCGGAAGAAGCGGGCGAATTCCCACAGGTTGACCGCGCTGTCCGAAATGACGAAGACCGCGCGCTGCCCATCAGCAGAGACGCCGATACCGTTCCGGATCAGCCGCGACTCCGATTTCTCGACAAAGCGCGGATGATAGGCCCCGTCGATCACCAGCATCGGCCCCGATTGCGTGGCATGGTGGCAAGCGGGCCGGGCCTGCGCAAAGGCTTGGCTTTCGATGATCGTCAGTCTTGTCTCTTCAATGCAGAACACGCCATTGGGCACCAGCCCGAAATTACCCGGCCCTTCCGACAGGATCAGCCGGGTCAATTCCTCGCCATCCTCGACATATAGACCGACCGGCGCGCGGTCGGCATGATACATGCCGCCATTCATGGCGAAGGCCAGTTGCTTGCCAGTCTGGGCCAGTGCTGCATCGACCACGGCAAAGCTGCCAAAGGTGGTCCCGTCAGCCCCGCGCAGGAACAGGCGCAGGTCGTCGCCGGCCTGCACCTCGCACAGGGTAAAGCGCTGGTCCATGTAGTCGGTGCGACTGCATTCT
Organism: Roseibaca calidilacus; assembly: GCF_001517585.1. Lineage (NCBI taxonomy): Bacteria > Pseudomonadati > Pseudomonadota > Alphaproteobacteria > Rhodobacterales > Paracoccaceae > Roseinatronobacter > Roseibaca calidilacus. The sequence goes on along the minus strand of NZ_FBYC01000004.1, from coordinate 1,832,149 downwards.
GCCTGTGCTGGCAAGGCCCAGGCCAAGATCGCCGCGACGGCGCTAGTGATCCGGGCCATCGGGGTCTGTCCCGCTTGCAAGGTCGCGTTGCACGGTTTCATCGTTCAGCAGACGGCGGGTTTCGTCCATGCGGTCGAAGGTTTCGTCCAGTTTGAAGCGCAGATCGGGGGCGTATTTCAGCGTCATCTCGCGGCTGACAAGGTGGCGCAGTTCCGCCTTGTTGCGCCGCAGCGCCGCCAGCGCCGTTTCCTGATCGCGCCCGCCCAGTGGCATGACATAGGCCGTCGCGATCTTCAAATCGGGAGAGGCGCGCACCTCGCTGACCGTGATCGGAATGCGGTTCAGATCCGGGTCATGCACATCGCCGCGGGTCAGCACATCGGCCAGTGTGCGGCGCAACAACTCGCCCACGCGCAACTGGCGTTGCGACGGGCCGGAAGAGGTGGGGAAACGACGGTTTGACATGGCCCCGGTTTAGGCCAAACGCAGCGCCCGCGCAACGAGCCTTTGCCAAGTCGGCAGCATTTGGCTATGTCGCGGGCAGATTGCGCGGGAAAGGGTCAGCACATGCGGAAGATTGCGGTTTTTGGTGTCTCGGGGCGCATGGGGCAGATGCTGGTGCAGGCGACGGACGAACAGCCCGGCGCGGTGCTTGCGGCTGCGGTCGAGCGTGCCGGGCATGGCTGGATCGGGCAAGACCTTGGGCAGGCCATGGGGGGTGCCGCGCGGGGTCTGGTCGTGACCGATGACATTGACGCAGCCCTTGCGGCCAGCGACGTGGTCATCGACTTTACTGCGCCCGATGCGACCGTGGCGCTGGCTGCGCGGGCCGCTCAGGCCGGGGTGGCACATGTCATCGGCACCACGGGTTTCGATGATTCCCACCTTGCCGCCTTGGCTGAAATCGCCACGCGCGGCCACATCGTACGCGCGGGCAATATGAGCCTTGGGGTCAACCTGCTGGTCACGCTGGCGCGGCAGGTCGCAAGCGCGCTGGGTGCAGAATATGACATAGAGATCATCGAGGCGCATCACCGCCACAAGGTCGATGCCCCTTCGGGCACCGCGCTGATGCTGGGACAGGCCGTGGCCGAAGGACGCGGCGTGTCGCTGGCCGATATGGCCGACCGGGGCCGCGACGGCATGACCGGTGCGCGCCGTGACGGTGCCATCGGGTTCCATGCCATTCGGGGGGGCGATTTCATCGGCGAGCATGACGTGATCTTTGCCGGGCCGGGCGAACGGGTGACGCTGCGCCATGTCGCCTCTGACCGGGCGCTGTTTGCCCGCGGTGCGCTGCGTGCCGCAATGTGGCTGGAAGGGCGGGCACCCGGCGAATATTCGATGCTGGATGTGCTGGGACTGGGCGGGCGCTGAGAATTTTTTGAAACCAAAAGCAGCTTGATCTCGTATTATGGGCACACGATCAGATCGAGGTTGCTATGATGAGATTTGCGATTGCTCTTGCCGCCGCTCTGACCACCGCCGCACCCGCGCTGGCAGATTTTGAACCCGTCCGCGACGAGGGCAACTTCCGCTCGCTTGTCGAGGGGCGGGAGTTGACCCGTTTCGGCATTCGTCTGCAAGTATTGCCAGAAGGTGAGATTCGCGGCCGAGGCTTTGGCCAACAGGTTGGCGGGCGCTGGGAATGGCGCGACGGGTATTTCTGCCGCACGCTGGAATTCGGCGGTTCGGGCGACCCGTATAACTGTCAGCTTGTTCTGCGCGATGGCGCGACGCTGCGCTTTGTGTCTGACCAAGGCGAAGGTGATTCGGCCGATCTGCGCTTGCGCAACCCCGGCTAAGTGCTTGTCAGGCCGCGTGCCGGGTGGCTAACTGGGCCTTGGGGTTTCTGAAAGGTCCGCCATGACACTACCGCGCAAACACATCTGGGGCTGGTGGGCCTTTGATTGGGCAAACCAGCCTTACAATACACTGCTGCTGACCTTTATCTTTGCGCCTTACTTCGCATCCGCCGTGGCCCCTGACCCGGTGACGGGGCAGGCCCTTTGGGGCTGGATGCTGGCCGCGTCTGGCCTTGTGATCGCGTTGGCAGCCCCCGTGATGGGCGCGATTGCCGACAGTTCGGGCAACCGCCGGTCATGGTTGCTGCTTTGGTCAGCGCTTTATGTCTTGGGGTCCGGCGCGCTGTGGCTGGCAGTCCCGGGCGCGGATGCCATGACCATCGCGCTGGTGCTGTTGGCCTTCGCCATTGGGCTGGTAGGCTTGGAATTCGGGATCGTATTCACCAATGCCGTGCTGCCCGATCTGGGGCATCGTGATGATCTGGGCCGAATTTCCGGCACCGGCTGGGCGCTGGGCTATGTTGGCGGATTGGTGTCACTGGTTGTGATGCTGCTGTTTTTGGCCGAGAACGACCAAGGTGTGACGCTGATCGGCCTGTCCCCGCCCTTCGGGCTGGACGCGGACGCGCGCGAGGGCACGCGCCTTGTCGGGCCATTGACCGCGCTCTGGTATCTGGTGTTCGTGATCCCATTCTTTCTTTGGGTTCCCGTCAAATCTGCCACTGTCCGGGTGCAAGGCGCGGTGCGCCGGGGGCTGCAAGAATTGGGTGAAAGCCTGCGCGCCCTGCCAACGCGCAAAAGCCTGTTTTCTTATCTGGGCGCGTCGCTGCTATATCGCGATGCGCTGAACGGCATTTACGCTTTTGGCGGCATCTATGCCGCCGGGGTGTTGGGCTGGTCCATCGTTCAGATTGGCGTTTTCGGCATTCTGGCCGCTGCCGTGGGGGCGCTGGCCTGCTGGCTTGCGGGCAAGCTGGACAGCCGTTTCGGGCCGAAACCTGTGATTGTCGGGTCTGTGGTTTTGCTGATGGTGGTCTGTGTCATTATCGTGGGCACTGACCGCAGCATGGCGCTGTTCCTGCCCGTGGCCGAAGGGTCCAGACTGCCCGACATTACCTTCTACATTTGCGGGGCGCTGATCGGGGCCGGGGGCGGTAGCCTGCAATCGGCATCGCGCACCATGATGGTGCGCCAAGCTGACCCCGCCCGCATGACCGAAGGCTTTGGCCTTTATGCGCTGTCGGGCAAGGCGCTGGCCTTTCTTGCGCCTGCACTGGTCGCGCTGGTCACAACCCTGACGGACAGCCAGCGCATGGGTGTCACCCCGCTGATTGTTCTTTTCGTCGCAGGTCTTGTGCTGCTAAGCTTCGTCGATCCAGACGGAGAGCCTGAATTCCGATGCGCCCCATCCTGATTGCTCTTGCCCTGCTGCTGGCAGGCCCGGTTCAGGCCCAACAACTTGCCAATCAGTTGTTCGGGGCCCATGCCTACGGATCGTTGCAAGCGCCAGAGCCGATTGGCAGCTATGCCAAGGGCTGTGGCGCGGGGTTGGTGCGCCTGCCGGAAACCGGGCCGACATGGCAGGCCATGAGGCTGTCGCGCAACCGCAACTGGGGCCATCCGGTCTTGATGGAATATGTGCAGGATCTTAGCCGCGAAGCCACGCGCCATGGCTGGGCGGGGCTATATGTCGGCGATATCAGCCAACCGCGTGGCGGGCCCATGACCTCTGGCCATGCCAGCCACCAGATCGGCCTCGATGTCGATATCTGGATGCTGCCCGCCACCCGGCTGAACCTGACCGTGGCGGAACGCGAAAGCCTCAGCTCCATTTCCGTGCGCACCAATGACCAGTTGCGCGTCAACGCCAACTGGACGCAGGCACATTACAAGATCATGCGCGCGGCGGCATCCGACCCGCGCGTGGACCGCATTTTCGTGGCTGCCGCCGTGAAGTTGGAAATGTGCAAGTCCGCGCGACCTGCGGACACGGCATGGCTTCAGAAAATCCGCCCCGCCGCGGGCCACAACTATCATTTCCATGTGCGCCTGAAATGCCCGCGCGGCGCGCGCAATTGCGAAACCCAGACGCCGACCGTGGCGGAACTGTCCAAAGGCGGCAATGGCTGCGATGAGACCTTGCAATGGTGGGTCACCGATTTTCTGAACCCGCCCCCGCGCGACCCGAATGCGCCGCCGCCCACGCCCCGCCGCCACCCGCGCGACTATACCATGGCCGATTTGCCGCGCGCCTGTGGGGCGGTTCTTGTGTCGCAGTAGCAATGCCCGCGCAACTGTGTTGCCAAGGCCCGTATGCTGGTTAAGCTGACTTTTCTCGGGTGTCATCAAATCGTCGCAGAAGCTTGGCACCCCTAGCATTGACCGCCGCCACCGCGCGGCCACCAATGGGGATGCAACCATGACCAACATTCAATTCAACCGCCGTGGATTTCTTAGCCTTGCCGGGGCCACGCTGGCCCTGACCGGCGCGGGCAGCTTTACAATGCGCAGCGCGCAGGCACAGGCAGGCTTTTCGCTGACCGTGCTGCATATCAACGACATGCACAGCCGCATCAGCGAGATCAGCAAATACAACTCTTCTTGCTCTGACGATGATTCGGCCGAAGGCAAGTGTTTTGGCGGCTCTGCCCGTCTGGCCACCGCCATCCGCCAGCGCCGCGCCGCGCATGAGGATGCGGGCCGCCCGGTGCTGACGCTGGATGCGGGCGACCAAAGCCAAGGCACGCTGTATTACACCACCTATGGCGGCAAGGCAGAGATCCAGATGATGAACGCCATCGGCTTTGATGCGATGGGCATTGGTAATCACGAGTTCAACCGCGGGCCAGAGGGGCTTGCCGCGATGATCGCAGAGGCGAATTTCCCGCTCGTCTCTGGCAATATCACCGTGGCAGAGGGCAGCCCGCTGGCGGGCCGCATCCAGCCCCGTGTCGTGATCGAAAAAGACGGCGAGCGCATCGGCATTCTGGGCGTGACCACGCCTGAAACCGTCATCTTGTCCTCGCCCGGTCCGGATGTCAGCTTTCAGGACGAAATCGAGTTTCTGCAAGGGGCCGTGGCCGAATTGCAGGCCGAGGGCATCACGAAAATCCTTGTGCTCAGCCATGTCGGCTATAACCGTGACCAAGAAATCGTCGCTGCCGTGGATGGGATTTCGGCCATCATCGGCGGGCATAGCCATACCCGTATGTCCAACACCGAAGAGGGTGCAGTCGAATACGCAACCCTCGTCGCCAGCCCCTCGGGCCGCGCGGTGCCCATTGTGCAAGCCTTCGCCTTCTCGCGCTACTTGGGCGAATTGCAACTGGACTTTGCCGAAGATGGCGCGGTCGTGTCCGCCAGCGGCGATACCGTGCTGCTGGATGCAAGCTTCGCCCCCGCAGAAGATATCGAAGCGCTGATCGCCCCCTTGGCCGCGCCGATCGAACGGTTGGTGCGTGCGCCGGTGGCCGAGATTGCCGCGCCCATCGACGGCGAGCGCGAGAACTGCCGCGCCCGCGAATGCGAAATGGGCAATACCGTGGCCGATGCCATGCTGGCCGAAGTGGCCGACCGGGGCATCAGCATCGCGCTGGCCAATGGTGGCGGTCTGCGCGCCTCCATCGGTGCGGGCACCGCGACCTTGGGCGATGTGCTGACGGTGCTGCCGTTCCAGAACACGCTCTACACGCTGGAACTGCCGGGTGCGGCGCTTGTCGCGGCGCTGGAACATGGCGTGAATGACGTGGAAAATGGCGCTGGCCGCTTCCCGCAGGTCGCGGGTATCCGCTTCAAGCTGGACCCCTCGGTTGCCCCAGGCGAAGGCCGTGTGTCAGATGTGGAAGTGCGCGAGGGCGACAGCTTCGTGCCCATCGACATGACCAAGTCCTATGGGATTGTCACCAACAACTTCATGGCGAATGGCGGCGACGGTTACGCCATGCTGCGCGATCAGGGCATGAATGGCTACGACACTGCCATCGACCTTGCCGAGGTACTTGCGCGCCACTTGTCGGCCAATGAACCCTTCGCACCACAGATCGACGGGCGCATCCTGCAATAACCATTGCTTGGGCGGGGGAACCTTCCCTCGCCCATTTCATCCTTGCAAAAATATCCTGGGGGAGTCGCGCGGCACGCGCGACGGGGGCAAAGCCCCCTGCAACGTTTGCCTCAAATATCCACCGCAGTCGTCTGCACCACCCGCCGCAACGCGAAAGATGATTGCATCTGCGTCACGCCGGGCAGGCGGCTTAGATAGCGCCGATGGATGCGCGCGAAATCTTCCGTGTCGATGGCGATGATCTTCAGCAGGTAATCCGCGCTTCCGGCCATCAGGTGGCATTCCAGCACATCGGGCACGCGCGCGACCTCGCGTTCGAACCGGTCGAGCAGATCGTCGCTTTGGCCCGATAGGGTGATTTCCACGAACACGGTCGTTGGGCGGCCAATCCGTTTGAGGTCCAGCAGCGCGACATATTCCGCGATGATCCCCTCTGCTTCCAGCCGTTGCACCCGGCGATGACAGGCCGACGGCGACAGGTTGACCTGTTCGGCAAGCTCTGCATTTGTTATCCGGCCTTGGCGCTGCAAGGCCCGCAAGATGCGGCGGTCCGACTCATCTAGCTGCATCGCAGCGCAATCCTTTTTAGCTATTTGTAGCATTTTGCGAATGTTCTTCGAAGAATATACTTAACCACTGAATATCTGCAAATTAATTTCGTCCGCAACGCATTATCCTGTCATTGCAGCGATAGGAGAATGACATGCGCGTTGGATGCCCCACGGAGATCAAACCACAGGAATTTCGCGTTGGCCTGACCCCTGCGGCGGCGCAAGAGCTTGTGCGCGCCGGGCATGAGGTGGTCGTTCAGGCCGGTGCTGGCACGGGCGCCGGTTTTGTCGATGCGGATTACACGCGCGCCGGGGCCGGGATTGTCGATACCGCCGCAGAGGTGTTCGAAACCGCCGATCTGGTCGTCAAGGTCAAGGAACCGCAAGCGGTCGAACGCAAGCAGTTGCGCGCCGGACAGGCGCTGTTCACCTATCTGCACTTGGCCCCCGATCCGGACCAGACCCGCGACCTGCTGGACAGTGGCGTGACCGCCATTGCTTACGAAACCGTCACGGACCGCGCGGGCGGCTTGCCGCTTTTGGCGCCCATGTCCGAAGTGGCGGGGCGTCTGGCCCCGCAAATGGGCGCATGGACGTTGCAAAAGGCCAATGGTGGGCGCGGTGTACTGATGGGCGGCGTGCCGGGTGTTGGCCCGGCCAATGTGGTTGTCATCGGCGGCGGTGTTGTCGGCACCCATGCCGCGCGTATTGCTGCGGGCATGGGCGCGGATGTGACCGTGCTGGACCTGTCCTTGCCGCGCCTGCGCTATCTGGATGACATGTTCGGCCAGCAGTTCCGCACCGGCTATGCCAGTGCTGCGCGCACGGCTGAAATGGTCTTGCAGGCCGATATGGTTATCGGCGCGGTGCTGGTGCCGGGGGCGGCGGCGCCAAAGCTGCTTCGCCGTGCGCAACTGGCCGATATGAAACCGGGTGCGGTGCTGGTCGATGTAGCAATTGACCAAGGCGGGTGTTTTGAAACCTCGCGCGCCACCACCCATGCCGACCCGATCTATGAGGTGGACGGGATCATGCATTATTGCGTGGCCAATATGCCGGGGGCGGTCGCGCGCACCTCGACAATCGCACTGGGCAACGCGACGATGCCCTTCATGCTGGCGCTGGCCAATAAGGGCTGGCGGCAGGCCTGCGCGGATGACCCGCATCTGCTGGCCGGGCTGAACACCCATGCGGGCCGTCTGACCTATGGCGCGGTCGGCAAGGCGCTGGGGTTGGATGTGATCGCCCCAGAGGCGGCGCTGAACGCCGCTTAACCCTGCGGGGTGGGGCGGTCTTCCATCGCCTCGCGCCAGTGGCGGCGGCACAGTGCGACATAGCTCTCGTTGCCGCCAATCTGCACTTGCGCCCCATCGCGCAGGGCTTGGCCATCGGGGCCAAGCCGCACGACCATGGTGGCTTTCTTGCCGCAATGGCAGATCGTGCGCACCTCGCGCATTTCGTCGGCCAAGGCCAGCAGCGTGGCCGATCCGGGGAACAGTTCGCCCCGGAAATCCACCCGCAGCCCGTAGCACATGACCGGCACGCGCAGATCATCCACCGCGCGGGCCAGTTGCCAGACCTGATCGGGCTTCAGGAATTGGGCTTCGTCCACGAAAACACAGGCAACCGGGCCTTGTGCCATGCGCGCGGTCAGCTTGGCGAACAGGTCTTCCTGATCGTCGAACGTATCCGCCTCTGCCCCGATCCCGATGCGCGACGCGATCCGCCCATGGCCTGCGCGCTCATCCAGCTTTGCTGTCAGCAAATAAGGCACCATGCCCCGCTCGCGGTAGTTATGCGCGGCTTGCAGCAGGATCGTGGATTTGCCCGCATTCATGGTCGAGTAATGGAAATACAGCTTCGCCATGCGCCTGCTTTAGCCCGCCCTGCGCGCGGCGAAAAGCCCCTTGCGGGGGACGCAGCCGCCGGGCATCTTGCCCCAAACCGGAGACATGCATGACCACGACCATCCTTGGCCTGAAAACCTGTGACACTTGCCGCAAGGCGATCAAGGCGCTGCCAGACGCCGCGTTCCGCGACATCCGGGCAGACCCGCTGAGTGCCGAGGAACGCGCCACCCTGATCGCGCAATTCGGGGATGCGGTGATAAATCGCGCCTCGACCACGTGGCGCGGGCTGTCAGACGACGACAAAGCGATGGACCCGGACGATTTGCTCGCCGCACACCCGACGCTGATGAAGCGCCCGGTCATCCAGAAAAATGGCGCTTGGTATCTGGGCTGGAAGGTCGATACGCAAAAGGCACTGGGCCTGTAACACCGTCGCGGCCGGTGTCCGGCAGCGACCCCTTTTCGTCAGACTTGCTTACAGCAGGCGCAAATCGCTGGCAGATTCGCGCCCGTCGCGGCCTGCGCGCAGCTCATACCCGACCTTTTGGTCGTCGGCCAAGCCTGTCAGCCCGGCGCGCTCGACCGCAGAGATATGCACGAAAATATCCTTACCGCCATCATCGGGGGCAATGAACCCATAGCCCTTGGTCGTGTTGAACCATTTCACTGTGCCGGTTGGCATACAGCTTCTCCTCGTTCTGTCTTAACCCTTGGCGGGATTGCCAAGGGGCGTTCAGCCAGGTCTTCCAGTGTTCGGCTGTCGCAGACGCAAGGGGCCGTGGTAGAAAGTCTGTCTTCACATCCAAATGGTGCCACAGCCGCGATAAAACGCAAGGTTTTCGTGAAATAGGCCAAGCTTTGCGGGGCTGACCGCTGTTTTCCAGCGCAAATTCGGCGCGGGGCGCAATGCCTTTAACATGTTGTGATTCGAGTGCCATGCGCATGGACCCGGATTTCCCTTGACTTTTTAAGCAGCGCGGAGCATATGCCCTGCAACCGCAGACGTGCCGCGTGAGCACTGACAAGGTTTGCGATGGGGGCACTGCGCCCCGAACCAGCTTCCCGACATCACGCGTGGGGGGCGGCGTCCAGAGTGTGGCGCCCCCAACCGTCCCCAGTTGAATGGGGCATTTTTGGCCGCGCAAGCGTGCCATGAGAGGACTTATCTTGACTGATTTTACCATGTTCGGCCTGCGCCCGATCCTGACTGCTGGGCTGGAAGCCCAAGGGCTGGACAAGCCGACCCCCATTCAGGCCCGCGCTATCCCGCTGGTCATGCAAGGCCGTGACATTCTGGGTCTGGCCCAGACCGGCACCGGCAAGACGCTGGCCTTCGGCCTGCCCATCCTGCACGAGGTGTTGGGTGCAGGCCGCCCGAACCCCAAAACCACGCAAGCGCTGATCCTTGCGCCCACGCGCGAACTGGTCAACCAGATTGCCGAAACGCTGGACGCCTTCGCGCGCAAATCGCCTGTGAAGGTAACGCGCGTGGTGGGCGGCGCGGGAATTAACCCGCAAATCCAGAAACTGGCCAAGGGCACCGATATTCTGGTGGCCACCCCCGGCCGCCTGCTGGACCTGCTGGACCGCCGCGCGCTGACGCTGGCGGAAACCCGGATGCTGGTGCTGGACGAAGCCGACCAGATGCTGGACCTTGGCTTTATCCACGCGCTGCGCAAAATCGCGGGCCTGCTGCCGCGCGAGCGGCAGACGCTGATGTTCTCGGCCACCATGTCAAAGCCGATGAACGAGATCGCCGCCGCCTATCTGGACCGCCCCGAGCGGATAGAGGTCGCAGCCCCCGGTAAACCTGCCGACAAGGTCACCCAATCGGTGCATTTCGTATCGCAAGGCGACAAGGCCAAACTGCTGGAAAGCTACCTGAAGCAACATCCGCAAGATCTGGCGCTTGTCTTCTCGCGCACCAAGCATGGCGCAGAGAAGCTGATGAAACTGCTCAATAGCTGGGGTCTGTCCGCAGGCTCTATCCATGGCAATAAAAGCCAAGGCCAGCGCGAGCGCACCTTGGCCGCGTTCCGCGCCGGTGAAATCAAGGTGCTGGTCGCCACGGATGTTGCCGCACGCGGCATCGACATTCCCGATATGGGCCATGTCTATAACTATGACCTGCCGGAAGTGCCGGAAAACTACGTTCACCGCATTGGCCGCACCGCGCGTGCGGGTGCGTCGGGCCGCGCGCTTGCCTTCTGTGCCCCGGCGGAAATGGAAGACCTGCGTGCCATCGAAAAGCTGATGAAGATCAGCATGAAGGTCGAAGGCGGCGTGCCATGGTCCGCTGATCTGGCCGGGCCCGCGCGGGCAGAGCAACGCAAGCGCGGCCAACCACAGCAGCGCCGCAAGCCGCAAGGCGCAGGCGGCGCGCGCGGCGACAAGCCGAAGGCCAAGGCGCCGGGTGCTGGCGGTGGTCAGAAGCGCCGTCGTTTCGGATGAAACAAAAGGCGCGAGGGGAACCTCGCGCCTTTTTCGTTTCGTCAGCAATATAGCTTCGGCTCTGACCCCGGTGCAGCGGCGCGCGAGAGCAGGTCGAACATGTATTGTCCGACTGACCGGAAGCAGACCAAGGTCATTTCCTGCGGCCCCGACACCCAGATGGCAGCCGCTACTTGGGCCGCGCGGGTGCGGCGAATGTCGCCTGTCGTCAGCGCGCTGAAATCGACCGGGCATAGCTTGGCCAGCGCGTCGCCCACCCCGGTGCCTGTCACGGTGAACACCGCGCGCGCGTCCGATACATTCGCGACCGTGGCAAATTGCCCTTCCAGCGCCTGCGCCAGTGATGCCGCCAATGCAGGCGCATCGGCATAGTCGCACAGGATCAGCAGCTCATCCGGTGACATCCATGCCACGGCTGTGCCGCCCGCTTGTTCCACCCGCCGTTGCGCCGGGACCGCGCAGCCCATGACTTTTTTAACCGTCCCGGCCAAGGCTGACAGATCGCCGCGCAGCGTAATCATGCCGCGCAGGCCCGCTTCTGCGACCGTGACAAAGCCCTGATATGTCGCGCCGGGCAGGGCGCTTGTTGCCATGTCAGACATCTTGCTTTGTCCCTTCCTTGTCATACAGAACAGGGTCCACGATCCGCGCCTTGATGCGGGCGTTATTCGGCCCGGCAAAGTCCAGCACCTCTCCCATCCGGTCCGGGCCGTGGCGCACCAGCCCCATGGCAATGCCGCGCTTCAACGTGGCCGAATAATAGGTGGAGGTGACGCGCCCCTCGGTTTCGGCCTGCTTGTTGGCGGTTTTGCCGCCCGTCACGGCCAAGGCGCCATGCGGCAGGACCGACCCGTCCAGCGTTTCCAGACCGACCAGCTTCCAGCGGTCGGGATGGACCATGGCCTCGCGTTCCATCCCGCGCTTGCCAAGGAAATCGTCCTTCTTCTTGCTGATCGCCCAGTTCAGGTTCAGGTCTTGCGGGATGACTGTGCCATCGGTTTCATCGCCAATCATGACGAAGCCCTTTTCCGCGCGCAGGATATGCAAGGCTTCGGTGCCATAGGGCATGACGCCCAGATCGGCCCCTTCCGTCAGAAGCTTGTCCCAGAAGGCGCGGCCTTGGCCGGCGGGCACGGCAATTTCAAAGCTCAATTCACCCGAGAAGCTGATGCGGAACACCCGCGCGTCAAACCCGCCCAGTTTGCCCTCTGACCATTCCATGAATTTCAGCGCGTCGCGGCTGACATCCATCCCGCCCAGCCGTTCCAGAAGCTGGCGCGCTTTCGGGCCGACCACGGCGATTTGCGCATATTGTTCGGTCAGGTTGACGGTGTGGACCTTCCAGTCCCACCATTCGCATTGCAGCCAGTCTTCCATCCAGCCATGCACATGGTCCGCGCCGCCCGATGTGGTGTGCACAAGGAAACTATTCTCGTCCAGCCGCGCCACGACCCCGTCATCCATCAGGAAGCCGTTTTCGTTGCACATCAGCCCGTAGCGGCATTTGCCGGGTTTGAGCGTGCTCATCATATTGGTATAGAGCATGTCCATGAACCGCCCGGCATCGGGGCCTTGCACAAGGATCTTGCCAAGGGTCGAGGCGTCGAGCAGCCCGATATTCGTGCGTGCATTCGTGACCTCTCGGTTGACCGCCTTGTGCCGGTCCTCGCCCGCGCGGATATAGGTGTAGGGGCGGCGCCATTGGCCGACCGGTTCCCAATCTGCCCCGTTGCTGTCATGCCAGTCATGCAGCGGCGAGCGGCGCAGCGGCTGGAACGTGCTGCCCGTTGCCTCTGCCGCGATCGCGCCAATGGAAATGGGCGTGTAGGGCGGGCGGAAGGTGGTGGTGCCGGTGGCCGGGATGGGCTGGCCCAATGCATCCGACAGGATCGCCAGACCGTTGATATTGCTTAGTTTCCCTTGGTCGGTCGCCATGCCCAGCGTGGTATAGCGCTTGGTATGCTCCACGCTCTGGTAGCCTTCGCGCGCGGCCAATTGCACGTCGGCGACCTTCACGTCGTTCTGATAATCCAGCCACATTTTCATGCGCAGGTCGTATTCGGCATTACGCGGCATCATCCAGACGGCGTCCATCGGGGCCATGTCGGGGGCTTGGTCGGTGGCCGGGGCAGGGGCCTTGCCCGTGGCCCCGGTGGCTCTTGCCGCTGTCAAACCCGCGTCATGCGCGCCACTCAGCACTGCGCCCATGTCGCCATTGGCCGCGCCGCAGGCGCGCACGAAGCCCGCGCCATCCACGCCCAAAGGCGGGCGGCTGGCATCGGGGCGGAAGAAATGATGCGCCTCGTCCCAAACCAGCTTGCCGCCGCAATGCGACCACAGATGCACGACGGGCGACCAGCCGCCCGACATGGCCACCGCGTCGCAGTCGAATTCCTCGGTGAAAGCGGTGCCCTTGCTGTCGATGCGGCAAATCTCGACACCTGTTACCGCTTTGCCGCCCTTGACCTTGCGAATGCCCTTGCCGGTCAGAACGGTGATGCCTGCGGCGCGGGCCGCTGCCACCAGCGGGCCGTTGGCCTCGGGCCGGGCATCGACCACGGCGGGCACGCCGATACCGGCACGGCGCAGCGCGATTGCGGTGCGGTAGGCGTCGTCGTTATTGGTCACAACCACCACGGATTTTCCCGGCGCGACGGCGTAATTGACCACATAGTCGCGCATGGCGCTGGCCAGCATCACGCCCGGCAGGTCATTGCCCGCAAAGGACAGGGGGCGTTCAATTGCCCCCGTGGCCGTCACAATCTGGCCCGCGCGCATCCGCCACAGGCGGTGGCGGGGGGCGTCGGTATTCGGCGCGTGGTCGGATACCCGCTCATACCCCAGAACATAACCATGGTCATGCACACCCGCGCCCATGCAGCGCAGGCGCAGATGGACATTCGCCATGCCCGCCAACTTGGCAACGGTCGCGGCAATCCACGCAACGGCATCCTGCCCGTCTATGGTTATGCCATCTACGGGCGCACGGCCGCCCCAATGCGCGGTCTGCTCCCAAAGCGCCACACGCGCGCCGGTTTCAGCCGCCGACAGCGCGGCTTGCAGACCCGCAATGCCACCACCGATGACCAGCACATCGCAAAACGCGTAAAGCTGTTCATAGCGGTCGGGGTCGCGCGCATCATGCGCGGGGGCTTTGCCCAAGCCCGCCGATTTGCGAATGATGGGTTCATACACATGCTTCCAGAACGCGCGCGGGCGCAGGAAGGTCTTGTAATAAAAACCCGCCGTCAGGAATTGCGGCACAAGGCTGTTCACCGCAAGCAGGTCGAATTCCAGACTTGGCCAGTGGTTCTGCGTCTCGGCGCTCATGCCCTCGAACAGTTCCGTCGTGGTCACGCGTTGGTTTGGTTCATACCGATCCCCCTTGCCCAGCCCGACAAGTGCATTGGGTTCTTCCGCGCCGCTTGCGACAATGCCGCGCGGGCGGTGGTATTTGAACGACCGCCCCAACAAGGTCTGGCCATTGGCCAGCAGGCTGGCCGCAAGCGTATCCCCCGCATGGCCCTTCATGGTCTTGCCGTTGAAGGTGAATGTCACATCGCGGCTGCGGTCGATCAGGCGACCGCCAGAGGCAAGACGATGGCTCATGCGAACCCCTCCCAATCCGGGCGTTTGGCTTTGATGGCGGCGACAATTTCGGCGGGCGGTTCAACCGTTTGCGCGGGGTAGGTGCCGAACACTTCCAGCGTCATGGTGCAGCGCGCGGCCAGAAACCATTTGCCGCAGCCATAGGCATGCCGCCAGCGTTCGAAATGCACGCCGCGCGGGTTCTTGCGGTTGAACATGTAGCTGTCGAACTCGGCATCGGATGAACCGGGGCCAGAGCGTTTCAGATGCGCTTCGCCGCCGGGGGCGAATTCGGTTTCCTCGGCGGTAACGCCGCAGCAGGGGCATGTCAGCAGTAGCATGGCGCGCCTTTCATGGGGCGCGCGGGCCAGCGCGCCTTAATCGACAGGGATGGTGTAGGCTTGCGGAGTGCTGGACACTTGATTGTCCGACAACCCGCCAATGCGCGGGGCAAGGGCAAGCCCCGCGACCAGAAGCGGAATGAGAATGCCAAAGGCAAGGCCCGCCAAGCGCTGCGGGTTGCGCAGGATGGCATCGGCAAATCGGGTGATGAAGGTAAAACGCATGGCACTGTCCTCTGTTCCGTCCGTAACAGAGATAGGGATGCCGCGCGCCATGTCACCCCCAAGCCGGTGGAATTGCGCGGAAAATGGCCCATCAATGCGCCACCCCTGCCGCCACGCTTTCATCAATGAAGCGCCCCTCGCGGAAGCGATACATGCTGAACGCCTCGGCCAGCGGTCCCGGTTCGCCCTTGGCGACCAGTTCGGCCATGGCGTAGCCGGACCCCGGCGTGGCCTTGAACCCGCCCGTGCCCCAGCCGCAATTGATAAAGCAGTTGCCCAAGGGGGTTTTCGAGATGATGGGCGAGCGGTCGCCGGTCATATCCACGATGCCCCCCCATTGGCGCAGCATTTTCAGGCGGCTGACCATCGGGAAGGTTTCGACCAATGCGCGCACGGTTTCTTCGATATGGTGCCACGACCCGCGCTGCGTGTAGTTGTTGAACCCGTCCGCGCCGCCGCCGATGACCATTTCGCCCTTGTCGGATTGCGACATGTAGCCATGCACCGTGTTGGCCATGACGACCACATCCATGCAGGGTTTGATGGGTTCGGACACCAAGGCTTGCAGCGCGACCGATTCGACCGGCAGGCGGAAGCCCGCCATATCGGCCAGCGCGCCTGAATGGCCCGCGACCACGATGCCCAGCTTCTTGCAGCCGATATGGCCCTTGGTGGTGTTCACGCCGGTGACCATGCCGTTTTCCGACGTAACCCCTGTGACCGCGCATTGCTCGATCACATGCATGCCCATGGCCGAACAGGCGCGCGCATAGCCCCACGCGACTGCATCATGCCGCGCGGTGCCGCCGCGCGCTTGCCACAAGGCGCCGAGCACCGGGTAGCGCGGGCCGTCAAGGTTGATGATCGGCACCAGCTTCTTCACCTCTGCGGGAGAGATGAAGCGCGTTTCCACCCCTTGCAGGGCATTGGCGCGTTCGGTGCGCAGGTAGCCGCGCTTTTCATGTTCGGTCTGCGCCAGCATCATCACGCCGCGCGGGCTGAACATGACGTTGTAGTTCAGGTCTTGGCTCATCGTTTCATACAGCGAGCGCGATTTCTCATAAATCGCCGCCGACGGGTCTTGCAGGTAGTTCGACCGGATGATCGTGGTGTTGCGCCCCGTGTTGCCCCCGCCCAACCAGCCTTTCTCGATGATCGCGACGTTCTTTATGCCGTAGCGCTTGCCAAGGTAATAGGCCGTGGCCAACCCATGCCCGCCAGCGCCGACGATTATCACATCGTAGGATTTGCGCGGCTCTGGGCTGGCCCAGGCGCGGCCCCAGCCGGTATGCTGGCGGAACGCTTCGCGGGCGATGGCAAAGGCGGAATAGTGTTTCATGGGCGGCACTCCGAGCTCTTGCGTTCTTCTGGACCAGCGGCGACGCGTGCGGTTATCCAGAAACGTCATGTTCCGGACGAAAACCGAAATCGCGCTGTCGGCGCGGCGCATGGTCGCAATCAGGGGGTCGGTGACAGGCCTGTGACCCGTTTTCGCTTTTGCGTGCGCCGCGGGAAGGTTACAGAACACCGTAGGATACGAAAAGGGCGACAGCATGACATTTGGCCAGATCGCAGGGTTTGGGGTTATGATACTGATGGTCGGCATCGTGCTTTGGCGCGCGGTGCTGCGCGCGGGGCGGCAAACCGATGCGGCCAACGGTTATGAACGCGCCATGCGGGTGTATCGTGACCAGTTGGCGGAAATTGATCGTGATCTTGCGCGCGGTGTTCTTGTCGAGGACGAGGCCGAGCGCACCAAACTGGAAGTGCAGCGCCGTATTCTGGAACTTGACCGCACTGCCCGTGGCGACCTGCAAGGGGCGGCAAGCGGCTCTCGCATTGCGGTGCTGGGCGTGGTGGCGGTTGCGCTTTTGGGTGCGGTCGGCGTGTATTGGTCGGTCGGTGTGCCCAACTACCCCGACATGCCATTGGTCCAGCGCCATGCCGAGGCGCAAGAGGCGCGCGCCAACCGTCCGCGTCAGGCCGAACTGGAAGCAAGCTATGCCGAAGCCTTCCCCGGCCCGTTCGATTTTCCGGGCCGTGATGATCTGGAACCGATGGTGCAACAGTTGCGCGAAGCGCTTGTTACCCGCCCAGAGGATATGAACGGCTTTCGCCTGCTGGCGCAAAATGAAGTGCGGCTTGGCAATTTCCGCGCTGCGATCGAAGCGCAATTGCGCGTGATCGAACTGTCGGATGATCGCGTGCCGGTCGAAGACCTGGCCTATCTGCTGGACCTGATGGCGCTTGCGACGGGGGGCATCGTCTCGCCCGAGCAGGAGTCGGTGATCGAACGCATTCTGCGCAGCGACCCGGAACACCCGATCGCGCTGTATTATTCCGGGCGGCTTTATGCCCAGACCGGGCGGCCCGATCTGACCTTTCGCCTGTGGCGCCGCCTGCATGATGTCAGCGAACCTGACGCGCCATGGCTGGAAGAAATTCGCGCCGCGCTGCCCGAACTGGCGCAGATTTCCGGCGCGCCACGCTACCAGTTGCCGCCGCCGCCCAGTGCACGCGGGCCTTCTGCCGCCGATATCGAAGCTGCCGAGGACATGACGCCAGAGCAGCGTCAGGAGATGATCGCAGGCATGGTCGATGGCATGTTGTCGCGGCTGGCCAATGAAGGCGGCCCACCGCAGGATTGGGCGCAGCTTCTGCGAGCCATGGGTGTGTTGGAGCGGCGTGAACAAGCCCTTGCCATTCTGGGAGAGGCGCGCACGATTTTTGCCGCCGATGCTGCGGCGCTGAAAATCATCAATGATGCCGCGCGCGATGCCGGGCTGACGGACGAGTGAGCAGCCTTCACGACGACATCGCGGGTTTCGCTGCCGCGCTGCCGCCCATGCGGGCGCTGGCGGGGCTGGATCTGGGTGACAAGACCATCGGCGTGGCGGTGTCGGACAGGATGTTGTCCATCGCCTCGCCCTTGCAGACCATCCGGCGCAAGAAATTCGGACTGGATGCAGCAGCGCTGCTGGAAATTCTGGACGCGCGCGAGATTGGCGGGATCATCCTTGGCTTGCCGCGCAACATGGACGGCACCGAAGGGCCGCGCTGCCAGTCAACCCGCGCTTTCGCACGCAACCTGTCACGGTTGACCGACCGGCCCATCGGGTTCTGGGATGAACGGCTGTCCACCGTGGCCGCCGAACGCGCGCTGTTGGAAGCCGACACATCCCGCCGCCGAAGGGCAGAGGTGATCGACCATGTGGCCGCCGGCGTTATCCTGCAAGGCGCGCTGGACCGCCTGACGGTGCTGCGGCGCGGCTAGGGGCCTTTCTTTTTTGCCTGCCACGGCCTATCTGCGTGACAGGACAGTTTCTGGGGCGCCATATGACCGACGACATCTGGAAGCGCGACGAGGTGGAAAGCCCTTGCGTCAAGATCTGCGTGATCCATCCCGAAGCCCGGTTGTGCACCGGCTGTCTTAGATCGTTGGATGAAATTGCCGGATGGTCGCGGATGAGCGCGGATCAGCGCCGCGCTGTCATGGCCGAATTGCCCAGCCGCGCACCAGAGTTGCAAAAACGGCGGGGCGGTCGCGCGCGGCTGCGCGCCACAAACTGAAACGGCGCGGCAGCCGTAGCCCCACGCCGGTTTTCGACCCGAACACACGCATTTAGGCCGCGCGCAGCGCCGGGCCTTTCTTGCCCGCCTTACCCGAATTGCGTTTGCCGGTGGCGTCAGTGACCAAGGCCTCATGCAACGCCTTGATTGCATTATCCATTTCGTCGCGGGGCAGCAGGAATTGCGCCTCTATCCGGCGCAGGCCTTGTTGGGCGGCCAAGGGGCGCAGCCCGGCGGCTTCCAGCGCCAGCAAGCCGCGCGACAGCACCGATACATCAGACAAGTCGGACCCGATCACCGCGACCATGGACAGCGCGCGGGTGCTGATTTCTGCGTTTGGATAGGCTTTTAGCACCTCTTGCTCGGCGCGGCGCAGCGCCTTTAGCGACCCGTCGATGTAATGCGTGATTGTGTTCGCGTTCGAATGTTTCGACACGATCCACAGATTGTGCCGGGTCAGGGCTTGCAACACCGTCGCATCATAGCCTTTGACGCCGACCATGTCGGGTTCATGCACCTCGAACGCCTGCACCGGCAGGCCGGTGACCATTTCAACCCGGTTTGCTTGGCCACCCTCTGGCCCGATCAGCGTGCCCGGATCATGGGGTTCGAACGCATGTTTCACGCGCAGCGGCACATCGGCACGGCGCAGCACGCGCGCCGCATTGGGATGGATCGCTTCCATGCCCAGATTCGACAACTGGTCGGCCACGTCATAGCTGGTGCGGCCGATTTTGCGCACGGCATCCACCCCGACAATCTTGGGATCTGCCGAAGACAGGTGGAATTCCTTGTGGATGATCGCTTCGCGCGCGCAGGAAAGCGCCGCCAGATGCGCGAAAACCACTTCGGAATATCCGCGGTCATATTCGCGCATCAGCCCTTCGGAACATTGCGCATAGCCCGTGACGATGGGCAGTTCCGCCGATAGGTCAATCCCCGCCATGGCTTGCGTCAACCGGTCGGCCAAGGTCGGGTTTTCTTCGTCGCGCCAGCCCGTCAGGTCCACGAAGCGCGCATTCACACCGTTGCGCTGCAACAAAAGCGTGGTGACAAAGGCCGAATGCGCCTCGCCCATGCCCGACAGCAATTCGCGCAGGGTCATCATTTGCTGGTCGATGCGGAAATGCCCGTAGCTGCCAAGGCGCTGCAAATCCAGCATACAGGCGCGCGCGCCTTCCATGCGGTCGCGCACGAAAGCATCGGCGCGTTCGCGATCACCGTCATGGGTCAGGATCTCTGCATGGGTGGCGCACATGGTCTCGGCCGTGTCGCGCAGCGCGTCCACCCAGCCTGCACCACTATCATCGCTGACAAAGCGCGCATAAATGCCGGGCGATCCGGTTTTCTTGTGTTCCAGCAGCTTGTTGGTAATGCCGCCAAAGGCCGACACCACGAACACACGATTATAAACCGCTTTGGGGTCGTGCAGGAACAGCGCATCCACCAATTCGGGCGCGCGGCTCATGCAGGTGCCGCCGATTTTTTCGACTGTATGGGTCATGGATATGTTGGCGGGCGGCTTTTCACCCCCGCCGCCTGTGTTCAGGAATTTTCCAGCGCGTAAGAGCCGTCTTCGCGGTGCACTTCCTTGCCCGTGACGGGCGGGTTGAAGCAGCAGGCAAAGACCATTTCGGTGCGGCAGCGCAAGGTGTGCTTGTCATGCTGGTCCAGCGCATACATTACGCCGGGGCGCAATTCGTGCACCTCGCCGGTGGCGATGTCTTCGATGCTGCCCTCGCCCGAAATGCAATAGACGCTTTCAAAGTGGTTCTTGTAGTGGAAGGTATGTTCCGACCCGGCCTCGATCGTGGTGATGTGGAAGGAAAACCCCATTCCATCCTCGGCCAGCAGCAGGCGCACGGATTCCCAGCGCTCTGCGCCTACGCGGCGGTCTGTTGTCTTGGCTTTGTGAAAGTCGCGAATAATCATGTGCGTTACTCCGCTGCGATCTTGTTGGCCGGGGCATGAACTTGCACGGCGGCTTCCAGCACGTCCAGCCCCTTGGCGAACTGGTCCTGCGGGATGCTCAGGGGGGCAAGCACCTTGACCACCTCGTCATGCGCGCCCGATGTTTCGATAATCAGCCCGTGCTGAAAACAGGTGGCGCAGATCGCAGCGGCCATCTCGCCACAGCCGACATCGACACCCTGCATCATGCCGCGCCCTTTCAGGCTGGCGCCGGGGATCAGATTGGCGATGCGTTGCAGACGTTCGGTCAGGAACGCGGCCTTTGCTTCGGTCTGTTTCTGGAAGGCGTCATCGCTCCAGAATTTTTCCAGTGCCACGCGGGCGGTCACGAACGCGTGGTTGTTGCCGCGGAACGTGCCGTTATGCTCCGCCGGTTTCCACACGTCCAGATCGGGGCGGATCAGCAGGCCGGCAAAGGGCAGGCCCATGCCCGACAGCGATTTCGCCAGCGGGATCAGGTCGGGCTGAATGCCCATGCCTTCAAAGCTGAAGAACGGCCCGGTGCGGCCGATGCCCGCCTGAATGTCATCCATGATGATCAGCGCGCCATGTTCGCGGGCAAGCTTTTGCAGGCCCTTCAGGAACTCGGCGCTGGCGGCATTCAGGCCACCTTCGCCCTGAACCGGTTCGATCAGAAAGGCCGCCGGCGCGTCAATGCCGCTGGATGGGTTGTCCAGCATTTCGCGGATCAGCGCCAAGCTGTCGACACCTTCCATCGCGCCTTCATACGGCATACGCACCACGCCCGACAGCGCCATGCCCGCGCCGCCGCGCTTGCCTGCATTGCCGGTCGCGGCCAAGGCACCCATGGTCATGCCGTGAAAGCCGTTGGTAAAGGCCACGATGGTTTCGCGCCCGGTGGTCTTGCGCGCCAGCTTCATTGCCGCTTCGACCGCATTGGTGCCGGTCGGGCCGGTGAACATGAATTTGTAATCCATGCCGCGCGGCTTCAGCACGATCCGTTCAAACGCGCCCAGAAACGCTTCCTTTGCGGTGGTGTGCATGTCCAGACCATGAGCCACGCCATCGGCCATGATATGTTCCATCAAGGCTGCTTTCATGTCGGGGTCGTTGTGGCCGTAGTTCAAAGACGAACAGCCCGCCAGAAAATCGGTATAGTCGCGGCCATTGGCATCGGTCAGCGTGGCGTTCTGCGCCTTGGTAAAGCTGACCGGGAAGGACCGGCAATAGCTGCGTGCTTCAGATTCGCGGCGGTGGTAAATATCGGTCATGGCTGAGTCAGTCATGGTCTATCCTTTCAGGAATGTCGGGTGTTTGGGGCAGGGGTGTCGCGCGCCCCTCAGGCCACCAGCCGAAGCCGCTTGCGCGGCAGGTCGATCGTGACCAAATGTTCGGTCGCATGCTCGCCATTCAGATGGGCGTCACGCTCGTAATGCGGCGCATCGGTCAGGGGCGCGCCCCGGTCACGGGCAAAACTGCGGAACAGGCCCCAGCTTGCATCATTGCTGCGGGTGATGGTGGTTTCCAACTTGGTGACATTGGCACAGGCCGGGCGCTGCAACAGCGCGCGCAACATGCGCTTGCCCAAGCCCAAGCCTCGCGCATCGGCATGCACCGCCACCTGCCAGACGAAAATCGTATCCGGAGATTCGGGCGGGATATGGCCCGAAATCCAGCCCAGCACCGTGTTGCCACGTTCTGCCAGAATGCAGGTTTCCGCGAAATGATCGCATTGCACCAAGTTCATATACATCGAGTTCTGGTCCAGCGGGGGGCAATTTGCCACCAACTGCCAGACGGCAGCGCCATCAGCCTTGGTCGGCTTGCGCAGATGCAGCAAGTCCGGCGCTTCGGCCTGATCGAATGTCACGTCTTTCGCCATGGGTTTGCGACCCCTGTTGTTTCGTTGTGCATAACATATGGCGCTTGGCTTATTTTATCAACCCGAAGTATTTGCAGTTGATCTTGTCAGTCAACATGCAGAATTTAAAGAAAAATAGCGAAAAATGACCCGTGAAGAATTCGCTTAGCAAAGTTTTTTCTTTTCATGAAAGAATTGCTAAGAAAACTAAACGCGCGGCGCCGGCTTGTCTTTCGCATGGGCCAAGGGCATTATCAGTAACTAAGTTTCCCGGAGGCTGTGGTGATTGAACGCTCATCCGATACCTTGATCGCTTTGCGACGAATTTTACACGCGCTAGAGGGCAATGAGCGCGCCATGGCGCGTGCTTCGGGGCTGACGCAGGCGCAGCTTCTGGTTTTGCACACCCTGCGCCGCAAAGGGCAGGAGATGCCGCGCGATATTTCCCGCGCGCTCGGCGTCGGGCAGGCCACCATCTCTGTGCAGATCGACCGGCTGGAAGCGCGTGGTTTCGTGCGGCGTGAACGCCGTCAGGCAGACCGGCGTGCGGTCTGGGTCATCTTGACAGACGCCGGGCGCGACCTGCTGGACCAGACGCCCGACCCGTTGCACGATCGCTTTACACAGCGGTTTGAACAGCTTGCGCCATGGGAACAAGCCATGCTGCTTGCCGCCACGGAACGGTTGTCCATGTTGTTTGACGCGGAAAACACCATCCCGCTGCCATCAGCCGACACAGCGCCCGACGGCGTGGCGCGTGCCTCCTAACGCGGTTATTGCAGGTAGCGCATCGGGTCCACACTGTCTTGCCCGTTGCGCACTTCAAAATGCAGGAAGCTCGGGTCGCCCGCGGCCACCTTGGCAATTGACTGGCCACGCGTGACGCGTGCGCCTTTTTCGACCGCGAGCGTATCGATATTGGCGTAAACTGTCAGCAGGTTGTCTGCGTGGCTTAGCACTAGGATATTCACGCCCGTCGTTGTCTTGGTGACAGCGGCGACCGTGCCCGCTTGCGCAGCGCGCACATTCGTGCCCGCACTGGCCGCGATCCCGATGCCGTCATTGCGCCCCGGTGCATAGGCGCGAATGATTCGGCCATCGACCGGCATGGCAAAGTTCGTCGTCGTCGCGGGTTCGGTGCGTTCTTGTTCCAGTTGGGGCGAGGGCGGGCGCGATTCTTCGGCCTGCCGGTCGGCTACTTCGGCAGGCGGTTCCGGTTCCGGCATCGGGGTAGAGGCAGAAGGCGGCGGCGGCGTTGGGCTGCCGCTGCCCGGTGGTGTGACCGGTTCTTCTTCCTGAGCGCGCTCCAGTTGCGCCGCGACCGGGATCATCAGCACTTGGCCTTCGCGCACTTCCATTTCCGGGTTCAGGCCATTCCAATCCGCCAAGGCCCGCGGGCTGACGCTATAGAGCCGTGCGATCTGGAACGCGGTTTCGCCGCGTTCCACCCGGTGCTGCGTCGGTTGCGGACCATCGGCGCGCGCGGCGGGTTCCGGCGCATCATCGCCATTTTCGGCGCGCGTGATCGCGGATTCTGCCAGCGTGGTGACGGCAATGTCTTCGCCCGCATCCACCTTGCGTGGCAAGGCAAGCACTTCGCCCCCGCGCAGCGTCGTGTCGGGGGTCAGGGCATTGTGGCGCGCCAATTCGACCGGGTTCAGGCCCAGACGCTCTGCCACGGTTTGCACCGTATCGCCCCCGCGCGCGACGACAACTTGGTAATCCGGGTAGGTAATGATCCCGCGCGCATCCGCCTTTGGACGGTCCGCGCTTGGCTGGCGCGCGGCATCGGCAGTTGAAAACCCGTTGGTTGCGCTGCGCATATCCAGATCGAAATTGCCGCAGGCGGTCAGCGCCAGCAGGGCGGTGGCCGCTGTTATCAAAACCGGGCGTGTCTGTCGCATGTCCCTTTACCCTTCTGCTCTGGCGCCTAGGCCGTTCCGGCTCTTGGCGCGGTCATCCCAGCCCTTCGACCAAGGGCACAAACCGCACGGCGCGCAATTCCTCATACTCGAACCCTGTTTCCTGCCGATGCACCCGGATCAGGTTCTGAACCGTATCCGACTGTCCAACAGGAACCACCATGATACCGCCAATCTTGAGTTGCGCCAAGAGAGGGCCGGGAGGGTCCTCTGCCGCCGCAGTCACGATGATGCGATCAAACGGTGCCTGATCGGGCAACCCATGAGAGCCGTCGCCCACGATGGCGGTAATATTCACAAGCCCCAGCGCATCGAACACGCCTTGGGCCTGTTTTGCCAGCGCGCGATGGCGTTCGACCGTATAGACCCGCCGCGCAAGCTGGCTGAGGATCGCGGCCTGATAGCCAGACCCGGTGCCCACTTCCAGAACCTTGTCGCGCGGCCCGACATCCAGCGCCTCTGTCATCAGCGCGACCACCGACGGCTGGCTAATGGTTTGCCCGCAGGCAATGGGCAGCGGCGTGTCCTCATAGGCGCGTTCGCGGAACAGGCCTGTCAGAAAGGCCGAGCGGTCGATCTTTTCCATCGCCTGCAACACCCGCATATCCGTCACCCCGCGCGATCGCAGCGTGTAGATAAACCGCATCCGCGCTTCCTGCGCGTCGGGCGTCGGGTCGGTTGCGTCACTCATTCCAGTGCCTTTCGCACATCGTCCAGCGCGTCTTCGGCGGTCAGGTCCGCGCGCATGGGCGTGACAGAAATGTAGCCGTCCAGATTGGCCGCCGCATCGGTGCCGGGTGCCGTGGGCATGTGTTGTGGGCCGCCCTTTATCCACAAAAACCGCCGCCCAGAGGGCGACATTTGCGGTTCCACGCCGAAAAACGTGTCCTTGCGGTAGCCTTGCCGCACGACCTTTATGCCCTTGACCGCATCGCGCCCGATGGGCGGGAAATTGACGTTATAGAACAGGCGGTAATCGTCTTGGTCCCAAGGTGCCTTGTCCAGAAGCGCGCGCACCACGGCCTCGCCATGGCCGATGGCGGCGTCGAACGGCGATGCAAGCTCTTCTGTTTCCGGGCCCATGAACTGCGACAGGGCAATTGCGGGCAGGCCTTGCAGGGCCGCTTCCATCGCGCCGCCGACCGTGCCGGAATAGAGCACGTTTTCCGCCGCGTTATTGCCGCGGTTCACGCCCGACAGCACCAGATCGGGGCGCGCGCCTTGCAACACGTCATAAAACCCGGCCAGCACACAATCGGCAGGGCTGCCTTCGGCGGCATAGCGGCGATAATCCAGTTTGCTCAGCAACATCGGGTGGGTGTAGCTAATGCAATGACCCACGCCCGATTGCTCGAATGCAGGCGCGACAACCCAGACCTCGCCTGTCGGTCCGGCAATGCGGGCCGCGATCTCTTCCAGAACTTTCAGACCGGGCGCGTTGATTCCATCGTCATTCGTTACCAGAATTCGCATGATCGCCCCATGGTTGCCTTGTCACTTGCTTAGTGCAGGCCGGGCAGGGCGACAAGGGGTGAGGGGCATTGACCAAACCGGCCGCGCAGCTTATGCGCAACGCCGATGCGGATGGCCGGATGACCGCGGAGGTGCGCCTTCGAGGAAAGTCCGGGCTCCATGAAGCGACGGTGCCGGGTAACGCCCGGCCGGGGCAACCCGAGGGACAGCGCCACAGAGAACAGACCGCCATGCACGCATGGCAAGGGTGAAACGGTGGGGTAAGAGCCCACCGCGGGACGGGCAACCGGACCGGCATGGCAAGCCCCACCGGGAGCAATGCCGAATAGGGACTTCGCGCGGGTCCGGTCCCTTCGGGGATACCGCCGCAGGGCCGCTTCAGCCCGAGGTCCGGGTTGGCAGCTTGACCCCCACGCGCAAGCATGGGGGCAGATGAATGGTCATCCAAGGGGGCGCAAGCCCCCCGGACAGAACCCGGCTTACAGGCCATCCGCATTTTTACGCGCCTTTAACCGCCGCGCTGTAGCGTGCCCCGGAACATTAGGGACGGGCCATCATGCAGCAATTGCCATCCGGTTCATTGGGTCTGGGCGCGCAACCGCTTGGCGGGGTGCGCTGGCGGCTTTCGCCTGCGCGCGCGGTCGAAATCGCGCGTTTTCTGGAATGGGTCTTTGCGCTGGCAGGCTTGGGGCTGGTGGCCATGTCGTTTGGCTTGGCCGCGCTGCCGGTCTTGGCGGCAGCGCCATCGCTGGTGCTTGGCCTGTCGGGGCTGTGGCTGGGAATGCTGCTGACCCGGCCTGACAGCGCCGCCCCCCTTGCGGGCTATGACCGGGTGGACGGGGCGCGGCTCTGGGCGGTTCTGGCGCTGCTGGCGGGGGCCGGATGGTGGGCCTTTCATATGCCGGGCTGTGCGCTTTGGGCGGTCGCGGCAGCTATGGCGGCGCTATGGCGCACAATGCTTGTGCCGCTGTTCCGGGTCGGCACGTGGCACGGGCGTATCAGCTTGCGCATAGTCATCGCCGGTGGCGGGGAAGAAGCGCGCGCCACGCTTGAACATCTGTCCCGGCTGCACGGGCAGGGCGTGCGGGTGCTGGGCCTGTTCGACGACCGGGATGGCGCGCGCTCGCCGCAAATGCAAATGGGTGTCCCAAGGCTTGGCCGCATGGCTGATCTGCCCGATTTCATCGCTCGGCAATCGGTCGATATGGTCATTGTCACCATGCCCCCGCGGGCCGAAGACCGTATCGTGCAAATTCTTGCCCCGCTCTGGGTGCTGCCGGTCGATATTCGGCTGGCGCCGCATGACAGCAAGCTGGGTTTGCGCCCGCGCTCGTATCGCTGGCTGGGCGGGCTGGCGTTGCTCGACCTGTTCGACCGCCCCTTGCGGGGGCGTGATGCGTTGTTCAAACGCGGCTTCGATTTGGTGCTGGGCGGGGTGCTGATGGTGGTGGCCTTGCCGCTGATGGCGCTGATCGCGCTGGCAATCCGGCTGGACAGCCCCGGTCCGATCCTGTTTCGCCAGTTGCGCGAAGGCTATGTCGGCGCGCCCTTCACCGCGCTGAAGTTCCGCAGCCTGCACCACGCGCTGCGCGATGATAGCGCGCGTAACCCCGTAGCGCGCAATGACGCCCGCGTCACGCGTGTTGGCCGCTTTCTGCGCCGCACATCGCTGGATGAGTTGCCGCAATTGTTCAATGTTCTGGCCGGTGACATGTCGCTGGTTGGGCCGCGCCCGCACGCGGTCGGCGCGCGCAGCCATGATCTGGATTTCGCCGCCGTGGCGGCGGGCTACGCCGCGCGGCACAAGGTCAAACCGGGGCTGACCGGGCTGGCGCAGATCCGCGGCTTTCGCGGCGCGGTCACGCGGCCAGAAGATATCCGCCGCCGTCTTGCCAGCGATTTGGATTACATCGACACTTGGTCGCCTTGGCTGGACATGCGCATTCTGGTGCTGACGCTACCCGCCGTTCTAAGCGGTGAAAACGCCTATTAAACCCTGTCGCGCTGAACGCTGTCAGGCTGTGCGTAAAGCTATGTGACCGCAAAACTTTGGCGTGTCGCGCGTGACTGTGAAGGAATGTGGCACGCTCGCATGCAGGCCGCCCGCCGATGCGCTGCCAGAGCGCCCCTGCACGGCGGGCCGCGCCGCAGGTCAGCGAATAATCACGTCATCCGGGCGGGTCAGCCCCAGAACGTCGCGCGCGCGTTCATCCAAGAGGTCAAGGTCCAGATAGTCATCGGACAGCCGCGTGGTTTTGTTTTGAAGCTGCGACAATTCCACCTGCAACCGGTCGCGGCGTTGCATCAGTTCGGCATTCTCTGCCTGCACCTGCACCCTGTTGAACAGCCCGAAGCTGCCCTGCACCGCCGCAAAGGTGAAATACAAGGCCAGCACCAGCGCTGTCCCGAAAAAGAAAAGCGCCCCGATCGCCGGGCGTGTCTTGCGCATTGGGTTGTCCTGCTCGTGCAATGGACGGGTTAGTTATGCTCTGACCCTTACAGTGTCACCATGCCACAAAACATTCCGCGCGGGAATCCCTCAGGACAGGAAAATTCCGATGACCACCATCATCAAGCCCAAGGTCGATACGGCCAGCGCCGCGAAATTTACCAGGACGGCCTTTTGCATCCGGCTGCGCATCGTGGCGTCGTCAAGTGCCTTGCGGCGCAGCCGCATCACATACAGTATGCACCAGACCAGCCCCGCGACGCCGGCCAGTGACAGCACCGCCCCGGCCCAGACGATCATGTCCATGGCTCAGACCTCCAACGCGGCAACGCCGGGCAGGGTCTTGCCTTCCAGCCATTCCAAAAAAGCGCCCCCAGCGGTCGAGACATAGCTGAAGCGTTCCGCCGCACCGGCCTTATTCAGCGCCGCGACCGTATCGCCCCCGCCGGCAACCGAAATCAGCGCGCCGGCTTCTGTCAACTCTGCCGCGGCCCGTGCTGCGGCGTTGGTGGCCATGTCGAAAGGGGCAATCTCGAACGCTCCCAGCGGCCCGTTCCAGACCAGTGTCCGGCATCCGGCGAACAGTTCCTTGATTGCGGCAACGGTGTCGGGCCCGGCATCAAGGATCATCGTATCTGCCGGGCATTGATCGACCGGCAGCGTTTCCGACGCGGCCCCTTCGGCGAATTCGCGCGCCACCACAATGTCGCGTGGCAGGTGGATGGTGCAGCCCGCATCACTTGCCTTGGCCATGATGTCGCGCGCGGTGTCGGTCATGTCGCGCTCTGCCAGCGACGTGCCGATCTCGCGCCCTTGGGCGACCAGAAATGTGTTGGCCATGCCGCCGCCGATGATCAGATGATCGACCCGCCCGATCAGGTTCGACAACAGGTCCAGCTTGGTCGAGACCTTGGCCCCGCCCACCACCGCCGCCACCGGGCGTTCAGGCGTGCCAAGCGCCTTTTCCAGCGCGGTCAATTCGGCCTCCATCAGGCGACCGGCGCAGTTTTCCATCAGCTCTGCCACCCCGGTGGTCGAAGCATGTGCCCGATGCGCAGCCGAAAAGGCATCGTTCACGAAAATATCGCCAAGGGCCGCTATGCCCGCCGCAAGCATTTTGTCATTCTTTTCTTCACCAGCGTGAAAGCGCGTGTTTTCTAGCAACAGCACATCGCCCGCTTCCATGGCCGCGACCGCTTTCTTGGCAGGCATCCCGATGCAATCCTCGGCAAAGCCAACGGGATGGCCCAAGGCCGCTTCCAGCGCGGGCCGGACAAGCGATAGCGACATTTCGGGCACGCGCTGCCCCTTGGGCCGGTCGAAATGCGCCAGCAGCACGACCTTGCCGCCAGCTTCGGTGATGTGGCGGATCGTCGGCAAGATGCGGTCAATCCTGGTGGCATCTGTCACGCGGCCATTGGCCATCGGCACGTTGATATCCACCCGCACAAGTGCCGTGCGGCCTGCGAAAGCGATGTCGTCAAGCGTGTTGAAAGCCATGCTGTCCCCCGGTCTGGTCTGCCGCTATGTGGCGCGAAACCATTGGGCGGGTCAATGGTCGCAGCGCCCGCGAAGGGGCTTTTCCTTGGCCCCTTGCCAGATTAGGTTGCGGGTCAAGCAAACAGACAGGAGCGCCCCATGGCCGAGATCAAAGACCCCGAAAACACGATCCTGATGGAATTGAAGGACGGGACCGTCGTTATCGAATTGCTGGCCGACGTGGCCCCCGGCCATTGCGCCCGGATGAAGGAACTGGCGCGCGCGGGCAAATACGACAATGTTGTATTTCACCGCGTGATCGACGGGTTCATGGCGCAGACCGGCGACGTGGCCAATGGCAATACCGAAGTGAACTACAACCCCGGCCGCTGCGGCACCGGCGGGTCGGACCTGCCGAACCTGAAGGCCGAATTCTCTGGCGTGCCGCATGACCGGGGCACTGTGGGCGCGGCGCGCTCGCAAAACCCCGACAGCGCCAACAGCCAGTTTTTCATCAACTTCAACGACAACCATTTCCTGAACCGGCAATACACGGTCTATGGCCGGGTAATCTCGGGTATGGAGCATGTCGATGCCATCACGCGCGGCGAACCGCCTGCAACCCCGGACAAGATGCTGTCGGTCAAGGTGGCCGCCGATGCGTGACAAGCTGATCTTTGCGGGGTTGTTCGTGGCCGGTCTGGCCATTCTGGGGGCGTCGTGGTGGAACCTGAACGCGGTCAGCGCCCAAACCACCGAAGTGCCCGCCGACCATGACGGCCCCGTGATGGTGATAGAGGTCGCGGGCGAGGCGAATGGCACGCTGCGCATTGCCCTGCGCGATGATCTGGCGCCGAACCATGTTGACCGCATGGTCACGCTGGCTGAAAGCGGCGCCTATGACGGTGTTGTGTTCCATCGGGTGATCGAAGGCTTCATGGCCCAGACCGGCGATGTGGAGCATGGCGGCGCCGATGGAAACCCCCGTTTCTGGGGCATGGGCGGGTCTGACCTGCCCGATCTGGAAGCTGAATTCTCGGACGAGGATTTTGCCCGCGGGGTTGTCGGCATGGCGCGTTCGCAAAGCCCGGACAGCGCGAATAGCCAGTTCTTCATCATGTTCTCGGCCGCGCCGCATCTGAATGGTCAATACACCGTCGTTGGCCAGTTGATGGACGGCTTTGAGGTGCTGGATGCCATCAAGCGCGGCACTGGCGGGAACGGCGCTGTGACCGGCGATCCAGACCGCATGGCGCGTGTGACGATCGAACGCTAAGTCCATGTAATAGAACAAAAAAGGCCGGGCAAATAGCCCGGCCTTTGGCGTTGTGACGGTGTGGCGTCACTCCATCGGTGCGCGCTCGCTCATCAGCGCGTCAATCTGCGCGGCAATTTCCGGGTCGGTGCTTGCGGCTTCACCAATCGCCACATATTCTTCCAAGTTGATGCCATCGGCTTCTTCCACGGCCTGAACGATTGCCTCATTGGCTTCTTCGATCAGCGCCTGCTGTTCCGCTTCATCCTCAATGGTCTGAAGCTGCGCCACGTAGGTGTTGCGCACTTCGTCCACGGCCAGCGCTGCCGTGACGAAGGAATCCATCTTCCCCTCTTCTTGCACCAGGGCGGCCCCATCCGGCTCGGATTGCGCCATGGCGGCAGGCGCGGTTCCAAGTGCCAGTCCAGAAGCGAGCACAGCGGCGGTCAGAGTGGTTTTCAAGGTCATCATCTCTCCTAATCTGCGCGGGTTGGTCCGCGACTACCGAACAGGTAGGGGAGGCGATCACATGATGCAAATTGGGGTGGCAGAAAAATGCCGACTCAGCCCAGCAGCTTCACGCCCCGCCCGATGCCGTCCAATGTCATCGGGACCATACGGCCTTCGAAGATCTGCGAAATCATCTGGGTCGATTGCGTGTAGCGCCAATGTTCTTCCGGCGCGGGGTTGATCCACAGATGGTCTGGCCATTGCGTGCGGGCGCGGTGCAGCCAGACTTGACCGGCTTCTTCGTTCCAATGCTCATTAGCGCCGCCGGGCAGGGCAATTTCATAGGGTGACATGGCCGCATCACCCACGAAAATGCACTTCCAGTCGCTGCCATAGCTGCGCAGCAAATCCCATGTGGGCAGGCGTTCGGTCCAACGCCGCGCATTGTCGCGCCAGACGAATTCGTACAGGCAATTGTGGAAGTAAAAATGTTCCATATGCTTGAATTCGGCACGCGCGGCGCTGAACAGGTCTTCGACTGCCTGCACATGGTCATCCATTGACCCGCCAATATCCAACAGCAGCAGCACCTTGACCGCATTGCGCCGCTCTGGCCGGGTTTTCACGTCCAACCAGCCTTGTTCGGCGGTGGCGCGGATCGTGCCGTCAAGGTCCAGTTCCTGCGCGGCCCCATCGCGCGCCCATTTGCGCAAGCCCTTCAGCGCGACCTTGATGTTGCGCGTCCCCAATTCGCGGTCGCCATCCAGATCGCGGAACTGCCGCTTGTCCCAGACCTTGACAGCGCGGCGGTGGCGCGAGCGGTCTTGACCGATGCGCACGCCTTCGGGGTTGTAGCCATAGGCCCCGAAAGGAGAAGTGCCCGCCGTTCCCACCCATTTATTGCCGCCCTGATGGCGGGCTTTTTGCTCTTCCAGACGTTGCTTCAACGTCTCCATCAGTTTTTCAAAGCCGCCAAGCGCCTTGATCTCGGCCATGTCCTCTGGCGTCAGGGTTTTTTCTGCCAGCTTCTCCAGCCACTCACGCGGCAGGTCCATGGCCTGCACCATCTCGTCAAAGGTGATGGCGTCCACCCCTTCGAAACTTGCGGCAAAGGCGCGGTCAAAGCGGTCCAGATGGCGTTCGTCCTTCACCATGGCCGCGCGGGCCAGATAGTAGAAGCCATCAATGTCATAGGTCGCCAGCCCTGCCAGAACCGCTTCCAGAAAGCCCAAGTATTCGCGTGGGCTGACCGGCACCTGATGGGCGCGCAGCGCTTGGAAGAAGGGCAGGAACATGGGCCTACAGCACCTTTTCGACCCCGATCGTGGCGAACAGGCCCAAAAGCCCGCCAAGGATGACGCCAACACCCGCATATTGCGCGATATCGGCGCGATTGCCGCCCATCTTGCGGGCTTTGCGCCAGCCCAGAACCGCCCCAAGGATCATTCCCGCGATCACGATCATTTTGTGCCTTTCCGTGTCATGGTGCCGCCAGCAATGCGATTTCGTCGCGTCGGGCCGTGGCGGCCTTGTCAGAGCCGAAGCCATACAGCGCGAACGGGGTTGCGTCACGGCGCAATCGTGCGGCCTCGGACGTATTTCCCTGCGCGGCCAGAGCTTGTGCGCGCAGCAGCATCAGCGATGACAGCAGCGCCCCGTTTTCGGCCCGGCGCGCGGCCGTCATGGCGCGCGCGGTCAGGGCTAAAACGGTCGAATACTGCTTGGCCCCAAGGGCTTGTGCGGCAATATGCAGGTCGACATAGGCCTGCGCCTTGGCCCCGTCGGGCAGCGAGCCATATAGCCGCGAGGCTTGCAGCAGCGCCTCGAATGCCTCTGCGCCGCGGGCGGGTGGGGCGAAACGCGCCACCAGAAACAGGCTAAAGGCCAGCCGCGCATCGGCCCAGCCCGCCTCCACGGCAAGCCCAAGCGCGCGCGCCGCCGACCGGTAGCTGGCCGCCGGGCGCGGCGATGACAGCGCGTTCTCGATCGCCTGCACCCAGTCGCGCCCGGTGGGCGACGGGGCGCTGGCCGCCCCGGTTTGCCCGCGCGGGTTCAGCCGGGCCAGAATGGCGGGCAGGCGGCGAGCGACCTCTGCCTTTGCCATGCCCGATTGCAGGGCCGGGTCGTTCCAGACCCGCAGAACCAACATGTCATAGCCGGTCAGCGTGGTCTGGAAATTATCATCATTCCAGACGGTGCCGGCAATGCGATACAGATCGTTCAAGGGGCCAAGGGCCTGCCCGATTTCTTCATGCAGGCAGTCGCGCATTTCTTGCACCGTGGCATCCGCCGGGGCCACAACCAGCACGCGGTCGCGTTCCACAGTTTCCGCCCAGTCCAGCCCCGGACCGCGCAGCGCGGCCCGAAACTCGGTCCAAGAGGTGATGCTTGGCACCACGAAGCAGCTTGCCTCGGGGACCGTGCGGCGCATCGTGGCGCGCGGCACGAATTCGACGGTTATGTTGGCCGGTCCGGTCTGGCGGCGAATGTCCAGCCCGGCTTCGCGGCGCAACCGCGCCAGCAAGCGGTCGGTTTCGGTCGCGGCCAAAGGCGGCGGGCTGCCTGTCAGGCGCAGCGTGACCGGGCCTTCGAAGCGCGACAGTTGTTCAATCTTGCGCCCCGATTCTAGCTGAAAGCCCAGTTCCAGGATATCTTGCACGATCTGGGCGTTGGGCACTTGCGTGGGTTGCGGCTGCGGTGCGCCAAACAGGGCTTGCGAGCTGAGCGCGCGGGTCTGAATGGCCATGTCGGGCGCGGGCCCTTCTTCGGGCAGGGATGCGCAGCCCGCCAGCAAAAGCGCGAATGCCAGCGCGCGCATCATGTCGGACGACTGTATTTGATGAAGGGGGTCAACTGCCCGACCCGGTCGTAAAGCTGCCGCGCTTCGGTATTGAAGTGCTGGGTTGTCCAATAGACGGCAGGGCGTCCGCGTGCATCCGCCAGCCGGTAAACCGCTTCAATCAGCGCCCGCCCCACGCCGGTGCCACGCGCTTCGGGCAGGGTGAACAGGTCTTGCAGATAGGTCACACCCTCGGGCCGCCAGCAATGCGCGTGAAACACGACATGCGCAAGGCCCAGCAACCGGCCCGCATCATCAGCGACCAAGCCGCACATGTCATTTTCGGAGAATAGTGCGGCAAAGGTTGCGTCATAGGTTTCGGGCGGCAGGGCCGTTTCGTAAAAGCTCAGATACCCGTGCCACAGGGCATCCCATTGCGCGCGGTCGGTTTTTTCCAAAGGGCGCAACTGCATCGTTTATCGCCCCTGCCGCCGTGCCATGAAGGCCAGCCGTTCGAACAGATGCACGTCCTGTTCATTTTTCAACAAGGCGCCATGCAACTTGGGCAGCGCGCTAGCTCCGTTGCGGCGCAGATCCTCGGGCGAAAGATCTTCGGCCAAAAGCAGCTTCAGCCAGTCCAGCACTTCCGAAGTGGATGGCTTTTTCTTCAGCCCCGGCGTGTCGCGCAGTTCGAAAAACTGCGTCAGCGCGGTTTCCAGCAAGCGCGGTTTTATGTCAGGAAAATGCACCGCGACGATGGATTTCAGCGCATCCATGTCGGGAAATTGAATGTAGTGAAAGAAGCACCGGCGCAAGAACGCGTCGGGCAGGTCTTTTTCATTGTTCGAAGTGATGATGACGATGGGCCGATGCCGCGCGCGGATCGTTTCGCCCGTCTCGTAAACAAAGAACTGCATCTGGTCGAGTTCCTGCAACAGATCGTTGGGAAACTCGATATCGGCCTTGTCGATTTCATCGATCAGCAGAACGACACGCTCATCCGCTTCGAACGCCTGCCACAGCTTGCCCTTGCGGATGTAGTTCGACACATCTTCTACCCGCGCATCGCCTAACTGGCTGTCGCGCAGGCGCGACACGGCATCGTATTCGTAAAGCCCTTGTTGCGCGCGGGTCGTGGATTTTATGCCCCATTCAATGATCGGCACGCCCAAGCTGGCGGCAATCTGCCGGGCCAGTTCGGTTTTGCCGGTGCCGGGTTCGCCCTTGACCAGCAAAGGGCGCTGAAGCGTGATCGCCGCGTTGACCGCCATGGTCAGGTCGTCGCCTGCGATATAATTGCTGGTGGAAGAAAACCGCATGACTCACCCGTCTGACCACTGTTTGCTGTGAACCTAGCCTGCGTGAAGTGACGCGGCAAGGTCGCGTAACCCCATGGACGGAAAGCGCGTGACAATACCCCCGGCTTGGGGTATCCGGCCCACGAGGGCGCGGAATATGGGTGATGTCATGCACGAAGACCTCAAGACCTATGTTTCCGCAGAGAACGGGAAACAGGTTATGAAAACTGAAATTTTTCTGCCAGAAGACTATCGGCCCGCCGAAGACGAGCCGTTCATGAACGAGCGGCAACTTGAGTACTTCCGCCGCAAGTTATTGGCGTGGAAAGACGACATCATGAAGGGCAGCGCAGAAACGCTGGCGGAATTGGCCCAGAGCAGCCGCGCGATTCCTGATATTGCCGATCGCGCCTCTGAGGAAACGGACCGCGCGCTGGAATTGCGCACCCGTGACCGCCAGCGCAAACTGGTCGCCAAGATAGATGCGGCGCTGCGGCGCATCGAATCCGGCGATTTCGGCTATTGCGAGATGACGGGCGAGCGGATTTCGCTGAAACGTCTGGATGCGCGTCCCATCGCGACCATGACGTTGCAAGCGCAGGAAGCACATGAGCGCAAAGAGCGCGTGCATCGCGACGATTGACCATTTTGCCGCGTTGCGTGGCGATGGCGCTTTGCGCATGATCCAAGACAAGTCGGGGCATCGGGGCGTGAAGCCGCACCGGTGCCCTTGTCGTTGAAAGGGATTGCATGACGCTTGCAGGCAAATCGGTTTTGGTGGTGGGCGGTGGCGTTGGCGGTCTGGCCGCAGCGGTGGCGCTGCGCGACCGTGGTGCATCCGTGACCGTGTTGGAACAAGCGGGAAGCTTTCGAGAGGTCGGCGCGGGCATTCAGATCAGCCCGAACGGGGCACGCGTTTTGCAAGCCCTTGGCGTTCATGTCGAGGCGATGCGCGCACAAGCCGTGACCTTGCGCAATGCGCAGGGCGCTCAGGTCTTGCGCATGGATTTGCCGCAGGGTGGGGCAGGGTTTCATCTTGTGCACCGGGCCGATTGCGTGGCCGGTCTGGCGGCGCGCGTCGATGGTATTGCCACGCGCTTCAATGCGCAGGTCGTGGCGGTCGATCCGGCGGCAGGCAGCGTTACCCTATCGGGAGGCGCGGTCATGACCGCCGATCTGGTGGTCGGTGCGGATGGGCTGCATTCGGTGCTGCGCGTTGCGCTGAACGGGCACGCCACCCCCTTTTTCACGGGCCAAGTTGCGTGGCGCTCGCTGGTGCCCGGCGACCCATCGGACCCGCCCGAAGCGCAGGTCTTCATGGGGCCGGGCCAGCATCTGGTCAGCTATCCGCTGCGCGGCGGCAGTTTGCGCAACATTGTCGCGGTCGAGGAACGCAAGGCCTGGGCCGAAGAGGGCTGGGCCCATCCCGACAGCCCAACCACCCTGCGCCGCGCCTTTGCGGGGTTTGGCGGGCCGGTGCCGGGCTGGCTGGCACAGGTCGATAAGGTGTTTTTATGGGGCCTGTTCCGCCATAGTGTCGCCGCCACTTGGCATTCGGGCCGTGCCGTGCTGCTGGGGGATGCCGCGCATCCCACGTTGCCCTTCATGGCGCAGGGGGCGAATATGGCGCTGGAAGATGCCTATACGCTTGCCCGCGAATTGGATCGCGCGCCCGATCTGCCCACCGGCCTTGCCGCCTACCAGACCGCGCGGCGCAACCGCGTGCAGCGCGTGGTCGAGGCGGCGAATCGCAATGCACGCAACTATCACCTGCGCCCGCCCGTCGCACCGCTGGCCCATATGGCCTTGCGCCTGTCGCAAAAATTTGTGCGCGATGCGCCCTTGCGGCAATTTGGCTGGATTTACGACCATGACGTGACCGAGGGGGCCGCATGACCGCCGATGACATGATGCAACTGGTGTATCTGAGCATCTGGGGCGCCGTTCTGGTCGGCTATTTTCTGGTCGCCCGCACGACCAATCTGGGGACCACCTTGCGCCATGCGGTGCTGTGGGGGTTGATCTTTGTGGGTGTTGCCGCAGGCTATGGGCTGTGGCAGAACATGACCGATCGCGGCCCCAGCGTGACCGGGGATGGCGAAATCGTGTTGCGCGCGGGCAGCGACCGGCATTTCAAGCTGGACCTAAAGGTCAACGGCACGCCGATCACCTTTATTCTGGACACGGGTGCATCCGATATCGTGCTGTCACAGGACGACGCCGCGCGCGTGGGGCTTGACCCGGACAGCCTGCCTTATCTGGGGCAGGCGCGCACCGCCAATGGCACTGTCGGGCTGGCGCGGGTCGAGTTGGCGGAGGTCGTTTTGGCCGAAGGCGGGCTGGAGTTTCGTGACCTAAATGTCCCAGCCTTTGTCAATGAAGGCGAGTTGGACGTGTCGCTTTTGGGCATGGGGTATTTGTCACGCTACGCGCGCATCGCGATAGAGGGCGAGCGGCTGATCTTGCAGCGATAGCGGGCTTCGGCCCTTTTGGCTACGGGCCTGCCTGCAAAATACCCGCCTGCAAAACGCTTGTCTGCACTGGGTTGCGGCGCTAGGACTCTGGCAACCCCGCACAGAGGATACGCGCCATGCCAGACGACCTGATGAACTCCTACATGACCGGCCCAGACGAGCAAGGGCGCTTCGGCATTTATGGCGGGCGCTTCGTGTCGGAAACGCTGATGCCGCTGATCCTGTCGTTGGATGCGGAATATGAACGCGCCAAGACCGATCCCAGTTTCTGGGCCGAGATGGACGATCTGTGGACGCATTATGTGGGCCGCCCTTCTCCCTTGTATTTCGCAGAACGGCTGACCGAATATTGCGGCGGTGCCAAGATCTACCTGAAGCGTGACGAGCTGAACCATACCGGCGCGCATAAGATCAACAATGTGCTGGGTCAGATTCTGCTGGCGCGGCGCATGGGCAAAACACGCATCATTGCCGAAACCGGGGCAGGGCAGCACGGGGTGGCAACCGCCACGGTTTGCGCGCGCTTTGGTTTGCAATGCATCGTCTATATGGGCGCGCATGATGTCGAGCGCCAAGCCCCCAATGTGTTCCGCATGCGCTTGCTGGGGGCCGAAGTGGTGCCCGTGCGCTCTGGCCGCGGCACTTTGAAAGATGCGATGAACGACGCGCTGCGCGACTGGGTGACCAATGTGCATGACACGTTCTATTGCATCGGCACGGTGGCCGGGCCGCACCCTTACCCGGCGATGGTGCGTGATTTCCAGTCGATCATCGGCAAGGAAACCAAGCAACAGATCATGGAACGTGAAGGGCGCCTGCCCGATACGCTGGTTGCGGCCATTGGTGGCGGGTCGAACGCGATGGGGCTGTTCTATCCGTTTTTGGATGACAAGGATGTGGCCATTATCGGGGTCGAGGCCGGCGGGCGCGGTGTGAATGACAAGATGGAGCATTGCGCATCGCTTACCGGGGGGCGGCCCGGCGTGTTGCATGGCAACCGCACCTACCTGTTGCAGGATGACGATGGGCAAATTCTGGAAGGGCATTCGATCAGCGCGGGGCTGGATTATCCGGGCATCGGCCCTGAACATGCCTGGCTGAAGGATGTGGGCCGCGCGGAATATGTCAGCATTACCGATGACGAGGCGCTGGCCGCCTTCCAGACCTGCTGCGCGCAGGAAGGAATCATCCCGGCGCTGGAACCCAGCCATGCGCTGGCCCATGTGCTGAAAATTGCACCCAGCCTGCCTGCGGATCATCTGCTGGTGATGAATATGTGTGGCCGTGGCGATAAGGACATTTTCACGGTTGCCAAGCATCTGGGCTTTGAAATGGGGGCATAAACTTTCGTTTATGCCTAAAATATAAACCTCTGCTTAATAGATAGCGCCTTCGCTTTGCCGTAACCAACCCGTGCCTGAGCGATGATTTTAACGTTCGGGCGATCGTTGATCTAGGTGTTCCGGGGCGCTTTCCCTCGCTCTGTCATTGCAGTGGTTGACTATGTTGTGTGTGTGTGAGTGTCCGTTGCAGGGTCAGTCGAGCCCATTCTACGCGGGGTGAACCTGTGCCCGAGTGCCAGTGTTGGTAAAGAGTGCTATGATTACGACCGCACCCCGGTATTGTTCCGGGGTGCGGTTTTTCATTTGGGGTGGCTTGCTTGCCCCAATCGGAACCGTGCCATGGTCTGTCTAAGACAAGCTTTCATTGCCGCGTGCCTTGCGTTGTGCCTCACAACGCAACCGGCTTTGGCTGTGGATCGGATAACATCGGACATGGTCAGCACGGCACTGGAAGTGCAGGGCTACAAAGTCGAATCCGTCACCCGCACGCTGTTGGGGCGGGTTAGGATCATCGCGTCGCTTGGTCCTGTCTGGCGCGAAATCGTGCTCGATGCGTCCACGGGCCAGATCCTGCGCGATTATGCGGTTGAATTTGCGCCATCCGACCTGCCCAACCCTGAACCGGGCGATATGCCGCGCGGGGGCGAAATGCTCAACTCTCCGAATGATCTGCCGTTACAGAATTGAAAACATCATGCATTTTCAACCATATCGCGACACCGGCGCGCCATTTAGCAGCAGGAGGGATGCGTGAAGCTTAACCTACTAATCTTGCTGATGGTGCTGGTGCAGGCAGTGGGCGCATTGTTCTTCATCGGGGATATTGCAATGTCGGTGCTGGGTATTCCGCGTCAGCCCATCGACTGGCAAACCCGCGAAATGCTGGAAATCGGCGCGGCAGTCGCGCTGCTGATCGGGTTGGTGCTGTCGGGGGCGTTGCTGATGCAGTCGCAGCGGCGGCTGGGCCGGGCCGAAGCGCAATTGCAGCGCGCCTCTGCCGCGTTCATGGATCTGTTAGAGCAGAATTTCTGCACTTGGGGCCTGACCCCGGCAGAGCGCGATGTCGCGTTCTTCGTGCTAAAGGGGTTTTCAACGCAGGAAATCGCAGGGTTCCGCAAAACATCGGAAGGCACGGTCAAAGCCCAGACCAACGCGATTTACCGCAAGGCCGGGGTCAGCGGTCGTGGCCAGTTGATGAGCCTGTTCATTGACGATCTTATCGCCGACTCGCCGCCATGCTCTGAGAAAGACAAAGATTAAGGCAGGTCAGTCGCATAGCTTTGCAATACCTCGAACGGCACGATCTGAAGCGCGCGTTCATGCGTAGCACGCAACACGATCTGCGGGGCGACACCTTCTGCATGGGCTTGCAGGAAGCGCGCAGCGCATAGGCACCAGCGGTCGCCCGGTTTCAGCCCCGGAAAGGCGAATTCCGGGCGCGGCGTGGACAGGTCATTGCCCAGATATTTCGAATGCGCCAGGAATTCTGCCGTCATCACGGCGCAGACCGTGTGGCTGCCCCGATCCTCTGCGCAGGTGTCGCATGCCCCGTTGCGAAAGAACCCCGTCAGCGGCGCGGTCGAGCACGGGTCCAGCGTGCCGCCCAAGACGTTGACAGAGGGGTGTTTGACGATCGACATGGCATGATCCTTTGCGGCGCTTTCCAACAGATAGTCAGCGCGCGCGGCCTGTCCATGCCTGCGGGTCGGGTGCCTGCCAATCGACCCATGCGCCGTGAAAATCGGCCCGGCCTAGGGCGATTTCCGTGCCCTGTGGCCAAAGCGTCAGCGTCACAAGGGCACCGGGGCCGCTGTCATCTGCTTCCATGGCGACATGTGCCAAGGGTTCATTCGTTTGCAGCCGCGCGCGGGCCATGGCGTCGATGATCTCGCGTTGTTGCGCATCTGTCAGGTATTGCCAGAACAGGCTGTGATACACCATGTGGCAAGCCTGCGGTTGCGGGCGTGACAATCGGTCCGACAGCCATGCCACGGCGCAGCCTTGTTGCACGGGCGGTCTGGCTTCGGCGGCCAGGTCCAGCGCGATGGCCTGACGTTGCAGCCGCGCAACCTGATCGGCCCAGATATAACTTTGCAGCCGGTCCCGGTCCGCGACCGGGTCCAGCGGGTTGCGGTCCACCCCGGCACGGGCGCGAATGACGGGTGTTG
Organism: Roseibaca calidilacus; assembly: GCF_001517585.1. Taxonomy (NCBI): domain Bacteria; kingdom Pseudomonadati; phylum Pseudomonadota; class Alphaproteobacteria; order Rhodobacterales; family Paracoccaceae; genus Roseinatronobacter; species Roseibaca calidilacus. The sequence continues at coordinate 1,790,822 of NZ_FBYC01000004.1, read as the reverse complement.
CCAGCGGCGGCAGCGTGCCGTGCCACTCCGGCGCAAGGGTAATTGCGGCGTCATCCGGCCCGTAGCGGTGTTCGCCGATCTGAAGCGCGTAGCGGTCCCAGATCAGGTTCAGCCCGGCGCAAGTGCCCAGTTCCGACAATACCAGCGGCAGCCCGAACGCGGCGCTTAGCCAATGCCCGGCAGCGATGAAAACGGCGCTGCGTGCCACCTCGTTGGTTTGCGGCGCGTGGTCCAGAACCGGCAGGATGTCCGTGGCATTCAGGCGCAGCACGGCATCAATGCTGCGCCACAGTTGCGCATCGGCGATATCGTCGCGCGTGTAGAAGCGCGCCAGCATGGCGGCTTGCCGGGTCAGCACAAGGTAATGCAACGCACCGGCCAGTCGCAAGGCCACGGCATCGTCTTCCATACGGTCGGCGGGCCAGCCCAGCAGCCGGTCGGCCACGGCGTGACCGGGGCGCAAATGGTCGGCAATCAGGGCCAGCACCCGCGCCGTATACGGAGAGCCAAGCTGCGCGCAGGCCGCCGCCTGCGCCTTGGCATGATCGCGAAAGTTCATTTGAAGCGGTCCACCAGTTTTTGCAGCGGGCTGCGTGTGTCCTGTGTGGCAGGCGTTTGGGTTGGCGCAGGCTTGGGCATCTGCGCTTCGGGCTTGGATTTGGGGGGTGCCATGCGCAACCCGACCGCGTTGCAAAACCGCGCGCCATCCCCCGACGCCAGCGCAGGCGCGCCGTCGGCCATGCCGCGCATCAGGTCATCCAGCCAGTCTTGATCGGCCTTGGCGAAATCCGACAGCACATAGCCCGCCACCCGGTCCTTGTGGCCGGGATGGCCAATGCCCAGCCGCACGCGGGTATAGTCCGGGCCCAGATGGCCATGGATTGACCGCAACCCGTTATGCCCGGCATGTCCACCGCCTTGCTTGACACGCAGCTTGCCGGGGGCAAGGTCCAATTCGTCATGGAACACTACCAAATCCGCCACATCCAGCTTGTAGAAACGCAAAGCCTCGGCCACGGATTGGCCCGACAGGTTCATGAACGTATGCGGCTTGAGCAGGATGACCTTTTCCGACCCCAGTCGCCCTTCGGTCGTCTCGCCTTGGAACTTGGCGCGCCATGGCGCGAATCCATGCGCATCGGCAATCGCGTCCAGCGCCATAAAGCCGATATTATGCCGGTTGCCCGCGTATTTCGCGCCCGGATTTCCAAGCCCCGCAAAGAGTTTCATAACCGCCTACCTTGTTCGCCCGCGCAGCATAGTCCGGCCCGCGCCCGGTGAAAAGCGCAAGCCGCGCTTGAGGCTGACACACGTGTCTCTTACCTTGGGGAAAAGAGAAAGGATGACGGCATGTATCTGACAATCAACCGCTTCAAGGTGCGACCGGGACAAGAAGACGCGTTCGAGGAAATCTGGCAAAACCGCGAAAGCAAGCTGCCTGAAATGGACGGGTTCGTGGAATTTCACTTGTTCCGCGGGGCATCCGACGACGCGGCGACGATCTACCTGTCGCACACGTTATGGCGCGACAAGGCCGCCTTCGATGCTTGGGCGAAATCGCAGAACTTCCGCGGCTCGCATAAAGGCGTACGCGATCACGGCACGATCTATCTTGGCCCGCCCGAATTAGAGATTTACGATTCGGTCCAGTGCATTCGCGCCAAGAGCGACGAATAGAAAAGGGCGCCTCCTTGCGGGGCGCCCTGTCTATTTATAGCCTGCGCAAGGATTACTCCGCTGCGGCTTCGGCTTCATCCTCGTCATCGGCGGCGGCCAATGCGCGCGGTGCGGCGATATTGGCAATCACGAAATCGCGGTCGATGGTCGGCTTGGTGCCTGCGGGCAGGTTGATGGCCGAAATGGTGATCGTGTCGCCAACCTTGTAATTGGTCAGGTCCACTTCCAACTGCTCGGGGATGTCACCGGCCAGCACGTTCAGTTCCACCTCGGGGCGGACGATGGTCAGCGTGCCACCGCGCTTCAGGCCCACACATTTGTCGGCGTTCAGGAACTCGACATGGATGAACAGGTTGATGCGGCTGGTGCGGCGCAGGCGCATCAGGTCAACATGGATCGGCAGACCCTTGACCACGTCGCGCTGCACGCCGCGGCAGATCACGCGCACGTCGTCCTGACCTTCGACCTTCAGGTTGAACAGCGTCGACAAGAAGCGCCCGGCTTTCAGCTTGGCGATCAGGTAGTGGTAGTTGAAGTTGATCGGCTGCGGGTCTACGCCGCCGCCATAAACGATACCGGGCACGAAATGCTCACGACGAGCTTGACGGGCGGCCCCCTTGCCTGTCCCCGCGCGTGCCTCGGCTACAAGATCCGGGATCTCTTTTGCCATTGTGTTCATCCTTTATAACACATGTGAAACGGCCCGCCTCCAAGGGTGCGGGCCGAAAGTAGCGTGGCTATAGGGCAGATTCGGTGGGAAGGGAAGGGGGCTTTTCCAGCCCCCTCTTGTGCCTGCGGCACAATTCACCCCCGGAGGATATTTCGGCAAGGATGAAGTTACACCAGTACGGTCGGATCGCCAAATCCCTGCGGCACATACAGGATATGCGGGCCGACATTGTGAATATCGGTTTCGCCGCACAGCGCCATCGACACATCGAGTTCCTTGTGGAGAACTTCCAGTGCCTTGGTCACACCCGCTTCGCCCATCGCGCCCAAACCATAGGTAAAGGCGCGGCCGACATAGGTGCCTTTGGCGCCCAGAGCCACAGCCTTGAGCACGTCCTGACCAGAGCGAATACCGCTGTCGAAATGCACTTCCATTCGGTCGCCCACCGCATCGATGATCGCGGGCAGGGCGCGGATGGAACTGACCGCGCCATCCAACTGGCGGCCCCCATGGTTGGACACGATGATCGCGTCAGCGCCAATATCTGCGGCGCGGCGGGCATCTTCCGCATCCATAATGCCTTTGACGATCAGCTTGCCGCCCCACCATTTCTTGAACTGCGCGATCCGGTCCCAATCGAGCGAGACATCAAAGGCTTCGGCGGTCCAAGTGGATAGCGACGAAGGATCGCTCACGCCCTTGGCATGGCCCACGATATTGCCGAAAAAGCGCCGCTTGGTGCCCAGCATCCCCAAGCCCCATTGCACCTTGGTCATCATATTGGCCACGGATTTTACCGTCAGCTTGGGCGGGGCGGACAGCCCGTTTTTCAGGTCTTTATGGCGCTGGCCCAGCACTTGCAGATCGACCGTGACCACGATGGCCGAACACTGGGCCGCGCGCGCGCGGTCGAACAGGCGGCGCATGAAATCGTCATCTTTCAGCGTGTAGACCTGAAACCAGAAGGGTTTGGTGGTATGCGCGGCCACATCCTCTATCGAGCAGATGGACATGGTCGAAAGCGTGAAGGGCACGCCGAATTTCTCGGCGGCGCGGGCTGCCTTGATCTCGCCATCCGCAGATTGCATGCCGGTCAGGCCCACGGGGGCCAATGCCACGGGCATGGACACGTCTTCGCCGATCATCTGCGTTTTGGTGCTGCGGTTTGCCATATCCACGGCCACGCGCTGTTTCAGCCGGATATGGCGGAAATCGGACGTGTTCTCGCGAAAGGTCTGCTCTGTCCAACTGCCCGATTCCGCGTAATCGTAGAACATGCGCGGCGTGCGGCGTTCGTAGATTCGGCGCAGATCTTCGATATTGGTGATGACAGGCATGACGCTCTCCGCATATTGGTAAGAAATCTTTACCGACACGCGCAGATCAAAGCAAGTCTGGCATCAGGAACTGAAAGTGCGCTTCAACCAGCCTTTCTTGGGCGCGTCCTCCGACTCTGCCTCTGTGGCCTCGGCATCGGGCTTGGGCGGTTCGACCTGTTCCTGAAACCGGGTGAAGAAATCCTGCGCCATCTTGCGCGCGAACCCATCGACAATGCGGCTGCCAAGCTGTGCCAATTTGCCGCCGACCTTGGCGTCAACCACATAGCTTAGCTTGGTCGCACCACCCTCGGCATCTTCCAGCGCGACGCGGGCCTCGCCCTTGGCAAACCCGGCGGCCCCGCCTTTGCCTTCGCCCACAAGGGTGCAGCTTTCGCCCGCGACCACATCCGCCATTGTCACCGCGCCCTTGAACGTGGCTTTGACGGGGCCGACCTTTTGCACGACCACGGCCTCGAACCCGTCTTCGGCAGAGCCGGTCAGTTCCTGACAGCCGGGCACGCAGGCTTTCAGCACCTCCGGGTCGAACAGGGCCGCCCAAACGGTGTTGCGCGGCGCGTTGATGATACGGTCTTCGGTCAGTTCCATGAAATGTCCCCCCTTTGGCTTGGCACCAGCATATGGCATACCGGCTGCGCGCGCGACCAAGGCTTTCGTCGCATGACCAAAGGTCGAATGGCGCGGTCTGAATTGACCTTGGGCGGCAAATGTGATCACAGTTGCGCATGCCCGTTATGCTGACACGATTGCCGCCCGCCCAGCCCGATGCGCCCGCGCAGGCGGCGCATGACCGTGTGTATCGCGGGTTGCGCCAGCAGATCATGCATGGCGAATTGCCGCCGGGCTACGCGCTGACCTTGCGCGGCATTGGCAAGGCCTTTGGGGTCAGCATGACCCCCGCGCGCGAAGCGGTCCGCCGCCTGTCCGCCGAAGGGGCGCTGACCATGTCGGGGTCGGGCCGCGTGACCACCCCGGAGCTGAGCAATGACCGGATTGAGGAACTGGCGCAGATCCGCGCGCTTTTGGAACCCGAATTGGGCAGCCGCGCGCTGCGCCGCGCACATCTGGCGCTGATTGACCGGATGGATGCGATCAACGAGGCGAATGCCCGTGCCGTCAACCGGCAAGATCCGATCAGCTATATCCGCACCAATCTGGAATTTCACCGCACGCTGTATTTGCGCGCGCAAAGCCCGGCCATTCTGGGGTTGTTGGAAACCGTCTGGCTTCAGCTTGGCCCGACCATGCGGGTGCTATATACCCGCCTGCGCCGCACCACGCCGCCGCCGCACCACCGGCATATTCTGGAAGCCCTGCGCGCGGGCGATGACGCCGCCTTGCGGTTGGCGATCCGCACGGATGTGACCCAAGGGTTAAAGCACTTGCAGGGCTAGCGGGCGCGCGCGAAACAGGCGTCAAGGTGGGTTTGGTGAAACGCCGCCGGGTCGCGGGTGTCATGCCCCAGCGCCTGCGCTTTCTGGAAGAACCCGCGCGCCGGCAATCCGCCAGAGGCGCGGCCAACCACCAGCGCGGCGCGCAAGGGGCGGCCTGCCGCGCTGTCTGTTTCCATCAGCTCTTCCAGTGCTGCGGTCAGCCGGGCAATGCGCCCCGGTCCCTCCAGCCCCAGATCAGCGGCCAGCGCGCCATAGGTCATGACTTGCCGTTGCGCGGCCAGATCGTCTAGCCGCGCGTCCAGCCTTGTGATCACGCCTCTGTGCCGCCTTCTGGCGGCTCGGCAACCGCATCCTCGTCGCCGGTTTCGGCAATCCGCGCGACCGATACGACCTGTTCGCCCGCCCCGGTGTTGAACACTTTCACCCCGCCGCCCGTGCGCCGCAGGAAGCGAATGCCCTCGACCGGCACGCGGATGGACTGGCCTTTGGACGTGGCCAGCATGACCTGATCGCTGGCATCCACCGGGAAGAGCGCCACAAGCGCGCCGCCGCGCATGGCTTTGTCGGTGGCCCCCACGCCCTGACCGCCGCGCGTGGTGATGCGGTAGTCATGGCTGGAGGTCAGCTTGCCCAAGCCATTCTCCGTGATCGTCAGCAGCAGGTCTTCGGCGGCGGACATCTCTGCGTAGCGTTCGGTCGAAAGCTGGCCTGCCTCGACCGCCTCATCGGGTTCGTCCGTGTCATCGTCTGTCACGCCCGCGATTAGACGGCGCTGGCGGATAAAGGCTTCGCGTTCTTCAGGCGTGGTCTCAAAGTGGCGGATCACGGCCATCGAGACGACGCTGTCATCGGCCCCCATGCGCACGCCGCGCACACCCGTCGAATCGCGGCCTTTGAAGACCCGCACATCCGTGCTGCGGAAGCGGATCGCACGCCCGGACGAGGTGACAAGCATCACGTCGTCATTCTCGTCGCAGATGCGCGCATTGACCATGGTCACGCCATCGGGCAGCTTCATGGCGATCTTGCCGTTGCGCATGACATTGGTGAAATCCGACAGCGCGTTGCGCCGCACATCGCCTGCCGAAGTGGCAAAGACGATTTGCAGGTTCTCCCATTCTTCCTCTGGCCGTTCCACGGGCAGAATGGCGGCAATGCTGACCCCGGTCGCAATGGGCAAGATATTGACCATCGCCTTGCCGCGCGCATTGCGCCCCGCCAAGGGCAGGCGCCATGTCTTCAGCTTGTAGACCATCCCGTCGGTGGTGAAGAACAAAAGCTGCGTATGCGTGTTGGCCACGAACAAGGTGGTGACAACATCGTCATCCTTGGTGGCCATGCCCGACAGCCCCTTGCCGCCGCGGCGCTGGGCGCGGAAATCGGCCAGCGGCGTGCGCTTAATATAGCCGCCAGAGGTGATGGTCACGACCATATCCTCGCGCTCGATCAGGTCCTCGTCGTCCATGTCGCCGGACCAATCGACGATCTCTGTGCGGCGCGGCACGGCAAATTGGTCGCGCACCTCGCGCAGTTCGGTGCCGATGATCTCCATCACCCGCGCGCGCGAGCGCAGGATGTCAAGGTAATCCTTGATCTTTGCGGCCAGTGCTTCCAACTCGTCCGTCACTTCCTTCACGCCCATGGCGGTCAGGCGTTGCAGGCGCAGTTCCAGAATGGCGCGGGCCTGCGTTTCCGAGAGGTTATAGGTGCCATCGTCATTCATGGTGTGGCTGGGGTCGTCGATAAGGCGGATATATTGGGCAATATCGCCCGCTGGCCAACGCCGCGTCATCAGCTTTTCGCGCGCTTCCGCCGGGTCGGCAGAGGCGCGGATCGTGGCGACAACTTCATCCACATTCGACACCGCCACGGCCAGACCACACAGCACATGGCTGCGCTCGCGCGCCTTGTTCAACTCATAGGCGGTGCGGCGGGTGACGACCTCTTCGCGGAACGAAATAAAGGCCGTCAGGAAATCGCGCAGCGCCAACTGCTCTGGCCGCCCGCCGTTCAGCGCCAGCATGTTGCAGCCGAAACTGGTCTGCATGGGGGTGAAGCGGAACAACTGGTTCAGCGCAACATCAGGCGTCGCGTCGCGCTTCAACTCGATCACCACGCGCACGCCGACGCGGTCGGATTCGTCGGCCACGCCGGAAATCCCTTCAATCCGCTTGTCGCGCACGGCTTCGGCAATGCGCTCGACCATGGTGGATTTGTTCACCTGATAGGGAATCTCATCCACGATAATCGCAAAGCGGTCTTTGCGGATTTCTTCGATATGCGTCTTGGCACGGATAATGACCGACCCGCGCCCTTCCAGATAGGCCTTGCGCGCGCCGGACCGGCCAAGGATCAGACCGCCCGTGGGGAAATCCGGGGCTGGGACGTAGTCCATCAACTCTGAACTGGTCAGGTCAGGGTTCTCGATCAGCGCCAGCGTGGCATCGACCACTTCGCCCAAGTTATGCGGCGGAATATTCGTGGCCATGCCCACGGCAATCCCGCCCGCGCCATTGACCAGCATATTCGGAAAGCGCGCGGGCAGCACGGTGGGTTCGCGGTCGCGCCCGTCGTAATTGTCCTGAAAATTGACCGTGTCCTTGTCAATATCGGCCAGAAGGGCGGCGGCGGCCTTGTCCATCCGCACTTCGGTGTAGCGCATGGCCGCGGGGTTATCGCCATCCATGGACCCGAAATTGCCCTGCCCATCCAGCAGCTTTAGCGACATCGAAAACGGCTGCGCCATGCGCACCAGTGCGTCATAGATCGCGCTGTCGCCATGCGGGTGATACTTACCCATCACGTCACCCACCGCGCGGGCGGATTTGCGATAGGGCTTGTCATGCGTGTTGCCGCCCTCATGCATTGCATACAAAATACGCCGATGCACAGGTTTTAACCCGTCGCGCAGATCGGGGATCGCGCGGCTGACGATCACGCTCATCGCGTAGTCCAGATAGGACGCGCGCATCTCCTGCTCGATAGAGATGCTCGGGCCGCTGGGGGCGGCTGGCGTGTTTTCGTCAATGTTATCAGGGGTTTCGGGCGTGTCGCTCACTGGACCCTCTTTGGCTGTTGGGGCTGTCTATATTTGGTTGGGGGCACAGTATCAGATGCACGATATGGGGTGCAATGGCCAGCGCCCCGGCATTTTGGCAGCCGGGGGTCGTGGTGGCTAACAATATGTTTTCATTGAAAATTATATTTCTTGCGGCATGATTTTCAGATCATGGTTTGAAAGAGGCGAAACATGACCGCATCCCCCACCGAATTGATGCTGAAAGGCTACGGGCTGACCACGGCGGAAATGATCTACCGGATGCCCGACCACACGCATGTTCTGAACACCTTCCTGTGGCAAGAGTATGATCTGGCCCCGGACTATCCGCACTTGTTCGAGTTTATCGAATTCTGGCACGAGAAGATCGACGGGCCGCTGCATTCGGTGCGGTTTTCGCACCGCAAGCGGATGTCGGCGGGCGACTGGCGGCACGTGGTGGGAGAGTTCGAAATCGGCGGCCGCCGCGCGCGGGATATGCGGTTGCAGTAGGAAGCAGAGTCGCGCGCAAGCGCGACAACCCGCGACCGCCCGCCCCCCAGGCGGGCGCGGGTTCCCCGCACCCCCCTCGGGCGGTCGCGGGTTGTCGCTTTCCCGATGCCGTAAGCAAACAAAAACCCGGCCAAGATGGCCGGGCTTAGTCGTATTCTTGCGACACAAATTACATTCCGGGAATTCGTCCGGAGGTTTCAAGGACGACCCTGTCGCCACCGATATTGATGTGCCTCGCAGGTCGCAGATTAAGCTCTTGTCCGTCGTCGGTCTTGAAGCTGAACGCAATAGAGTCTGCGTCAAAGAGCGCGGTCCGTATTTTTGGTGACATTGGGACCGACGTCACGCCGTATCTTTTACGGTGGTCTCCCAGCACCCTTACCTCGATCTTATATCTACCCAAGGCCGTGCCTTGCTTACTAAGTTCGCCAGTGAATTCTAGAGCCATGCTACTAGACCTTTCAAAGTTATCCACAGACATTCCAAGTTTTCCGTTAGGAAGTCTGTGAGTTACTTGGCAGGCTATTGCACCAGCGCCTTTTCCCTGTTTTCCCGAAAGCATCGCTCCGAGAGGGGTGGACTAGGTGCTCCGGTGGTGTGCCAAATAGCCCACCGGAAAGCCGGGGCGCAGAACTCGCACTTCTGCGCCCCAACCTAATCTCCTCAGCTACACCCGCTCGTCCCGCCGCAAGTGTTGCACTTCATGCAGGTGCCATTCCGCACCAGCGTGTAGTTGCCGCATTCGCCGCAGGGGTCGCCCTCGTAGCCTTGCATCTTGGCCTTGGTGCGCGCGTCCATCGTGGCGACAGTCACGCTTTCCACGTCGCGGGTCTGGTAAGCCACGGCGGCGGAGCCATCGGTGGCAAACCCAGTCGCCTGACCGCCTTGCAGCACCGTCAGTTCCTGCGGCAGGCGCTTGCGCAGATACCCGGTCGAGGAAATCTGCCGCAGCACTTCCAACGACCGCGACGCCGCATCGTCCGACGGTTCAGCAACATTGCGCTGGCCTTCGGTTTCGCCCGCGCCCAGATCGTCAAATGCGGTGCCCGCGGGCTTCACATGCGCCAGATCGGTCCGGTCCAGATAGCTGACCGCCAATTCGCGGAATATGTAGTCCAGAATGGATGTCGCGTTCTTGATGCTGTCATTGCCCTGCACCATGCCCGCCGGTTCAAAGCGGGTGAAGGTGAAGGCATCGACGAACTCTTCCAGCGGCACACCGTATTGCAGCCCGACCGACACGGCGATGGCGAAATTGTTCATCATCGCGCGGAAGCCAGCGCCTTCCTTGTGCATGTCGATGAAGATCTCGCCCAGCTTGCCATCGGCATATTCGCCGGTGCGCAGGTAGACCTTGTGACCGCCGACAACCGCTTTCTGGGTGTAACCCTTGCGGCGCTCTGGCAGTTTTTCGCGGTTCGAGCGCACGATCTGCTTGACGATAACCTTCTCGACGATCTTTTCGGCCAGAACCTTGGCCTTTTCCTGTGTCGAGCCGGATTCGAGGATTTCCTCGGCTTCCTCGTCATCTTCGATCAGCGCGGCGGCCAAGGGCTGCGACAGCTTCGACCCATCCCGATACAGCGCATTGGCCTTGATCCCCAGCGACCAAGACAATTCATAGGCCGCTAGCGTTTCCTCGATCGTGGCCGAATTCGGCATGTTGATCGTCTTGGAAATTGCGCCAGAGATGAAGCTTTGTGCCGCCGCCATCATGTGGATGTGGCTGTCCACCGACAGGAAGCGCTTGCCGGTCTTGCCGCAGGGATTGGCGCAATCGAACACGCCGTAATGCTCTGGTTTCAGATGCGGCGCGCCTTCCAGTGTCATCGTGCCGCAAACATGGTCATTGGCAGCGTCAATCTGTGCCTTGGTAAAGCCCAGATGGCGCAGCAGGTCGAAGCTGGGATTGTTCAGCTCTGCCACCGGAATACCAAGGGTTTCGCGGCAGAATTCTTCGCCCAGCGTCCACTGGTTGAACACGAACCGGATATCGAACGCCGAAGGCAGGGCCGCTTCGATTTTCTTGATCTCGGCCTCGCCAAAGCCGTGGCCGATCAGGCTGGTATGGTTGATGCCGGGCGCCTGACCCAGTGACCCGTGACCAACCGCATGGGCGATGATCTCGGCAATCTGTGCTTCCTTGTAGCCCAGCTTGCGCAAAGCGGCCGGCACCGACTGGTTGATGATCTTGAAGTAACCACCCCCGGCCAGTTTCTTGAACTTCACCAGCGCGAAATCGGGTTCAATGCCGGTCGTGTCGCAATCCATGACCAGACCGATTGTGCCGGTGGGGGCGATGACGGTGGCTTGCGCGTTGCGGTAGCCATGGGCTTCGCCCAAGGACAGCGCTTCGTCCCAAGCCGCGCGGGCCAGATCTACTAAGCGGCTGTCGGGGCACCCGGCGGCATCCAGCGCCACGGGGGCCACATTCACGCCCTCGTAGTCGGTTGCGCCAAAAGCGGCCCGGCGATGGTTGCGGATCACGCGCAGCATGTGATCGGCGTTTTTCTTGTAGCCGGGGAAGGCGCCAAGCTCTGCCGCCATCTCGGCGCTTGTGGCGTAGCTGACACCCGTCATGATCGCGGTCAGGGCACCGGCCAGCGCGCGGCCTTCACGGCTGTCATAGCCATAGCCCATATTCATCAGCAGCCCGCCGATATTGGCATAGCCCAGACCTAGCGTGCGGAATTCGTACGACCGCTGCGCAATTTCCTTCGACGGGAATTGCGCCATCATGACGCTGATTTCCAGCGTGATCGTCCACAAGCGCGATGCGTGCATATAGGCTTCGGCATCGAACCGGGTGCCGTCGTAAAACTTCAGCAGGTTCATGGACGCAAGGTTGCAGGCCGTGTCATCCAGGAACATGTATTCCGAACACGGGTTCGACCCGCGGATCGCGCCATCGGCGGGGCAGGTGTGCCACGCATTCACGGTGTCATGGAACTGGATGCCCGGATCAGCGCAAGCCCAAGCGGCGTGGCCGACCTGGTCCCACAATTCGCGCGCCTTGACGGTCTTGGCGACCTTGCCATCTGTGCGGCGCAGCAATTCCCAATCGGCATCTTCCTTGACGGCCTGCAAGAACGCATCGGTCACGCGCACCGAGTTGTTCGAGTTCTGGCCCGACACGGTGACATAGGCTTCCGAATCCCAATCCGTATCATAGGTCGGGAATTCGATGCTGTCATAGCCTTGGCGGGCATATTGCAGCACGCGCGCGGTGTAGGTTTCCGGGATCATGGCTTTCTTCGCGGCCTTGATCGCGGCTTTCAGGCTGGGGTTCTTTGCCGGGTCAACGGCATCCTCCGTGCTGCCATCCCATGCCCGGATCGCGCCGAAAATATCGTTCAAGCGCGCTTCGTGCAATTTGGAGCCGGCAACAAGCGAGGCGACCTTTTGTTCTTCGATCACCTTCCAGTTGATGAATTCCTCGATATCGGGATGGTCCATGTCGCAGATGACCATCTTGGCCGCGCGGCGCGTGGTCCCGCCCGACTTGATCGCGCCAGCGGCACGATCCCCGATTTTCAGGAAACCCATCAACCCGGAGGATTTACCGCCGCCCGACAGTTTCTCGCCTTCACCACGCAGCGAGCTGAAATTGGTCCCGGTGCCGGAACCATATTTGAACAGGCGCGCTTCGCGCACCCAAAGATCCATGATGCCGCCGTCATTGACCAGATCATCCGACACCGACTGGATGAAGCAGGCATGCGGCTGCGGGTGTTCGTAGCTGGATTTCGATTTCACCAGCTTGTGGGTGAACGGGTCCACATAGAAGTGGCCTTGGCTTGGGCCGTCAATGCCGTAAGCCCAGTGCAGCCCGGTGTTGAACCACTGCGGGCTGTTCGGTGCCGCCATCTGCGCGGCCAGCATGAAGCGCATCTCGTCGAAATAGGCGCGGGCGTCTTCCTCGGTGGCGAAATAGCCGCCTTTCCAGCCCCAGTAGCACCATGCACCGGCCAAGCGGTCAAACACTTGCTTCGCGCTCGATTCGCCGATGTAGCGGTCGTCTTCGGGCAGCTCTGCCAAGGCGTCCAGATCGGCGGTCGAGCGCCACAGGAATTCCGGAACGCCTTCTTCGGCCACGCGCTTCAGGCGGGCAGGCACACCGGCCTTGCGAAAGTATTTCTGCGCGATGACGTCGCTGGCCACCTGACTCCAGCTTTTTGGCACCTCGACCGCGTCGTTGCGGAACACGACTGTCCCGTCCGGGTTGCGGATTTCGGAAACCGTGGTGGTGAATTCCAGCGCCGCGTAGGCGTCTTGTGTTGCCGTCGTGAAATGCCGCTCGATTTTCATCTGCCTGTGACCCTCTATTTGCCGTGACCGCGCCGCGAAGCGCCTGCTAAAATGCCCGCTGGACCAGGGTGAAATGCAAAACGAACGCTGCCTGACATTGCCCAAAAGCAAGCCATTGCGTGTTTTACGAACCCCTGTCCCTCAGCCCGCGCGCGCTTACTGGCGCTTACTACATGTTGTGGGCCAAATGCTGACTGCCACAAACTGACGTATATTGGGGGCTGCCGTCAACGACAAAAATGTGAATTATTGTGGGTAAATTGACTTGACCTGCGCAAAGCGTTGAGGATGCGTTGAAAAGTCTCAGATCTTCATTAACGGTTTGCTTTCGGGGGCGCACCAATGGGCGGCGCGGTGCATGTCGGGGACATGGTCGCCTTGAAACTGGGCAGCAAGCTGGCAAAGCCTAGATGGATGTGATGCGCGGAAATCCAAAGGCACATTCCCTGCGATGACTGACAGGCCACTGCCCCTTATCACCCGCCCGGAGGGGCTGTATTGCCCCGCTGGCGATTTCTACATCGACCCGCTGCGCCCGGTGGCGCGCGCGCTGATTACCCATGGTCACGCCGACCACGCCCGCGCTGGCCATGGCGCGGTGCTGGCCACGGCGCAAACGCTCGACATCATGGCGCTGCGCTATGGCGCGGGGTTCACGCAAGCGCAGCAGGTGGCCGAAGGGCCGGTCCGAATCGGTGATGTGACGGTCAGGTTTCACCCGGCGGGGCATGTGTTGGGGTCCGCGCAGATACAGGTTACGGGCGCGGGGCCAAGCGTGGTTGTGACGGGCGATTACGCCCGCACCGCGAATCCGGCCTGCGCCGCATGGGAACCCGTGCCTTGCGATATTTTCGTGACCGAAGCGACCTTTGCGCTGCCGGTCTTCCGCCATCCCGACCCGGCGCAGGAGATCGGCAAGCTCTTGGCCTCTGTCGCGGCCTTCCCTGACCGCGCGCATCTGGTCGGGGCCTATGCGCTGGGCAAGGCGCAACGCGTCATCATGCTGCTGCGACAAGCGGGTTATGACGCACCGATTTATATTCATGGTGCGCTGCAAAAGCTGTGCGACTACCACCTGTCCCAAGGCGTGCCCTTGGGCGACTTGCGCCCCGCCACGGTCGCGCGCGGCAAGAAGGGCGATTTCGCGGGCGCGATCATCATCGCCCCACCTTCGGCCTTTGCCGCGACATGGGCGCAGCGATTCCCCGACCCTGTCATCTGTTTCGCCAGCGGCTGGATGATGGTGCGCGCGCGGGCGCGACAACGCGGCGTGGAATTGCCGCTTGTCATTTCGGACCATGTGGACTGGCCGGAACTGACCGCCACCATCACCGAACTGAACCCGTCCGAAACTTGGGTCACGCATGGCCGCGAGGACGCGATCTTGCGTTGGTGCGCGCTGCAAGGGCGTGCGGCACGGCCCTTGCGGCTGGTTGGCTACGAGGATGAACCCGAATGATCGGCGCTTTCGCAGACCTGTTGGAGCGGCTGGCCTTCACCCCGCAACGCTTGCGCAAGCTGGACCATCTGAAGCGCTATTTCGCCAGCCAGCCCGACCCGGACCGCGGGTTGGCGCTGGCGGCGCTGACCGGTGATCTGGGCTTGCGCGCGGTCACGCCATCCTTGCTGCGCGGGCTGGCCAGCGACCGGCTGGACCCTGATCTGTTCGCCATCAGCTACGATTTCGTGGGCGATCTGGCCGAAACCATCGCTTTGGCATGGCCCGATGCCGCACCGGGGCCGGGTCTGGCCTTGTCGGACCTTGTGACAGAGCTGCGCGATACGCCCAAGGCCCGCCTGCCACAGGTGATTGCCGCACGCTTGGACGCGCTTAACCCTTCGTCGCGCTATGCCTATCTGAAGCTGGCCACGGGCGGCTTGCGGGTGGGTGTTTCGGCCCGTTTGGCGCGGCAGGCGGTGGCGGATTATGGCGGGCTGGACCTGGCAAAGGTGGAAGAACTCTGGCACGGGCTGACCCCGCCCTATACGGCGCTATTCGCATGGGCCGAAGGAGGCGCGAAACCCGTTTCCGCCGCGCGCGCGCCGTTCCGCCCGGTGATGCTGTCCACCCCCACCGATGCCGAGGCGCTGGCCGATCTGGACCCCGCGCAATACGCCGCCGAATGGAAATGGGACGGCATACGCGTGCAGGCCGTGTCGGATGCGGGCACGCGCCGACTTTATTCGCGCACGGGCGATGATATTTCGCAGGCTTTTCCCGATCTTTTGGCGGCGCTCGATTTCGATGGCGTGATCGACGGGGAGTTGCTGGTGCGACGGGGAGCGGCGGTCGCGCCCTTCAACGAGTTGCAAACCCGCCTTGGCCGCAAAGCTCCCAGCGCCAAGCTGCAAGCCAGCCACCCGGCGGCCTTGCGCGCCTATGACCTGCTGCTGTGGGAGGGGCGCGATTTGCGCGGCGAATGCTTTAACACCCGCCGCGCGGCACTGGAGCGCGCAGTCGATGGGCTTGACCCCGCGCGCGTGGACCTGTCAGGCCTGTTGGCATTCGACACATGGGATGACGTGGCCAAGCTGCGCTCCGACCCGCCGGATTCGGTCATCGAAGGGGTGATGATAAAACACCGCGCTAGCCCCTATCTGGGCGGGCGGATCAAGGGCCATTGGTTCAAGTGGAAACGCGACCCGATGCGGGTGGATGCCGTTCTGCTTTACGCGCAGCGCGGCCATGGCAAACGGTCGGGCTATTATTCCGATTTCACCTTTGGGGTATGGGATGCGGGCGCGCTGGTGCCGGTGGGCAAAGCCTATTTCGGCTTTACCGATGCAGAGCTGAAAGAGCTGGACCGCTTCGTGCGCAATAACACGGTAGACCGTTTTGGGCCGGTGCGCGCAGTCGCGCCCAAGATGGTGGTGGAAGTGGCGTTTGAGGGGTTGAATCTGTCGCCGCGCCATAAATCTGGCGTGGCCATGCGGTTCCCGCGTATCGCGCGCATACGGGCGGACAAGCCTGCGCAAGAGGCGGATACGCTTGAGAGTTTGCGCGCGTTTTTGTCCAAGTGATCCAGCGGAGCGCGCGTTCCGCGCGCACAGGATAATTTGTTATTGGGGGGCTTTGCCCCCCGAGCGCTGGCGCGCTCTCCCCCCAGGATATTTGTGCAAGGATGAACCCCGCGACAGTGGCACCATGCGTGTGCGTTTGCCGGTGGTGATAGCGCAGCCGTCGGGGATGAGGGTTGCCAGCGCGGGATGATCGGCATCGAGCCCCCCGGTATAAGCGCCGTAGGCAGGCAGAATCAGGTGGTCTGTCCCAAGCAGAAAGGCGGGCAGGCGGCGACCGGCCAGCGTTATCTTGGGGTGGTAATGGCCCGAGATGTCGGGGCCGTTGCCTGCGATATGGCGCAGGGTTAGGCCGCCGATGGTCAGACTGGCTTGGCCCGGTGCATTTGGATCATGGTTTCCGGTCACCCAATGGCATTCGTGGCGCGTGGTGATTTGGTCAAGTGCTGTGCGCGCCATAGGGTCGAGCGCGGTTTGCGCGGCGTCATCGTCAAACGTGTCGCCAAGGGCTATCAGCTGCGTGGCGGCGGTGGCGTGAAGGTCTTGGGCAAGGCGCGCCAGCGTGGCCTGCGATTCGTAGGGGGGCAGAAGCGCACCGCCGCGCCGGGCCATGCGCTCGGACTTGCCCAGATGCAGGTCGGCGACCAGTAGCGCATTTTGCGTGGGCCAGTGCAGCGCGCCCGTGGGCAGCGCGGTGAAGGTCTGGCTGTGAAAGGTGAAGCTTGTCATGCGTTGGTTTTGGCGTGGTGCTCATCCATCTGCAAGCCTGCTTCGGCCATCATGCGGGCGGCTTCCTCATCCAGCAGGCGCTCTGTGCCCGCGCCACGAATGGGGATGCGGCCGGCTTCCAGCATAAGGGGGGCCGCGAAAGGCGTGACATGCGGGGGCAGGGAATGCACGATATGCGGGCGCGCGCGCAGCATTTCCTCTATCCGCCCGAAATCTGCCAAACCGCGCAGCGATTCTTGCTTGGTGATGCGTAACAGCAGGTGATCGGGGTCGAATTTGCGCAGCGTGTCATACAAGATGTCGCTGGAAAATGTCGCCTGCTTGCCGGATTTGCGCTGCCCCGGCAGGTTGCGCTGCAACAGCCCCGAAACGGTGGCGACCGCGCGGAAGGTGCGCTTCATCACGGCGTTTTCCGCAAGCCATGTTTCCATCCCGTCGCGCAGGCCCTCGGGGTCCAGAAGGGGGTCAGGATCGCGCACCGGGTCCAGCGACCAGATCAGCAGCGCGTAATCTGTGGCGACAAAGCCCAAGGGCGCGAGCTTGGCCTGTTCCATGCGGTGCGTCAGCAGCAGCCCAAGGGTCTGGTTGGCGTTGCGCCCGGCAAAGGAATAAAGCGCGAAATACCACCGCCCGCCGCGCAAGAACGACTCGCAGGTCATGGTGCCGGGGGTGGGCAGGGTCGCCACCTCTGCCTGAAGGGCCAGCCATTCGGCAGTGTGCTCCGGCAGGGCGGCCCATGCAGCCCGGTCGCCGATCAGATCCAGCACGCGGGCCGACAACTCGGTCGAGGTGGCCATTTTCAGCCCGTTGAACACGGCGATCTTGGGGTCGCGGGTCGGCTGGGGTGTGACCTCGATCACCATGTCGCGCAGCCGGTCATAGCGCACGGTCTGCCCGCCGATCAGGAAGGTGTCGCCGGGCGAGAGGCTTGCGGCAAAGCTCTCCTCGATCTCTCCCAAGGGCGCACCGCCGCGGGGGCCGCGCCGCACGGATAGCAGTTCGGGTGCCACGATGGTGCCGATATTCATGCGGATGTCGCGCGCGGCGCGAGGGTCGCGCAAGTGCCACAGCTCGTTACGCTGCATCAGCCGTTGCCAGCGGTCATAGGCGCGCAGCGCGTAGCCGCCGGTTGCAGTGAAATCCAGACAATCGTCGAATTGTGCACGGGTCAGGCCCGCATAGGGGCCGGCGCGGCGGATTTCGTGGAAAAGGTCGTCCGCGTCGAACGGCCCGGCGCAGGCAAGCGTCAGGATGTGCTGGCACAGCACGTCTAGGCCACCGACGGGCGGCAAACCGTCGCCGTCCAACTCGCCCGCTTGCACGGCTTGCAGCGCGGCCTCGCATTCCAGCACCTCGAACCGGTTGGCGGGCACGATGCGGGCGCGGGATGGCGTGTCGAACCGGTGATTGGCCCGGCCAATGCGCTGCACCAGCCGTTTGATGTTCTTGGGCGCGCCGATCTGGATGACCAGATCGACATTGCCCCAATCCAGCCCAAGGTCGAGCGATCCGGTCGCCACCACGGCGCGCAACGCACCTTGCGCCATCGCGCTTTCAACCTTGTGGCGCGCGTCGCGTGACAGGCTGCCATGGTGCAGGCCAATGGGCAGGTTGTCGTCATTCACGGCCCAGAGGGCTTGGAAGAACAGTTCGGCTTGCGCGCGGGTGTTGATGAACACAAGCGTTAACCGGGCATCGCGGATGGCTTCCAGCACATCGCGCGCGGCATAGGCCCCGCCTGCGCCCGACCATGGCGGTATCGCCTTGGTGGGCAGCATGGCAATATCGGGGGGTGGGCCGGGATCGGCCAGCACCACATCCGCGCCGCCCATAAACTGCGCCAAGGCTGCGGGGTTTTCGACCGTGGCCGACAACCCCGCCATGCGCAGCCCCGGTGCAAGGGTCATCAGCCGCGCCAGCCCAAGCGCCAGCTGGTCGCCGCGTTTGCTGTCTGCGAGCGCATGGATTTCGTCGATGACCACCCGCTTCAGCCCTGCAAAGATGCGTGGGGCTTCGGGGTAGGACAGCATCAGCGCCAAGCTTTCGGGCGTGGTCAGCAGCACATGGGGCGGGTCGACCCTTTGGCGGGCGCGGCGGGCGGCGGCGGTGTCGCCGGTGCGGTCCTCTATCCGCATGTCCAGCCCCATATCGGCCACGGGCCGCGACAGGTTGCGCGCGATATCATGCGTCAGCGCCTTGAGGGGAGAGACATAGAGCGTGTGCATTCCCGGCTCCATCGCGCCCGTGCAGGCATCGGCCAGCGTGGGCAGAAACCCTGCCAGCGTCTTGCCGCCGCCGGTGGGGGCGATCAGCAGCGCATGGCCGGGTGCGTGCAGCATCTCTAACTGGTGCCGGTGGGGTTGCCAGCCTTGCGCGGTGAACCAGCCGGCCAATCGGGGGGGAACTGTCTGTGTCATGTCGCACCGCAAGCTAGGGCGCGGGCCGGGCAGGGGAAGGTGTCTGAATTACATATAAACTTTATAGTATACATGTGTAATTTGCCCTGCTAGGCTTTGCCCACATCACTAGGGAGGATGGATTATGACAACGATCAAGAACACCGGTTTTTCCGCTTTGCTTGGCGCAGTTGCCGGGCTGGCCCTTGCTGCGCCAGCCTTTGCGCAGGATTTCCCCGAACGGGCCATCGAATATATCATTCCGTTCAATCCGGGCGGCGAATCCGACATTACCGCGCGGATGCAGGAACCGATGATGGAAGAGGCGCTGGGCGTTTCGGTGAACGTGCGCCATCAGCCGGGCGGCGGCGGTGCCGTGGCTTGGGCCGAATTCCAAGGCAATGCCGAACCGGATGGGCATGAGATTATCGGCATCAACCTGCCGCATATCGTGGGCCAGCCGATCCAGCGCGACAATGCCGGGTATGAAACCGAAGGTTTTGACATCATCACATGGTTCCACTTCACGCCCCATGTGCTGGTGGTCCGCGCCGACAGCCCGTTCCAGACGCTGGAAGACCTTGTGACATTTGCCAAGGAAAACCCGCAATCGCTGACCGTGGGCGGATCGGGCACCTTCTCTGGCAACCATCTGGAAACGCTGCGGATGGAGCAACTGACTGAAGCGGATGTGACCTATATTCCCTTTACCGGCACAGGGCCATTGCCCGCGGCCATCTTGGGGGGGCATGTGGGTGCCGTGATCTCGAACTCTACCCTTGGCGTGCAGATGGGCGATGATGTGCGCGTTTTGGCCGTGGCCTCTGAGGAGCGGCTGGACGTGCTGCCCGACACGCCCACCTTCCGCGAATTGGGTTACGACATTGTCGGCGGCACCTATCGCGGTGTGGCAGCCCCCAAAGGCACCCCGGCAGAGCGCATCGAGATGCTGGCCGACCTGTTCACAGAGATGAACGAGACCATGGCCGAACGCCAAGTGCCGATGGGCTTCCAGATGACCGATATTCGCGGTCAGGCGGCGGTCGATCTGCTGGCGCGCCTGCGTGACCAGTATGGCGATTTCCTGACGCAATAATCGGTTTTGCCCCGGCGGGCGATGCTTGCCGGGGCATCCCAAACCCTTCAATTCGTGAGGACCGATCATGGATGTCCTGATCGCGGCGGCCTTGTCCGTCTTGCAACCGCATATGCTGCTGATCGTTCTGCTGGGCGTGACGGCGGGCTTGTTTGTCGGCGCGCTGCCGGGTTTGACCGCCACCATGGCGCTGGCCCTTATGCTGCCCTTTACCTTCGCCATGGACGCGCTGGAAGGGCTGGTGGCCCTTGGCGCGGTCTATATGGGCACGATCTACGGCGGGGCATTCACCGCGATCCTGATCAACACGCCCGGCACGCCGTCATCCATTGCCACCACGTTTGATGGGCACCCTATGGCCAAGCAGGGCCGCGCATTGGAAGCGATCAGCCTTGCCACCATTGCCTCTGTCGTGGGCGGTCTGGTGGGCGTGATATTCTTGTTGCTGGCCGCGCCACCCTTGGCGCAACTGGCGCTAAAATTCGGCCCCTCCGAAATGTTCTGGGTCGCCATTCTGGGGCTGACGCTGATCGGCACGCTGTCGACGGGGTCGGTGCTGAAAGGGCTGCTGGGCGGTGCCTTGGGCCTGCTGATCGGGACCATCGGCATTTCGCCCATTGGCGGCGAATCACGTTTCACCTTCGGGTGGCCGCCGCTTCAGGGGGGGATTTCGCTGATCGTGGCCCTGATCGGACTGTTCGTGATCCCGGAATTGTTGAACATGATGCGTGCAGGCCGTGCGTCGTTGGACAGTAACGCAGGGCTTGGCGATGGTGGATTTCGCTTTGGGCGCGCCATGCGCACGGTGTTCAGCAAGCCCATGAACCTGATCCGGTCTTGCCTGATCGGGCAGATCATTGCCATCATTCCGGGCGCGGGCGGGTCCATCACCTCGCTTGTGGCCTATAACGAGGCCAAGCGCGCATCGGACGACCCCGACAGCTTTGGCAAGGGCAACCCCGAAGGCTTGGTCGCGTCCGAATCCAGCAATAACGTGATGGTCGCCGGGTCCATGGTGCCGCTGCTGACGCTGGGCATTCCCGGCGCGCCACCCGATGCGGTCATTCTGGGCGTGATGCTGCTGCACGGGTTGCGCCCGGGGTTGGAGCTGTTTTCCGAAACCGGCGTTCTGGCCAATGGCTTCATCATCTCTATGGGTCTGGCCGCGCTTTTGCTGATCCCGGTTGGCTTGCTGGGCGGGCGGCTGATCTATCAGGTCATCCGGCGCACGCCGCATTACTTCCTTGTGCCGTCCATTCTGGTCATCACCATTCTGGGCACCTACGCGCTGCGCAACAACGTGGTCGATGTGGCGCTGATGTTGGGGCTGGGTGTTGTCGGTTTCTTGATCCGTGGGCTGGGGCTAGATGCAGCACCCATCGTGCTGGGGCTGATCTTGGGCACGATTGCCGAACAGGGCTATGTCCAAACCATTTTGGGCGGCATGGCCATGGATGTCCCGCAACTGCGCCTGCTCGAAAACACGCTGAGCCAGATCCTGATTGTGCTGACAGTGGCGGTCATTGGCTGGACGGCTTGGCCCAAACGCATACGGAAACAGGAGTAAGCTATCATGCATCTGCGTCTGAACACAGAGTTGCTCAGCGGGCTGTTCGGCCTTGCGCTTACCGCCTTGTTTTTCTTCAATCGTGGCGATGTCGGCTTCCTAAGTTCCGTGTTCCCGAACACGGTTCTCGTCCTTGTCGGGGCAATTTCGGCTGTTCTGCTGGTGCGCGGTTTTTTTGCCGCGGAACCAACCACGCTGTCATTCGACGGTGCCGGCTCTGTGCTGATCGGGGTTGGTGTGATGGCGGCGTGGTGGCTTGGCATCAAGCATGTCGGCTTCGTCACGACATCCGTGCCGCTTTTCGCCGCGCTGGCGTTGGTGATGAAACGGCGCGCCGGACCGCTTGCGCCGCGCGACTACCTGATCGCTCTGGCCGTGGCGCTTGTTGTCGTTGGTGGCTTTTTCTGGGTGTTTTCGGACGTTTTGGGCATTCGCCCGTTCCGCGCACCGCTGCTATAACCGAAACCAAAGGACCCCGAATGCCCCGCGTCGTCATTTCCGAATTCATGGATGAACCTGCAATCGACTGGCTGCGCGCGCGCCATGACGTGACCTACGACCCCTCGTTGGTAGATGACCCGTCGCGTCTGCGCGCGGCATGCGCGGATGCAGATGCCTTGATCGTGCGCAACCGCACGCAGGTGGATGCCGCGCTGATGGACGCAGCCCCCGCCCTGCGCGCGATTGGCCGCTTGGGCGTGGGGCTGGACAATATTGACACCAAGGGCGCGACAGCGCGCGGCGTTGCGGTCTTTCCGGCAACGGGCGGCAATGTTACCTCGGTTGCGGAATATGTCATCACCGCGCTTCTGGTCTTGCGCCGGGGCGCGTGGCTGGGCAGTGCACAGGTGCTGTCGGGCGCATGGCCGCGCCAACGCATGATGGGGCATGAGGTGGAGGGCGCGACCTTGGGCCTTGTCGGTTTTGGCGCCATTGCACAAGCTACCGCCCTGCGCGCGCGTGCACTTGGCATGTCGATTGCCGCTTATGACCCCTTTCTGGCCGCTAGCGACCCCGCATGGGAAGGCGTCGCACATTTCGACAATCTGGATGAACTGACGGCGCATGCCGATGTGCTTAGCCTGCATGTGCCGCTGACTGACACCACGCGCGGGCTGTTCGGGGCCGACCGCTTGGCCATGATGAAACCGGGGGCGGTTCTGATAAACACCGCGCGGGGGCATATCGTGGACGAAGCCGCTTTGGCCGATGCGCTGCACTCCGGTCATCTGCGGGGGGCAGCGATGGATGTGTTCGCCTCTGAACCCCTTGGCGCAGGCAGCCCGTTGGAAGGTGCGCCCAACCTGATCGCCACGCCGCATATCGCCGGTGTCACGGTCGAATCGAACACGCGGATAAGCTGGATCACCGCGCGCAACGTGGATGGGGCGCTGGCGGTGTAGCGCGGCACTCGGTACTCAAGTGCGGCGCGGGGGGCAGTTTTGCGGACCTTTCGGTCATTCGCGAAAGGTGTCACCTGCTCGAATTTCGCTCAGCAACGAAACAACAGCTTTTGCCTCACCGTGGTGGTTAATCCAATCAATCACCTGACAGGCCGAAGCCCTATAAATCGCCTCTGCCTCGGTAGCGCCTAGGCGTCGGAATGTTCGCTGATCGGAAGGCGGTTGCGGCCAATTTCCGTCTTTGCAGCCCGTGACCACGCTATCTTCTACGTCCAGATAACGGGTATCTTGGGAAATATAGACGGCGAGGCCCTCGTCAAACCATGTAGGAACAGCTTGCGAGAAGAACCGCCGGCCGCTGCCGACCCTCTGGTGCAGTTCCGCGTGCGCAAGCTCATGCGCCAATATGGTCCGGGTTGCCCCATCAGGGTACACGAATACGAACAGGTTCATGTAAGCCATTGCAAGCGGCAGAGGCGGGGTGCGCACTCCGCATTCACCTGACAGGCACATCAGCCAGACAGGATCTGATCTGAGCTCTGGATAGAAATCCAAAACCACCGTTTCCGCAGCCGCAAGGTCCTGCAATACCGCATCGATTTGTGCGTCAGTCGCCTGTTGATCGACATATATGTGAGGTGCAACCTTTCGAAATCCGGAACATGCCGGGCACAGATACGCCCTGACATGCGGTTCAGAATACAGGAACCATCCCAGCGCGATGCTGAGCAATACGAAAACAACTGCAGTCAGGCGGCGCAATGTCATTAATGGCACATCAGGTTTTATGCTTCCGGCGTTGGTTTCTGCGCCGGATCAAAATTGGAATTCCGATGACCGACACGAAAAGCAAAACATCCACAGAAAAAGACAAAATTTTCACAAGATGAGCGCGACAAAAAATCACAGCAAGGGTTGGCCCGCCTGCTACAGATAAGAACTTCAATCTGTTTTCTCAATGTCCAGCGCGGATGACCGCTCAGGGCTCTTCCCTTCCCATCACCCCTCCGGCGGTATGGAATAGGTCAGCGAGGCCCGTGCCACCGGGCGCGTGTCGCCCTCGGCGAAGATCAGCGCGTCGGCCACGGCCAGCGCGCGGCCCAGTTTCAACAGCCGCGTTTCACACAGCAGGTCGACCCCGGCGGCGGGTTTGCGCATGAAATCCATGGTCGCACTGGTGGTTACGGTCAGCGCCTTGGGGCCGATTTGGCTAAGGATGGTTAGGTAAACTGCCACATCTGCCAAGGCGAACATGGCCGGGCCAGACACGGTGCCACCGGGCCGCAGCAAGGAGGGGCTGTTGATCAGGCGCATGGTCAATGTATCTGCGCCGACCGTTTCGACCGCGAACATATCTTTGACTTGCGGAAAATCGCTGTCCAGAAACGCGGTCAGCGCGGCCTTGTCCATTTTCATCGCTACTCCTTTGCGGGGGGTCCGCTCTGTGCTACCGGGAAGTGTAATTTCACGCCAAAGGGGGGCAGGGTGGAAGACGAAATCCTGAAGGTTGACGTAACGGATGGGATCGCCCGGCTGGTTATGAACCGCCCCGCCAAGCTGAACGCGCTGTCCGATGCGATGCTTGCCGCCCTGACAGAGCGTTTGACCACCTTGGCTGCGGACCCTGATGTGCGCGTCATCATTCTGGCCGGGGCGGGCAAGGCGTTTTGCGCGGGCCATGACCTGAAAGAAATGCAGGCCGGGCGCGCGGCCCCTGATGGGGGTGCGGCCTATTTCAACGACCTGTTCGCCCGCTGCGGCGCGCTGATGCAGCTTATCCCGGTCTTGCCACAACCGGTCATTGCCGAAGTGCAGGGCATTGCCACCGCCGCTGGGTGCCAGTTGGTCGCCTCTTGCGACATGGCTATCGCCGCCGAGGGCACGCGCTTTGGGGTCAATGGCGTCAATATCGGGCTGTTTTGTTCCACACCCATGGTTGCGCTGACCCGCAATATCGGGCGCAAAGCGGCGTTCGAGTTGCTGACCACCGGGCAATTCATAGACGCCGCGCGCGCCACCGAACTGGGGCTGATAAACCGCGCCGTGCCGCAGGACACGCTGGAAGCGGAAACGCGGCACCTGGCCCAGACCGTCGCCGCGAAACTGTCGGCGGCGGTCAAGATCGGCAAGCGCGCCTTTTACGAACAAGCGCAGATGGACCTCGCGCAGGCCTACGCCCATACCGGCCGGGTGATGGCCGACAATATGCTGCTGCGCGATACCAATGAGGGCATCAATGCCTTCCTGGAAAAACGCCGCCCCGATTGGGCCTGACAGGCGCGACGTGGCGTCCACGGCTGTGGATGCGTCGATTTTACACTATGTCTTGCGGCAGCATATCGCTAAACCTGTCGCAGTATTACATGAGGGAGAGATACGCCTATGAAGGTTCTTGTGCCTGTAAAGCGCGTGATCGACTATAACGTGAAGGTCCGCGTCAAGGCGGATGGCAGCGGTGTCGATCTGGCCAATGTCAAGATGTCGATGAACCCGTTCGATGAAATCGCCGTCGAAGAGGCGATCCGCCTGAAAGAAAAAGGCATCGTGTCCGAGGTCGTCGCGGTGTCCATCGGCGTGAAGCAGGCGCAGGAAACCTTGCGCACGGCGCTGGCCATGGGGGCAGACCGCGCGATCCTGATCGTGGCGGCAGAGGATGTGCATACCGATATCGAACCCTTGGCCGTCGCCAAGCTGCTGAAAGCCGTGATCGACGCCGAAGAACCGGGCATGGTGCTGTGCGGCAAGCAGGCCATTGACAATGACATGAACGCCACCGGGCAAATGCTGGCCGCGCTGACCGGCTGGGCGCAGGCGACATTTGCTTCTCAGGTGGAAGTGTCGGGCGACACCGCCACCGTCACCCGCGAGGTTGATGGCGGTTTGCAGACCATCAAGGTCAAGCTGCCCGCGATCATTTCGGTCGATCTGCGCCTGAACGAGCCGCGCTATGCGTCGCTGCCCAACATCATGAAGGCGAAGAAAAAGCCTTTGGACGAAAAGACACCCGCCGATTACGGGGTCGATGTCAGCCCGCGTCTGAGCGTGGTCAAAACCTCGGAACCGGCTGCCCGGGCCGCAGGCGTGAAGGTTGGCTCTGTCGATGAGCTGATGGCGAAACTCAAGGATGAAGCGGGGGTTATCTGATGGCTGTTCTTCTTCTGGCTGAAATCACCGATGGCGCGCTGAACATGGACGCCACGTCCAAGGCCGTGACTGCCGCCAAGCAACTGGGCGATGTGACAGTGCTGTGTGCCGGCTCGCAAGCCGCCGATGCCGGTGCGCAAGCCGCGAGCATTGACGGGGTGACGAAAGTGCTGGTGGCAGAGGATGCCAGTCTGGGGCACCGTCTGGCCGAACCGACCGCGGCGCTGATCGTGTCGCTGGCGGATGGCTACAGCCATATCGTTGCGCCCTCGACCACCGATGCCAAGAACATCCTGCCGCGCGTGGCAGCACTTCTGGACGTGATGGTCTTGTCGGATGTGACCGCCGTGGTCGATGCCGACACGTTTGAACGCCCGATCTACGCGGGCAACGCCATCCAGACCGTGACATCGTCCGATGCGACCAAGGTTCTGACCATCCGCACCTCGACCTTCGAGGCGGCAGGGCAGGGCGGGTCGGCCCCGGTGGAAACCGTGGGTGCCACCGAGAACCCCGGCCTGTCAGAATGGGTCGAGGATAAGGTCGCAGAATCCGACCGTCCCGAACTGACCAGCGCCAAGGTGGTTGTGTCCGGCGGGCGCGGTGTCGGGTCCGAAGATGATTTCAAACTTATCGAAGGGCTGGCCGACAAGTTGGGTGCCGCCGTGGGCGCGTCCCGCGCGGCGGTCGATTCGGGCTATGCCCCGAATGACTGGCAAGTGGGCCAGACCGGCAAGGTCGTCGCCCCTGATTTGTATATCGCAGTCGGGATTTCTGGCGCGATCCAGCATTTGGCGGGCATGAAGGACAGCAAAATCATCGTTGCCATCAACAAGGACGAGGAAGCCCCGATCTTCCAAGTGGCCGATTATGGGCTGGTGGGCGATCTGTTCACGCTGGTGCCGGAACTGACCGAGAAGCTTTAAGAGCGCCACAGGCGCAAGCAAAAGGGCGCCCGCTGGGCGCCCTTTTTCATGGCCGCGAACAGCCGCTACATCTGCGTGTTAAGATCCTTCAACAGCCGCCCGTGCCGCCGCACTTCGGCCAACACATCGCCAAAGGTTTCCAACCCCTTGGCCTGCAACATTGGCAGCAGTTTCAAAAACGCATCCGCCGTGGCCACGGTGTCGCCAATTGCGGTGTGGCGCGCTTCTTCAGGGATGGTTATGCCCAGCCGCGCGGTAAGCGCATCCAACGAATGTTGTTCTAGCTGGCCATAGACCACGGCCGACAACAGCACGGTGTCCAGCACCGGGTTGTCAAATTGCGCGCCGATATCCTTTTCGTGCCGCCGCAGGAATTCCATGTCAAAAGGCGCGTTATGGGCAATCAGCACCGCGCCACGGGCAAAATCGTGGAACCGCTTGCCCGCATCGACAATCGTCGGCGCGCCCTTGACCATATCCGCGGTGATGCCATGCACATCGGTCGAGCTTTGCGGGATGGGCCGACCCGGATCGACCAGCGTGTCGAATACCTCGCGCCGGACACGGCGGCCATTGACCACGCGCACGGCGGCAATCTGGACAATCTCATCGCTCGAGGGTGTCAGCCCCGTGGTTTCCGTGTCGAACACCACATAGGTCAGGTCTTCCAAGCGGCTTTCCAGCACGCCCGCATTGCGCTCTTTCGACAAAAGGTCGAAATCATACACCACGTCGCGTTCAATCGGTGCGGGGCGGGTTGTGGCGCGGCGGGCCTGCGGGATCGGAAGGCGCACGCAGGCATGGCCGTTGCGGCGCGTTTCTGTCCAAGCGTCTGTCATATGCGCTGACAGCACCGCCCGCGCCGTCACTTCGGGCAGGTCGGGGTTGATGCTGTCGGTCAGCCAGCCGTCGAATTCGCCCACCGGCAGGGGCGGGCCTTGCCATATCAGATCAAGGATCGCGCCGGGCCCGTCTTCTTCGCTTAGCACAAGGCGAAAGGTCTTGGCGCGCTTGGTTGCGGCCAGTTTGCCGCCCAGCCAACGAAAGAACATGGCCAGTTCAAACCCGTCGCAGGTCAGCACAAGTTCCGGACCCTCGGTGGTCAAGAACAGCCCGTCAGCGCTGAATTGCGCTTCGATCCCGTCCAGCAAATCGCGCGAGCGGGTGCGGGTCTGGGGCAGCCATTCGCCACGCGTGGCATCATGGCGCGCGCCCAGTTCCGTGATCGCATTGGTCAATGCGCGCACCTCGGCTTGCATGGCGGTCGTCAGGTCGGTTTCATGCGCCATGTCTGGGCTTTCGGCCAGAACCCCGATCACGGTTTGCAGGTTTGCCGCCGGGCGGCGCACGCGGTCGAACACTTCTTGTAAAAGCGCTTCGCGCGCGGCATGGGCGGCAAGGTCCGCCGTCACATCGCGCAAGGTCAGCACGAAACCGGGGCGGCGGGTGTTGTCGGTCCGGCGCAACACGCGCATCCGGCCCGAAAGCAGCCGCCCGCTGGCGATCGTCGCGCACATCAGGTCCGACACGGCATCGGGATCGTCCAGCTTGCGCAGGCGGTCGTAGGCATGGCGCACCGGCCCGTCGCGCAGGTAATCCAGCAGGTTGCGGTCCAGACCGGGGGCACCGCCTGCTTCCAGAATGGTCACAGCCTGTCCGTTATAGAACGCAAGCTGGAAATCGGCATTGCACAGCAGCACCGCCACCGGCACATCCGCCAGCAGCTTTTCCAGCCGCGACTTTTCGGCGGACAGCCGGGCGGTTTCGCGCGCGACGGATTCCGCCAGCGCCGAGCGGGTCTGCGTAAGCGAGGCGGCGATGGCTTCGGCGGCGGGGGCAAGATCGCCCAGATACCGCGCCTGCGCGGCCTCTTGCTTCAGGCTGCCGCCGATATCGGCATGGGCGCGGCTGCGGATTGCGTTTGACAGCCCGTCAATGGCGCGGGCCACATTGGCGTCGAACAGATACCAGATGCCCGTCACGATAAACAGGATCAGAAAGCCCGCGATCATACCGGCTTGCAGCAACGGCCCTTCAAGCCCCGGTTCCGGGCTGCGCGACAGGGTCAGCCAGCCTCCGGCAATGATGGCCGCAACCCCACCCCCCGCGATCAGCGCGAAAAACAGCAAGATGCGCAGCCGCAGCGACAGGCGGTCAAGCATCTTGCGCGCCTTCTGCGCCGGTTGTCATGTCAACCCGATCAGTCGCCAGCATACGCCGCAACTCGTCGCGCAAGACCTTCAACTCGAAGGGTTTCGAGATGAATCCATCCGCGCCCATCGCCAACCCTTTGCGCCGCTCCACGGCAGAGCCGCGCGCGGTCATCATCAGAATGCGGATGTCGTCGCAATCCGGGCGCGCGCGCACGCTCTGGCATATTTCATAGCCAGAGACCTCTGGCAGCATGACATCAAGCAACACCAAGTCCGGCCTGCGCTTGCAGATTACCTCTACCGCGCCCGCGCCGGTGGCAAGGCGGGTTTGCGCATAGCCCTCGCGGGTCAGCAGGTAGTCAAGGGCGATGGCGATATTGTCCTCGTCCTCGATGACCAGAATCTCAGCCTTGCGCGCTTGATCCTCCATTGTGCATCTCTCCTCCACATGCGGTCGTCAAGAACGGGTCGTCAGGGTCCATGGTGAACCAGTCGACATTTTGCGGGATGCCCTCTTCATCCAGCACCGTGCCTTCGGACAGATCTGCGCGGCGCCCTGCCGCACAGTCGAAAATGGACTTAAACCCGAAGGTCAGCGCCCAGCGTTCTTTCAAAATCACCCCTGTCAGCACCATGTCGGGATTGACGGAATGCGGCTGGCGAATGCGGTTATCGACCGCGATGATGCGCGTTGTCAAAGGCACCACGAAGGTCCATGGCCGATACCAGACGCGATGCTCGTTGCGGCTGACGACGGTCACATCTTCGGGCAACCCGGCTTCGAACCGTCCGGCCCAGCTATATTCCAGGTAGATGACCATCAACACCATGGCGATGGCTGCGCCAAATGGCGCGGTCCAGTCGGGCAGGCGGCGCAGGGTCAGGCGGTGGGCAATCAGTGCGGTGCCGAACCCCGCCACCCCTGCCACGATCACTGCGAAGAATTCCAGAAACATGTCTTGCGCCCTTTCAGCCCAAAGTGCCTGCAAGCTGCCCCACGGCAGATTGCATCGTGCGCACGACGACAAAGGCGTCGCGCAGGTGGCTACGCTCGAAATCGGACAGGTCCGATGGCGCGAGGAAATTGTCCGGCTTGCGGCCCATCCGCACCAATGTCGCTTGGTTTTCCAGCCGCAGATCGGCGATCAGGTCGTAAGCTTCGATCAGGTCGCGCGCGCCAGAGACAGAGATGATCCCGGCCTCTTCCGCCGCCAGCAGCCGCGCGCGGGTATTCGCCGCCGGGATGCGCCCGCGCAAGGCGTAGACGCGCGCAAGGTCGGTGATCGGCACCACGCCGCCCAGTTTCATATCGACATGGTTCTTGTGTTCGCCCGAGCGGATGGTGGCAAAGCCGCGCAGCAGCCCAAGGGGCGGCGCGTGCTTGATGGAATTCGACACCATATGGGCGACAAAAATCGAATTCTTCGAGGCCGCTTCCAGCGTTTCCGCCTGCAAATCGCGGAACAGGCTGACCTGCCCGCCAATGGGGCGCAGGTCGAACATGACCGAGGCCAACATCTGCGCTTCGGGCGAAGGCGTGTTGATCCAGCCTTGGAAATAGCGCCGCCAGACCGACAGGGGCTGGCACCAGCGCGGGTTCGTGGCCATCATGTCGCCGGGGCAATAGAAATAGCCCGCCGCGTCCAGCCCGTCGCTGACATAGCGCGCCAGCTTGGTGAAATAGGCCATGTCATCGGGTGTGGCGCTATCGTCGATAATCAGGCAATTGTCTTGGTCGCTGACGCCGGTTTGCTCTTGCCGCCCTTGGCTGCCGCAAGCGGCCCACAGATAGGGCACGGGGGCGGGGCCGAATTCATCCTCTGCCATGCGCAGCAGGCGGCGCGTGACGGTGTCGGCAATGTCGGTAATCAGGCGGGTGATGACATCATGCGCGTTATGCGCACCGACAAGCTGCATCAGCAGTTGCGGAATGCGGGCGGTCACATCGGCCAGCCCGGCGTAATCGGTGGCATTTGCCGCGTCGCGCACCAGTTGCGCGGAGCTGACGGCCTGAAAACGGGTCAGGTCGGTCTGGGTAATCATGCCGACCAGCTTGGGGCCGCGCGTGATCGGGACATGGCCAATGCGGTGTTCCAGCATCATATGCAGAATGTCGGACCCCAGCGCGCTCGGGTCCAGCGACAGGGGATCGCGGGTCATGAACGCGGACAGCGGCGTATCCGGGGCGCGCCCCTCGGCCAGCACTTTGCCCGACAAATCGCGCGTGGTGACAATGCCGACCAGCCTCTCGCCCTCGACCACCGGCAGGCAAGAAATGCGGTGCTCGCGCAGCAGCTTGGCGGCGTCTTGCGCGGTCATGTCGGGCGTGGCGCTGCGCGGGTTGCGCACCATCAGGTCCGACACTTTCAACGTGGCAAGGTCGTTCTGGCGGCCCAGCTTGTTTTGGCCTTGGCCCCGGCTGAAAAACCGCTCGAAGGCCGGGAAATTGGCGATCAGGTGGCGCAATTCGCCACCGGGCAGTTGCAGCAGGACCGTGTCGGCGGTGGTGGTGGCGGTTGTCGCCGCGCGCCCGTCGCGCAGCAAGCCACGCTCGCCAAAGGAATTGCGCGGGTTCAGGATAGAGACCAAAGCACCATGGGTATCGGTCACCTCGACCGTGCCGGATTTCACCAGCCAGACGCCGCCGATTGGCTCGCCTTCGGTATAGATGACCGTTCCGGCAGGGTATTCGATGCGGCTGAAGGAATTGGCAACGCGCGTCAATTCGTCAAGCGGCAACGTGTCATACGGGTGCACCGATTGCAGGAAGTCCAGAACCTTGGGGCTGAGATCGGGCATGAGATGTTTCCGGGGGTTGGGGTGGCCTGCCCCCGTAGCACGGGGACAGGCCGGTGTCTTTGCGTCAGATCAGTGATCGACAGCCGCGCCAGCGCCTTTCGGCACGCGGATCGATTCCACCAGTTCCTGAATTTCCGCAGGTGCATCGCCCGTCAGCTTGTTGACGATATAGGCCGACGCGAAGTTCAGGGCTGCGCCCACCGCACCGAAGCTGAGCGGCGAGATGCCAAACAGCCAGTTATCCGGGGTATTCGCCAGCATGTTGGTGCCGGGGATGAAGAACCAGCCCAGATAGGTGAAGATGTACAGCACGGTTGCCCCAAGGCCCACGATCATACCCGTGATCGCCCCGGCAGCGTTCATCTTCTTGCTGAAGATGCCCATCATGATTGCCGGGAACAGCGAGCTTGCCGCCAGACCGAAGGCCAGTGCCACAACCTGCGCCGCAAAGCCCGGCGGGTTCAGGCCCAGATAGGTCGCCAAGGCAATGGCAAAGGCCATCGAAATCCGCGCGGCCATCAACTCGCCCTTTTCCGAGATGCCGGGATTGATCATCGATTTGATCAAGTCGTGGCTGACCGCAGACGAGATGGCCAGAAGCAGACCTGCCGCCGTGGACAATGCCGCTGCCAGACCACCTGCCGCGATCAGGCCGATAACCCAGCCCGGAAGCTGTGCAATTTCCGGGTTCGCCAACACAAGGATATCTTGGTTGAAGGTCACCATCTCGTTGCCGCCCCAGCCCAGTTCATCCGCGAAAGCAGGGGGATTTGCTTCGTTGTAATACTGGATGAACCCGTCGCCATTCTTGTCTTCGAACGCCAGCAGGCCGGTTGCTTCCCAATTGGTCATCCAGTCGGGCTTGTCCTCATAGGCCAGCGGGGTTTCCTGAGCGCCGTTCGGGAAGATCGTGGTGATGATGTTCAGGCGCGCCATGGCACCGACAGCAGGTGCAACGGTGTAGAGCAGCGCAATGAAGATCAGCGCCCAACCTGCCGATTTACGCGCATCCGACACTTTCGGCACGGTAAAGAAGCGGATGATGACGTGCGGCAGGCCCGCGGTGCCGATCATCAGCGACAGGGTGAACAGCACCATGTTGAAGGTCGATCCATGGTTGCCGGTGTAGTCGTTGAAGCCCAGTTCAACCAGAACTTCGTTCAGCGTGGTCAGCAGCGGCTGGCCAGACCCGGTATGGGTGGAAAACAGGCCAAGCTGCGGCAGCGGGTTGCCGGTCAGTTGCAGCGAAATGAAGACCGCCGGGATGGTGTAGGCGATAATCAGAACCACATATTGGGCCAGCTGCGTATAGGTGATGCCCTTCATCCCGCCCAGAACAGCGTAGATGAAGACAACACCGGACGCGATGAACAGGCCGGTCGTATTCGACACTTCCAAAAAGCGCGAGAATGCCACACCTGCGCCGGTCATCTGGCCGATCACATAGGTGATCGACATGATCAGCAACGCGATGACGGCCACCAGACGTGCGGTCTGGCTGTAGAAGCGGTCACCGATGAAATCGGGCACCGTGAAACGGCCGAATTTGCGCAGATAGGGTGCCAGCAGCATGGCCAGCAGCACATAGCCGCCGGTCCAACCCATCAGGAAGGTCGAGTTGCCGTAACCCACGAAGGCGATCAGACCCGCCATCGAGATGAAAGAGGCCGCCGACATCCAGTCCGCCGCCGTGGCCGCCCCGTTGACGATCGGGTTGACCCCGCGCGATGCCGCGTAGAAGTCTGCGGTCGACCCGGCGCGTGCCCAGATCGCGATCCCGATATAGAGCGCGAAAGACGCGCCCACGAAGAGAAGGTTGATTAAAAACTGATCCATTGCTCAGGTATCCCTTATTCTTCCACGTCAAACTCTTTGTCGAGCTTGTTCATGTAAGAGGTGTAGTAAAAAATGAGCACGATGAAGGTCAGGATCGAGCCTTGCTGCGCGAACCAGAACCCAAGATCAGTGCCCCCGACCGGAATACCCGACAGTAGCGGGCGTAGAATGATGGCGAACCCAAAGGATACCAACGCCCAGATTACCAGGCTGATCCCGATAATTCTGAGGTTAGCTGCCCAATAGGCGCCCCGTGACTTGTCTGACATTGTGACGTCTCCCAGTTTCCTCCTGCGCCCGCCCCGTTATGAGGCAGGCTTCCTCTCCTTTCCCAGTCCTCGCACGGGGCGAGGCTGGCGCGGGCAGGCCATTCCGACCCGTCCCGCATGTGCCGGCGCACGGATGCGCCAGCCCCGGTTGCCCGGATCTATTAGCCCGCCGCCTCTGTCACGATGGCGGACATGTCTTTTGCGATACTGGCGATATCGGCCATGGCATCGACATGCCGCAAAGCGCCCTTCGCGTGGTAATAGCCCATCAGCGGCGATGTCTTTTTGTAGTATTCCATCAAGCGCAGCTTCAGACTTTCCTCATTGTCGTCCGCGCGCACGGGCTGGCCGGCGGCCTTGGCTTGCTCGGCACGGTTCAGGATGCGCTTTACAAGCACCTCGTCATCCACCTCCATGGCGACGACGGCATCCAGACGCTGCCCCGATTTTTTCAGCAGGGCATCCAGAGCATCGGCCTGTGCCAGCGTGCGTGGAAAGCCATCAAAGATGAAGCCATCCGCTTGAACCGTGGTCAGTTGCTCTTCGATCAGGCCAATGACGATGTCATCGGTGACAAGCTCACCCTTGTCCATCACATCTGCCACGCGCTTGCCCATCTCGGTGCCCGAACTGCGGGCCGCGCGCAGCATATCACCGGTCGAAAGCTGCTTCATATTGCGCGCCTCTGCCAGCAATTGCGCCTGCGTTCCTTTGCCAGCGCCGGGCGGTCCCAGCAGAATGATGTTGACGGGGCGGGTTTGTGTTACAGTGGTCATAGGTTCAGCCCCGGTTCATGCGGTTTTCGATCAAGTCATCGACCACCGACGGATCAGCCAGCGTGGATGTGTCGCCCAACGCGCCGTAATCATTTTCGGCAATCTTGCGCAGGATGCGGCGCATGATCTTGCCCGAGCGGGTTTTCGGCAGGCCCGGGGCCCATTGAATAAGGTCCGGGCTGGCAATCGGGCCAATCTCTGTGCGGACCCATTTGACCAGTTCCTTGCGCAGCTCTTCGCTTGGGCTCTGGTCGTTCATCAGGGTGACATAGGCATAGATGCCCTGACCCTTGATGTCATGCGGATAGCCCACCACGGCGGCCTCGGCCACGGCTTCATGCGCGACCAGCGCCGATTCCACTTCGGCCGTGCCCATGCGGTGCCCGGACACGTTGATGACGTCATCAACACGTCCCGTGATCCAGTAATCCCCATCGGCATCGCGGCGGCAGCCGTCGCCAGTGAAGTAATAGCCCTTATACTGGCTGAAATAGGTGTCCATGAACCGCTCATGGTCGCCCCAGACGGTGCGCATCTGCCCCGGCCAGCTATCCTTGATGCATAGCACACCCTCGGCGGCGGTGTCGGTCTGCACTTCGGCGGTCGCGGGGTCCAGAACTTCGGGTTGCACGCCAAAGAACGGCTTGGTGGCCGCCCCGGGCTTGGCAGCCGTGGCACCGGGCAGGGCGGTAATCATGTGACCGCCGGTTTCGGTCTGCCAGAACGTGTCGACAATCGGGCAACGGCCCTTGCCGACATGGGTGTTATACCAGTTCCATGCTTCGGGGTTGATCGGCTCTCCCACGGAACCCAGCAGCTTCAGCGACGACAGGTCATGCTTTTCAACCCATTCCGTGCCTTGGCCCATCAGCGCGCGGATGGCGGTGGGGGCGGTGTAGAACTGGTTGACGCGATGTTTGGCGCAAACTTCCCAGAAACGGCCCGCATCGGGGTAGGTCGGCACGCCTTCAAACATGATCGTGGTCGCGCCATTGGCGAGCGGGCCATAAACGATGTAGCTGTGCCCCGTGACCCAACCCACATCGGCGGTGCACCAGAAGATATCGCCATCATGGTAGTCGAAGGTCAGTTGTTGCGTCATCGAGGCATAGACCAGATACCCGCCAGAGGTATGCACCACGCCCTTGGGCCGCCCAGTCGAGCCAGAGGTGTATAGAATGAACAGTGGGTCTTCCGCGCCCATTTCCTCGGGCGGGCAATCGGTGCTGGCCTCGGCCATCATGGCCTTCAGGTCCAGATCGCGCCCGTCAATCCAGGTGGTCTGGTCGCCGGTATGCTTGACGACAAAACACTTCACCTTGTCCGAGCAGTCGAACAGCGCCTTGTCGGTGTTCGACTTCAGCGCGGTGCGGCGCCCGCCGCGCGGGGCGGTGTCGGCGGTGATGACGGCTTTCGCGCCGCAGTCATTGATGCGGTTTGCCAGCGCATCGGGCGAGAAACCGGCGAATACGATGGAATGGATCGCGCCGATCCGCGCACAGGCCAGCATGGCATAGGCGGCTTCGGGGATCATCGGCAGGTAGATCACGACACGGTCGCCACGGCCGATGCCCTGTGCTTTCAGCACATTGGCCATGCGGCTGACTTCGTCTTTCAGTTCGGTATAGCTGATGTGGCGGGCGGGTGTCTTGGGATCATCGGGTTCCCAGATGATCGCGGTCTGATCGCCGCGCGTGGCGACATGGCGATCAATGCAGTTGGCGGCGACGTTCAGCGTGCCATCCTCGAACCACTTGATATCCACATTGCCGAATTCAAAACTGGTGTTTTTTACCTTGGTAAACGGCTTGATCCAATCAATGCGCTTGCCATGCTCGGCCCAGAACGCGTCCGGGTCGGAAACGGATGCGGCATACATTTCTTCATATTGCGCGGCGTTCACATGGGCGCGGGCAATGAATTCATCGGATGCCGGATAGGTCTGTGACATGAATGCTCCTCCAGTCATGGGAGCGTGGTCGCGCAAAATTGCGCCTATGCCCCCCTTGTCGTGGCATTGCGACGCAACAGCGCGCAACACCTTTCCCCAAGGTGAACATAACGCATTCGTCAATGAAAGTGTAACTTTTTTTGAAATAACGATTTTTTTGTAAAAATATTCACAGAAATATCGTCAAATATGTCAAGAAATTTGCGCTGCGATGCAGAGAGTCCAAGAAAACAAGGCTTTTTCATGGTGCCGCGCAAACACGTTGTCGCGATGGTTGCGCTATCGAAAAGCGGCAGGTCTGACAAGCTGCGCTGCGATGCCGCGCGAAACAATCGTAAAGTGGGCAGGGCAAATGCGCAGCAAACTGATTCGAGTGCGCCGAATCAGATGTGTTTGCCGACGGTCCAGCCGGTGTCCCCCAACCGTTCTTCGCCCTTGGCGCGTGGCAGGTCTTCCAGCGCCGACCCCATGGAATCGTTCCAGCGGTTCAAAAAACCGAACAGCGCGATCACGCCCATGATCTCGACAATCTCGCCTTCGGGCCAATGCGCGCGCAGGGCGGCGTGGTGGGCATCGGTCACGGCATTGGGCACTTGGGTTGCCGCATGGGCAAAGGCCAGTGCGGCTTTCTCGGCATCGGTAAAATGCGGGCTGTCTGCAAAGTTCCACACATCGTCTAGCCGCGCTTCTGACGCGCCGAAGCGTTCTGACGCCAAGATCATATGCGCTTGGCAATACAGGCAGCCCGACGCGAAAGAGCTGACATAGCCCAAAAGCCGTTTGAATTCGGGTGTAACGCCTGCGTTGCTGGTCATCACCGCCATGTTCAGCGCGGTAAAGGCGCGGGCAATTTCTGGCCGATGGGCCATGGTGCGCACGGAATTGGGGATTACGCCCAGCGGCCCCTTGAAGAACTGCACTT
This sequence comes from Roseibaca calidilacus, assembly GCF_001517585.1. Taxonomy (NCBI): domain Bacteria; kingdom Pseudomonadati; phylum Pseudomonadota; class Alphaproteobacteria; order Rhodobacterales; family Paracoccaceae; genus Roseinatronobacter; species Roseibaca calidilacus. The sequence goes on along the minus strand of NZ_FBYC01000004.1, from coordinate 1,752,901 downwards.
CGTCGCGCAGCACTGGGTCCATCTGGTCTTCGGTCAGGGGGGCACAAGCGGCATGGGCGGACTCCGGTTTGGTAGTGTCCGCCCAGTAGGTCCGATGTGGCCGTGCTTTACAAGCCCTTACAGCGGGCGATCCACCCGCACCGTGACCACCGCGCGCCCGCGGGTGGCCGCAGGCCAGCGCAGGTTCACCCGGTCATTGTTCGGCCCTTGCTGAATATCGACATAGGGCATTTCATACCGGGTGGCATTGGAGGCATCTTGCGCGCGACCTTCCATGACCACCGATGACACGGTGCGCGCCCAGCCACCGAAGGGCAGTTTGTCGCCGGTATCGACCACCCATGTGGTTGCGTTGGTGTTCTGGTCGTGCAGCACCACGCAGGGGCTTTCGGTCGGATAATCGACGCCGTTATAGGCGTTGTTGTCGAAGATCACGTTGCGGAAGCGGTTATAGTCCAGCGTGCCAAAGGTCGTATCCACGGCATCGACCCGGTCAATGCGGTTGCCCACGGTGCGGAACACATTGCCCGACACATGCAGCCCCTGCACGAATTGGCCAGAGCCAAGCGGGCGCAGCACGATCCAGTTGAACCATGGCGCGACCCCGCTGGCGATGAAGATATTGCCGGTCACGGTTAGCCCGCCGAAGGAAAACCCGCCGCTGAAATTTGGCTCTGGCGCGTATTCGTTCGACATTTCGATAAAGCAATTGTCGATGTAATTACCGGTGATCGTGGTTTTCAGGTTCACATCGGTCAGCACGATCCCGGCCTGGCGGAGGCCCTGCGCTTCATCATCGCCGGCAAAGAAGTGATTGCCGCTGATGATATGCCCGGTCCCGCCCATAACCCCGAAATGCGCCCAGAGCACGGCACGGTTGTTGCGGATCTTGGCATCATTGTTGTTGGTGTTGAAGGCAATGACCGTGCGGTCCTGCGCGCGCAGCGCCATTTGTGAACTGGCAAACTGGCAGCGATCCACGGTCAGCCCCTGACAGCCGCGGCCAATGGACGTGATGCCACGGTCCTTGGGCCGGTCGAAATCGCAATCTGTAAAGCGCGCGATGCTGCCGCCTTCGGCCAGCATAACCGCGCTGGCGCGGCCCCGACACAGAAATTCGATATCGCGGCATTCGAAATTCGACAGGTTCGAAAAGCCCGAGCAATCCAGCAGATACTGGTAGCGTTCGAAGGTAAAATTCTGCGTGCCCGCACCGCCATGCAGAGGCTGCGACAAGCTGAGCGCGCCCGCGGCGGTGTTGCGCGCGCGCACATAGACCTCGCGGCCCACGCCCACGCCAGAGACGCGCGCGCCCACCGGCACGCCTGCAACATTGCTGACGCCGCTAAGCAGATTGGGGTTGGCCGGATCGTAGGTTGCAATGCGGGTGGTGCTGACAGTGTCCCAATCGCCCACATCGGCGGCGCGCAGCTGGCCGTTTTGCAGCACCAGATGCACATTGGCATTGTCAAAGCCCACAAGGCTGCGCATGTCGATGGGGGCCGTCAGGTTAACCCGCCCGCCCATCATGTCGAAGGCGATATGCTGGTTGGTGTGGAACAGCGCCTGCAAGCCCTTGCGGAACCCTGCCACGTCGTTGCCAAGCGCCGCTTCATAGGTGGGCAGCGTGAAGTCGTGATGCAGGATCAACAGCGCGCTATCGGGCATGGACAGCGTGCCGCGAAAGGTGACGGGGCCGGGGATGGTCAGGTCGCTGTCGATGCGGAACACCCCCTCGGGCACCAGCAGCCGCCGCGCGCCTGCCGCCGATATGGCGGCAAGGAATGCCGCGTGGTCATCGGTCACGCCGTCGCCCTTGGCGCCGTAATCCAGCACATCGACCACGCCCAGCAGGTCGGCGCTATAGGCGTTCGTCACATCTTCGATGCGGATGTCGTCAATGCGGATCACGCCGCCGGTCGGCCCGGTCAGGTCCAGCCCGAAATGCGCGCGGCGCGCCTCTGTGGTCCAGACCATATCGACCCCCGCGCGCGCGCCGGTGCCGATGATGGCGGAAATCTCGACCACCTCGCCATAGCTGGTCAGGGCGGTCGCGGGGCCGGTGGCCGGAAGTGCGGTCAGTTCCGTGCCCGCCGCAGTGCCGACCCATGCGGCCACCGCCACATCCGGCAGCACCCCGGCCATGCCCTTGATGCGCGCACGCACCCGCAGATATGTGCCGGGCGTGATGGGCAATTCCTGCATCCAGCGCAGGCGGGTCGTGGCATTGACCTTCTGCACTTCCAGACAGCCATCGAAATCGGGATCGGACGGAACGAAGGCGGCGAAAGCCGCAGTGTCATAGGTCGGTGTGCCGGGTCTGCCGGTGGTCTGGGACCAGATATCCAGCCCGGCAGAGAAAGGGGGCGGCATCAGCTCCAGCCCTTGGGTGACGGCCATGTTCATGCGGACGATCCTTCCTCGTTGTTCCACACAGAGTGGCGAGCGCCGGCAAAAGACGGCAGCGCTGCCAGATGGAACAGGGATAGTCCAAAGCCGTTAAACCCCGGTCAGGGCAGCGTGCGCAGCCCGACCTAGCGAAACACCATCAGCGCCGAGAGCGCCAGAAGTGCGGCCATGATCCGCATGAAGATCTTCCAGCGTGCGGGCGATGACAAAAGCGTGGTCAAAAGCGCCCCGGCGCTGGTCCAGAACAGGCACACAAACAGGTTCACCCCGCTAAAGGCCGTGGCCAGACGCGCCGATTCCATGACCGGGCCCAGCCCCGCGCCATAACCCGCAGAGGCCGCGAATGCGACCGCCCAGACCTTGGGGTTGATCCATTGGAACAACGCGGCTTGCAGCAGTGTCATGGGGGTGCCGTCATCCTTGGCCTGTACAGCCGGTCGGCGCGTGGCGTTGAAGTAGTTCCACGCCATATACAAGATCCACGCAGCGGCGACCGATTTGAGAACCAGCGCCAGTGCCGGGTTGGCCGAGATCAGCGCGCCCACACCCAGCCCCGTGACCGCGCCGATCACGCCCACCCCCAGCACAACGCCGAACAGATGCGGCAGGCTGCGTTTGAATCCGAAGCGCGCGCCCGACGCCGTCAGCATGATGACATTCGGCCCCGGCGAAAACAGGCCAAGGAACATAAAGCTGTAAAGAAGCGGGTCGAAGAACATCTGCGCGCCTTGTCATGGAAAACCCCGGCGCGATTTTGCGCCGGGGATGATCTTTAATGCGTTAAGGAAGTGTCCGCTAGCCCCCGCTGAGCATATAGCTTGGGAACCACAGCACGATGGATGGGAAGACCACGCACAGGGCAAGCCCGAAGAGTTGCAAGCCCACGAAGGGAATGATCCCCTTGTAAATGTCCTGAATGCGCACCTCGGGCGGGGCGACGCCCTTCATGTAGAACAGCGCAAAGCCGAAGGGCGGTGTCAGGAAACTGGTTTGCAGGTTGACCGCGACCAAGATCAGGAACCAGATGATGATCGGCTGGCTGATGCCATTCCAGTCGCCAACATGGCCGCCGAAATCCAAAAGGCCGACGATGGGCGCGAAGATGGGCAACACGATCAGCGTGATCTCGATCCAGTCGAAGAAGAAGCCAAGGAAGAACACCATCAGCAACAGCACGATCAGGATGGACCATGGCCCCGCGCTTGTGGCGTTGATGAAGTCCACGATCAGGGTTTCGCCGCCGATGGATTTGAACACGAAGGCGAAAGCCGTCGCGCCCACGAAAATGCCAAACAGCATTGCCACCGTCAGGGCAGAGCGTTTGCACACCTCGACGAAGTTTTCCCAAGTCAGTTGGCGGTTGAACGCGGCCAGCAGGATGGACCCGAAGGCACCGACACCCGCCGCTTCGGTCGGTGTGGCAAAGCCCAAGAAGATCGAACCTAGAACGCAGAGGATCAGGAAAATCGGCGGCAGGAAGCTGCGCAAGATCATCGCCCAGAATTCGCCGCGCGTGGCCGGGCCCATATCGTCTTCCATCGGGGGGGCAAGCTGCGGGTTAAAGCGGCAGATCACCAGCAGATAGACGAAATAAAGCGCGGCCAGCAACAGACCCGGCATCAGCGCGGCGATGAACACGGTGCCCACCGGCACCGACAGCAGGTCGGACATGATGACCAGCATGATCGAGGGCGGGATCAGAATGCCCAGCGTGCCAGAGGATGCGATGGTCCCGGTGGCCAGCGGCATTGAATAGCCCGCCTTCATCATCACCGGTAGCGCCATCAGGGTAATCATCACGACCGATGCGCCGATAATGCCAGTGGTCGCGGCCATGATCGTGCCCATCAGCGTGACCGACAGCGCCAAACCGCCGGGCACACGCCGCAGCATGACTTGCAGCGCGTATAGCAGGTCACGCGCGGCCCCGGATTTTTCCAGCATCGTGCCCATGAAAGTGAACATGGGTATGGCCACAAGGACCAGACTTTCCATTGTCCCGCCATAAATCCGCAGTGGAATAAGCGTAAGCTGTTGCAGGCGGAACGTGCCCGCCAGATCGCCCAGCACGGCGAATAGCAGCGCCACACCGCCAAGGATGAACGCCACCGGGTAGCCGCTGAACAGCAGGATCGCCAGCACCGCGAACATCACAAGCGGCAAGTATTCGATCAGGAATTCCATTATCTCTGTCTCTCCGCTCAGGCGTGTTTCGCGTCGGCAGAGCTGTCATGCTCTACCGGGGCGGGGTTCTGGTGGCTATGGGCGTAATAATTGCTGCGCGCGCGCAAGCTGGGCGGGCCAAACAGGTAGACCACGCATTTCAGCGCAACAGACATGCCTGCCAGCGCGATCAGGGCAAAGCCGAAAGGCAGCATGGCCTTGATGATAAAGCGGTTGGGCAGGCCCGTGGTCGCGGCAGAGCTTTCGCCGATCGTCCATGACCGCAATGTGTTCTCTATCCCGTAATTCATGACCACATAGCAATAAGGCACCATGAACAAGACGGCGCCGACCAGTTCGACCCAGACACGGCTGCGGGGCTTCATTGCGTCCCGGACCAGTTCGATCCGCACATGCGCATCCTGAATATAGCCATAACCCAGAACCATCAGGAACAGCGCGGCATGCAGATGCCATTCCATTTCCTGCACGCGGGTAGAGCTGAATAGTTTATACCACTCCGTCTTTGTCCAGTCAGAGTTGAATCCCAAATATTGCCGCTGCGTCACATCATACATGATGGCGAAAATCAGCACCGTGAACAGCACAACCGCCGATGCCACGCCAACACGGGTCAGGAACTTTGCCAGCCCGTCACTTGCGGCCAGCAGATTCTGAAACAGCAACAGCCGCCCGCGCGCCATGCCGAACATCAGGATTGCGATCAGCAAGCCAGTCAGCCCGACCATCAGATATGTCGCGTAAGGCAAAAACGCTTCGTAATACGCCATCAGGGCGGCGGCCTCTTCATCGCCGCGATTGGCAATGCGGCGCAAGCCGTTGAATTCGCGGGTGCTAAGCGAGAAGGGCTGCGCGAACATGATCCCGAACCAGCCCAGAACCGTTGCTGCGGCAAAGGTGCCGGGATTTGCTTGCAACACCGCCGCGCCAATCAGCGCGCCGATCAGCACTGCCAACGTCGGCAGAATCTCGGTGGAGCTTGCGGGCAGAACGCTAAGCCAGAAAGCTGCTGCCAATGCCAGCACCGCCAGCGCGGTTCCGGTCAGTTCCCTGAGTGCCATCGGAGGTCTCCGTAAATTCTGTGAAAAAGCCGCGCATCCCGCGGCGGGTATGCGCGGCATTGGGCTGGCCCTAAGCGGCCAGCCCGAACCCGACTTACTTCAGGTAGCCAAGGTTGCCCCAGGTCGCGTAGTTTTCGCGGAACTGGGTGTAGCTTTCGTAGACGCGCGCGAAATCGGCATCATTGGCGGATTCTTCTGCGGCCACTTCTTCCCACGCGGCTTCCAGTGCGGCCAGCAACTCATCCGACAGGGTGTTGATGTTCACGCCATTCTCTTCCAGCTCTTGCAGCGCCGAGAATTGCAGCGCCTCGCCTTCGGCCAAACCGAAGGCCAAGTTGGCGTCACACACGGTTTCCAGCTTGAACTGGGTGCTTTCATCCAGGCTTTCCCACAGATCAAGGTTGATCATCAGGTCAAAGAAGGTCGATTGCTGGTGCCAGCCGGGGAAGTAATACTCGCTGGCGACCTGGTAGAAGCCCAAGTTCAGGTCGATCGCGGGCATGGAAAATTCGGTCGCGTCGATGGTGCCCAGCTCCAGCGCCGGGAAGATGTCGCCACCGGCCAGAAGCTGCGTGGACACGCCCATCTTTTCCATGACCTTCGCGCCCAGACCGAAGAAACGCATGGTCAAGCCTTGCAGGTCTTCGGGGCTGTTGACGGGGTTGCGGAACCAGCCAGCGGCCTCGGGCGCGATCACGGCGCAAGGCAGCGACTTGATGTTGTTCGGCTCATACAGCTCGTCAAGGAATTCCTGACCGCCGCCAAATTTCATCCATGCCAGATATTCACCAGCCTGCGGGCCGAAGGGCACAGCGGCCAGAAGCTGAAGCGCAGGAACGCGGCCCGCCCAGTAACCGGGGGTTGACCAGCCTGCTTCCACAGCGCCGGTGCCGACAGCGTCGAACACTTCCAGCGCGGGAACAATCGCGCCCGGTTCTTGAAAGACCAGTTCAATCTCGCCATCGGTGATCTTGGTCACTTGCTCTGCAATGCGCTTGCCCAGCGTGCCTAGCTGCGGCAAAGAGCCGGGATAGGTCGATTGCAAGTTCCAGGTTTCTGCCTGCGCAGTCCCGGCGATCAGACCGGCGCATAGCGCGGTCGTGGTCAAAAATGTTTTCATGTTGGGTCTCCTCCACTGTTGGTTATTTTATGACCCTATCCAGTCTTGGACAGCGCCACAGGTCAAGCACAGAGTACCTTTGCTGGTAATTTTCTTGCGCCAGTTGCAACAAACAAATGGCCCACCGTCTCTCCCTTGGTTACTTGGTAAAATGAACTTACCAATTTAAGCAAGAAAAAAATTCCGCGGCGGCAGGGCGCGGAAATGTTTGTGACTGCGCCGAGAACAATATTCACCGTTCAGAGTGACTTGGCTTGATTGACGCCGAACCGGACGCGCGGCATGGTCTGATCATGTCTTTTGGTCCCATTCGCCGCACGCCCATCCCCTTTGAACCCGAATCGGGGAGCGACGCTTTGGCCGTCATGGACGGGCTGTCCGGCGATATGGCCGATCTGATCGTCGGTGCCGCCGGGTGCAGCCCCTATCTTAAATCGCTTATCCTGCGCGAGTGCGATTGGCTAAAAATGGCCTTGGCCTGCGATCCGGCCCTTTCTTGTGCTCAGGAACTGGACAGCCTTGCTGATTGCGCCTTGCCAGATCTGTCGGCGCGGTTGCGCCGTGCCAAGCGCCGCATCGCCTTGCTGTCGGGGCTTGCCGATCTGGGTGGCGTCTGGTCGCTGGACCAGGTGACCGGCGCGCTGACTGACCTTGCCGACCGGGCCACCCATACAGCCCTGACTGCCTTGGTGGCAGAGGAAATTCGCCGCCGCAAACTGCCCGGCAAGTCAGAGGATGATGCCGCCACCGGCGCGGGCATGGTGGTGCTGGCCATGGGCAAGATGGGCGCGCGCGAGCTGAATTATTCCTCTGATATCGACCTGATCTGCCTGTTCGACGAAGATGCGTTCGCGCCCGACGAATACCATGATGCCCGCGCCGCGTTCATCCGCGTGACCCGCAAGATGTGCGGCCTTCTGTCGGACCTGACCGCGCATGGCTACGTCTTTCGCACCGATCTGCGCCTGCGCCCTGACCCGTCCGTGACCCCTGTCTGCCTGTCGATGGACGCGGCCGAGCGATATTACGAAAGCCTTGGGCGCACATGGGAACGCGCGGCCTACATAAAGGCGCGGCCCTGCGCGGGCGATCTGGCGGCAGGCGCGCGCTTTCTGGACCGCTTGCGCCCCTTCGTCTGGCGCCGCCATCTGGATTTCGCGGCAATTCAGGATGCGCATGACATGCGCCTGCGGATCAAGGCCCATAAAGGGCTAGGCGGTGCGCTATGCGTCGACGGGCATGATCTGAAACTGGGGCAGGGCGGTATCCGGGAAATTGAATTCTTCACCCAGACCCGTCAGTTGATCGCGGGCGGGCGCGACCCCGACCTGCGCAGCCCGCGCACGGTCGAAGGCTTGGCCGCACTGGCCGACAAGGGCTGGATTCCCCCTGATGTGGCCGAAAAGCTGACCGCCCATTACATCGAACACCGCGAGATCGAGCATCGTCTGCAAATGGTGCAAGACGCCCAGACCCAGACCCTGCCCACGCGCCCGGCAGAGATGGACCGCATCGCCCGGTTCTGCGGTCTGGCAAAAACCGACGCCTTTCGTACAAGGTTGTTGGGGCGGTTGCAGGATGTGTCGTCGCTGACCGAAGGGTTCTTTGCGCCCGATGCTACCGAATGCGCAGAACCCGACCTGTCCGATCATGCGCAGGACATTGTCGCGGGCTGGTTGGCCTATCCGGCGCTGCGCTCGGACCGCGCCAAGCAGATCTTCAGCCGGATGCGTCCCAAACTGCTGACCCAGCTTTATACCGCCGCCGATCCCGAAGCGGCGCTGGCGCAGTTCGACCGCTTCTTGGGCAGGTTGCCTGCGGGCGTGCAGGTGCTGTCGCTGTTCGAGGCAAACCCCCAGCTGATCGACCTGATTGTCGATATCTGCACCACCGCGCCGCGCCTTGCCGCCTATCTGTCGCGCAACGCCGCCGTGTTCGATGCGGTTATCGGGGGCGATTTCTTTGCGCCATGGCCGGGCACGCAAGCCCTGCGCGCCGATCTGGCCGCGCGCCTTGGTGAGCTGGACGATTATGAACGCCAATTGGATGCCGCGCGCATCTGGGCGCGCGAATGGCATTTCCGCGTCGGCGTGCACCATCTGCGCGGGCTGATCGACGCGTTTCAGGCCGGTGCGGAATATGCGTCCTTGGCCGAAGCGGTGCTCGGCGCGCTTTGGCCCGTGGTGCACGCGGAATTCGCGCGCAAACACGGGCATGTTGCGGGGCGCGGGGCCGTGGTTCTGGGCATGGGATCGCTTGGGGCGGGGCGGCTGAACGCGGTGTCGGACCTTGACCTGATCGTGATCTATGACGCGGCCGCAGATGCGCAATCCGATGGCCGCCGCCCGCTGGATGCGCGCAGCTATTACGCCCGTCTGACCAAGGCATTCCTGACCGCGATCAGCGCGCCCACTGCCGAGGGCCGCCTGTATGAGGTGGATATGCGCCTGCGCCCCTCCGGGCGTCAGGGGCCGGTTGCCACCAGCCTTCCCGCCTTTGAAGCCTATCAGCGGACCGAAGCCTGGACTTGGGAACATCTGGCCCTGACCCGCGCGCGCCATGTCGCCGGCAGCCCTGACCTCGCCGCAGCGGTTGAAGCGGTGCGCCGCAGGGTCATTGCGGACAAGGCCTGTGGCGCGACCATCCGCGCCGATGTGGCCGATATGCGCGCGCGCCTTGCGCAGGCCAAACCGGCCCATGGCCTGTGGGATGCCAAATCCGGGCCCGGTCGGCTGATGGATACCGAACTGGCCGCCCAATTCTGCGCGCTTGCCAGCGGCCATCATGCCTGCCGGGTCGAAGCGCAGTTTCAGGCCGGCCAACGTGCCGGGATCATCGACAAACCCGCGCAAGAGCTGTTCCTGAGCGCCTATCGGCTGTGCTGGACCATGCAAGCCACCGGGCGGTTGCTGGCCGACAGCACGCCCGATATTGCCGCGCTTGGCGAAACCGGTCAGAACCTGATCCTACGCGCCGCCGGGGCAGACAGTGTCGATGCGCTGACCGATCTGCTGCAATCCCGCGCCAAAGCCGCTGCTGCGCAATTCGACACCCTTCTCTTGCAATCGGAACCACGACCATGACCGACCCAAAGGGCCTGATCCGCGAAAGCTACCGTATCGACGGGATTACCGACGCCGAATGCCGTTCCATCCTGATCGACTGGGCGCTGAGCCTGCCCGATGGGCAAGACCAGAAAACCGCACTGGCCGACCAGCTTGCGCAGCACAGCCCGGAAAACCCCGATCACCCGATGACTGTTCTGTTGCGCGAAGGGCTGGAAACCGCGCCGAAACGGACAGGCCGCCGCAAACGCGCCTGATTTCATCCTTGCCAAAATATCCTGGGGTGAATGAAGCCGCAGGCTTCAGAGGGGCAAAGCCCCTTATGCCTGTGCGGCCAAGGCGCGCGCCAGATCGCCATATCCTGTGAAACGCCGCTCATAGACTAGCCCCAGACGGGCGGCGCAATCGCGGGCCTTGGCGTCCAGCGCCGGATCGTCGGTCTGGGCCTGATAGATCAGCTTGGTATAATTGCCGAACATCATCTGGATCAGTTCGGGGTGGCGGTCAAACCCCATGGGCTGCCACACGAAGGCGTCAAACTGCCGGACAAGAAAATCGGTCAGGTAGAATGCCGTGATCTCGTCCTCGGCATGGGCTGCGAACCTGTCCACACCTTCAAAAAACGCGTAGCAATGGGGGCCTGCGACCATCTCGACACCCAGCGCATCGCAGCGCGCCTGCAACAGCCCGCCCGTGCCGCAATCGGCGTAAACGACAAAAATCCGCGCGTAGTGTGCGCGGTTTTCCTGAACGGCGCGTTCCACCGCGTCGGGAATACGGTCGGGCCACAAATGCAGATTGGCAGGCAGGCACTGCAAGTCCATATGGTCCCAGCCATTCGCGGCTTTCAGCGCCAAGATTTCCCGCGCCAGCGCCCCGCAGGCCAGCAACAAGATTCGCCCCGCACCAGTGGCGCGCAGCCCGTCCTTCGTCAGGGTGCTGTCATCCAGATGCATGGCCTTTCTCCGCTGCCTTGGCTGCGTTCCAAAGTGCATCCATCTCTGCCAGGTTGCTATCCTCTGGCCGACGGTTTTCAGCCGCAAGCGCCGCTTCGATGGCGCGAAAGCGGCGGGTGAACTTGGCATTGGCGGCGCGCAGGGCTTCTTCGGGGTCAACCTGCAAATGCCGCGCCAGATTGGCCATCACGAATAGCAGATCGCCCATTTCTTCCGTGATCTCGGCTTGCGTCAGGGTCGTGCGCGCCTCGACCAACTCGGCGCTTTCCTCGACAATTTTGTCCAGCACCTGCGCCGTATCGGGCCAATCAAAGCCCACGCGCGCGGCGCGCTTTTGCAGCTTGACCGCCCGCATCAACGCGGGCAGGCCCAGCGCCACATCATCCAGCACGCCGCCTTGCGCGCGCGCGGCGCGTTCGGCGGCTTTCACCGTTTCCCAGTCCTGAACTTGCTGCGCGGCCGATTTTTCGCGGCTGTCATCGCCGAACACATGCGGGTGGCGCGCGACCATCTTGTCGCTGATCGACTTTGCCACATCGGCAAAGGTGAAATGCCCCGCTTCTTCGGCCATTTGCGCGTGATAGACCACCTGCAACAGCAGATCGCCCAATTCGCCTTGCAGGCCAAGCCAATCCTGTTTTTCGATCGCGTCGGCGACCTCATAGGCTTCTTCGATCGTGTAGGGCGCGATGCTGGTAAAATCTTGCTCTATGTCCCAAGGGCAGCCCGTCTTTGGGTCGCGCAGCGCGGCCATGATCGCGCGCAGCCGAGTGACAGAGCCATCGGGCGCGAAGATGATCGGGTCATGCGGCATTTGGTTTGCCCTTCCATAGCCCTTGCGCGGCCATGGCGGCCACAACCGCCAGCCCCAGCAGCGCAAGGGTCAGCACCGCAGTATTCTGGCCCGCATTGTCCACGGCAATGCCGAGCAAGGCCCAGCCGACCGCCGCGCCATATTCCGGTACCTGCGGTTTGCGCCACAGCACTGCCAGCGCCACGCCCAGCGCCATCAGAATGCACAGCACCGCCGCGCCGGTGCCACTTAACCAGCCATAGCCGCCCAGCACCACACCCAGCGAGACATGCGCCGCCGCCGTCAGCCAACCCGCATAGAGCGCGACGGGCGCTTGTAGCCACCAGCGGTCAGCCCGTGGTGCGCGCAGCAATGCCCAAAGCGCGCATCCCAGCATCCAAAAAATCAGCACGGTCGCGGTGACCGGCGCAAAGCCCGCCACCCAAAGCCATGCGGCCCCCGGCCCAAGGCTAAGGGTCAGCGGCAGTGCCACGCGCTGCCAGCCAGCATCGGTCTTGCGCCGCAACAGTCCATAGGCCGCCATTGCGCCCAGCCAGATATAGATCACGCCCCAGATTGCAAAAGCATAGCCCGCGGGCTGCACCGGCGGGTCGGTCTGCGCAACCGGGAAGCTGCCCGGCGCATAGCCCATGAACGGCTCTGTCAGCGAGGGTGACAGCAAGAAAGCAAGAGTGGCGGCGGCAAGGGCATATATCTGTATCATGCGCTACAGATAACAGCCATGCGCCCGATGCCAAGCCAAAACACCGCCCCGGAGGGCGGTGTTTCGCGGACCTTAGCGGTCTTCAATCTCGACATAGTCGCGGCGCGGCGCGCCCATGTAGCGCTGGCGCGGGCGACCGATCTTTTGCTCTGGATCGGCGATCATCTCTTTCCACTGGCTGATCCAGCCCACGGTGCGCGACAGCGCGAAAATGGGCGTGAACATCGAGGTCGGGAAACCCATCGCTTCCAAGATGATCCCCGAATAGAAATCGACATTCGGATACAGCTTCTTGTCCACGAAATAGGGGTCTTCCAGCGCGATACGCTCCAGTTCCTTGGCGACCTTCAGGGTTTCGTTGTTTTCAATGCCCAGCAGCCCCAGAACCTCGTCCGCGGATTGCTTCATGACCTTGGCGCGCGGGTCGAAGTTTTTGTACACGCGGTGGCCAAAACCCATCAGGCGGAACGGGTCGTCCTTGTCCTTTGCGCGGGCGATGTATTCGGGAATACGATCAACCGTGCCGATTTCTTGCAGCATTTCAAGGCAAGCTTGGTTCGCGCCACCATGCGCCGGTCCCCAGAGGCAGGCGATGCCAGCGGCAATCGACGCGAAGGGGTTCGCGCCAGAGCTGGACGCCAGACGCACGGTCGAGGTCGAGGCATTCTGCTCATGGTCGGCATGGAGCATCATGATCCGGTCCATCGCGCGGCTCAGGATCGGGTCGACAACATAATCCTCGGCCGGCACCGAGAAGCACATGTGCAGGAAATTGCCCGAATAATCGAGGCTGTTCTTCGGATAAACGAAAGGCTGGCCAATCGAATACTTGAACGCCCAAGCCGCAATCGTGGGCATTTTCGCGATCATGCGGATCGACGCGACCTCGCGCTGCCACGGGTCGCTGATATCGGTCGAATCGTGGTAGAAAGCCGACATCGCGCCAACAACGCCCACCATGATGGCCATCGGGTGCGCGTCACGGCGGAAGCCGCGGAAGAAATACTGCATCTGTTCATGCAGCATGGTGTGACGGGTGACGCGGGCCTCGAAATCTTCCAGTTCCGCCGCGTTGGGCAGTTCGCCATACAGCAGCAGGTAGCAGCATTCCAAGAAATGCGATTTGTCGGCCAATTCTTCGATCGGGTAGCCGCGATACAGCAATTCGCCTTTGTCACCGTCGATATAGGTGATCGTCGACGAACAGGACGCGGTCGAGGTGAAGCCGGGATCGTAGGTGAATACATCGCCTTGCGCATACAGCTTGCGAATATCGATCACATCCGGCCCGACCGAAGGTTTCATCACCGGCAGGTCGATGACCTTATCACCGATCGTCAGCTTTGCCGTTTCAGTATCCGCCATTGCGCTTCCTTCATCACTGTCTGCCGGCACGATGGCCGCGCAGATGGGCTACGGTCACGGCACACATGCGCCGACTCAGTCTGTCACGTCCGCTAGTCGCGCGAGTGTCTCTGCGCGGCCAAGGACAAGCATCATGTCGAATACGCTGGGGCTGGCCATTTTTCCGGCAAGGGCAGCGCGCAAGGGTTGCGCCACCTTGCCAAGACCAAGGCCATGCTCTTGCGCCAACGCGGCGACACTATCCTCCAATTCCGTCCGCGTCCAACTAGCAGTTTGCAAGCGCGGCGTCAATTCTCTCAGTATACCGCGGGATACATCGTCCAGCGCCTTTGCGGCTTTCTCGTCGGGCACCAGCGGGCGATCCACCAAAACAAAATGAGCCTTTTCAATAATTTGGTCAAAGCTCTTGGCTTTCTCTTTCACGAAAGGCATCGCGGTCAGCAAGGCATCATTCCGCGGCTTGGGGAAGGGTTGTTCCCCTTTGGCGCTGCGATATGCCTGCAATTCATGCAGCAGCGCAGCATCGTCGGCCACGCTCATATGCTGGCCGGTCAAATGGTCCAGTTTTTTGAAATCAAGCCGTGCGGGCGATTTGCCGATTCCCTTCAGGTCGAACCACTCTTGTGCCTGCGAATCGGTAAAGAACTCGTCATCGCCATGGCTCCAGCCCAGCCGGGCCAGATAATTGCGCATGGCGGCTGCCGGATAGCCCATTAGCTGGTATTCCTCGACCCCCAGCGCGCCGTGGCGTTTGGACAGCTTTTTGCCATCCGGGCCGTGGATAAGCGGGATATGCGCCCAGATCGGGACATTCCAGCCCAGCGCCGTGTAGACCAGCATCTGCCGGGCGGCGTTGTTCAGGTGGTCATCGCCGCGAATGACATGGGTGATTCCCATGTCATGGTCATCCACCACCACGGCCAGCATATAGGTCGGCGTGCCGTCCGAACGTAGCAACACCATGTCGTCCAACTGGTCATTGCGAATGCGCACATCGCCTTGCACTTGGTCGTGGATGATCGTCTCACCCTCCAGCGGGGCTTTTACGCGCACGACAAAGGGCGCATCCGGGTGCGTGGCCGGGTCGGCGTCGCGCCAAGGCGAGCGGTAGAGCGTCGAGCGCCCATCGGCCCGGGCAGCCTCACGGAAGGCTTCGATCTCCTCTTGGGTAGCGAAGCACTTATATGCTTTGCCTTCTGACAACAGTTGATGCGCCACTTCGGCATGGCGGTCGGCGCGGTCGAATTGGCTGATCGGCTCGCCATCCCAATCCAGACCAAGCCATGTCAGGCCTTTCAGAATTGCCTCTGTCGCCTCTGGGGTCGAACGTTCGCGGTCGGTATCCTCGATCCGCAACAGGAATTTGCCGCCCCGCCCGCGTGCGTAAAGCCAGTTGAACAAAGCCGTTCGCGCCCCCCCGATATGCAGATACCCGGTGGGCGAGGGCGCGAAACGGGTGACGACGGGCATTTGGGACATTTGGGTCTTAACCTTTTGGAAACCATCGGAGAGGCATGCTTGGATAGGTTCTAGGCAAGGGCAGGGGATAGGGCAAGGGTGGCTGTCACCGGCATGGATGACACAAGGGCGCGCCTTGGCGATGGCCCGGTCGCGCAGGCCTTGGCCGCGCAGCGCGGGCGGCTGTTTTTGTTCGTGCCGGTCTGTCTGGGTATCGGCATTGGGGTTTACTTCGGCTTGCCCGTGGAACCGACCCAAGCGCAATGGGTATGGCTTGCCGGCGCAATGGCCTGCCTTGGCGCTATTGCAGTGGCGTTGCCCGTGCAGGTGCGCCCGCTTGCCATTGCCTGCCTGTTGGTTGGCGCAGGGGGCGCGCTGGCTGGGTGGCGCACCCATAGCGTTGCCGCGCCGGTGCTGGACTACCGCTATTATGGCCCGATCGAAGGCCGCATCGTGAAGGTTGACCGCGCGGCCAGCGGTGCCCTGCGGCTGACGCTGGACCGCCCAAGGCTGGCGCAGCTCTCGCCCGCCCGCACCCCGGCACTGGTGCGGATTTCACTGCACGGCGAACAGGGCTTTGTCACCCCGCGACCGGGATTGCGGGTTATGACCACCGGGCATCTGTCGCCGCCGCCCGGACCATCCGAACCCGGCGGCTTCGATTTTCGCCGCCATGCATGGTATGAGCGCCTTGGCGCGGTAGGCTACACGCGTGTGCCGGTGCTGGAACTGGCGCAAGAGGGCGGCAAGCCCTTGGGCGCAGTGCGCGCCCGCCTGTCGCAGGCCATTCAAGACCGGATGCCGGGTGCTGCGGGGGGCTTTGCCGCTGCCATTCTGACCGGCGACCGCTCTGGCGTGGATGTCGCGCATCTAGAGGATTTGCGCAATTCCAATCTTGCGCATCTGCTGGCCATTTCCGGCCTGCATATGGGGTTGCTGACGGGGTTCGTATTCGCCGCGCTGCGCTTTGTTCTGGCGCTATGGCCTGCGTTCGCGCTGCGCGTGCCCACGCGCAAACTGGCGGCGCTGGGGGGCTTGGCGGCGGGGGGGCTGTATCTGGCGCTCTCGGGCGGGAACGTGGCGACGCAGCGCGCCTATATCATGGTCGCGGTCATGTTCGTCGCGGTGTTGCTGGACCGGCGCGCGATTTCCTTGCGCAGCGTGGCCATGGCTGCTGTGATCGTGCTGGTCCTGCGGCCAGAGGCGCTGGTGCAGGCCGGGTTCCAGATGAGCTTTGCCGCCACAGTGGCTCTGGTCGCCATTTTCCGTGCGCTGAACGACGATGGCACATGGCGCGGGCGCGTGCCGCGCTGGGCAATGCCGGTGGTGTCGGTCGTGCTGTGTTCGGTCGTGGCAGGGGTTGCGACCGCGCCGATTGCGGCGGCCAGTTTCAACCGCCTGGTAGAGTATGGGCTGCTGGCCAACCTGGCCGCAGTGCCGCTGATGGGGCTGGTCATCATGCCCGCAGGCGTGCTTGCGGCGGTGCTGGCCCCTTTCGGTCTGGAAGGGTTGGCGCTGGCCGTGATGACCCCGGCGATTGATTGGATCCTTCTGGTCGCGCGCTTTGTTGCGGGGCTGGACGGCGCCGTGACGGGCGTGGTGCAACCGCCCGGCTGGGTGATCCCGACCATGGCGCTGGGCGCGCTTTGGCTGATTATCTGGGCGGCGCCCGCGCGCTGGTTGGGGGTGCCAGTTATGGCTTGCGCGGTGCTGGGCTGGGCCGTGGCGGACCGGCCCGCGTTGCTGATCGCGGATAACGGCGCGGTGGTCGGGCTGATGGGGCCAGAGGGCCGTGTCCTAAGCCGCGCGCGCTCTGGCGCTTTTGCTGCCGGAAGCTGGTTGCAGGGCGATGGTGATCTGGCGTCGCAGGAACAGGCGCAAACGCGTGGGTCGCATGGGCCAAGTGACGCTATTGTCTTGCTGAAAGGGCGCGGGGTGGATGTTGTCCACCTGTCTGGCAAGCGCGCGCTGGAAGGGGCAGAGGCGCTGTGCCTGCCGGGGCGCATATTCGTTACAAACACCGATCCGGACACGCCAATCGCCGGGCCATGCCAAGTTCTGACCCCGCGCGCGTTGCGCGCCAGCGGTGCCGTGGCCATCTGGCGCGGCACGCAGGGGCCGATCTGGCGGACCGTGCGCGAGGATGCGGGCGCGCGGCCATGGACCGCGCGTTAGCAAGCTTAGGCGTTGGCTTCGCGGATCTTCTCGGCGGCGTCCTTGTCGAAGCTGACACCCTTGGCGCTGAACAATTGGTCCAACTCGCCCGAAAGCGTCATCTCGGTCACGATATCGCAACCGCCGACGAATTCGCCCTTAACGTAAAGCTGTGGAATGGTCGGCCAGTCGGAATATTCCTTGATGCCCTGACGGACATCTTCATCGGCCAGCACGTTCACATCGGCATAATCCACGCCCATGAAATTCAGCACCCCGGCCACGCGGCTGGAAAAGCCGCATTGCGGCATGGTCTTGGTGCCTTTCATGAACAACACCACGTCATTCTCGGTGACGGTTTTCTTGATCGTCTCTTGGGCGCTCATGGCAATCCTCTTTCGGTTCAGGCGGGCGGTTCAGTTGGGCTGTTCAGTCGGGGGCTTTGGTGGTCAGGGCCAGTGCGTGCAATTCGCCATGGCTGCCATCCATCTTGCCTTTCAGGGCGGCGTATACCGCACGCTGTTGTTGCACGCGGTTCAACCCGCGAAAGCTGTCGTCGATCACCTCTGCGGCGTAGTGGTTTCCGTCGCCGGCAAGGTCGGTGATCGTGACTTTCCCGTTTGGAAAGCTCTCTTTCAGCAGCGTTTCAAGTTCTTCGGCGGAAATGGCCATGCGTGTGGTCCCTGTCTGGTCTGGGGAGATAGGTAATCCCCGCGTTTTCGTGAATCAAGCCGCGCCGATGGCTTTGGCGAAACTGCCGCGATAGAGCGCGGACAAATCAGCCAATGGCGCGCTGTCGCCGCCCAAGCTGACCGTGTCGCCGCCAAAGCGCCCGACCATGGCAATGCTCACGCCTGCTTGGCCTGCGGCGACCATCAGCGCTTCGGCCTGATCGAAGCTGGCCGCAACAAGGTAGCGCGCCTGATCTTCGCCAAACAACTGGCCCAGATCACCGCTGTCGAGCGTGACGCCTATGCCGGCCGCTTCGGCCATTTCGAACGCAGCCAGCGCAAGGCCGCCATCCGACAGGTCGGTTGCCGCCGTGACCAGCGCACGGTTCGCGCGCAGGAACTCGCCATTGCGGCGCTCGGCGTCCAGATCGACATAGGGCGCATCGCCGGCTTCGATTCTTGCCGCTTCAGCCAAGAGCGCGGATTGGCCCAGATGGCCCGTGGTTTCGCCAATAACGACCGCCAGATCGCCCGCAGAGGGCAGGCCCGCAATCAGATCGGCCATATCCGCAATCAGACCCACCGCACCGATGGTCGGTGTGGGCAAGATGGGGTTGCCGTCGGTTTCGTTATACAGGCTTACATTGCCCGACACGATGGGCATATCCAACGCGGTGCAAGCCGCACCGATGCCCTGAATGGCACCGACGAACTGGCCCATGATCTCTGGCTTCTCGGGGTTGCCGAAGTTCAGGTTGTCGGTCGTGGCCAAGGGCACGGCCCCCACGGCGGTCAGATTGCGATAGGCTTCGGCCACGGCCTGTTTGCCGCCCTCGAACGGGTTGGCGCGCACGTAGCGCGGCGTGACATCGCTGGTGAAGGCCAGCGCCTTGTTGGTGCCATGCACGCGCACCACGCCCGCGCCAAGGCCAGGGGTGCGCACGGTGTCGCCCATGACCTGACTGTCATACTGCTCCCAGACCCAGCCTTTATGGGCGTAATTGGGCGAGGCGATGAGCGCGCGCAGCCCGTCCATGGGGGCGATTGCAGGCAAGTCTGGCAGGGCATCCGCTGCCGGTGTTTCCACCCAAGGACGGTCATATTCGGGCGCGCTGGAGGACAGCTTCGACAGCGGCAGATCCGCCACCACGTCATTGCCATGCAGGATCAGGAAGCGATCTTCGGCAATGGTTTCGCCCACGATGGCGAAATCCAGATCCCATTTTTCGAAAATGGCGCGGGCCTCTGCTTCCATTTCTGGCTTCAGGACCATCAACATGCGTTCCTGCGATTCGGACAGCATCATCTCATAGGCGGTCATCGCCGCTTCGCGTTGGGGCACATTATCAAGCTGCAACTTCACGCCCAAGCCGCCCTTGTCGCCCATTTCCACCGCCGAACAGGTCAGGCCCGCCGCGCCCATGTCCTGAATGGAAATCACGGCACCCGATGCCATAAGTTCTAGGCACGCTTCCAGCAGGCGCTTTTCGGTGAACGGGTCGCCCACCTGCACGGTCGGGCGCTTTTCTTCGATCGTGTCGTCGAATTCGGCGCTGGCCATGGTGGCACCACCCACCCCGTCACGCCCCGTTTTGGCGCCAAGGTAAACAACGGGCATACCCACACCGCTGGCCGCCGAATAGAAAATCTTGTCGGCATCGGCCAGACCGGCGGCAAAGGCGTTCACAAGGCAGTTGCCATTATAGGCGGGATGAAAGCGTACCTCGCCGCCCACGGTGGGCACGCCGAAACAATTGCCATAGCCGCCCACGCCTTCGACAACGCCTGATACCAGATGCGGGGTTTTCGGATGGCTGGGTTCCCCAAAGCTGAGCGCATTCATTGCGGCAATGGGCCGTGCGCCCATGGTGAACACATCGCGCAAAATGCCGCCCACACCAGTCGCAGCCCCCTGATAGGGTTCAATATAGGACGGGTGGTTGTGGCTTTCCATTTTGAAGATGACCGCCTGCCCATCGCCAATATCGACCACGCCCGCGTTTTCACCGGGGCCACAAATGACCTGCGGGCCGGACGTGGGCAGGGTGCGCAGCCATTTCTTAGAGGATTTGTAGGAACAATGCTCGTTCCACATGGCCGAGAAGATCCCAAGCTCGGTAAAGCTGGGTTCACGGCCGATGATGTCGAGGATGCGGCTATATTCGTCGGGCGACAGTCCATGCGCTGCGATCAGGTCAGGTGTCAGGGCAGGGTCGGTCATGGTTGGCATCCTCTCAGGCAAGCTTGCTGCCTCATAGGGTATCATCTGCCCAAGAAAAAGGGGGCAAACGGCGGACATGGCCGAACGGCATTGCCAGAGCGCGGGGCATTCACCGCAAAGCGCATCGCAGGCCAGCGTTGCCGTTCTGGAACGTAGCGGTGCGCCGGTTGCGCAAATGCGCAAAAAAAGGCCGAGCAAAATGCTCGGCCGAAGTCCAACAGGGAGGTTAAGACATGAAAGATCCTCAATCACGCCTTACTTGCCTAGTAAATGACCAAAGACATGCTGCGCAAGTTAAATTCCCTTGCTTAGTGCACAACTCCGCTATGCGTTGCATACATGCCTCAGGCAAAGGCCGTCCGTCAGGGCTGAATCTGGCGTGCCCGGCGGTAGGCTTGAATTTCCTGCACAACGAAATCGCGGAAGGCCGCAATCCGGCGCGAATGGCGCAATTCTTCGGGGAAGGCCAGAAATACCGGGATATCGCCGCTCGCCACTTCGGGCAGGACATGCACCAGTTCGGGGAAGTCCTCTGAGACGTAATCGGGCAGAACGCCGATCCCCAAATGGTTCAGCACCGCCTGCAACACGCCGAAATAATTGTTCACGGTAAACGTGGACCGCAATGTGCGTGCGTTTAACTCGCGTATAAGTTGCGCGCCAACGCTGACCTGTGCCGATGTCACATTCTGCGAAATCAGCCGATAATCCGACAGGTCATCGACAATCGCCGGGGTGCCATTGGCGCGCAGGTATTCGGATGTTGCGAACAGCCGCATGTTCACATTCATCAGGCGCTTGCGGATCAGGTCGGCTTGGCTGGGTTCCTTCATGCGTATCGCGACATCGGCTTCGCGCATGGGCAGGTCCAAAACCCGTTCTTCCAGCATCAGGTCGATTTTCAGTTCCGGGTATTGCGCATACAGCGCGGGCAGGCGCGGGGCCAGAAACAGCGTGCCAAAGCCGGTGGTGGTGGTCACGCGCAATTCGCCGAACACTTCATCCTCGCTGTCACGAATGCGCGCAGAGGCGGATTCAAGCTCTCGTGACATTGCCTTGGTGGCGTTGAACAGCAATTCGCCCTGTTCAGTCAGAATCAACCCGCGCGCGTGGCGGTGGAACAGGTTGGCATCCAGCGTTTCCTCCAGCGCGCGAATTTGCCGGCTGACCGCTGATTGCGACAATTGCAATGTGTCTCCAGCATGGGTCAGGCTGCCTGCATCGGCAACTGCATGAAAGATCCTAAGTTTATCCCAATCCATAGTGTCTGTTACTTCTGTGTTTGCGCAATCTTCGCGCGCGTTCTAGGCGGAAAAATAACCTGTGCAAAGCATGACCACGCCATTATCCCGCATTTGTTAGGGTATCATGAATGCTGATGCTCTGCTGTGAATTACCTTGCCGAAAAGAACAGGATGGATTTTCGCGCCCGTGCGGCCTAATCATGCAGCGATTGCCCGCGGCGGTGCCGCCGCGCTGGGCGCTGTGATTCATGGGTGGGCAAATGGCAGTCGGCGTGTTCGATTCGGGCTTGGGTGGTTTGACGGTGCTGGGCGCGCTGGTGGACAAGCTGCCGGATGTGCCTTTTGTCTATTTTGGCGACAATGCGAACACCCCTTACGGCACGCGCAACGCTCAGGAGATATTTGATCTGACCTGCGCCGGGGTGGAACGGCTTTGGGCCGAAGGTTGCGATCTGGTGATTCTGGCCTGCAACACCGCCTCTGCCGCCGCGCTGAAACGGATGCAGGAAACATGGGTGCCGGCGGACAAGCGCGTGTTGGGCGTGTTCGTGCCGCTGATAGAGGCATTGACCGAACGCCAATGGGGCGACAATTCCCCCCCGCGCGAAGTGGCGGTCAAACATGTGGCGCTGTTTGCGACACCTGCGACCGTCTCTAGCCGGGCATTCCAGCGCGAACTGGCCTTTCGCGCCATTGGCGTCGATGTCGAAGCCCAGCCCTGCGGCGGCGTGGTCGATGCGATCGAACTGGGCGATATGATCCTTGCCGAAGCGCTGGTGCACAGCCATGTCGAATCGCTCAAGCGCCGAATGCCGCACCCGCAAGCGGCTGTTCTGGGCTGCACCCATTATCCGCTGCTGGAAGATGCCTTTCGCGCCGCCCTTGGCCCCGATGTCGCGGTCTATTCGCAACCCAAGCTGGTCGCAGACAGCCTGTCCGATTACCTTACGCGCCGCCCCGAAATGATCGGGCCGGGGCAGCAGACGATGTTTCTGACCACGGGTGACGCGGCC
Organism: Roseibaca calidilacus; assembly: GCF_001517585.1. NCBI lineage: Bacteria > Pseudomonadati > Pseudomonadota > Alphaproteobacteria > Rhodobacterales > Paracoccaceae > Roseinatronobacter > Roseibaca calidilacus. The sequence continues at coordinate 1,730,463 of NZ_FBYC01000004.1, read as the reverse complement.
AATGTCTCTCGCAAGGCCACGCAATTTCTGAAACGCCAGATCAGCTTTCAACCGGCCTGATCTTCATCTTGCCAAAATACTCACGGCACGCGGATTGCCAGTCTGTGCCGTTGTCAGGGGACTGTCACCATGACCAAACGCATCGCCATCCTTGGGGCTTCGGGCTATACCGGCGCGGAACTTGTGCGCCTGCTTGCCACCCATCCCGAATTCCGGATCGTTGCATTGACCGGAGAGCGCAAGGCGGGCCAGCCCATGGCGTCGGTCTTTCCGTTTTTACGGCATCTGGACCTGCCGGACCTGTGCCGCATTGACGAAGTGGATTTCGCATCGGTCGATCTGGCCTTTTGCGCGCTGCCCCATGCGACCAGTCAGGCTGTCATCAAGGACTTGCCGCGCAATTTGAAGATTGTCGATCTGTCCGCCGATTTCCGCCTGCGCGACCCGGCCGCCTATGAAAAATGGTATGGTCAGCCCCATGCTGCGCCCGATTTGCAAACAGAAGCGGTCTATGGCCTGACTGAATTTTACCGCGATGATATTCGCGCCGCCCGGCTGGTTGCGGGCACTGGCTGCAATGCCGCGACCGGGCAATATATCTTGCGCCCGCTGATAGAGGCGGGCTGCATTGATCTGGACCGCATTATCCTTGATCTGAAATGCGGCGTGTCGGGCGCTGGGCGGTCATTGAAGGAAAACTTGCTTCATGCCGAACTGTCCGAGGGCACACAGGCCTATGCGCTGGGCGGCACCCATCGGCACTTGGGCGAATTCGATCAAGAGTTTTCCGCCATTGCAGGCCGCGAGGTGCGCATTCAGTTCACCCCGCATCTGCTGCCCATGAACCGGGGCATTCTGGCCAGCGCTTGGCTGGATGGCGACCCACAGCGCATTCATGCGGTTTTAATGGACCGATATTGCGCTGAATCATTTCTTCATGTGCTACCTTTTGGCACAACACCATCGACTCATGATGTGCGCGGATCGAATTTCGTGCATATTGGGGTTGTGGGCGACCGTATACCGGGCCGCGCGCTGGTCGTGGGCGTGCTGGACAACCTGTGCAAAGGGTCCAGCGGGCAGGCGGTGCAGAACGCGAACCTTATGCTGGGCCTGCCAGAGACGACTGGTTTGATGGGTGCGCCCGTCTTTCCGTAAAGCGAGGATGAGATGAAGAGCCTGAAGAAGACCCGCCGGATCCAGATCATCGCCGTGGCGGCGGTGGCGCTGACGCTGTCGACCGCGCTGATCGGCTACGCCATGCGCGACGGGATCAATTTCTTCCGTTCGCCCAGCCAGGTGGTCGAAGCGCCGCCCCCCGCAACAGAGGTGTTCCGCATCGGCGGCTTGGTTGAACCGGGGTCCATCGTGCGGGGGCAGTCCGATACGGTGCGCTTTCGGGTAACGGATGGCCCGGCCTCTGTCGAAGTGACCTATCGTGGCATCTTGCCCGACCTGTTTTCGGAAAACGAGGGGATGGTGGGCACCGGACGTTTCGTCAATGGCGTGTTCGAAGCCAGTGAAATCCTTGCCAAGCATGACGAAACCTACATGCCGCGCGAGGTGATGGAAGCGCTGAAAGAGCAGGGGGAATGGCGTGGGCCGGACCCGCAGGCAGAGCCGCGGACCTGACGCGATCTGCCGGATATGCTGGCCATATCTTGTGGATAAGGTGCATTTACCTACATTATGCAGTTGCGGCGCTTGACTCTGCCGCATCGGCGCTGCCATCTTGGCGGGGCATAACCAATGGCCCCACATGCAGTTTACGCGCCTGCGCCTCAATGGCTTCAAAAGCTTTGTTGACCAGACGGATCTGTCGATCCATCCGGGGCTGACCGGCGTGGTCGGCCCCAATGGTTGCGGCAAGTCGAACCTGTTGGAAGCGCTGCGCTGGGTGATGGGCGAGAATCGTGCCAGCGCCATGCGCGGCTCTGGCATGGACGATGTGATCTTCGCAGGCACCGACAGCCGCAGTGCGCGCCATTACGCTGAAGTCACCTTGCAGGTCGACAATTCCAACCGGCTGGCCCCTGCGGCGTTCAATGACGCCGACACGCTGGACATCGTGCGCCGCATCACCCGCGACGCGGGCAGTGTTTACCGCATTAACGGCAAGGAAGTGCGCGCGCGCGATGTGCAGATGCTGTTCGCCGATGCCTCGACCGGGGCGCATAGCCCGGCGCTGGTGCGGCAGGGCCAGATCTCTGAGCTGATTTCTGCCAAGCCAAAGGCGCGGCGGCGCATTCTGGAAGAAGCCGCCGGGATCTCTGGCCTCTATGCGCGCCGCCATGATGCCGAATTGCGGCTGCGGGCGACGGAAACCAACCTTGACCGCCTGTCCGACGTGATAGAGCAGCTGGCCACGCAGCTTGCCAGCCTTGCGCGCCAGGCGCGGCAGGCAGAGCGCTACCGCAAGATCGGGGCAGAGCTGCGGCGCACCGAAGGGATGTTGCTGTATGCCCGCTGGCGCGAAGCCGATGCCGCGCGGGCCGACGCGGAAAACACCCTGCGCGCGGCCCTGACCGGGCTGGCGCAGGCCGAGAGTGCCGCGCAAAACGCAGTGCGCGCCCGCGAAGAGGCAGAGGCAAAACTGGACCCGTTGCGCGAGGAATCGGCGGTAGCGGGCGCGGTGCTGCAACGGCTTGCCGTGCAGCGCCAAAGCCTCGATTCCGACATGGAGCGCGCGCAGGCTCAATTGCGCAGCCTTCGGGCGCGACTCGGGCAGTTGGATCAAGACATTACCCGCGAAGCGGCTCTGAACACCGATGCGCATGACACGATCGCCCAGTTGGAAGATGAGCAGGCCAAGCTGCAACAGGCTGGCGAGGGCGCAGAGGCGCGCCAGCAACAGGCCGACCAGCGCCGCGATGCCTTGGCCCGGCAATTGGCAGAAGCGGAAGCGCAGCACAGCGCCGCCACGCAAGAGCGCGCGCGCCTGACGGCACAGGCCGAAAGTGCCGCCACGGCGCTGTCAGAGGCCACGCGCAAATTGCAAATGGCCGAAGCAGCGGCCCGGCAGGCCGATGCGGCTCAGGCTGCCGCAACCGCCGATCTGGACCGCATGGCGCAAGACCTGTCGCAGGCCGAAACCGAACTGCGACAGGCCGAAGATCTGGCCACCCGCGCCGAAGAGACATTCGCCCAGACCGAAGCCGCCCGTATCGACGCGCAGAGTGCCGAGGCCAGCGCGCGCGCCGCCCGGTCCGAGGCTGAGGGCAGCTTGCGCAGCCTGCGCGCAGAGGAAGCTGCGCTGGCCAAGCTGGTTGCGCGCGATACCGGCCCCGTGGCGCAGTTGCTGGACAGCCTGACCGTGACGTCAGGCTATGAACAGGCGCTGGGCGCCGCGCTGGCCGACGATTTGCGCGCGCCCGTGGCCGATGGCGGGTCTGGCTGGGTCGGGCTGCCCGAATATGACAGTCCCGCCCCCTTGCCGGGGCAGGCCGCACCGCTGGCCCCGCATGTTACCGGCAGCGCTGTTCTGGCGCGCAGGCTGTCGCAGGTGGGGATCGTGACGCCAGAGGCGGGCGCGGCTTTGCAGGCGTCTTTGGCACCCGGGCAACGTCTGGTCACGCGTGCGGGGGATTTGTGGCGCTGGGACGGGTTTCATCTGGCCGCGCGGGATGCCACCAGCACCACCGCGCTGCGGCTGGAACAGCGCAACAGGTTGGCAGGGCTGCGCGATGATCTGGCGCAGGCAGAGCAAGCGGCCAAATCCGCTGCGGCGGCGCATGATACGCGCAAATCGCGGCTGGACGCGTTGACGCAGGCAGAATCGCAGGCGCGCCAAGCCCGCAAAGCCGCCGAAGCGCAGCTGAACGATGCGGCCCGCGCCTGCTCGCGCATGGCCGCGGCGCGCGACACAGCCGCTTCGCGGTGCGACGCGGCACTGGCGCAGGCAGACCGCGCCCGCGCAGAGGTAAGCGCGCTGGCCGACGGGTTGGACGCATTGCGCCGCGCGCAGCATGATTTGCCCGACCTGACGCAGGCAGGCGCGCGGCTGGAAGCGCTTTCAGCCCAAGTCGCAGAGCTGCGCAGCGCGTCCATGGCTGCGCGCACGCAAGCCGATGATTTGCGCCGCGACAGCACATCCCGTGCGGCACGGGCGCAAGATATTGCCAGATCGATGGACGGATGGCGCAAGCGGCTGGGCACGGCGTCGGACCGCGTGGCGGACCTAACCGCTCGCCGCGACGAGGCGGAACGGCGGTTGGCCGAGATGCGGGATGCGCCGGCGCAACTGGCACAGACGCGCGCCGCCTTGCAGCACGAGGTTGCCCGCGCCGAGGCCCGCGCCACCGCCGCGGAAGATGCGCTGAAAGCGGGCGAGGCCGCCGCCCGTGCCGCTGCCACAGCCGACCGCGCCGCCGAGGCCGCCCGCGCTGATGCCCGCGAAGCCCGCGCCCGCGCCGAGGCGCAGCGCGAGGCTGCACAAGCCGTGGCCGACAGCGCCACCGCGCGCATTGCCGAAGCGCTTGACTGCGCGCCTGCGGCGCTGCTGGACGAACTTGCAGTGGACCCGGCCGAGCTTGCGCAGCCCGCGCAACTGGATGCTGACCTTGTCCGGTTGCGCCGCGCGCGCGACGCTTTGGGCGCGGTCAACCTGCGGGCGGAAGAAGACGCGCGCGAGGTCCAGAAAGAGCATGACAGCCTTGTGCAGGAAAAAGCCGATCTGGAAGCCGCCATCGCCAAGCTGCGCGCGGGGATCGCCACGCTGAACCGCGAAGGGCGCGAAAGGCTGCTGGCGGCTTTCGACAAGGTGAATGCGAATTTCAGCATGTTGTTCAAACATTTGTTTACCGGGGGTGAAGCGCGGCTGGTGCTAGTCGAATCCGACGATCCGCTGGATGCGGGGCTAGAGATTATGTGCCAGCCGCCGGGCAAAAAACTGTCTACGCTGTCGCTATTGTCGGGCGGTGAGCAGACGCTGACCGCGCTGGCGCTGATTTTCGCGGTATTCTTGGCCAACCCCGCCCCGATCTGCGTGCTGGACGAGGTGGATGCGCCGCTGGACGATGCCAATGTTGCGCGTTTCTGTGACCTGTTGGACGAGATGACCCGTCGCGCCGACACGCGCTATTTGGTAATTACCCATAACGCATTGTCCATGGCGCGCATGGACAGGCTGTTCGGGGTTACGATGGGCGAGCGCGGCGTCAGCCAATTGGTCAGCGTGGACCTGTCGCAGGCCGAAGACATGGTGGCTTGACCGGCTGACGGGTTTTGAACATGTTAAGTGCATCTTGCCCAAGGTGCTGCCATGCCAGATCGTTCCGCCAGCCCGCTGATGACCCCGGTCTTGATCGGCGGTTGCATCATTATCATGATCGGTTTTGCCATTCGCGCCAGTTTCGGGGTGTTCCAGATCCCGATTGCCGAGGAATTCGGCTGGTTGCGCGCCGAGTTTTCGTTGGCGATTGCGATTCAGAACTTGGCTTGGGGCATTGGCCAGCCGTTATTCGGTGCGCTGGCCGAACGCTTTGGCGACCGGCGCGCGATCTTGCTGGGGGCGTTGGTCTATGCGGCGGGGCTGGTGCTGTCATCCTTCGCGGTCACGCCAGAAGCCCATCAATGGTTGGAGATCCTTGTGGGTTTCGGCGTGGCGGGCACCGGTTTTGGCGTGATCCTTGCCGTGGTCGGGCGCGCGGCATCGGATGAGAACCGCAGCGTGGCGCTGGGTATTGCCACGGCTGCGGGCAGCGCCGGGCAAGTCTTTGGCGCGCCGGTGGCGGAAATCCTGCTGGGATTTTACAGTTGGCAGACGGTGTTCTTGATCTTTGCCGCCGCGATCATTCTGGCAATGCTGGCCTTGCCGATGATGCGCGCGCCCGCACCTGCCAGCCGCGCAGAGTTGGAACAAAGCATGGGCGCGGCATTGCAACAGGCCGCGCGCGACCCCAGCTTCACGCTGATCTTTCTGGGCTTCTTTTCCTGCGGCTACCAATTGGCGTTTGTCACGGCCCATTTTCCGGCCATGGTGACCGAAATGTGCGGACCGATTGACCCGAACGGCATGTTGGCGGGGTTCGGGATAACCACGACTTCGGCGCTGGGCGCGGTCTCTATCTCGCTGATCGGGCTGGCCAATATCGCGGGCACGATCTTCGCGGCTTGGCTGGGCAAACGCTATTCCAAGAAATACCTGCTGGCCAGTATCTACATGGCGCGCACAGTGGTCGCGGCAGCCTTCATTTTGTCGCCGATCACGCCCGCATCGGTGCTGATCTTCTCTTTGGTCATGGGGGCGCTGTGGCTGGCCACGGTGCCGCTGACCTCTGGCCTGATCGCGCATATCTACGGGTTGCGCTATATGGGCACGCTCTATGGGATCGTGTTTTTCAGCCATCAATTGGGCAGTTTTCTGGGCGTCTGGCTGGGCGGCGAATTGTATGATATTTACGGCGATTACACGCTCGTGTGGTGGGTGGGTGTCGCCGTGGGCCTGTTTTCGGCCATTGTGCATCTGCCCGTGCGCGAACGCAGCCTGAACGCGCGCCCGGTTTAGGGGGCTTTGCCCCCGTCGCGCGTGCCGCGCGACTCCCCCAGGATATTTTTGCAAGGATGAATTAGCGGTATCGCGCCGCGTGCTGACCGGCCCAATGCGCCGTGGCAAGGCAGGCGGTCAGCAGGTAGCCGCCAGTGGGCGCTTCCCAGTCAAGCATCTCGCCCGCCGCGAAGGTGCCGGGCCATGCGTGCAGCATCAGGCCGGGGTCGAATTCGGAGCGCATAATGCCACCGGCGCTGGAGATTGCTTCGGCCAGCGGATGCGGCGCGCCCAAGGGCAGGGGCAGTGCTTTGAGGGTTGCGCCGTCGGGGTGGCGCGTCAGTTCGTTGACCAGCGCAAGGCGCGCCCCGGTCAGGCCAAGCGCCTTGCGCAGGCGGTTGGAGCGGGATTCTTTGGCCGGGCGGCGGGCAAGGCGGGCGTTGAGCGTGCTCGCGTCGAGATCGGGAAAGAGATCGAGTATAAGCGCCGCCCCCTCGCGCAGGTGGCGCGAAAGCGCATAGATGCCGCCGCCTTCGACACCGCGCGCCGAGAGCACGAATTCGGCGCGAAGGGCGTGATCGCCCGCCGACAGGCGCACGCCCTTTATGGGCTGGCCGAAATATGGGGTCATATGGCCCGACCACGCGACAGAGAAACCCATATTCGCAGGCTGGAACGGCGCGCAGGTGATGCCGCGCGCGATGAGGTGATCGCGCCAGCCGCCGTCCGACCCAAGCCTTGGCCAACTGGCACCTCCAAGTGCCAGAACGGTCGTGCGCGGCGCAAGACGGCGCGGGCCAGTTGGCGTGGCGAAGTCGAAGGCCCCGCCAGTCCAATGCCAGCCGCGATGCAGGGTCGCGCCAAGGCCATCAAGCCGGGCAAGCCATGCGCGCAACAGCGGCGAGGCTTTCATGGCGCGCGGAAAGATGCGCCCGGACGTGCCAGTAAACAGCGGCTGGCCCAGCCCTTCGGCCCAAGCGTGGATCTGGTCGGGCCCGAAAGCGCGCAGCATGGGCGCAAGCCAGTCAGCGGCCTGTGCGTAGGTGGCGATCTGGTCGGGCAGGGGTGCGGCGTTCAGCAGGTTCAGCCCCGATTTTCCGGCCATCAGGAATTTGCGCGCGGGCGACGGTTTTGAGTCGCAGATCGTGACGCGGCGCCCGGCGCGGGCCAACACTTCGGCGGCCATCAGCCCGGCCGGGCCTGCACCGATCACAAGGGCGTCGCATGGGTCCGCCTGCATTCTGGACATGCCTTTCGGTAACGGGTGGTTCATCGGTGCGCGCTATTGTGGACTTGCGCGGAACCCCGCATAGTTTGGAACAGGGAGAGTGCCAAGGCTACATGCATGACCATTGTTGGTTCTTATAACATCCACAAGGCAGTCGGAACCGATATGCGGCGTGATCCGGCCCGCGTGGTGCGGGTGATTGCCGAAATGGGGGCTGATATTGTCGCCCTGCAAGAGGTGGATCGCAGGTTTGGCGACCGGCGGGGTGTGCTGGACCCTGCGCATCTTGCGGAAGAGACGGGGCTGACACCCGTGGTCCTGACCGACCGTTTGGGCAAGGCCGCGCATGGCTGGCATGGCAACCTGCTGCTGCTGCGCGGCGCTCAGGTGGAACAGGCAGAAGCCGTGACGCTTCCGGGGTTGGAGCCGCGCGGCGCCATCGTTGCCGATATTCGAATGAATGGGCGCCCCCTGCGCTTGATCGCGGCGCATCTGGGCCTGTTGCGCCAGTCGCGGCTGTTGCAGGCGCGGTTTCTGGCCCGGCATGTCGGCGCGCCCGACGGGCGGCCCACACTGGTCATGGGCGATTTCAACGAATGGCGCTTGGGCGCGGATTGTGGGCTGATGCCGCTGCGCCGCGAATTGCGCGCAGTCAAGCGTTCTGCGCTTACGCGCCCCAGTTTTCCCGCGCGAATGCCGGTCTTGCCGTTAGACCGTATCATGGCCTGTCCGCAACTGGACCTGCACGACCTGCGCGCGCATGACAGCCCGCTGGCGCGCCGCGCGTCCGACCATCTGCCCCTGCGCGCTGTGCTTCGCTTGCCCCAAGCCCAAAGCGCGGTTATGTGAGCGCGGAACGATCAGGACAATATAAAGGGGCTAGGCATGGCCGAGGCGAAGAAACTCTTCATCAAGACCTATGGCTGCCAGATGAATGTCTATGACAGCGAGCGCATGGCCGAAGCCTTGGGCACATCGGGCTATGTCACGACAGAACGGCCAGAAGAGGCCGATATGATCCTGCTGAACACTTGCCATATCCGCGAAAAGGCGGCGGAGAAGGTCTATTCCGAATTGGGCCGTTTCAAACCGCTGAAAGCCGCCAATCCGGACCTGAAAATCGGCGTGGCGGGCTGCGTCGCGCAGGCCGAGGGCGAAGAGATCATGCGCCGTCAGCCCTTGGTCGATCTGGTTGTTGGCCCGCAGACCTATCACCGCCTGCCCGCCATGGAAGCGGCGGTGCGCGCTGGCGCAAGGGCGGTGGACACCGATTTCCCCGAAGAGGACAAGTTCGACCATCTGCCGCGCGGCCCGCGTGCCGCCCGTGGCCCGACCGCCTTTCTGACCGTGCAGGAAGGCTGCGACAAGTTCTGCGCGTTCTGCGTTGTGCCTTATACGCGCGGGGCCGAAGTGTCGCGCCCGGTCGACCGTATCATGGCCGAAGCCCAAAACCTTGTCGCCCGCGGCGTGCGCGAGATCACGCTGCTGGGCCAGAATGTGAACGCCTATCACGGCATGGGCGAGGGCGGTGCATGGACGCTGGCGCGGCTGATCCGCGCGTTGGCCCGTGTCGACGGGTTAGAGCGCATCCGCTTCACCACCTCGCACCCCAATGACATGGAAGATGACCTGATCGCGGCGCATGGCGATGAGCCCAAGCTTATGCCCTATCTGCACTTGCCCGTGCAATCGGGCAGCGACCGCATTTTGAAAGCCATGAACCGCAAGCATACGGCCGAAAGTTACCTGCGCCTGATCGACCGTCTGCGCGCCGCGCGCCCCGACTTGCTGTTGTCGGGCGATTTCATCGTCGGCTTCCCCGGCGAAACCGAGGCCGATTTCGAGGACACGATGGCACTGGTGCGCGCGGTGCACTATGGTCAGGCCTATAGCTTCAAATATTCGGCCCGACCCGGCACGCCTGCCGCCGAGCGCGCGACCTTGCCCGACGACCTGGCCAGCGACCGGCTGCACCGGTTGCAGGCGCTGCTGACAGACCAGCAGCGCGCCACGCAGGATTCGATGGTGGGGCGCGAAGTTTCGGTTCTTTTCGAAAAACCGGGCCGCCAGCCCGGTCAGCTTGTCGGCAAATCCGAATACCTGCACGCGGTGCATGTGCAAGCGCCCGCCGATCAGGTTGGCCGGATCGCCCGCGTCATGGTCACCGGCAGCGCCACGAACTCGCTGGCCGCCGTTCTGGTCTGAAGCGCCGCTCCGGCACCCGCCTAGCCGTGTTCCTTCATCAAGCGGCGTTTCTGCTTGTCCCAGTCGCGCTTGGCTTCGGTCGCGCGCTTGTCGGCCAGTTTCTTGCCCTTCGCCACGCCGATCTTCAGCTTCACCAAGCCGCGATGGTTGAAATACATCACCAAGGGCACCAGCGTCATGCCGTCCTTGGCCGTTGCTGCCCATAGCCGCGCCAATTCCTTGCGTGACGCCAACAGCTTACGCCGCCGCCGCTCGTCATGGCCAAAGGTCTTGGCTTGCAGATAGGGGGCGATATAGCTGTTCACCAGCCATAATTCGCCATCTTCCACCGTCGCGTAGCTTTCGGCAATATTCGCCTTGCCGGTGCGCAGCGATTTCACCTCGGACCCGGTCAGCATGATCCCGCATTCTAGGTCGCTCTCGATAGCGTAATCATACCGCGCGCGGCGGTTTTCAGCGATGATCTTGTAATTCGGGTCGGATTTCTGGGCCATTGCACGCAAATAAGGGCCGCGCGCGCCCGTGTCTAGGGCTTCAGCCGCACCTGCATGGCGTTGCCGGTGGTTTTGCGCAACTCGAACACGCCCGCGCGTTGCACCAATTCACTCAGTTTGGTGCAGCCATAATTGCGACTGTCGAAATCGGGGTTGGCTGCAACGATATACTGGCCCAACGGCCCCAGAGAGAACCATTCCTCATCTTTGTCGATCGCCTGCATCGCGGCCTTTATCAGCGGCACAGCTTGCACAGGCTGCGCCTTGCCGATCAATTTCGCAGCCCCCGGCACGGCGTCTGGCAGAATATTCTCGACAAAGATGAACCGCTTGCAGGCTTTGCGAAACGCCTCGGGTGTCTTTTGCTGGCCAATGCCATAGACATCCAGCCCTTGTTCGCGGATGCGCGAGGCCAGCCGCGTGAAATCGCTGTCGGAACTAATCAGAACGAACCCGTCAAACCGCCCCGAATGCAGCAGGTCCATCGCGTCGATCACCAGCGCGATGTCGGACGAATTCTTGCCGACGGTATTGGCGGGCTGATGATGCGGCACCAGCGCAAGGCTGGGCAGCTTGTCTTGCCATCCCGACATCTGGCTGCGCGAGAAATCGCCATAGATCCGCCGCACGCTGGCTTCGCCCAAGCTGGCGATTTCTTCGAAAATCGCCTCGACCCATTTGGGCGAGGAATTGTCGGCGTCGATCAACACCGCCAGAAGCGGTATTCCTGCGCGTGCCATGATCTGCCCTTTCATCCTTGCAAAAATATCCCGGGGGAGTCGCGGCGCAGCCGCGACGGGGGCAGCGCCCCCTCACACCACCCGATACATGACCAAAGCGTCCACGTAACCCTCTGTGGGGTGCAAAAACGCGCCGGGCAGGCGGCCCACGATGTCGAACCCGGCGCGTTGCCATGTCGCAACGGCGCGGGTGTTGGTTTCCACCACGAAGTTGAATTGCATCGCGCGAAAGCCTTCGGCCTTGGCGCGCGCCAAGGCATCGTCCAGCATCGCCCGTGCCACGCCTTGGCCCTGCGCCGCTGGCGCGGTCACGAAACCGCAATTGCACACATGTGCGCCGCCGCCTTGTTGGTTGGGGCACAGGTAGTAGCTGCCCAAGGCCGTGCCGTCTTGTTCTGCCACATAGGCCGCATGCGTCCCGCCGCACCAGAATTGCAGCGCCGCCGCCCGGTCGATCGCGGGGTCCACCGCATAGGTGTCGCCCGCGCGAAAGACAGGTTCCAGCATGGCCCAGAGCGCGTTGTGATCCGCCGCGCCTGCCGGGCGGATCACCAGTTTCGTGTCAGCCATTAGGCTCAAAACTCGACCACCGCGCGGATGGATTTGCCTTCATGCATCAGCTCAAACCCCTCGTTGATCTGATCCAGCGTCAGCTTGTGGGTAATCATCGGATCAATCTCGATCTTGCCCGACATATACCAATCGACGAATTTTGGCACGTCCGAGCGCCCCTTTGCGCCGCCGAAGGCCGTGCCTTTCCAGACGCGGCCGGTGACAAGCTGGAACGGGCGGGTGCTGATCTCGGCCCCGGCGGGTGCCACGCCGATAATCACCGACACGCCCCAGCCCCGGTGGCTGCATTCCAGTGCCTCGCGCATGATCTGCACATTGCCGGTGGCGTCAAAGCTGTAATCCACGCCGCCAATGGCGTCATCTCCGCGCTGGGTCAGCTTCACGATCTCGGCGGTCACGCTGTCCACCTTGGACGGGTTGATGAAATGCGTCATCCCGAATTTGCGCGCCATTTCTTCTTTGCTGTCATTCAGGTCCACCCCGATAATCATGTCGGCGCCCGCCATGCGCAGCCCCTGAATAACGTTCAGGCCAATCCCGCCCAGCCCGAACACCGCCGCCGTGGAGCCGATCTCGACACCTGCCGTATTGATGACCGCGCCAATGCCCGTGGTCACACCGCAGCCAATGTAGCAAATCTTGTCGAAGGGCGCGTCATCGCGCACCTTGGCCAGCGCGATTTCCGGCAAAACCGTATGATTGGCAAAGGTCGAGCAGCCCATGTAGTGATAAATCGGGGTGCCATCGAGCATGGAAAACCGCGTTGTGCCATCGGGCATCAGCCCCTTGCCTTGCGTGCCGCGAATAGCGGTGCACAGGTTTGTCTTGCCCGACCGGCAGGAATAGCATTCGCGGCATTCGGGCGTGTAAAGCGGGATGACATGGTCGCCCGGCTTCAACGTGGTGACACCTTCGCCCACTTCCAAAACGATCCCCGCGCCTTCATGGCCAAGGATGGACGGGAACAGCCCTTCAGGGTCCGCGCCAGAGCGGGTGAACTCATCCGTGTGGCAGATGCCCGTAGCCTTGATTTCGACCAAGACTTCCCCGGCCTTCGGGCCGTCAAGGTTCACTTCCATGATTTCCAAGGGTTTACCAGCCTCTAGGGCGACAGCGGCGCGTGTTCGCATGGGTGCTCTCCTGTTATGTGTTGGGCGCAGCATGGCCCGGCCAAGGGGGCAGGTGCAAGCCCGTCTGCGTCTTTTGAAGGCGCGAAAACGCCCCCCGCCGCGCCGCGCCGGATGAAGGGCTTGATTTTCGCGCCCGCTCGTCACACTGTTTTCGCATGAACATGCAAACCGCGTTTTCCGCGCAATCCGGTCAGGTCAGTTTCGACCGCCGCGAACTTGGGGTGATCCTGTCACTTTATGGCAGGATGGTCGCTGCGGGCGAATGGCGCGATTACGGGATATCCTGCCTCAGCCAATCGGCCGTGTTCTCGGTGTTTCGTCGCACGGCCGAAACGCCGCTTTATCGGGTAGAAAAGCATCCCGCCCTGCGCAACCGCCAAGGCATGTATCTGGTCATCGGCATGGACGGGCAGATCCTGAAACGCGGGCATGATCTGGCGCAGGTTCTGAAGGTTATCGAACGCAAATATCTGCGCGTGGTGGACTAGGCGTTTACAGCTAATACGGAATATTGTAACGCGTTCAACATGATCGCTTTTATTCGCATATCCACGACCCTGCGACGCCGCTTCGGCGCGTGATCTGTCTTGCGCCTGTGGCGCACCCCTCCCCACAACCCATGTTGACTTGGCCGCGCCGCTTTGGCAGGTCAAAGGCTTCTTTCCAACGGGATACCGCCCATGAACGCTTTTCCGCCGGTTTTGCCCACCTACAACCGCATGCCGCTTTCCTTCGTCAAGGGGGAAGGCGCATGGCTGACCGAAGCGTCGGGCGCGCGATATCTGGACCTGACCTCTGGCATCGCGGTCAATGCGCTGGGCCATGCGCATCCCGATCTGGTGCAAGTGTTGCACGAGCAGGCGCAGGCGCTGTGGCATGTGTCGAACCTGTATACCATTCCGGCGCAGGAACAGCTTGCGCAGGCGCTGGTCGACAACACCTTTGCAGATACCGTGTTTTTCACCAATTCGGGCACAGAGGCCGCAGAATTGGCCATCAAGATGGTGCGCAAATACTGGTATGAGGCGGGCGAAGAACGCCCGACAATCCTGACCTTCGAAGGCGCGTTTCATGGCCGCTCCACCGGGGCGATTGCCGCCGCCGGGTCGGACAAGATGACCAAGGGTTTCGGCCCGCTCATGCCCGGCTTCAAGGTGCTGCCATGGGGCGACCACGACGCGCTGACCGCCGCACTCGATGGCTCCGTCGCCGCTGTCATGCTGGAACCCGTTCAGGGCGAAGGCGGCATCCGCCCCTTGCCCGACGCCTGCCTGAAAGGCCTGCGCGACGCCTGCGACAAAACCGGCGCGCTGCTGGTTCTGGACGAAGTGCAATGCGGCATGGGCCGCACGGGGCGGCTGTTCGCGCATGAATGGGCTGGGGTTGCCCCCGATATCATGATGGTCGCCAAGGGCATCGGCGGCGGCTTCCCGCTGGGGGCGGTTCTGGCTACGGCGCGCGCGGCTAGTGGCATGACCGCGGGCACGCACGGGTCCACCTATGGCGGCAACCCGCTGGCCTGCGCCGTGGGCGCCAAGGTGGTCGAGATCGTGACCGCGCCCGGTTTCCTTGAAGATGTGCGGCGCAAATCCGCGAATTTCCGGCAAAGCCTTGAGGGGGTGGTCGCCGCCCACCCCGATGTGTTTGAGATGGTGCGCGGACAGGGCCTGCTGCTGGGGCTGAAATGCCGCGCCCCGGCGGCCGATCTGGTCCGCGCGGCCCAAGACCAGCAGCTTTTGACGGTTCCCGCCGCCGATAACGTGGTCCGCCTGTTGCCGCCGCTGACCATAACCGCAGAGGAACTGGCAGAGGCAACCGCCCGTCTGGGCCGCGCTGCACAAACCCTCGCCTGACCTTACCCCTGCCCAAATGGGACCGCGAGGGCCGCACCCTTGCAGCCCCCGCCAGCCAGAAAGCCGATACCATGCCGCATTTTCTAGATATCCACACCACCGACCGGGCGGCGTTGCGCGCCATGATCGATCAGGCGCATAGTATGAAAACGGCGCGCGCCGACCGGCCCAAGGGCACTGCAGATGACAGCCAACCGCTTCAGGGCCGCATGGTCGCGCTGATTTTTGAGAAACCCTCGACCCGCACGCGCGTCAGCTTTGATATGGGCGTGCGCCAGATGGGCGGGCAAAGCATGGTTCTGTCCGGCTCTGAAATGCAGCTTGGCCATGGCGAAACAATTGCCGATACCGCCCGCGTGCTGTCGCGCTATGTGGACCTAATCATGATCCGCACGTTTGAAGAAACCGTGCTGCATGAATTGGCCGAATACGCATCTGTTCCGGTCATCAACGGGCTGACCAATGAAAGCCACCCCTGCCAGATCATGGCCGATATTCTGACCTATGAAGAGCATCGCGGCCCGATCAAAGGGCGTCGCGTGGTGTGGCTGGGCGATGGCAATAATGTCTGCGCGTCCTTTCTGCATGCGGCAGGGCAATTCGGCTTTGACATGGTCTTTGCCGGCCCCGATGCGCTGGACCCGGACCCAAAGGCAGTGGCCTTCGCGCGTGCGCAAGGCGCTCAGGTGGACATCATGCGCAACGCAGAGGCTGCCGTTGCCGGGGCCGATCTGGTCGTGACCGACACTTGGGTCAGCATGCATGACAGCCAGTCGAACCGCGAGCGCCGCCACAACCTGCTGCGCCCCTATCAGGTGAATGACGCGCTGATGGCCCATGCCAAGCCAGACGCGCTGTTCATGCATTGCCTGCCCGCGCACCGCGAGGAAGAAGTGACCAATGCCGTCATGGACGGCCCGCAATCCGTGGTGTTCGACGAGGCCGAGAACCGCCTGCACGCCCAAAAGGCCGTGATGCGGTATTGTCTGGGTGTCTGACACTCCGGGATTGCCACTACGTCTGGTCACGCTGCCATGCGCGGCTTACCTGTTCGTTACAGCAATCAAGGAATGCCCATGCCCATCGCCTTCGATAACTCCTATGCGCGCGACCTGACCGGGGCCTATGTTGCCGCCGCGCCGCAGGGCTGGCCCGACCCGCAACTGGTGCTTCTGAACACCGCTTGGGCCGCGCATCTGGGTCTGGATATTGACGATCTGCAAAGCCCCGCGGGCGTGGCGGCGTTGGCCGGGCATAGCGTGCCGCAGGGCGCGCAGCCCATAGCACAGGCCTATGCAGGCCATCAATTTGGCGGGTTCAACCCGCAGCTTGGCGACGGGCGCGCCTATCTGCTGGGCGAAATCATGGCCCCCGATGGCACGCGGCATGACATTCATCTCAAGGGGTCTGGCCGCACGCCGTTTTCGCGCGGCGGTGACGGGCGCGCGGTGCTTGGGCCGGTCTTGCGCGAATATCTGGTGTCCGAAGCCATGGCAGCTTTGGGCATTCCCACCACCCGCGCGCTGTCGGCCTGCACCACCGGCGACCGCGTGCTGCGCCAGCACGGGCTGGAACCGGGCGCGGTTCTGGCGCGCACCGCCGCCAGCCATTTGCGCGTGGGCACGGTGCAGTTTTTCGCGGCGCGCGGGCAAACCGACATGGTAGCGCGTGTGGTCGATTATGCGATTGCGCGGCATGATCCAGACTTGCTGGGCCAAGATGGGCGGTATCTGGCCTTCCTGCAACATGTGGGCGCGCGGCAGGCGCGGCTTGTGGCGCAATGGATGGGTGTCGGCTTTGTGCACGGGGTGATGAATACCGACAACTGCACCCTGTCGGGCGAGACGATTGACTATGGCCCCTGTGCCTTCATGGACAGTTACGATCCGGCGACCGTGTTCAGTTCCATCGACCACGCCGGGCGCTATGCCTATGGCAACCAACCCGGAATCCTGATGTGGAACATGGCGCGGCTGGCAGAGGCGTTGCTGCCGCTGATTGACCCGGATCAGGACCGCGCGATTGCCCTTGCCACCGAAGCGGTCGAGGCGATGCAGGACGCGTATCGCGCCGCGTGGCTGGCGGTTTTCGCGCGCAAGCTGGGGTTTGAGGGGCCGTGCCCAGAGACTCTGGTCGATGATCTGCACCAGCTTCTGGATGGGCAGGGGGTGGATTTCACCCTTTTCTTCCGCCTGTTGCCGGATGCGGTTCGGGGCAATGCCGCGCCGTTGAAAGCCCTGTTTGCGGATGCGCGCGGGGTCGATGCTTGGCTGGCCGCCTTGCAAGCGAACTTAGACAATCCCGATATCGCGGCAGAGCGGATGCGCGCGGTCAACCCGGTCTATATTCCGCGCAACCATTTGGTTGAACACGCGTTAGAGGCTGCAAGCGAGCATGGCGATCTAGGCCCGTTCCTGTCACTTTTGGAACATGTTCAGCAACCGTTTACCGAACGCGAAGGCAGCGATCCTTATGCCCAGCCCGCGCCGCCCGACGCACCCAAGGTCGTAACCTTCTGCGGCACTTGACCTGTGCGCCGGTCTTTTGTGCAACCCCGCGCGCCACGTTTGCGCGTCGGGCGTCAGACCCCGCCCAATTCGCAGATCACGGCCCATTGCTCGGGTCGGACCGGTTGCACCGACAAGCGCGCCTGTTTCAGCAAGGCCATATCACTCAGCCGAGGATCGTTCTTGCACATTTCCAATGTCACGGGCCGCTGAAGCGGCGAGATTGCGCGTATATCGACACATTCCCAACGTGGGTCATCGGTTGTGCTGTCGGGGTGCGCAAGGGCGATCACCTCGGCAATGCCCACCACCGCCTTGTCGGATTGCGAATGGTAAAAAAAGGCGCGGTCGCCCAAGGCCATCTCGCGCATCATGTTGCGGGCTTGGTAATTGCGCACGCCGTCCCATTCCTCGCCCGCGGCGCCCTTGGCAACAAGGTCATCCCATGAAAACGCGTCGGGTTCGGATTTCATCAGCCAGTAGCGCATCAGCCGATGACCTTTTTCCATTCCTGCACGCGGACATCTTCGAACAGCCCCGCTTTCGTATAAGGGTCATCTGCGCCCCAAGCTTTGGCCGCCGCCATATCCGGCAGGTCCAGCACGATCAGCGAACCGGCCATCTCGCCTGCATTGTCCAGCAGCGGACCGGCCTGCGCCACGCAGCCGGTGTCGCGCACATAGGCAAGATGCGCCTCACGCGTGGCTTTGCGCAGTTCCAGCGCGCCGGGTTTGTCGGTGCAGACCATCATGAACAGGGGCATGTCATTTCACTCCAGTGTCAGGGGGCGGGCAAGCAGTGCGCCCTTGGCTTCGGTCAGGGTCAGCATACCGTCCAGAACGGCGGCGACCATGCGGGAAATCGGCATGTCCACGCCCCGGTCGCGGGCCAGGCGGGCGACGGCGCGTGCGGTTGCGGCGCCTTCGACCGTGGTCGTGGCGTCGAACGCGGCATCGGCGCCAAGCGCCATGCCATAGCGGAAATTGCGCGATTTCTCGGATCCGCAGGTCAGCACAAGGTCGCCAAAGCCCGACAGGCCCGCCAGTGTTTCGGGTTCAGCACCAAGCGACAGGGCAAGGCGCTGCATTTCGGCATAGCCGCGCGCCATAAGCGCGGCACGGGCGGATTCGCCCATTCCGGCGCCAATGACCATGCCCGCCGCAATGGCGATCACGTTTTTCAGCGCGCCGCCCAGTTCGGCCCCGGTCACATCGGTGTTGCGATATAGCCGCAGGTTTTCCGTCGAAAGCCGGGTTTGCAGATGTTCGGCCAAGGCATCGTCGCGGGCGGCGAGTGTCAGCGCCGTGGGTAAGCCACGCGCGATATCGGCGGCGAAACTTGGCCCGGTCAGAAGCGCCGCGCGGGTGCCGGGCAAAACCTGTTCGATCACGCCGACCGGCCCGATCAACAGGTCCAGATCAAACCCTTTGGAGCAGGCGACCAGAATCCGCGACGCCAACAGTGTTGCATTGTCATTCAGAAACCCGCGCATTTGCTGCATGGGCATCGCCAGCAGCAGAATCTCGGCGTCAACCTCGTTCAGATCACTTGTCACGGTCACTGTGTCGGGCAGGTCCACACCCGGCAGACGGCGACGATTCTGGCGCGTTGTCCGCATGTCTTTTGCATGGTCGACATCGCGCGCCCAAAGCTGCGCATGGCCCAACGCGCAGGCCAAAGCCGTGCCGAAGGCACCCGCACCAAGGATTGCGACCTTCATGCCTTGGCCCCTTTCTTGCCTGCACCCAGCATGGGGGCAGCGTGCGTGTCCAGCGGCCAGCGCGGGCGCGCGGCCAATGTCATGTCATCGCGCGCACCACGGCGCAGTCGCTCGAACCCGGCCCATGCGATCATGGCGGCATTGTCGGTGCACAGGTTCAGCGGCGGGGCCAGAAACCGGGCCTTGGCCCTGTTTGCCACCTGTTCCAGCCCGGCGCGCAAGGTTTGGTTCGCCGCGACGCCCCCGGCCACGGCCAGCACCGGCGCCCCGGTCAGCTCCAGCGCGCGGCGGGTTTTTTCTGCCAGAACATCGGCCATGGCGGCCTGAAAGCTGGCGCAAATATCGGCGCGATCCTGCGCGTAAAGCCCGCCTTGGCTGGCCACAAGCCCGTCTCGGCTGCGCAAAACGGCGGTCTTCAGCCCTGAAAAGGACATGTCGCACCCGGCCCGGTCCAGCAACGGACGCGGCAGTTTGAATCGTGTGGGATCGCCCGCGCGGGCCTCGGCCTCGACCACGGGGCCGCCGGGTTGGGCAAGGCCCAGTAGCTTTGCGACCTTGTCAAAGGCCTCTCCGGGGGCGTCGTCTATGGTGCCGCCCAGACGAGTGAAGCGCTCGGCCCCCTCGACCAGCAGGAACTGGCAATGCCCGCCAGAGACCAAGAGCATCAGGTAGGGGAACGCCACCCCGTCGGTCAGGCGGGGGGTCAGGGCATGGCCTGCCAGATGGTTCACCCCGACCATGGGTTTTCCGGTTGCCGCCGCCAGCCCCTTGGCCAGCATGACCCCCGCCATGACGCCGCCGATCAGCCCGGGACCGGCGGTGACGGCAATCGCGTCAATGCCATCCAGCGTCAGCCCGGCTTCGGCCAAGGCGCGCTCTACGGCCATGTCCAGTTTCTCGGCATGGGCGCGGGCTGCAATTTCGGGAACCACGCCGCCGAACCCCGCGTGCAGATCGGTTTGGCCCAGCACGATATTGGCCAATATCTGCGGTCCATCATCGTCACAGCGCAGCACGGCGGCGGCGGTGTCGTCGCAAGAGCTTTCCAGCCCCAGAACGGTCACGGGGCCAGCGGCGAAATCTGTCATCGGGCTCTCTGGTTGCAAAAAGGTGCAAGATGCAGCTACCACTTGGGATGTATCCGCACAATCCCACGCGCGGGCGCGATCCGATCCCTAGAGCCATGGGCGCCATGCTGCCGACCCTTCTTCTGACACGTCCGCAGGCCAGTGCGGAAGATTTCGCCAAACAGGCCCAATGGCCGGGCAGGGTGGTGATCTCTCCGGTTATGAAGGTGGTGTTGCGCCAGATCACGCCGCCTGCGCCGGGTTGCGGGGTGGTCTTCACCTCGCAACACGGGGTGCGTGCGGTGGCCGAGGCAACGCAGCGCCGCGATTGGCCGGTCTGGTGTGTCGGGCCGGGCACCTTGGCGGCCGCGCGGGCGGCGGGCTTTGTGGACCTGCGCGGCGGTGGCGGCACGGCTGAAACGCTGATTGCGCAATTATGCGCGGCGCGGCCAATGCTAGAACTGGTGCATTTCAGCGGCGCGCATGTGACCACCGATCTGGCCGGGCGGCTAAACGCCGCAGGGCTGCGCGCGCGGGCGGTTGTGTCGTATGACCAGCTAGAGCAGCGGCTTAACGCCGATGCCCGCGCCTGCCTGAATGCGCCGGGGAATGTTGTCTTGCTGGTCTTCTCGCCGCGCAGCGCGGCGCTGCTGGCACAGCAATGGCGCGAGCTGCCCGCGCAGCAAGCGCGGTTGCATTTGATCGCCATTAGCGCAGCGGCGGCGCAGCGATTGGATGGGGTGTTTGCTGCCAGCATGTGTATTGCCCAAACCCCGGATCAGGCCGGGATGCTGGCCGCACTCGGACAGGTGCAGGCCACGCTTGAGCCTGACCAGAACCCGCGATAAGGTATCCTCGTATTGCTGCATGGCGGCGTAAGCGGGATGGGGGATGAACGGTGGCGCGCAGAACGACAAGCAAGACCGGCAGCAGCAAGCAGGAAGCTGCGCCGCGCCGATCCAAAACCACCAAGACCGCAGCCGAACCAAAGGCGTCCGAACAGGCCAAGACCACGGCGCCGGATACGCCCCCTGCACCGACAAATGGTGATCTGACGGGACCGGTCGATACGAAAGATACGCCCGAAACGGTGCCTTTGGCAGACGGTCCGGGCCAGATGGGCGAAGATACGGCCGCCGCCCCCGATCAGCCCGCCCCGGCCACAGAAGACGCTATGCCAGCGCCAGAGGATGCGGCTGAAAAAGCAGCCGAGTCGGCTGAACAGCCCGCCGCGCCGGACATGGTGGACCCAGCCGCCACAGCGCCCGACGCGGCAGAGCAGCCCGAGCAGAGTGACACCGCAGAAACCGGACCCGGAGCGCCAGACGCGCCCGAGCCTGCGCAAACCGACAGCGCGCCAGAGACACCCCCGACAGACACCAAGCCCGCCGCTTCGACGCCCGCGCCAGCAGCGGCGCCCGAAAAACGCGGCGGCTTTTTTCCCATGCTGTTGGGTGGGCTTGTCGCTGGCGGGATAGGCTATGGCGCGCATCTCTACCAGACCAGCCAGCAAGCCGCACCGACGGATGCGCTGGACGCGCTGAGCGCCGAATTGTCTGAACTGCGCGCGGCCATGGCCCAAGAGGCTGACCTGACCGCGCTGGAAGCGCAGATTGCCGCGCTGGAACCTGCCCAGATGCCTGATGCCAGCGCAATCGAAGCCTCTATCGAAGAGTTGCGCGCCCAGATCGCGGCCATTCCCGCGCCTGTGGATATCAGCGGCCTGCAAGCACAGATCGACGATTTGACTGCGCAAGACCCGGTTGACCTTGGCCCTATCCGCGACAGCCTTGCCGCCTTGGAAGCGGCTTATGCGCCGGTTCCCGAGCAGATCGCGGCGCTTCAGGCCGATATGGAGGATCTGCGCGCCTTGGCAACCCAAGAGGTGGTCGAAGCCGAAGCCGCGGTTGATGCCGCCTTGGCCAGCGCCGGGCTTGACCGTATCCGCGCCGCATTTGTGACCGGCGCGGCATATGCAGACGCGGTGGAGCAGTTGGCGCAGGCCGGTGTCGCGGTGCCAGATGCGCTTCAGGACACCGCCGCAAGCGGGGTGCCAACGGTCGAAGGCTTGCAAGAAGGGTTCGACCCCGCCGCCCGTGCCGCCGTCAGCGCCAGCCTGCAATCGGCCCCGGCCGAATCTGCCACGGAAAAGCTGGGCAATTTCTTTCGCGCGCAGATCGGCGCGCGCTCGCTTGCGCCGCGCGAGGGGGATGACCCCGACGCAATCGTGGCCCGCGCGGGGGTTGCGGTGTCCGAAGGCGATCTTGCGCAAGCGCGCGACGAATTGGCCAGCCTGCCAGAAGCCGGGCGCGCGGCCATGTCCGACTGGCTGGCGGCTGTCGAAACCCGGTTGAATGCCGCTGCCGCAACAGATGCGGTGCAGGCCGAAATCACGGCGGATTAAGGAAAACAATATGTTCTGGACGTTGCTCAAACTCCTTGTTTTTGTCGTGGCTGTGATTGCGCTGGCCTATGGCGCGGGGGCGCTTATGGACAGTGGCCAGACAGTTGGTCTGCGCATTCTGGACATGGAATTCACGCTTGGCCCGGTGCAGGCGATTATCGCTTTTGGCGTATTTCTTGTCGGACTTTGGTTGGTGCTCAAGGCGCTGTCGCTGTCGCTGGCCTTGTTGCGGTTCATGAATGGCGATGAAACCGCGATCCGCCGCTTTTTCATGCGCAACCGCGAAAAGCGCGGGTTAGATGCGCTGTTGGCGTCAATGCTGGCGCAATCCACAGGCGATTCGAAAACCGCGATCGCGAAGGCCGAAAAAGCGCATAAGCTGCTGAACCGGCCAATCATGACCAACTTGCTGATTGCACAAGCCGCAGAGGCAAAGGGCAACACGGCAATGGCGCTGGAGCATTACAAAGGTTTGCTGGATGATCCGCGCAGCCGCTTTGTTGGGGTGCAAGGGCTGATCCGGGCTGAACTGGCGCTGGGCGAGACGGACAAAGCGCGGGCCTTGGCTGTCAAGGCGCTGGAAATGCAGCCCGCGCATGAGAAAACGCAGGACACGCTTCTGAAATTGCAGACAGAGGCCGAAGACTGGAAAGGCGCGCGCAAAACACTGGAGACCAAGAAATCCAGTGGTCATCTGCCGCGCGATGTGTATCGCCGCCGCGATGCCATTCTGGCGCTGCAAGAGGC
This sequence comes from Roseibaca calidilacus, assembly GCF_001517585.1. Classification (NCBI taxonomy): domain Bacteria; kingdom Pseudomonadati; phylum Pseudomonadota; class Alphaproteobacteria; order Rhodobacterales; family Paracoccaceae; genus Roseinatronobacter; species Roseibaca calidilacus. Next base: position 1,707,311 of record NZ_FBYC01000004.1, on the reverse strand, counting down.
GGATGCGCTGGCCGCCAAGGACCAGTTGCCGCGCGCCCGCGATGCCGCGATAGAGGCCAACCGCCTGTCGCCCGATCTGGTGCCTGCCGCTGTTGCCGCGGCGCAAGCGCTGGTGGCGCAGGGCAAGGGCAGCTATGCGGCGCGGGCCATCAAGCGGGCATGGAAGGCGGCGCCGCACCCTGAATTGGCCGCAGCCTTTGCCGCCATCGAAAAGGACGAATCGCCGCGCCAGCGTCTGTCGCGATTCGAGAAACTGCTGAAAATGCACCCCGATGCCGACGAATCGCGCATGCTGCGGGCCGAGCTGCTGATCGCGGCAGAGGATTTCCCGGCGGCGCGGCGGGCCTTGGGCGATCTGTTCGAAACCCGCCCGACGCTGCGCGCATTGACGATCATGGCCGCCATTGAACGCGGCGAAGGGGCTGATGATGCGGTTGTGCGCGGCTGGTTGGCGCGGGCGCTCACGGCCTCTCGCGGGCCGCAATGGGTATGTCAGAACTGCCAGCATGTTCATGCAAGCTGGCAGGCGATTTGCGACAATTGCGGCGCGTTCGACAGTTTGGAATGGCGCGATGCACCTGACAGCTCTGGCCCGTCTGCCACGCAATCAGAATTGTTGCCGCTGATCGTCGGCAGCCTTCCGAAACCCGCAGCAGAGCCGGATGCAGAGGTGATCGACGCCGACGCACCCGCAGAAGAGGCGCGCGCCGACAAACCGGCGTAGCGGGTCAGAACGCTGATGCGACAAGCCATTTGGCAGGAAAACCGGCGGTCATGATCGCCGGTTTTATTATGTGCGAAACCGGTTATGCCCCGCCGGGGGTGTGATGGCCTTGGTTATGCATCCACCTCGACCCGGCCCACCGGCTTGGAACAACAGGCCAAGATATAGCCCGCGTCGATATCTTCGTCGGTGATGCCACCATTATGGACCATATGCACCTCGCCCGAGAGTTTGCGCGTTTTGCAGGTGCCGCATAGCCCGAAATTGCAGCCCGATGCGACCGGCAGCCCCTGCGCGCGGGCGATTTGCATGATCGTGTCGCCCTCGGTGCAGGTGACAGTGACGCCCGAGCGCGTGAACACGATTTCCGCCTGTGCCGACTCGTCAGGCACGGGATCGTCGAATTCCTTGATCTCGGCCACGGTTTCTGCCGGGGCATGAAAGGATTCTTGGTGGTAGTGTTCCATGTCGTAGCCCAACGAGATCAGGATCTCGCGCACGGCAGACATAAAGCTTTCCGGCCCGCAGCAATAAACATGGCGGTCCAGATAGTCGCTGCACATTAAGCCCAGCATCAACTGGTTCAACTGCCCGCGATAGCCGGTCCAGACCTCGTAGGGTTCGGGGCGGCTGACGACGAAATGCAGCGCCAGCCCCGACACGCGCGAGGCCATGTATTCCAACCTGCGCCGAAAGATCAGGTCACTGGGTTTGCGGGCGCATTGGATAAAGCAGATATCGGGGTCTTCACCGCGTTCGAACAGCGTGGTGGCCATGGACATCATGGGCGTGACGCCAGAGCCTGCCGAAATGAAGAGGTATTTGCCATCGGGCTGCGGCGGCAGATGGAACAGGCCCGCAGGCCCATAGGCGCGCAGGCGCATGCCAACCTGCAAGTGGTCATGCATCCATGCCGTGCCGACCGACCCCGGCTGCACCTTGGCGGTGATGGTGACATAGGCAGAGGTCACGGGCGAAGACGAAATCGTGTAGGTGCGCTGCACATTCCCGCCCGGCAGGGGCAAATCCAGCGTCAGGAATTGCCCCGCGCGATAGACGAACATCGCGGCTGAAGGCGGGCGAAAGACGAAGGTTTTCACACCCGGCGCTTCGGGTAGGATGGCCACGCATTCCAGTTCCTCGTCATCACGCCAGACGGGGCTGTCCTTGGTCGGCATCGGGATCATGGGCGTCACTCCGCCGCGATGCGGGCCGGGCCCATCAGAGCGGTTTGCAGCGTGCGGCAATACCAATCGACAAACTGGTTCACGCCGCCTTCCTGCACTTGGCTATAGGGGCCGGGCTTGTAGCCGGGCGAATTGATGCCGCGCTGGTTTTCCTCGACAATGCGGCGGTCCTCGTCATTGGTGGCGATCCAGACCTCGGTCAGGCGCTTGAGGTCGTAGTCGCGGCCTTCTTCGGCATCCTTGTGCACCAGCCATGTGGTTGTGACCTGCGTTTGCATCGGCCCGACCGGCAGCACGCGGAAGGTCAGAACCTGGTCGGACAGGAAATGGTTCCATGTGTTGGGGTAATGAAAGAACAGGCACGACCCGGCATCATCGAACGGCACGCGGCCTACGCGCTTTGCGACCGCCGCTTTGCCATCCAGCGTGTAGCTGACACCTTTGCCAAGGAAAGGGATACGCACGAAGCGCCAGCGCTCGGAAGCATCAATGACATATTTCGCGGGCAGGCCTGCTGCCTCGCAGCGGTCCACATGCGCGCGCCCTGCGTTGCTGGTGGTGCTGTCATCGGCGCCCACAAGGTTCGGGTCATCCGGGAAGGTCACGCACAAAGATGGGTGAGAGCCGGAGCAGTGGTAGCACTCGCGGTTGTTTTCCAGCACCAGTTTCCAGTTGGCTTCCTCGATAATGCTGGATTGATGCGCGACCTTCAGATTGGCCAGATCATGCGGCCCCATGTAGCGCGCGGCCTGCGCTTCCAGATCGCGCGTGTCGGGGGCGTTTTCGGCCAAGCAAATGAAGATCATGCCCGCAATGTCGCGGCAATGCACCAGCCCAAGCCCATGGGCGGACGGGTCGAAATCCGCGCCCATCTCGCGCGCCCAAAGCAGTTTGCCGTCCAGATCATAGGTCCATTGGTGGTAGGGGCAGACCAGTTTCGGCGCGGTGCCTTTCTGCGCCGAACAGATGCGGCTGCCCCGGTGGCGGCAAGAATTGTGGAACGCGCGCACAACCCCATCCATGCCGCGCACGATGATGACCGACGCCGTGCCCAATTCCAGCGTGATATAGCTGCCGCCCTTGGGCAGTTCCGCCGAGGGGGCCGCGAAAATCCAGTCGCGCTGCCAGATGTTTTGCAAATCGGCCTGATACACATCGGGATCGGTGTAGAAGGCTTGTGGCAGGGAATGCCACGGTTTGCGGGACATAAGCAGGTAAAGAAGGTCAGAGTTGCTCAGCATCTGGGGCGGCCTTCGTGGCAGGTGGCGGGTTAATTGTGCAGTTGCAGCAATCTGACCCCGAATCCCGTCCTACAGCGCGCCTGATTGCGGCATTTTCTGCGCGGCGCGCGGCATGTCAGATCGCCTTGCACAAGCGCAGCGCATCATAGATCGCGGCATGGGTGTTGCGGGCGGCGATGGCATCGCCAATACGGAACAGTTGAAAGCGGCCTTCGGGGTTGCGCGCCACGGTTTGCGGGGTTCCCGCAACGAGCGCTTCGTAATCGACCTCTCCCAAGTTGATCGAGTCTGGCCGCAGGTCGAAATAGAGATCGTCCAGTGGCCGCGTGCCGTGATTGACGATGACCTGATCGACGTGCCGCGCGCGGGTTACGCCGCCGTAATCGCTGCCGATCTGCGCCCGCAGAAGGTTGCCGTCGCGCGCGACGGATTCGAGCGTCCATGCCACGGTGAAGGTCACATCCAGCTTTTGCAAAATGCGCATGGATGGTGTCAGCGACATGGCCATCACTTCGGGCACGATGGTGCGGTCGCGGGTCAGGATTTCGACCTTCGCGCCGGTGGCGGCGATCTTCTCTGCGGCTTGCAGCGCCGGGTAGTCGCCCGCATCATCATAGATCAGCACAATCTCGCCCGGTGCCACGTCGCCTGCCAGAATATCCCATGCCGACACAACTAACTCATTCCCTGCCGCCAGCACATCGGTATGCGGCAAGCCGCCCGTGGCGATGATGACGACATCGGGGTTTTCGGCCTGCACCATCGCGGCATCGGCCAAGCTGTTGAACCGGAAGCGCACGCCCATGCGTTCGCATTCGGCAAAGCGCCACTGCACAAGTTGCATCATCTCTGCTCGACGGGGCGTTTGCGAGGTCAGCCGCACTTGCCCGCCGGGGTCATTGGCGGCCTCGAACACGGTCACGTCATGCCCGCGCTCTGCCGCCACGCGCGCGGCTTCCAGCCCGCCGGGGCCAGCGCCCACGATCACCACGCGGCGGGGCGTGTCGGCTTTGGGCGCGACATGCGGCTGTTCCAACTCGCGCCCGGTGGCAGGGTTGTGCAAGCACAAGGCCATGCCCCCCTGATAGATGCGGTCCAGACAGTAATTCGCGCCCACACAGGGGCGAATGCGGTCTTCTTCGCCGCGCATGATCTTGGCCACGATATGCGGGTCGGCCATATGCGCGCGGGTCATGCCGACCATGTCCAGCTTGCCGCTGGCAATGGCATGACGGGCGGTGGCCACGTCCTGAATTTTCGCGGCATGGAAGGTGGGGAACCCGGTCGCTGCGCGAATATCGCCCGCGAAATCCAGATGCGGGGCCGATGCCATGCCCTGCACCGGGATCACATCGGTCAGGCCCGCATCGGTGTCGATATGGCCTTTGACCACGTTCAGGAAATCGACCATGCCGCTGTCTTTCAGGCGGCGGGAAATCTCCAAGCCGTCCTTGCGGGTCAGGCCACCGGGTAGGTCTTCATCCCCCGTGTAGCGCACCCCCACGATGAAATCGGGACCGCACCGCGCGCGTATGGCGCGCAGCGTGTCGAAGGTGAAGCGCAGGCGGTTGTCAAGCGACCCGCCATAAGGGCCGTCCAGATTGTTGGTCAGGGGCGACCAGAACTGGTCCATCAAATGCCCGTAAGCCTGCAATTCGATCCCGTCCAACCCTGCCGCTTGCATCCGTTCGGCGGCATCGGCGTAATCGGTGATAATGCGGGCAATGTCCCAATCTTCTACCTTTTTCGGAAAGGCCTTGTGCGAGGGTTCGCGCGCATGGCCCGGTGACACGACAGGCAGCCAGTCGGCCTTGTCCCAGCGTGTGCGGCGGCCCAGATGGGTTAGCTGAATCATCACCGCGCAGCCGTGGTCGTGGCATTCGTCGGCAAGCTTTTTCATCCAGCCCACCACCTCGTCCTTCCACGCCAGAATATTGTTGAACACGGGCGGGCTGTCGCGGGCCACGCTGGCGGACCCGGCGGTCATGGTCAGTGCCACCCCGGCGCGCGCGCGTTCGACATGATAGGCGCGGTAGCGGTCCTTCGGCATTCCGTCTTCGGGGTAGGCGGGTTCGTGGCTGGTAATCATCAGCCGGTTCTTCAACGTCAGATGCTTTAGGCGGTAAGGCTGGAGAAGGGGATCGCTGGACATGGGGCACTCCGTGGCTATTGCCCAGCGTTTGTAGAAATGTTCACTTATGTCAAGAAAAAGATCATACATGTATATTTTTCTTGTGTAAATCGCCGCCCGATCTATTCTGCCTGCCATGGAAACAGCAGATACAGCGGCGGTAGAGGCCGAGAAAACAACGGGTTGGCGCGGGTCGCGCGCGCTGTGGCTGGATGCGGCCCGCCGCGCTTTGCTGGACAGCGGGCTGGAAGCGGTGAAAATCCAGCCGTTGGCCAGCGATCTGAACCTGTCGCGCACCAGCTTCTATTGGTTTTTCAAGGATCGGCAGGCGCTTCTGGATGCCCTGCTGGACGATTGGGAAGCGCGCAATACCGGCGCTTTCGTGCTGGCGCGCGATGCCTATGCCGAAACCATCGCCGAGGCGATCTTGAACCTGATCGCCGTGTTCTACGACCCCGACCTGTTCGACCCAAATCTGGATTTCGCGGTCCGGGCTTGGGGGCAGGGGACAGATGCGGTCAAGGCGCGGGTTACGGCGGCAGATGCCGCGCGGTTGGGGGCGATCCGGGCGATGTTCGAAAGGTTCGGCTTTGCTGCGGCAGAGGCAGATGTGCGCGCCCGCACGGTCTATCTGACCCAGATTGGCTATATATCTATGCAGGTGCGCGAAGACATGGCAACCCGGCTGTCGCGCGTGCCGGACTATGTGCGCGCTTTTTCCGGCACATCCGCCACGGAAACCGAACTTGCGCGCTTTCATGCCCGGTTGAAATTTGCACCTGCCGGATAGGGCTGTGGGCCGCATTGGGCACTCGCACCTGTGGCCTGTGCGGCACGCGCCAAAGGCGAGGTCACACCCGGCGGCAAAGCCAAAGCGCTTGGGGCGTGCGGCGGCACCTGCCCATATGATCTGGCCGAAATCACATGCGTGGATGAGAGTGGTGCCTCAAGAGGGACTCGAACCCCCGACCTTGTCCTTACGAAGGACCTGCTCTACCAGCTGAGCTATTGAGGCGGACCGACTGTGCCTTTAAACGCAGAAATCGACCCGTTCAAGCGGTTTCACTTCGAAAATGCTTAGAAATTCGCGCCTGCGCTCTGGTCGCGCGGGCGAATATATGCATCGGCGCAATCGAACGGTGTGCGGATGCAAAGTTCACGAAGTCGTTACAGTTCTTGGTTACTCGAACGAAGGATTTTTTGGAAATGGATGCCCCATGTCGCTTTTTCTGCGCTCTGCGCTCTTCGCTCTCTGTCATTGCTCTCTTCTCGGTTCTGGCAAACCCTGTTTCGGCCCAACAGACCTGTAGCCCGGCCACGCCGTCCGACGGGGACACGATTACCTGTAGCGGCACCGGAATCGGCATTGTCGATGGCGGGCTGGACGATGCGACGATCACGGTTGAGACCGGCGCGGTCATCACCGGCACGAACCAAGCGTTCAGATTCGACGATGACACGACATTCACCAATTTCGGCACCTTGACCGGCCAGAACGATCATGGCGTGCAAGGCGATAACGACAACACTGTCATCAACAGAGGCACCATCACAGGGCTGGACGGTGATGGCGTCAATATCGACAATGATGGCTTGGTCGAGAATTACGGCATCATCCGTGGCGCGGATGACGGTGTGCAGTTGGAAGACGATGCCACGGTCATCAATCATGCGACCGGCGAAATCTATGCCGATGATGAAGGCGTCAACATCAACACTGATAACGCAACGCTGACAAATGCGGGCCTGATCGAAGCCGGTGACGACGCGGTGAATGCCGCGCGCGGCGCGACCATCACCAATAGCGGTATTATCCGGTCAGTCGGCGGCGATCAGGATGCGGTCGACCTTGACAGCGGGACGGTCGTCAATTCCGGTACCATCATGGCCATTGGCACGCAGGATGGCATCGATTTCGACCCGTCCGGTGACTCGTCTTCCGTCACCAATAGTGGCCTGATCGAAGGGAATGTCGGTATAAACGTTGACCCGGCGGATACCGGCGCGCAGACGATTGTCAATTCCGGCACCATCACCGGGCGCGGCGGCGTTGCGATGGATCTGGGCGCGGGCGATGACACGTTGGAGATCGCCGGCGGCACGATCAACGGTACCGTCGAGTTGGGCGCAGGCACCGACACGCTCGTCGTTAGCCGCGCTGGAACCGGTCTTGTCACCTTCACCAGCGATCCAGAGGTCTTGGATATTCGGGTCAACAGCGCGCTATTCGATGCCGGGCGCCTACTTTCGATTGATCCGGCGCTGATCGGCGCGGCAGACCTGCTGGGCGCACAGCTTGGCTATAATCTTGGCCACCAAGCCCTTGGCGCAACGGGGCAGGCGGGGTCTTGGGCCTCTGGCAGTCTGACGGTGGGTCAAAGCCAGCGTGACGGTCAAGTCGCAATCGGACGTGATTTCGACGATTACGGCCTGTTCGGTATGTTCTCGGCAGGTGGGCTTGACGGGACCGGGCAACCGACCCAACACCAATTCGCAGTTGGGGCGCGTATGGGGCGTGCGCTGTCGAGCAGCACGCGCGCAGATATCGCCGCCTATCTGGGGCTTGGCCGGTTCGATCTGGGCACCGCCGTCGGCGCACAGATGGATGCACATTTCATTGGCCTGACCGCCCGTTTGCAACACCAAAGCCAACAGGGGTTGCGCCTGACAGCGCAAGCCGGGGTTACGGGCTACCGTTTGGACAGTGCGACAGCCACGTCGCTGGCCGGTGCAACGCTGGCCGAGCGCAACCTCTTGACCGGGTTTGTCGATCTGGAAATCGGCCAGCGTATTGCGCTGGGGTCGGGCACTGTAACGCCCTATCTGGGCCTGACCGGCCTGCTGGCTGATGGCGGCGATGTGACCATGGCGCTTGGCGGGGCCAGCACGCGTTTTGCGCCCACGGGCCATGGCAGCGCGGGCCTATTGCGCATCGGCGCCGATTTCGAATTCCCGCGCGCGGATGATTTCGTTTTGCGTGCCGAATTGCGCATGGATGGTGATGGCGATGCATCCGCGTCCATTGGTGGGGCATTCCGTTTCTAAGGCGGGCCGCTGCCTAAGAACCACATGCATATGGCAGGCCGGGGTCGCAAAGGCTGCACCCCGGCCTGTTACTGCGCGGCAGACCAAGCAGAGCAAAAGCTGCCCCGGATTGCGCGCCACAGGTTCTAGAAATTCCGCGTCGCCCCAAAGCTGACCTTCAGATTGTCATAGCTGCGCATGGGTATATTGCTGTCGCTGCGTTCAACCCCGACGCGGACAATAGGCGCGAACCCGTAAACCGACAGGTTGCGATGCATCATCGTGGCGCTTAGTTCCGCACGCCAGTCGCGCTGCGCGCCGAATTGCGGCAAAAGCGGGTTGGCCGCGCCGAAGCTGATATGGCCCAAATTCGCTTCCAGCCCGGTGATCAGTCCGCCGCCAAAGGAAATTTCTGTTCCCAAGGTGACGGATGCATCGGTGCGGCGGTGGAATTCTGCTTGCGTGTGGTGATGCGACAGGTTCAGCGCGCCCGAGATCTTCAGCCGTGGCGACAGGATATGTTGCACCCCCAAGGACATCGCGCCGCGCGGCCCGTTATAATCCGACACCCGAGCATAGCGCAGTTCATCGTAACTTGCCCGCGCGGTGACTTGCGTGCGCCGCCCAAAACGCCGCTGGAAAACGGTCTGCACCCCCGCGCCGCGCATGATAACCCCGTCATGGCCACCCGCGCCTTGCAGCGTGATGCCCATTTCCAGCCTGCGCCCATGGTCACCGAACCAGACAAAGCCGAATTCGCCGCGCAGATGGCCGCGCGTGAAATCGGGTTCCTCGAAGAACTGGCCGGTGCCGACCAGATGCACCCGTGCATGGAGGTCCTGTTTCAGCCGCGGCATCCATGTCATGCCCAGCCCGAGTTCGACCCCGGTGGCCCGCTCGACCTGCGGCAAGGGCAGCAACAATGTGCCGCCGATCTCGACAAATGGTTGGCCGGAGCGTTGCCATGGGTTGCTTTGCGGCACCACCGCGATACGCGCCTGACCGCGCCAGCTTTTGCGGGTGTCCATTGCGCTCAGATAGTCCTGCACGGCCTTGATCTCGCCCAGGCTTAGGTCGCCCGACAGCGCGTATTCGAAGTGATACCGCGCGCGGCCGTCATCTTCGATCAGATACAGCGCCCGCGCCAGTTCCAGCCGAAAGCGCGCGATGGCCGGAAAATCGGTCACAAGGCGTTCCAGAATGGGCAGCGCGGCGCGCGGTGCGCCCTTGCGCATATGTTCCAACGCCTGACGCCAGTCCGCGCGCAGTCCCGGGTTTTGTGCATTTGCGGCAAGCTGGGCGGTAGGGGCTGGCGCGCTGTCCTGAGCCTGCGCAAGCACAGAACTGCACGCCAACAGCAGCGCAAGGCCGAAGGCCCGCAACATCTTGGGAAATCTTGTCACGTAATCTGCTCGATCGCTCATGCGCTCTGACGGCGCGTTATGCTGCACGATGCGCAACATTAACCATCAAGTCAATCTTACGGCATTGCTTGCAGTCGAGTTTACGAATTTTGAACCACTTATGAGGCTTTCTTGTTGCCGGTGTGGTACAGGAGGGTGAGTGATGGTCCGCAAGGTCGCACGCATACGCAGCCGGGCGCTGGTCGGCGTTTTGCGCAATGGAGAGCGTGAAAGCGCTTACTTGCGAGATTATTCGACCGAGGGGGTCTGTCTGGAAGGGCTGCGCTCGGTCATGGCTGGCGATGTCTTGCGCCTGCATTGCAAAGGCGCGTTTATATCTGCCGAAGTGCGCTGGGTGCGCGAGGGGCGAGCGGGGCTGTGCTATCTGCCATCTTGCCCCCCCGGTGAAAAAACCCGCTTTCTGGCGGCTGTCTCGCGCGGGCAGAAACCCGCCAGCGCGGCGCGCATCTACGGGTTTTCCGAATTGGCCTGATCGTCTGCCTGCGCCACGGCCTGTTCCAGCCGCGCGACTTGGTCGCGCAAGCCCACGATCAGCGCTTCGGCAAAACGCCGCAGCCGCGCATTGCGCAAGTCATCGGCATGGCGAACCAGATGAAACGCGCGCGTCAGGCTGAATACCGGCACCAACACGCGGCGCAGGTCTTGGGCATGGGGCAGGGCGAAGTCATGCACTACGCCCAAGCCTGTGCCCTGCCGCAAAAGGTTCAACTGAACCGGCACGGAGTTCGAGGTCATGCGCGCGGCGTGCAGGTCAAGATTGGCAAGGTAATCCAGTTCTTTGTCAAAAATCATGTCGGGGATATAGCCGATCAGGCTGTGGCCGCGCAGGTCTGCGATCTGCCGGATCGGGGGGTGCCGGTCCAGATAAGATGCTGCGGCCGCGAAATGCAGATGATAGTCGGTGATCTTTTGCACATGTAACCGCCCGGCCTGCGGGGCCGATACGCTGATGGCCATATCCGCCTCGCGGCGCGACAGGTTGAACAGGCGGGGAAGGGCAACGATCTGCACCTCTAGCGCCGGGTGGTCGGCACAGATCCGGGCAATGACCTGCGGCAAAAGGTAATTCGCGCAACCATCCGGCGCGCCAAGGCGGATTTGCCCGCTTAGCCCTGCGCCAGTGTCGTTGGGCGTTTCGGCGGCGCTGAGATGGGCTTGTGCGGCTTCGACATGCGGCAGCAGACGCAACCCGTCCTCGGTCAGCGCGTAGCCCTGATGCGAACGGTGAAACAGCCGCCGCCCCAAGTGCCCTTCCAGCCGCGACACGCGACGGCCCACAGTGGCCGGGTCCATCTTTAGCACTTGGCCCGCACGCCCAAGACTGGCCACGCGCGCCAACGCCAGAAATACACGCATATCGTCCCAGTCCATCGCCACTTACCCTTGCATTTTTGCAATACCGACATGGTGTAATTCGCCTTCCCAAGGCGAAAACGCAAGGCTAGGCTGCGCCCAACTGAATGGAGGATGCTATGGAAGAGCTTTCGCACTGGATTGACGGCAAGCGCGTTGCAGGCCAGTCGGGCCGGTTTGCAGATGTTTATAACCCCGCCACCGGCGAGGTGCAGGCTCGTGTGCCGCTGGCAAGCCAAGCCGAACTGGACGATGCCGTTGCCCGTGCCGCGCAGGCGCAAATCGCTTGGGGTGCCACCAACCCGCAAAAGCGCGCCCGTGTGATGATGGCAGCGGTGGGCTTGATCAACCGCGACATGGACAAGCTGGCCGAAAAGCTGTCCTCTGAACATGGCAAGACTTTTGTCGATGCCAAGGGCGATGTGCAGCGTGGGTTGGAAGTGATCGAATATTGCATCGGCGCGCCGCAATTGCTGAAGGGCGAATTCACCGACAGCGCCGGCCCCGGCATTGACATGTATTCCATGCGCCAGCCCTTGGGGGTGGTCGCGGGGATTACGCCGTTCAACTTTCCCGCCATGATCCCCTTGTGGAAAATGGGCCCGGCGCTGGCCTGCGGCAATGCGATGATCCTGAAACCGTCCGAGCGTGACCCTTCGGTGCCCTTGATGCTGGCCGAGATTTTCAAGGAAGCGGGCCTGCCCGATGGCGTGTTGCAGGTGGTCAATGGCGACAAGGACGCGGTCGATGCGATCTTGGACAATGACACCGTGCAGGCCGTGGGCTTTGTCGGGTCTACCCCGATTGCGCAATATATCTATGCGCGCGGCTGCGCCAACGGTAAACGCGTGCAGTGTTTTGGCGGTGCCAAGAACCACATGATTATTATGCCTGATGCCGATCTGGACCAAGCCGCCGACGCGCTGATCGGCGCGGGCTATGGTGCTGCGGGCGAACGCTGCATGGCAATTTCGGTGGCCGTGCCCGTGGGTGAGGGCACGGCGGACGCGCTGCGCGAACGCCTTGTCCCGAAAATCGAGGCGCTGAAGGTCGGGCCGTGGACCGCGGGCGATGACGTGGATTACGGCCCCGTCGTGACCGCGGCGGCCAAAGACAACATTCTGCGGCTGGTGCAAAGCGGCGTGGACCAAGGCGCGGAACTGGTCGTCGACGGGCGCGATTTCAAACTGCAAGGCTACGAGAATGGCTTTTTCGTCGGCCCGCATTTCTTCGATCATGTCACGACCGAGATGGACATCTACCGGCAGGAAATATTCGGCCCCGTCCTGTCGATGGTCCGCGCCAAGACATATGACGAGGCCATTGGCATGGCGATGGACCACGAATACGGCAATGGCACAGCTATTTTCACCCGCGATGGCGATACGGCACGCGATTTCGCGCATCGCATCAATATCGGGATGGTGGGCATCAACGTGCCGATCCCGGTGCCGCTGGCCTACCATACCTTTGGTGGCTGGAAGAAATCGGGCTTTGGCGATCTGAACCAGCACGGGCCGGATGCGTTCAAGTTCTACACCCGCACCAAGACCGTGACCTCGCGCTGGCCGAGCGGCATCAAAGAGGGGGCGGCGTTCAACTTCAAAGCGATGGACTGACGGAAAGGGCGGGGGGTTTTGCACCCCCCGCACCCTGCGCAGGATATTTGGGCAAGGATGAAGGGATCAGTCGCGTGCGCCATCCCGCAGGTCGTTGGCATAGCCGTGGTTATGGTCGCGATGGGCCGCTTCGTCCGCGCGCACGGCGATAATCAACTCGCGCAGGCGGGCATCGGCGGGCAGCTTCCAGTAGTCGATGGCCATTTGCGGCGCGGGAACGTTCCGGACCGTGCCATTGTCCACTTGGTCCAGATACTGGGTGTAGCTGATGACCGCCTCTTCCTCGAGATAGCCCACCACACGATGCGCGGTTTTCGGGGCGACAAGGTAGAGCAGGAAATACAGGTTGAAGAACACGCCCTGCGCGATCAGGATAATGGCACGTTCCAGCCAACTGGGCTGGGCGATCTTGATGAAGGCCATCAGATGCATACGCTCATTTTCGGCTTCGTCCAGAAGCTCGCGGATCCAGCCCTGATCGTCGCGAATGCGGCGGATGGCCTTGAGATGCTGAAGCATACCACCCACCATGCCCGGCACGGCGGCGACGGTTTCCAGAACAACGGCGCGGTGACCATAGCGCTTGGCAAAGAAGGCATCCGCAAAAACGCGCATGAATTTGACCACCCGCAGCGCAACCCGGTCGGACAGGTCGCGGGGTGCGTGGTGCTGCGTAAGGCTGAGGTCTTGGGACTTGTCAGAATCAAACATCTTCCGCTCCTATTTTCTGAAGAGGTGGGGGCGGTTGCGCGCGATGCAACCGATTGCGACGCTGTGCCCCATCTGTGCAAGAGACTGGCCGCATGAGTGATCTAAACATCCGCCGCGAGGGGCGTGCCGGGCGTATCACGCTGGATCGGGGCCACGCGCTGAACGCGCTGAGCTACGAGATGTGCCTTGCGATTGACGCGGCCTTGCGCGCTTGGGCCAATGATGACGCGGTTGCACTGGTGGTGATTGATGCCACTGGTGACAAGGCATTTTGCGCGGGCGGTGATCTGGCCGAAATGTATGCCACTGGGCGCGCGGGCGATCATGGTTATGGCCGCCGTTTCTGGGCCGATGAATACCGCATGAATGCGCGGATTGCCGAATATGCCAAACCGGTCGTGACACTGATGCAGGGGTTTACCCTTGGCGGCGGTGTGGGGCTTGGTTGCCATGCCAGCCACCGGGTTGTGTGCGAAACCAGTCGCATTGCCATGCCTGAATGCGCGGTGGGGATCGTGCCGGATGTGGGCGGCTCGCGGCTGCTGGCGCGGGCGCCGGGGCGTGCGGGGGCCTATCTGGGCTTGACCGGGGCCCGCATGGGGCCGGGCTGTGCCATCTGGGCGGGGTTTGCGGATAGCTTCGTGCCACGCGCAGATTGGCCGGGTCTGGTTGCAAGGCTTGTGGCCACGGGCGATTTCAGCGCAATTCCGGCCCATCCTGCACCTGACAGCCCCATGGCCGCGCAGGCAGGCTGGATCGACCGTGTATTCAAGGGCCGTGATGGGGCGGCAATTCTGTCGGCCTTGCGTGCCGATACCAGCGATGTCGCGCGCGACGTGCTGGGTCTGGTTTTGCGCGGTGCTCCGTTGGCGCAGGCTTGCGCCTTGGAAATCCTGCATCGGCTTGGCCCTGCGCCCGATATCCGCGCGGCCTTGGCCATGGAATACCGCTTTACCTATCGCGCCACCGCGCGGTCGGATTTTCTGGAAGGCATCCGCGCCGCGATCATCGACAAGGACCGTGCACCGCGTTGGCGGCACGCAGGCTTGGCAGAGGTGTGCGCGGCAGAGGTTGAGGCGATGCTTGCGCCGCTCGGTGCGGCAGAGATGACATTTGAGACAGAGGGAGAGAGGCTATGAAAATCGGGTTTATCGGCTTGGGCAATATGGGCGCGCCGATGGCGGCCAATCTGGCCAAGGCGGGGCATGTTGTGACGGGGTTCGACCTGAGCGCGCCTTGCCCCCAAGGCGTTGCGCAAGCGGCCAGCGCGGCCGATGCCGCCACGCGGGCTGAGGTGGTCATCACCATGCTGCCCAATGGCGCAATCCTGCGCGACGTGGCGGCTATGATTATCCCGGCAATGGCGGCTGGTGCGGTACTGTGCGATTGCTCGACCGTGGATGTCGAAAGCGCACGCGCCGTGGCCGACGCCGCCGAAGCGGCAGGCTTGGGCGCGCTGGATGCGCCCGTGTCCGGCGGGGTGGGCGGGGCAAGCGCGGGCACGCTGACCTTTATGGTGGGCGGGTCGGACGCAGCCTTTGCCACGGTTCAACCACTATTCGATATCATGGGTCAAAAGGCGGTGCATTGCGGCGGGCCGGGCGCGGGGCAAGCGGCCAAGATCTGCAACAATATGATCCTTGGCGCGACCATGGCGGTGACCTGCGAGGCTTTTGCTTTGGCCGACAAGCTGGGGCTGGACCGCGCGCGCATGTTCGACGTGGTCAGCACCTCCTCTGGCTATAGCTGGTCGATGAATGCCTATTGCCCGGCACCGGGTGTTGGGCCGCAAAGCCCTGCCGATAACGACTACAAGCCCGGATTCGCGGCAGAGCTGATGTTGAAGGATTTGCGCCTGTCGCAACAGGCGGCTGTTGCTGTCGATGCCGATACGCCCATGGGGGCGCGGGCCATGGCGCTCTATGCCGCTTTTGTTGAAGAAGAAGACGGGCGCGGGCGCGATTTCTCGGCGCTGTTGCCGCGTTTCGCGGGGCGTGGGCGCAGCTGATGGCTTGGGCGGAAGCGCTGTTGCCGGGTTTGGATGCGGCAACGATCGCAAAGCTAGATGCGATGCCAGCCATGCAACTGCCCAAGGGCCAGTGCCTGTTCCGGGCGGGCGACCATGCACAAGGCTTTGCCATGGTGCTGGAAGGCCGGGTAGAGGTGACGTTGACCGCCGCATCGGGCCGCGAGATACTGCTTTATGCCATAGAGCCGGGGCAAAGCTGCATCCAGACCACTTTGGGGCTGATGGGCGATGCCCCCTATTCGGGAGAGGCAATGACCGTCACACCGGCGCGGCTTGTGATGATCCCGCCCGCGGAATTCGCCCGGCTGATGCATGGATCGGAAGTGTTCCGCGCTTTCGTGTTTCGCGCCTTTGCCGCGCGTATGGCGGAATTGACGGCGCTGCTGGAAAGTGTGGCCTTTACCCGGATTGAAGCGCGGCTCGCCCGTGCGCTGCTGGATCTGGCCCAAGGCGGACAGGTGACGGCCACCCATGCCGAACTTGCCGCGCGTATTGGCAGCGCGCGCGAGGTTGTCTCGCGGCAGTTGGAGCGATGGGCCGGGCAAGGCCTGATCGCCACGCAGCGCGGACAGATCACCCTTCTGGACCTTGCGCAGCTGGGCCGCATCGCCCCTGAGTGACCATGTCACAGACAGGCCGTAGGCCTATGCTATGCTGTTCAGGTAGCCTTCAACACAGGAGCCTGTCACATGCTGGCAAAAAACGTAGGCGGTATAGACCGCATTCTTCGAATCGTTGTAGGGGCCGCGCTGATCTTGGCCTTCTTCCTGAACATGGATGGAACCTATAGCTGGCTGTATCTGATCGGGATCGTGCCGCTGGCCACAGGGCTGATGAGCAGCTGTCCGCTGTATTCCATCGTCGGTCTGAACACCTGCCCGGTGAAAAAGTAAAATCATGCCCCTGCAAGGGGGCATGATTTTCTTGGCGGTCAGGGCGCAGATTGGGCTTGCAGCCCCCGAAGGCCTTGGCTAGAAAGCCGCTCACGGTTGGGGTGTAGCCAAGCGGTAAGGCATCGGTTTTTGGTACCGTGTATCGTAGGTTCGAATCCTACCACCCCAGCCAGTTTACTTGCAAATAGCTGAAGTCAAACGAAAACGGCACGCTGTTTGGCGCAAGTCTGCGTCACGGTGGCGTGGTCGCACTTGCGACGGTCACGGATGTTCCCCAGCCTTTGCACGCATGGTCCAGCGCAGCAGATAGCGGCGCATCGGTATAAAAGCTGTCCATTTGCGCCAGCGAGCCGATCCGCGCGGGGGCGCGGCGTCGGAATTTGGAATGATCCGCGACCAGCAAACTGCGGCGCGCCTGTTTCAAGATCGCCTGACTGACGCCGACTTCCTGAATGTCGAAATCCAGCATGTCGCCATCCTCGTCCAGCGCCGAACAACTGATGACGGCAAGATCAAACTTGAATTGCTGAATGGCCTGCGTGGTCACGCTGCCGACCAGCCCACCATCGGCCCGGCGCAGCAACCCGCCGACCACGATTATCTCGCAATGTGGGTTCTCGACCAGAATATTGGCCACATTCAGGTTGTTGGTCAGCACCATGATGTCACGATGCCCCAGAAGGGCGCGGGCGACGGCCTCTGTCGTGGTGCCGATATTCAGAAAGACAGAGCAACCATTCGGAATATCCCGCGCAACGGCCCGCGCGATTGCGGCCTTGCCGTCTTCGTTCAGGTCGCGCCGGTCTGTGTAGCCGATATTCGCCACGGTCGAGGGCAGGATTGCACCACCATGCACGCGCTGTAATTTTCCTTGCTCGGCCAGTTCGGCCAGATCGCGGCGGATGGTTTGCAGTGTGACATCGAAATGCTTTGCCAACCCTTCGACAGTCACGCGCCCGTCACGGCGGGCGATGATCTGGATGTCGTGCAGTCGCTCGGCTTGCGCCATGGCTTAGCTCCGGTTCTGTGGCGTGATTCGCGGCCAAGCCGCATTTCAGCTTCTTGCTTGGGATGTTGGCATGTTCGTTTCAAGCAAAAATTCGAGGGTTGCGAAAAAATACACCAGAACATACGGCAAACAAAGCGCTTTAAATTCTTCGAAAATAAAAAATCGAACATATAGGTGCCTATAACGAAAAAAATCTTGCGGGAAAGGACGATGTCGACCTACCGTCGCGGCTCATCTGATCTTGCGCTTGGGAGGGCGTATGCCGCTATCCGAACACACTCAGACCAATGACCAGCAGATCGTTGACCTTGTGGTCATTGGTGGCGGGATCAACGGTTGCGGGATCGCGCGCGATGCTGCGGGGCGCGGACTATCGGTGGTGCTGTGCGAGAAGGGCGATTTGGCCGGCGCGACATCTTCGGCCTCTACCAAGCTGTTCCATGGTGGCCTGCGCTATCTAGAGTATTTCGAATTCCGGCTGGTGCGAGAGGCTTTGATCGAACGCGAAACCCTGCTGCGTGCGATGCCGCACATCTCTTGGCCTATGCGATTTGTGCTTCCTTATCATAAAGATATGCGCTTTGAGAGCGATACGCCAACCTCTAAGCTGTTGTCGTTCCTCATGCCTTGGATGCGCGGACGGCGGCCCGGCTGGCTTATCCGGCTTGGCTTGTTTTTGTATGATAATCTGGGCGGGCGCCAAATTCTGCCCGGCACATCCACAATTGCGCTGACCGGCACTGCCGAAGGCGCGCCGTTGCAGGACCGTTTTGCCAAAGCCTATGAATACTCTGATTGCTGGGTCGAAGATTCGCGTCTTGTGGTGCTGAATGCCCGCGACGCTGAAGCGCGTGGCGCAAAAATCCACACCCGGTCCGAAGTTGTGTCGGCCCATGCGGAAAACGGCATTTGGGCGGTTACGGTCAAAACCGAACACGAAACGAAAACAATCCGCGCCAAGATGCTGGTCAACGCCGCCGGGCCTTGGGTGGGCGATGTGATCCACGGCAAGCTGCGGCTGAACAGCCGCGAAAATGTCCGTCTGGTGCGCGGCAGCCATATTGTGACCCGCAAACTCTATGACCACGACAAATGCTATTTCTTTCAGGGCACCGATGGGCGGATCATCTTCGCCATTCCCTATGAGCAGGATTTCACCCTGATCGGCACCACCGATGCCGAACATGATGATCCGTCACGCGCGCCGGTCTGCACGCCAGAAGAACGCGATTACCTGTGCAATTTTGCCAGTCAATATTTCGCCAAGCCCGTAACCGCAGCCGATGTTGTCTGGAGCTATTCGGGCGTGCGCCCGCTTTATGATGACGGGGCGAGTTCGGCCACCGCGGCCACGCGGGATTACACGCTCAAGATTGACCGCAGCGCAGGGGCGCCGGTTCTCAATATCTTTGGTGGCAAGATCACGACCTACCGGCGGCTGGCGGAATCGGCGTTGGAGCAGATCGGCACGGTTCTGCCGCTGGCAAAAGGTCAATGGACCGCCGGAGTCGCGCTTCCCGGGGGGGATTTCGCCCATGATGGCGGCCCGGCCTTGGTGGCCGAGTTGCGGCGCGACTACCCGTTCCTGACCGATTTCTGGGCCCGCCGCCTGGTGCGCGCCTATGGCACAGAAGCCCGGCAGGTATTGGGCAATACCAAAACCGCCGCCGATCTGGGAGAGGATTTCGGCGCGACGCTTACGGCGGCAGAAGTCAACTGGCTGATGACCCATGAATATGCCCGCAGCGCCGAAGATGTGGTCTGGCGGCGCAGCAAGCTGGGCTTGCGGCTGACATCGGACCAAGTGGCCACGCTGGACGCGTGGATGGCGCGCAACGTGACCGAGATATTGCGCGCGGCAGAGTAAACCGCGCGAGAGGGAGGAGCAAGGAATGTCGCTTGTATTGGAGGGCGTGTCGAAGGTTGTGGAGGGGCATCACCATATCTACCCCACCGACCTGTCGCTGGAACGCGGCACGATGAACGTGCTGCTTGGTCCGACCTTGTCGGGCAAGACATCGCTGATGCGGATCATGGCGGGGCTGGATGTGCCCGCAACGGGCCGCGTGCTGTGGGAAGGGCAGGACGTGACCGGAATGCGGGTGCAGGACCGCAAAGTGGCGATGGTTTATCAGCAGTTCATCAACTACCCGTCCATGACCGTCTATGACAACATCGCGTCGCCGCTGAAGCTGATGGGCGTGGACAAATCCGAGATTCATCGCCGCGTGCAGGATACCGCCGCGCTGATGCAGTTGACGCCGATGTTGCAGCGCAAGCCACTGGAACTGTCAGGCGGCCAGCAGCAGCGTTGCGCCTTGGCGCGGGCATTGGTCAAGAACGCCGGTCTGGTGTTGCTGGACGAACCGCTGGCCAATCTGGATTACAAGCTGCGCGAAGAGCTGCGCGCCGAAATTCCGCGCATTTTCGAAGAATCTGGTGCAATTTTCGTTTACGCCACGACAGAACCGGAAGAGGCGCTTTTGCTGGGCGGCAATGTCGCAACCATGTGGCAGGGCAGGGTCACGCAATTCGGCCCGACGCCGCAGGTCTACCGTGCGCCGAAAGACGCCACGACCGCGCGCGTGCTGTCGGACCCGCCGATGAATTTCACCACCATCACCAAGGCCGGCAGCAAGATCAGCTTTGGCGAGGGGCAGACGGCGCTGGCCACGGGGGCGCTGGCCGATCTGCCAGATGGCAGCTACCGCGCCGGGTTCCGGCCCGACCATCTGCATTTGCACGCACGGGGGCATGAGGGGCTGCATTTCAAATGCATGTTGAAGGTAACCGAGATCACCGGGTCTGAAACCTTCGTGCATCTGGACCATGGCGCCGACCCATGGGTGGGGCTGATGCATGGCGTGCATCATCTGGAATACGGCCAGCCGATAGAGGTCTGGCTGGATGCCGCGCATGTCTATGTTTTCGCCGAAAGCGGGGAGCTTGTCGCACCCGCCAGCTTCGCGCACGCGGCCTGAGGGGGGATCATGGTACAGATCACGCTCGACAATCTTGCACATTCCTATTTGCGCAACCCGAAATCGGAAGATGACTTCGCGCTCAAGCAGCTTGACCATGTGTGGAACGACGGCGAAGCCTACGCGCTGCTGGGCGCGTCTGGTTGTGGCAAATCCACGCTGTTGAACATCATATCCGGGCTGTTGGTGCCGTCGCGCGGGCGTATTTTGTTCGGCGACAAGGATGTGACGCATCAGGACACGGTTGAACGCAATATCGCGCAGGTGTTCCAGTTTCCGGTGGTCTATGACACGATGACCGTGGGCGACAATCTGGCCTTTCCACTGCGCAATCGCGGCATGGACCCGGCCCATATCGCCCAACGCGTGCAGCAGATTGCAGCCATGATCGGCATGGAAGACGTGCTGAAGCGCAAGGCGCGCGGGCTGACGGCGGATGCGAAACAGAAAATCAGCCTTGGGCGCGGCATGGTGCGTGAAGATGTGAACGCCATCCTGTTCGACGAGCCGCTGACCGTGATCGACCCGCATATGAAATGGGAATTGCGCACGCAGCTAAAAGCGCTGCACAACCAGTTCGGGCACACAATGATCTATGTGACCCATGATCAGACCGAAGCGCTGACCTTTGCCGACAAGGTCGTGGTCATGCATGACGGGCGCGTGGTCCAGCTTGGCACGCCGGAAGAGCTGTTCGATACGCCGGAACATACCTTCGTGGGGTATTTCATCGGCTCTCCGGGGATGAACCTGATCGACGCCGAGGTGGCGGGGCAGCTTGCCCATTGCGCGGGCCATCCGGTTGCGCTGGGCGGCAGCTACAAGGCGCTCTCGGGCCGCGTGCAGATCGGCATTCGCCCGGAGTTTGTGACGCTTGCCAGCGGCGAAGACGGGCTGCCGGTGACGATCAAACGCATCGAGGATGTGGGCCGTCACCAGATTTTGCGCGCGGAATTCGCGGGCAAACCGATCAATGCGATCCTGCCCGAAGGGATGCCCATTCCCGCAGATGCCAACCGGCTGAAATTCCAGCCCGAGCGCATCAATGTCTATGTCGATGACTGGCGCGTGACACCGCTGCACGCTGTTTCCACCCCCGTGAAAGAGGCCGTCTGATGGACAAGGTTCAGAACAACAAGGCGTGGTTTCTGGTTCTGCCGGTTCTGGTTCTGGTGGCCTTCTCGGCGGTGATCCCGCTGATGACCGTGGTCAATTACTCGGTTCAGGACACATTCGGCAATAACGTCTTTTTCTGGGAAGGGTTGGGCTGGTTCAAACAGGTTCTGACCTCTTCGCAGGTGCATTCGGCCTTTGGGCGGCAGTTGATGTTCTCTGGGATCATTCTGGCCATTCAAGTGCCACTTGGAATTGCGATTGCGCTGGCCATGCCGAAAAAGGGCTTCTGGGCGTCGCTGTGCCTGGTGCTGATGGCGCTGCCCCTGCTGGTGCCGTGGAACGTGGTGGGCACGATCTGGCAGATCATGGGCCGGGGCGATATCGGGCTGCTGGGCTTTGTGCTGGATGCGCTGAACATAGATTTTAACTATTCCCGCAATGCGCTGCACGCTTGGATCATCGTGGTGACGATGGATGTCTGGCATTGGACCTCGCTGGTGGCGCTGCTGGCCTATGCCGGGCTGCAATCCATCCCGCAGGCCTATTATCAAGCCGCCAAGATTGATCAGGCCAGCCGCTGGAAGGTGTTCCGCTACATCGAATTGCCGAAAATGGCGGGTGTGCTGCTGATCGCGATCCTGCTGCGCTTCATGGACAGTTTCATGATTTATACGGAACCCTTCGTCGTGACCGGCGGCGGCCCCGGCACAGCGACCAGCTTCCTGTCCATCGACCTTGTGAAAATGGCGCTCGGACAGTTCGACCTTGGCCCGGCGGCGGCGTTCTCGATCATGTATTTCCTAGTGATCCTGCTGGTGTCTTGGGTGTTCTACACCGTGATGACCAACATAGATAAAGCGGAGGGCCGGTAACATGGCGTCAACGACCGATACTTACGCGGCCCCTGCACGCAAACTGGCGCTGCCAAAGGTGCAGACCCGCCATGTGGTGATGGTGCTTTATCTGGCCTTCATGCTGATCCCGATCTACTGGCTGGTGAAGATGAGCTTGCAAACCAACCGCGAGATCACCGGCGCTTTCACCCTGTGGCCGCAGAACCCGACATTCGACAATTACCTGACCATTGTGACCGATCGCAGCTGGTATATCGGCTATATCAACTCGATCACCTATGTGGTGATGAACACGGTCCTATCGCTGTCGGTTGCCTTGCCTGCCGCCTATGCGTTCAGCCGCTACCGGTTTCTGGGCGACAAGCATCTGTTCTTCTGGTTGCTGACCAATCGCATGGCACCGCCAGCCGTGTTCGCGCTGCCGTTTTTCCAGCTTTATTCCTCGGTCGGGCTGTTCGACACGCATATCGCCGTGGCGCTGGCGCATACGCTGTTCAACGTGCCGCTTGCAGTCTGGATTCTGGAAGGTTTCATGCGCGGCGTGCCCAAGGAAATTGACGAGACCGCCTATATCGACGGCTATTCCTTCCCGAAATTCTTCGTCAAGATCTTCATGCCGCTGATCGCCTCTGGCATCGGGGTGGCCGCGTTCTTCTGCTTCATGTTCTCTTGGGTGGAATTGCTGCTGTCGCGCACGCTGACGGCGGTCCATGCGCAGCCGATCACCTCGATCATGACGCGCACGGTGGGGGCGTCGGGCATTGACTGGGGCGTTCTGGCCGCCGCCGGTGTGCTGACCATCGTTCCCGGTGCGCTGGTGATCTATTTCGTCCGCAACTACATCGCCAAGGGCTTTGCCCTGGGCCGCGTATAAGGAGGGCACGCCATGAACCTGACATGGATGGCATGGACGGCACCGACCGCGATCTTCTTTGCCACGATCGCCTGTCTGCTGCTGATTTTCACACTTCTGGCAATCAAATATCCCGAAACCCCGCGTCGCGGCATCCTGACAATTGAAACGACGCGCGGGGACCGGCTGTTCATTACGCTTCTGGGGTCGGCCTTTATCAATTCGGGCTGGCTGGCGATGAGCGATCTGCCGCAATGGTGGGCGCTTGGAATTTGCGCGCTTTATGCCGCAGCGGTTTTCCGCTGGGTCTGAGCGCGCGAATAAACGCGTGCCCGGACAGGCGGGGGAAGAGGCCCGCAATGCGCCCGGACACGCAAGGACTGAAAACCGTAGGTTCAATCCATGGGAGGATATAACATGAACCGTCTATTCAAGACATCCACAGCGCTGGCGATGGCGCTGACCGTGATGGGCAGTCCGGCTTTTGCCGATATGGACGCCGCCCGCGCTTTCCTTGATGAACATATCGGCGATATGTCGGCCCTGACCCGCGAAGAGCAGGAAGCAGAACTGCAATGGTTCATCGAGGCGGCAGAGCCGTTCCGCGGCATGACCATCAATGTCGTGTCGGAAACCATCACCACCCATGAATGGGAAGCCAGCGTTCTGGCCCCCGCGTTCAGCGAGATGACGGGCATCAACTTTACCCACACGCTGATCAGCGAAGGCGACGTGGTCGAGCGCCTGCAAACGCAGATGCAGACCGGCGAAAACGTGTTCGACCTGTATATCAACGATGCCGACCTGATCGGCACCCATTGGCGCTACCAGCAGACCCGCAACCTGACCGACTGGATGGCAGGCGATGGCGCGGACTTCACCAACCCCGGCCTTGATCTGGACGATTTCATCGGGCTGGCCTCGGCCACCGGGCCGGATGACAAGCTGTATCAGCTTCCCGTGCAGCAATTCGCGAACCTTTACTGGTTCCGCTATGACTGGTTCAACGATCCCGAAATCAAGGCAGAGTTTGAAGCCGAATATGGCTATGAACTGGGCGTTCCGGTGAACTGGTCTGCCTATGAAGATATCGCCGCCTTCTTTACGGGCCGCGAGATCGACGGCCAGACCGTTTACGGCCACATGGATTATGGCCGCCGCGACCCGTCGCTGGGTTGGCGCTTTACCGATGCGTGGCTGTCGATGGCAGGGGCCTCTGACCTTGGCCTGCCCAATGGTGTGCCGGTCGATGAATGGGGCCTGCGCGTGAACGAGAACTTCCAGACAGTTGGGTCTTGTGTGGCGCGTGGCGGGGCAACCAACAGCCCGGCCGCGGTCTATTCGATCGAGAAATACGTCGATTGGTTGCAGAACTACGCGCCCCGCGAAGCCAACGGGATGAACTTCTCTGAATCGGGCCCGATCCCGGCGCAGGGCAATATCGCGCAGCAGATCTTCTGGTATACCGCGTTTACGGCCGACATGGTCGCCCCGGACCTGCCGGTGATGAACGAGGACGGCACGCCGAAATGGCGCATGGCGCCCAGCCCGCATGGCGCTTACTGGCAAGAGGGCATGAAGGTTGGCTATCAGGATGTGGGCTCTGCCACCATTCTGGAATCGACACCGACCGATCGGGCACAGGCCGCATGGCTTTATGCGCAGTTCATCGCGTCGAAAACCGTCGATGTGGCCAAGTCGCATTACGGTCTGACCTTTATCCGCGAATCCACCATCAACCATGACAGCTTCACCGAACGCGCGCCGCGCTTGGGTGGTCTGGTGGAATTCTACCGCTCGCCCGAGCGTGAGAAGTGGACGGATACGGGCTTCAACGTGCCGGATTATCCGCGCCTAGCGCAGCTGTGGTGGCAGAATATCGGGGATGCGTCCTCTGGCGCACGCACCGCGCAGGAAGCCATGAACGCACTTTGCGACCAGCAAGAAGCCGTCATGGCCCGTCTGGAACGCGCCGGCGTGCAGGGCGAATTCGGCCCGGTCCTGAACGAGCCGCGGGACGAGTCCTACTGGCTGGAACAGCCCGGCGCCCCTTGGCCCAAGCTCGAGGACGAGAAGGGCACGCCCATGACCGTCGCCTATGATGACCTGATCCGCCGCTGGACGGAATAAACCCGACTGCCGGGGCTGTGCTTTGGCATGGCCCCGCATCCCTTGGCGCGGTGGCGATTGCGCTACCGCGCCATTTTTGACAAAAATTCAAGCGGATACACCGGTTTCGCGCAGAGGAGGCGTCGATGGGCTATATTCTTGCACTCGATCAGGGGACCACATCCAGCCGGGGGATCGTGTTCGATGGCACCATGCGGATAAAGGCCGTCGCGCAGGAAGAATTCACCCAGCATTACCCGCAATCAGGCTGGGTAGAGCATGAGGCCTCGGACCTCTGGGCCACCACCGCTGCAACCGCGCGCGCCGCGATTGAAAAGGCCGGGCTGTCGGCGCGCGATATTGCCGCCATCGGCATTACCAACCAGCGCGAAACAACGCTTGTCTGGGACCGCAAGACCGGCAGGCCCATCCATAACGCGATTGTCTGGCAAGACCGCCGCACCGCCGATTTTTGCGCACGCCTGCGCGAGGCTGGGCATGAGCCGATGATAACCGCGCGCACCGGGCTTTTGGCGGACCCGTATTTCTCGGCCACCAAGCTGAAATACATTCTCGACACCGTGGAGGGCGCGCGCGAACGCGCCAAGCGCGGAGAGCTGGCTTTCGGCACGGTCGATACTTGGCTGATCTGGAACCTGACCGGTGGCAAAGTGCATGCAACCGACGCCACCAATGCCGCGCGCACCATGCTTTATGATATTCACAAGGGCCGGTGGAGCCAGACCATCTGCGACCTGTTCGACATTCCCGTCGCGGTGCTGCCAGAGGTGCGCGATTGCGCCGCCGATTTCGGGCACACCCGCGCGGACCTGTTCGGCCATGAAATTCCCATCCTTGGTGTTGCAGGCGACCAGCAGGCGGCGACCATCGGGCAGGCTTGCTTTACCCCCGGCATGATGAAATCCACCTATGGCACCGGGTGTTTCGCGGTTCTCAATACCGGCGAGACGCCGGTTGCCTCGACCAACAAGCTGTTGACGACGGTGGCCTACCAGTTGGACGGCAAACCCACCTACGCGCTGGAAGGGTCTATTTTTATTGCAGGTGCGGTGGTGCAATGGTTGCGCGACGGGATCAAGGTAATCCGCGCCGCCCCCGAAACCCAAGCGCTGGCCGAACAGGCTGACCCAAGCCAAGACCTTGTCCTTGTGCCTGCCTTCGTGGGGCTTGGCGCCCCCTATTGGAAGCCCGACGCGCGCGGCGCGATCTTTGGCATGACGCGCAATTCGGGCCCCGCCGAATTTGCCCGCGCGGCACTGGAGTCGGTCGGCTACCAGACCCGCGACCTGCTAGAGGCGATGCAAGCCGACTGGGCGCGCGAGGGCGCGCAGCCCAGCTTGCGCGTGGATGGGGGCATGGCCGCGAATGACTACGCTATGCAGTTCTTGTCAGACATCATCGGCGCGCCGGTCGACCGCCCGCAGGTGCTGGAAACCACCGCGCTTGGCGCGGCATGGCTGGCAGGCCAACGCGCGGGCGTCTGGCCCGACATGGCGGAATTTGCCAAGGGCTGGCAGATAGAGCGCCAGTTCACCGCCGCGATGGATGCTGACGCCCGCACGGCCCGCTACGCACGCTGGAAGCGCGCGGTAAACGCTGTGCAGGCCGTCTAGGGTATGCGTGGGGGCAATCCGTCCCCGCTTTTGGGAAGAAAGGTCGCGCCGCATATGACTGTCACAAGTTTCAGCTTTGCCACGGCGGGCACGCTGCGCTTCGGGCGCGGCACCTGCATGGACGCGGTGCCATTCGCGCAGGCGCAGGCCCGGCGGGTGCTGCTGCTGCGCTCGCGGTCCGTGGCTGCGGCGGATGCGGTGTTGCACGGTTTGCGCCATGGGTGCGAGGTGCTGGATCTGCTTGCCAGCGGCGAACCTGATTTGCCAAGTGTCGAAGCCAATGCTGCCCGCGCCCGTGCCTTTGGCCCTGATTTGGTCATCGCCATTGGCGGCGGGGCAGTCATTGACCATGGCAAGGCGCTGGCCGCGCTTGTTCCCGCACCGCATAGCGCCATGCGCTATCTGGAAGTGGTGGGCGCGGGGCAACCGCTTGATGTTGCCCCTTTGCCGCTTGTGGCGATCCCGACGACCGCAGGGACAGGGGCCGAAGTTACCCGCAACGCGGTGATCCAGATTCCCGACGCCGGGCGCAAGGTCAGCTTGCGCGACCCGCGGCTTTATCCTGCCTTGGCGTTGGTGGACCCTGACCTGTGCATGTCATGCCCCGCGCAGGTTACGCTCACGTCGGGCCTGGATGCGATCACGCAGGTCATCGAACCCTTCATCTGTTCGCGCGCCAATCCGATGACCGATGCCCTGTGCCGCGATGCCATTCCGCGCGGATTGCAGGCCCTGCACAGGCTGCTGGACAGGGGCGATGCAACCGCTTGGGACGATATGGCGCTGACAAGTGTGTTCGGCGGCATGGCGCTTGCAAATTCCGGTCTGGGGGCCGTGCATGGCTTTGCAGGCGTGATCGGCGGGCGCACCGGGGCTGCGCATGGGGCGATTTGCGGCGCCTTGCTGGTCCCGGTGTTGCGCGGCAATGCGCAGGCTGCGCCGACAGGCAGCATAGCCGCAGAGCGCATTGCTTGGGTCATGGACCGCATAGCAGAGCAGTTCGGCAGCGTGCAGGGATTCGCGGAATGGTGCCGCGCCAAGGGCCTGCCCCGCCTGTCAGAGCTGGGCGTTACCGATGCGATGCATTCAGAGCTTGCTGACGAAGCCGTGCGTTCGTCGTCCTACAAAGCAAACCCTGTCGCGCTTGATCGCGCAGCGCTGCTTCAGATGCTGGCCGCGGGCTGATCTGGCCGTCGCCCGGCCCGGTGCTATGTTGCCACTAGCGGCGGGCAGCCCTTGGGTGTTCCCTTTTATTCGGCGCTGCGCCATGCTCTCGGCTCGCAGCCGAAGGAAATACCCATGTGGGAAACACGTTTCGCGACACCTGACTATGTCTTTGGCACCGAACCTGCCGCCGCGCTGCGCGACCATGCGCGCTTGTTGGTGTCGGGCCAGCGCGCGCTTGCCGTGGCCGATGGCGAAGGGCGCAACTCTGTCTTTATGGCGCAACAGGGCGTGCAGGTCACTGCGGCGGATTACGCGCCGTCGGCCTTGGCCAAAGCGCAGGCGCTGGCCAAGGCACGGGGTGTGACGGTTGATTTTCAGCAAGCCGACCTGTTGGCCGAGTGGCCCGAGGCATGGCGCGGCGCGTTCCATCTGGTGGTGGGCATTTTCATTCAGTTCACCGGGCCTGCGGACCGCGCGGCAATGTTCGCGCAGATGGCGGATTGCCTGCGCCCCGGCGGCGTGCTGTTCCTGCATGGCTACCGGCCCGAGCAACTGGCCTATGGCACTGGCGGGCCGCGTGCCGTGGAAAACCTGTATACCGAGGATATGTTGCGCGCGGGCTTTCCGGGCTGGCAGGTTGATCTTTGCCGCGCCTATGACCGAGAGATTCAGGAAGGCACCGGCCATTGCGGCATGTCGGCATTGATCGATTTCATCGCCCACAAACCGGCATGACAGGTTTTGCTTGCTTTCTGCAAAATTGGTAATATTATTTTACCAATACCGGCTGGGAGGACCGACGATGGAAATGCCAATCCCGAATGCTGCGATTCTATCAAAGCGCGACCGCGTGATCGCCCGGCTGGCGGCAGAATTGCCGTCAGAGGCGCTGATCTCTGACGAAGCCGAGCGCCGCGCCTATGAATGCGACGCGCTGACCGCCTATCGCTGCTTGCCCATGGCCGTTGTGCTGCCCGACAGTACCGAACAGGTCGCTGCCATCATGAAAATCTGCCATTCCGAAGGTGTGCCCGTCGTGCCGCGCGGGTCGGGCACGTCGCTGGCTGGCGGCGCGCTACCAACCGAGGATTCGGTCATTCTGGGCGTGGCGCGCTTGCGGGAGGTGTTGGAAGTCAGTCTGGACGACCGCTTCATACGCGTGCAATCGGGCATCACCAACCTTGCCGTGACCGGAGAGGTCGAAGGCGACGGGTTCTTCTACGCACCCGACCCAAGCAGCCAATTGGCCTGCGCGATTGCTGGCAATATTGCCATGAACTCTGGCGGTGCGCATTGCCTGAAATACGGCGTGACCACCAACAACCTGCTGGGCTTGACGCTTGTCACCATGGCGGGAGAGGTGATCGAACTGGGCGGCGCGCATCTGGATGCCGCGGGCTATGACCTGCTGGGCCTGATCTGCGGGTCGGAAGGACAGTTGGGCATCGTGACCGAGGCGACGCTGCGCATTCTGCCCAAACCCGAAGGCGCGCGCCCCGTGCTGATGGGGTTCGACAGCAACGAGGTGGCGGGCGAATGCGTGTCTGACATTATAAAGGCGGGTGTGCTGCCCGTGGCGATTGAATTCATGGACCGCCCCTGCATCCGCGCGACAGAGGATTTTGCCAAGGCGGGCTACCCCGATTGCGAAGCGTTGTTGATTGTCGAGGTTGAGGGGTCTGATGCCGAAATTGACGAACAGCTTGGCCTGATAAAGCAGATCGCCCGCCGCCATAACCCGGTCGAGTTGCGCGAAAGCCAGTCGGACGAGGAAAGCAAGAAAATCTGGCTGGGGCGCAAATCTGCCTTTGGCGCGATGGGGCAGATTGCCGATTACATGTGCCTTGACGGAACGATCCCGGTGTCCAGCCTGCCTTTCGTGCTGAAACGCATTGGCGAGATGTCGAAAGAATTCGGGCTGGGCGTGGCCAATGTGTTCCACGCAGGCGATGGCAACATGCACCCGCTGATCCTGTATGATGCGAACAAGCCCGGCGATCTTGAACTGTGCGAGGCGTTCGGCGCAGAGATCTTGAAACTCTGTGTCGAGGTGGGCGGCTGTCTGACCGGCGAACACGGCGTGGGGATCGAGAAACGCGACTTGATGACTGTGCAATTCGCGCCCGACGATCTGGATGCGCAGATGGGCGTAAAAGACGTGTTCGACCCGGACTGGTTGCTGAACCCCGCAAAGGTTTTCCCGCTGGCGGCCAGCGCCGCACGGCGCGCGGCCTAGCGCGGGAAGGCTTGTCTTGTCGTGCAATACCGGTTCCCATTTTGCGTGACTTGGCGTCAGGGGGCTTTGCCCCCTCTGGGCGCTGACGCGCCCATTCACCCCCAGGATATTTGGGGCAAGGATGAAATAGCCAGCCTGAGAAGGAGGGCCGCTTATGCGCCCGGCCAGTGAAACGGAAGTGTCAGAGATCATACGCGAGGCCAGCGGCCCGTTGCGTATTCGCGGCGGCGGCACGCGCAGCCTGAGAGCTACAGGCCTTGGCACGGTGCTTGAGACCGGGGGGCTATCAGGGATCTCGCTTTATGAGCCGGGCGCCTTGACGCTGGTTGCGGGGGCGGGCACGCCCTTGGCCGATGTCGAGGCGGCGCTGGCGGCAGAGAACCAGCGATTGCCCTTCGAGCCGATGGATATGCGCGCCGTGTTGGGCATAGAGGGTGTTCCGACCGTGGGGGGGATGGTGGCTGCCAATGCCTCTGGTCCGCGTAGGATCAGTGTGGGGGCATGTCGCGACAGCCTGATCGGGGTGCGTTTCGTAGATGGCACCGGGCGGGTTGTGAAGAATGGCGGGCGCGTGATGAAGAACGTGACCGGCTATGATCTGGTCAAACTGATGGCTGGGTCATGGGGCACGCTGGGCGTGTTGACCGAATGCAGTTTCAAGCTGTTGCCAGTGCCCGAGATGCAGGCGACGCTGGTAAGCGACGCGATGACGCCCGCCGCGGCGGTGCGGACCATGTCGGACGCGCTGGGCACACCTTATGAGGTAAATGCCGCCGCGCGCGACGTGCGTGGTCGGGTTTGCCTGCGGATCGAGGGGTTCTCGGAGCAGATCCGCTATCGCAAGGCAGCACTGGCAGAGGCCTTGGGAGGGGACTGGCAAGTGCTGGAAGGCGAGGCGAGCCGAGCGCTTTGGCGCGATATCCGTGATGTGACCGCGTTTGCGGGCACGCAGGGCGATGTGTGGCGTGTGTCCGCCAAGCCATCGGATGCGCCCGCCGTGGTGGCTAAGATCGGCGCCCCCGTGCAGATGGACTGGGGCGGCGGGCTGATCTGGGCATTGCTGCCCGAAGGCTGCGACCTGCGCGCCAGAATTGGCCCGATCGCGGGTCACGCGACCTTGGTGCGGGGGGCTGCGGCGGATATCCCTGTGTTCCACCCCGAACCTGCCCCGATTGCCGCCATCGCACAGGGCTTGCGCGCCAAGTTCGACCCGCGCGGCGTGCTGAACCCCGGCCTGATGGGATAAGCCAATGCAAACCACCTTCACCCCCGATCAGTTGAAAGACCCGGCCATTCAGCGCTCGAACGAAGTGCTGCGCACCTGTGTGCATTGCGGGTTCTGCACCGCGACCTGCCCGACCTATGCCGTGCTGGGCGATGAGCTGGATAGCCCGCGCGGGCGAATTTACCTGATAAAGGACATGCTGGAAAAAGGCCGCCCGGCAGATGAAAAGACGGTCAAGCATATCGACCGTTGCCTGTCTTGTCTGGCGTGCATGACAACCTGTCCTTCGGGCGTGCACTACATGCACTTGGTCGACCATGCGCGCGAATACATCGAACAGACCTATAAACGCCCGGTTTTTGAGCGGATGCTGCGCTGGGTTCTGTCAAAGATTCTGCCCTATCCGGGGCGGTTCCGGCTGGCGTTGCTGGGCGCGCAGATTGGGCGGCCCTTGCGCCACCTTATGCCCGACCCGCGCCTGCGCGCCATGCTGGAGATGGCACCCAAGCATATCCCCCCCGTCAGCCGCAATGATGACCCGCAGGTCTTTGCCCCCGAGGGCGCGAAAAAGATGCGTGTTGCACTGATGACCGGCTGCGCCCAACGGGCGCTGAACACGGATATCAATGATGCAACCATCCGCCTGTTGCGCCGTTTGGGGTGCGAAGTGGTTATCGCAGACGGGCAGGGCTGTTGTGGGGCGCTGACTCATCACATGGGCAAAACCAAAGAAAGCCATGCTACGGCGGCCAAGAATATCCGCGCGTGGCACCGCGAGATGCAGGCGGGCGGTCTGGATGCCATTGTCATCAACACCAGCGGTTGCGGCACCACGGTCAAGGATTACGGCCATATGTTCCGCAACGAACCCTTGGCAGAACAGGCCAAGGCCGTCAGCGCGATTGCCATGGATGTCAGCGAGGTGCTGATGAAACTGGACCTGCCGAAAGGCGAGACGCAGGCGATGAAAGTGGCCTATCACGCCGCCTGTTCGCTGCAACATGGACAGCAGATCAAGACCTACCCGAAGGATTTGCTGAAACGGGCCGGGTTTACGGTGACCGAACCGAAGGACAGCCATCTGTGTTGTGGCTCTGCGGGCACTTATAACCTGATGCAGCCCGAAATTTCGGGCCAGTTGAAAGCGCGCAAGGTCAAGACGTTGGAAGCCAAGCAGCCCGATGTGATCGCGGCAGGCAATATCGGCTGCATGATGCAAATCGGTGGCGGCACGCAGATCCCGGTGGTTCACACGGTGGAATTGCTGGACTGGGCCACGGGCGGGCCGCGCCCGCGCAACCTTTCGCAAGAGTGACACGCTCTTGCCCCGGTCATGCCATGATGCGGCGCTAGGCTGATCTGCGTCTGACTGTCGGAGTGCCCATGTCCTTCTTTCGTGCTGTGCTGGCTATGTTTCTGGTCTGGCCGCTTGCCGCAGCCGCGCAGGACAAGCCGCTGACCTTGCTGGAAACCGGCCTGACC
Organism: Roseibaca calidilacus; assembly: GCF_001517585.1. Classification (NCBI taxonomy): domain Bacteria; kingdom Pseudomonadati; phylum Pseudomonadota; class Alphaproteobacteria; order Rhodobacterales; family Paracoccaceae; genus Roseinatronobacter; species Roseibaca calidilacus. The sequence continues at coordinate 1,674,309 of NZ_FBYC01000004.1, read as the reverse complement.
GCGCAGGGCTGGGAGGCCGTTGGCCGGATTGACATTGGTGCAAACGGCTTTTGCACCGGGGCGCTGATTTCTGACCGGTTGGTGCTGACCGCGGCCCATTGCCTGTTCAATCGCACCACCGGACAGCGCTTCGCGGATGAGGATTTTCTGTTCCGGGCCGGGCTGCGAAATGGGCGCGCGGCGGCGGAACGGCGCGTGTTGCGCAGCGTCGTGCACCCGGATTACCGCGTCGCACAACTTGCCACGGCAGAGACCGTGCAAAATGACCTTGCGCTCTTGGAACTGGTGCATCCGGTTGCCGCGCGCGGGGTCACTCCGTTTCCCGTGCGCACGACTGTGCAGCGCGGGGATACGGTGGGCGTCGTGTCCTACGGGCGGGACCGTTTGAACGCGCCTTCGTTGCAAGAAGCCTGCCGTGTCTTGAACAGCACCAGCCGTGGTGTGGTCTACATGACCTGCTCGGTGGATTATGGGTCTTCGGGATCGCCCGTTTTTGCCTTTGATCGCGGGCGCGCCGAAATCGTTTCGGTCATCTCGGCCAAGGGCGTATCCGAAGGGGGGGCCTTTGTCGGTGACGTGTCATTCGGGGTTGCGCTAGGCCCCAAGCTGGATGTGCTGCGCGATGCACTCAGCGCGCGCGACGGGCGCTTTGTGCAGGCCCCAGGGTCGGCCACGGTCACGCGCACCGGGCCACGGCGTATGACCAGCGAAGGTGGCGCGCGCTTTTTGCGCCCGTAACCGCGCGGCCCCAAAGGCTCTTGAAACGCGGCAAATCGCTTCCCATTTCTGGTACATCCCGGTGCCAAGGACGGGCCGGGATATCACCAAACAGCGCCTGTCCATGCGGAAGGCGCGCCCACCATCGCTTCAGATAGGAGGATGCTTATGCGTCGTTTTGATCCCACCCCGCTTTACCGTGCCTCTGTTGGCTTCGACCAGATGGCGGACCTGCTGAACCGGGTCATGACCACAGATGTCCAGACCCCTAGCTACCCGCCCTATAACATTGAAAAGACGGCTGAAAACGGCTATCGGATTTCGCTTGCCGTGGCCGGTTTCCGGGCCGATGACCTGACGGTCGAGGTTAAAGAAAACGCGCTGGTCGTGACCGCGCGCACCACCGAAGATGAAAGCGCGCCCCGCGAATTTCTGCATCGGGGCATTGCCACCCGCGCCTTCGAGCGTCGGTTCCATCTGGCCGACCATGTGCGCGTGACGGGTGCCACCCATGCCGATGGGATGTTGCATATCGACCTGCAACGCGAATTGCCCGAAGCGCTGAAACCACGCCGGATTGAAATCGCGCGCGAGGATGGCAGCACGCACAAACTGGTGCAGGCCGACGCCGCCTGATCGGCGGTCGCGCTACCCTGAAACGATGAAACCCGGCCATTTGGCCGGGTTTTGCGATGTTTGCAGCAGCGGCCGCGTGTCAGCCCGCGCGCGCCATGGCGGCAGCGGTATCCAGCATCCGGTTGGAGAAGCCCCATTCATTGTCATACCAAGACAGCACGCGCACCATGCGCCCTTCCAGAACCTTGGTTTGATCCAAATGGAAGATGGACGAACGCGGGTCATGGTTGAAATCCATCGACACATTCGGCTGGTCTGTGACGCCCAGAATGCCCTTTAGCGGGCCTTCGCTGGCGGCGGCAATGACGGCGGCGTTCACCTCTTCGGCGGTTACATCGCGCATGGCTTCAAATGTCAGGTCCACGACCGACACGTTCGGCGTGGGCACGCGGATTGCAACGCCATCCAGCTTGCCTGCCAGTTCCGGCAGCACCAGACCCACGGCCTTGGCGGCGCCGGTGCTGGTGGGGATCATGCTCATCGCGGCGGCACGGGCGCGATACATGTCCTTGTGCATCGCATCTAGCGTGGGCTGGTCGCCGGTATAGCTGTGGATCGTGGTCATGAAGCCGCGCGAGATGCCGACCGCGTCATTCAGCACCTTGGCCACCGGTGACAGGCAGTTTGTGGTGCACGAGCCGTTCGACACGATCTTGTCATCCGCCGTCAGGCTGTTGTGGTTCACACCGTAAACGATAGTTTTGTCAGCCCCTTTCGACGGGGCCGACACCAACACCTTGCCAGCGCGTCCCAGGTGAATCTTGGCCTTGTCCGCATCGGTGAAAATGCCGGTGCATTCCAGCACGATGTCGATATCATCCCATGGCAGGTTGGCGGGGTCGCGTTCCGCCGTGATCTTGATCGGGCCACGGCCCACGTCGATCGTGCCATCGCCCACCGTCACATCGGTCGGGAAGCGACCATGCACGCTGTCAAAGCGCAGAAGATGGGCGATGCTGTCGACCGGTCCCAGATCGTTGATGGCGACAATTTCCAGATCGTCGCGGCCTTGTTCCTCCAGCGCGCGCAGCACCAGCCGCCCGATCCGGCCAAAGCCGTTGATTGCAAGACGTGTGGTCATGGCAGTCCCTCCGATTCAAGTTGCGTTTGCGCTAACATGAAAGCGCGGCGAAAATCAAGCAGGCTGAAAGCAACAGTCTTAGCAGGTTTCGCAGCCCTGTGCGCGGGTCGGGGTGTCGGGGCTGTAGCCGTCGCGCATCAACCGCATGATGCCGCCTTGAATGTCGATCACCGGCTGGTCCAGCCGTTCGGCCAAAGCGCGCGCGGCGATATTGGTGCGGTTGCCGGTCCGGCAGATGAGGGCCACGGGGCGGCCATCAAGCTGCGGGGCAAGCGCTTCCAGAAACGCCTCTGGCGTGTCGAACTGCTCATAGGTCAGCAGATGCGCATTTGGCAGCACGCCGGTTTGCTTCCATTCCTCGGGGCGGCGAATATCGACCAGCAGCACATCTGCCGCTTGCAATTCGCTGGCCGAGGGCTGCGCGACATAATGCTGTTGCGCAAGCGCGGGGCTACCAAGGCCCAGCAGGGCGACAAGGGCAAGGGTCAGGAAGCGCATGGACTCTCCGATATTACTGACTGCGCGCGCGCGTGTAGGTGCGCCGAATGGCATCTGCCACATCCTTGGGCCGCGCGTGATGCGGCATATGGCCCACATCGGGCAGGATGGTCAGTTGCGCGTTGTCCAAGGTGTCAGCCATGCGCTGCGAATGAAAGGACAGGCCCACGGTCGTGTCCTGATCGCCATGGATGATCTCTATCGGCATGGTCAGTGCCGGGTAGCCGGGTGACATGGCCTCGACATAGCCTTTCAGGCCGTCAACCTGCCGCGCGTTCAGCGCAAGCTGGCTGGCGCGCAAGGTCAGGTCATAGCCCAGATGGTCCATATAACCCTCTGGCACCGGGTTGGGGGCAAACACGCCTTCCAGACTGCTATCCACCGCTGAGCGTGGGGCAAGCCCGGCCACCAAGGGCAACACCACCTTCTGCCCCAGCCAAGACGATGACAGCTGATACCACAGCCCCAATTCGCCCGGCCACGGGTAGACGGCGGGCGCAAGCAGCGTCAGCCCTGCCACGTCACCCGGCGCTTGCAAGGCCCAAGCCATGGCCACCGCGCCGCCATAGGAATGGCCCAGCAGGATGGGGCGATCCACCCCCAGTTCTGCCGCCGCATCGCGCAAGACCTGCGCTTGCGCCATGGGGCTTTTCAGCCCGCCGAACGCGTCGGAATGGCCAAAACCGGGGCGGTCGAAGGAGATGACACGAAATTCCTGCGCCATGCGCCCTGCAAGATCAAAGGTGAAATCGCGTGCATTGCCATTCGCACCATGGATCAGCACCAAGTCCGGCCCTTGCCCCTGCACAACCGCATGCACACGTCCGCCATCCAGCGCGACATAGGCGCCTTGGGGCGGTGTCTGCACCGTGTCAGCCGCTTGCGCGCAAGCCATGGTCGTAGCGGCAATAGCCGAGAAGAGGGCGACCTTACCGGCCAATCTGGTCAATGTCATATGGCGTTGTCTGGTATATCTGGTTAATCCAGTTGCCATATAGCAGATGCGCGTGGCTTCGCCACCTGTTGAGCGGCATGCGCGCGGGATTGTCATCCGGGTAGTAGTTGCGCGGCACCGCGATGGCTTTGCCCGCGTCCACGTCGCGATCGTATTCTTCCTTCAGCGTGGTGCTGTCATATTCGAAATGGTTCAGGATCATCAGCGCCCGATGCGCGGGGTCTTCGATCAGGGCGGGGCCCACCTCGTCCGAGGCGATGAGCGTGTTCAGCCCCGGCACCGCATCTACCTCTGGCTGGCGCAGTTCGGTCCAGCGGCTGACCGGGATCAGCACGTCATCGGAAAACCCGCGCAAATAGGCCGAAGCGGGGGCCAAGTTGCGGTGTCGGAAACAGCCAAAGGCCTTGTCCGCCAGCATGTGCTTTTGCACGCGGTGGAAATGCCACAGCATGGCCATTCCGCCCCAGCACACGCCGAATGTGTGGTGCACATTGGTCTGGGTCCAGTTGAACACCTCTGTCAACTCGTCCCAATAGGTTACATCGCTGTAATCCAGATGTTCGATCGGCGCGCCGGTAATGATAAGCCCGTCGAATTTCTCGTCCCGGACCTCTGCAAAGGGGCGGTAGAATTCGGCCATATGCTCTGCGGCGGTGGTCTTGGTTTCATGCTCTGTCATGCGGATAAGCGACAGTTCAATCTGCAAAGGCGTAGCCCCGATCAGGCGCGCGAACTGGTTTTCCGTCTGAATCTTCTTGGGCATCAGGTTCAACAGCCCGATGCGCAAGGGCCGGATATCCTGCCGCGAGGCTGCGCTGTCCGACATCACCATCACGCCTTCGCGCGACAGCACGTCATAAGCAGGCAGGGTTTCGGGCAGTTTGATGGGCATTGTCTTTAGTCCAGCTTGGTGGCGATCAGAGCGGTGAAACTATCGCAATCGGTGACGCGGGCCACCTCTTCGGCGGTGACGGTCACGCCCCATGTGTCGGCCATCGCGCGGTAGCGCGGCGCACGATGCGCCAGCGCGCGCGCATAGGTCCAGCGCACAAAGGCGTCAGGGTCGACCTTGTGCTCGGGCAGGCCGGTTTGCGACAGGTAGTCAGCCCAAGCGGCATGCAAGAAATCCGGCTGGTAATACATCGGTTTGGGCGCGCGGTCGAAACGACGGATCAATTCGGCAGTATGCGCGTCCGACCCTTCGATCCAGACTGGCAGAACATGTTCGGCCAGTTCCCCCATCAGCGCGTCATCGCGGTCGAACGGGTCGATCACCTCGCAGATGGACCCGCCCGTGTCGCAGACGAAATTGCGGTAGCCGTATAAGTCCGCCGCCCGCGCAATGAAGGGCACGGTATCGCGCAGAGCGGCAATCTCGGCGGCGCGGTGCTGGTCCTGACGGCGCATGTATTCGTCAAAGGGCAGCCCGCCCTTGTCGGGGTCGCCCGGTTTGCCCAAATAGGTCGAGAGCGGCGCCAGATTGTCGAAAGTGATGTTCGAGGTGATATAAACCGAATCCGTCAGCAGCAATTCGCGCAGCAATGGCACGCGCATGGCTTCGCGCTTGAAATTGTCGGCGATGAATTCGCCCATATAGCGCGTGCCGATCCGGTAATCGACCGAGTAGTGGAACCAATCCCCCCCTTCGCGCAGCAACTTGGCCAGATGAGTCTTGCCCAAGCCTGACATGCCAAACAGCATGACACGGTGCGCGGTGGCATTGGTCCAGTCTTGGGCAGAGGGCAGGGGCATGATCAGTTCCACGCATAAGGCGCCGTCTGCCTAGACCCAAGCGGGGCGCACGTCAATCAAGCCCGTCAAGCGCCCAATGAAAAAGCCCTGCCCGCTGCTGGCGGACAGGGCCGAAGGTACTAAAACACAAGTTACTCAGAAACGGAAACCAACACGAAGACCGGCGCCGATGATCGAGTTGTCGTCGAAGGTGCTGCCCAAGGTGGTCACGGCAGACCCGATACGCGAATATTGCACGCCCGCGCTGACGGTCATTGCATCGCGCGTGTAGGACACGCCCAGCCCGATGGTGTTGCGCTCACCAATTGGGCCAAGATTGCTCGTCGGGTTGCCGGTGCCAGTGTCATGCGACAGGCTCAGCGACCCTGACCAATTTTCGTTGAACTTGCGGCCCACACCCAGCGTGTAGGTCATGGAGTTTTCCGGGTAGCTGACAATGTTCGCGCCCAGTGCAGGGGCGGGGATGACAAAGTCCTTCCAGTTCACCCACCGGACAGAGCCGAACACCAGCGTGTCCTGCGCCACGCCACTGCGGAAATCCAGCGTTAGCGAATCCGGGATCGTCGTGTTGAACGAACTTGCGGGCAGGGGCGCGCCGCCAAAGCTCTCTTGCGCGGTAAAGCTGTGCTTGATTTCTGACTGATAGGTCAGGGCAACGCGCAGCGCGATCTCTGGCTTTTCATAGGCCGCCCCAACAAGGTATCCGAATGCTTGGTCGGTATTGCTGGTCATGACATATTCTGCGGCAGGGCCACCCAGCGCGCTGACCACCGGCGCCGGAATGGAAACTGCGCCACTGGTCCACACCGACCGCAGCCCGGCATAGGCCGAGAACCCACCGTTGAGCTTGTAGCGCATGACCCCGGTCAGCGCCGTGCTCTTGATCTCACCGCTCAGCGTGGCCAGAGCAGACCCGGCCGGATAGACGACATCAGCGCCGATGGGTTGGTCAAGGATAATCGCATAGGACAGCTTGTCGTTGATATCGGCCTTGTAACCGATGGCCCCGGTGAAAAAGCTGTTGGCGATGTTCCCGGTCGGGCCGCCGCCAAAGGTGGCTGAAAGATTGCCGGTCAGCTTGGGACGGGCAAAGCTGCCGCCCGCTTCCAGATAGCGGCCGTCCTCGAACAGGATGGACATTGGCTGGGTCGAGCGTTCTACCCCCCCTGCCAGCGCCGGGCCAGCGGCGACAGAAGCCAAGAATGCCAGAGTGACGTTGCGCATGTATGATCCTCCCAGATCCGGCGCGCTCCTCAACGCGCCGCAGCGTAAGACTGCAAACACGGGTTCCACCATTGACACGAAATTGTCATTTTTGACTTAAGGTCAACTTTTCGGCAACGTCGCGTAAAGTTGCCTAAAAGCCACGCACAACCTGTGTGACCGGGTTATCGCGGCTCTAGCGTGGTCACACCAATAGCGCCCGCGCGGGCCAGATCGGGGTCCAGCGTCATCGGGATATACTCGCCCCGCCGCCACAGATCGCCCAGATCGTCATAATGGCGCGACAAAGGATGGCCCGACTGGCCGGTTGATATGATGAAAACAGAACTTTCCGGGTCCGAGAAGTCATAGACGCCGCGATAGACCGGTCCCACAACATTGGCGAAAGGGTCTTCCGGCTTGCCCGACATGCGCCCAAGGTTCAGCGTGTGATCCCCGCCAGAGGTGGATTGCCGGATATTGACGATATAGCGCAACAAGGCGGCATCTTGCAAAACCGGGTGGTCGTGATGCGCGGCATGTGCATCGCCCCAGCGCCAGCTTTCAAGGCTGGTTCCGAACCGTTCGGACAGGCGCAGCAAAGCATCATCCAACGCGGTCAGCGCCACGTCGTCACAGCTTTCCTGCACGCTGGATTGGATGACGTCGCACCATGCCGCGCCGCCTTGCTCATCGGCAAAAACGCGTTCCATGAACACCGGGTCAATATGGGTGAACCGTTCGGCCAAGGGGCCAAGTTCGTCGCGGATCAGTCGTTCCTGAAGCGCGCGCATCCAAGCGGTATAGATCAGCGGTTCGGGCAGATGTTCGTTCATCTCGCCATTCCAGTCGGCCAGCAGGCGCAGCGCGCGCTGCCGGGTATGGGCGCGGGTGCCTTCCGCCGCCGCGTCGCCCGAGAACCACAGGTTTGCCGCAACCAGTGGCAACAAGCGGCGCGCGGTGGGGCTGACCGTGTCCAGTTGCGCTTCGATCAAGCTGTCGCGCGTATGCACGCTGCGCGCCCCGACCAGATGGTTCAGCCGGTCAATGCGCTGCGTATCGCCCCAGTCATGCGCCACATGCAAGGGGAAGGGGCGTTCCACGATCTGGTTGCCGGTATTGGCCACGATCCCGTTTTCGGGGTCCAGAAAACGCGGGTTGGCGGTGTAGGGCAGCGCACCCAACCAGCGGTTTTCGGGCCGCCAGCCGGGGCTTGGCATACGCCCGCCCGTTTGGGAATCGGCCGTGCGGCGCGGAAGGCGGCCAATGGTTTTCTGCGCAATCCGGTCGCTGGTGACAAGGGTCAGGTTCATCGCCGGGGCAAGGTGCATGGCGCCCGCGTCAAGGGCGTCTTCCACGCTCTGCGCTTGCATCAGCCGCAGCGCCGCGGTCATAGAGCGATCTTCCGCCGTCAACACGGTCGCGGCCAAAGTGACAACGTGACCGGGCGGTGTGATACCGGCCAACCCCAGCAATCCGCCCGACAGGACCGGGCCGTTCTGCGACCACCGCAATGTCAGCGTGACCGGGTCGGCATCTTTGATGCGGATGATCGAACCGCGGCTTTCAAATTCTTCCCATCCCTCGGGCGTGCGGTATTGCGTGGGGGTGTCGGGGTTCAACTCTTCTATGAACAGATCGCTATCATCGACAAAGGCCGGGGCCACACCCCAGCCCAGATGCGGCGAGCGGCCTGACAGCACCAGCGGCAGGCCCGGCACGGTCGCCCCGATCACCCCACCTGTCGCCAGTTCCAGCCGCGCCAGATAGATCGCGGACGGCGCGCTTAGCCACATTTGCGTACTGTTGGCCAGCAGCGTGGCATCGCCCGCAGAGCGCTCGGGCGCGACGGCAATGGCGTTGGCGGAACGGCTCAGTTCCGGATTGTCCAGTTCCAGAAATGGCAAGGCAGACCGCGCCGGGGCCGCCCCGCGCGGTGCGTCGGGGAACAGTTGCGCATAGCTTTCCCCGGTCGCGTCTGCGCTTGGCGTGACACCGGGCAGCACCTTGTCCCGCCCGATGTCGTCCAAAGCAACCGATAGCTGTGCGCGCCGCACCTCTTGGGCGATCTGGGTATTTTGCTGCACTGCCATCAGCTTCAGAATGGCGATGCTGTCGGCGGGCTGCCATAGCGGCATTTCCGCGTCAAACAGGAAGAATTCCGGCGCGCCACGCCCCTGCGCGCCCTCATTCACCTGCATCAGCCAAGCATTGACGCCATCGGCATAGGCTTGCAGCGCGGCTTGGGTGTCTGCGTCTTGGGCGTCCACCGCCTCGCGCGACAACCTGTAAAGATCCAGCCGCCGCATCAACTCGTCGCTGCGCAGCGTGCGCGACCCGAACATCTCGGACAAGCGCCCTTGCGCAATGCGCCGCGACATTTGCATTTGCCAAAACCGGTCCTGCGCATGGGCATAGCCCAGCCCGAAGAACACATCCGCGTCGCTTTTCCCGAAAATATGCGGCACGGCATGGGTATTGCGCACAATCTCGACCGGTGCGGACACCCCTTCGACCACGCGCCGCCCGTCATAGTCCGGCAGCGACCGCGAGGCGAAGAAATACACGCCGATCACCGCCAGAAGCGCAAACAGGGTCAGAGCAAGAAACAGCCTGACCAACCAGCGAAACAAGGTGAATAGGGGCACGGGGCAGATTGGCTTTACATTTTGCGTTGCGTTGAGGTTGATAGCTATGCGTCATGCGCGCAATGCGCAATCACAAGAATTCGAGAGGGAGAGGGACTATGGCAAAACTGGCATTTTTGGGCTTGGGTGTGATGGGTGGCCCCATGGCAGGGCACTTGGCGAAAGCAGGCCACGCGGTAACGGTCTATAATCGCACCGCCGCCAAAGCCGAAGCTTGGGTCGCCGCGCATGGCGGGGCTTGGGCCGCAACACCGGCGCAAGCCGCCGAAGGGGCCGATTTCGTCATGGCCTGCGTCGGCAATGACGACGACCTGCGCAGCATCTGCACCGGGCCGGATGGCGCGTTCGCGGGCATGTCGAAAGGTGCTGTGTTTGTCGATCACACCACCGTGTCGGCCCGGGTTACGCGCGAAATGAACGAAGCCGCCGCCGCCCTTGGTTTGGGCTTTGTCGATGCGCCGGTATCCGGCGGGCAGGCGGGCGCGGAAAACGGGGTGCTGTCCATCATGTGCGGGGGCGATGCCGACCAATATGCCCGCGCCGAACCCATCATGGCCGCCTATGCCCGCGTGTGCCGCCGCATGGGCGACAGCGGCGCGGGGCAGGTGGCCAAGATGATGAACCAGATCTGCATCGCCGGACTGGTTCAGGGCCTGTCCGAAGCCCTGCATTTCGGTGAAAAATCCGGCATGGATGGCCGCGCGGTGATAGAGGTCATCTCTCAGGGTGCGGCCGGATCATGGCAAATGGCCAACCGCCACGGCACCATGCTGGACGGCGAATTCAACCATGGCTTCGCGGTGGATTGGATGCGCAAGGATCTGGCCATCTGCCTTGCCGCCGCAGACGAGGTCGGCGCATCGCTGCCCGTGACCGCGCTGGTCGACCAGTTCTACAAGGACGTGCAAGCCATGGGCGGCGGTCGTTGGGACACGTCCAGCCTGATCGAGCGGCTGCGCAAACTGGGGGGTGCGTGATGCTCTATGCACTTGGCGACCGCCGCCCCACCTTGCCAGAGGATGGCGACTATTGGGTCGCGCCGGGGTCTCACCTGATCGGCGACATCGTGCTGCATCCGGGCGCGTCCATCTGGTTCAACAGCACCCTGCGCGGCGATAACGAGGCGATTGTGGTGGGTGCAGGTAGCAACATTCAGGAAAACTGCGTGCTGCATACCGATATGGGCTATCCGCTGGTGATCGGCGCGAATTGCACCATCGGGCACAAGGCGATGCTGCATGGGTGTATCATCGGCGATGGCTCGCTCATCGGCATGGGCGCGACGGTGTTGAACGGCGCGCGCATCGGGCGCGGCTGCCTGATCGGGGCGGGGGCGCTGGTGACGGAGGGGAAGGAAATCCCCGACGGCTCGCTGGTGATGGGATCACCGGGCCGCGTGGTGCGGCAGTTGGACGCGGCTGCGCAGGCCAAGCTGCTCAAGTCGGCGGAAGGCTACCGCGCCAACATGGCCCGCTTCAAGGCAGGGCTGGTGGCGGTGGAGTAGAGCAGGGTGCGCGCGGAGGAGATCAAGGACGCCGAAAGCTTGCAGGCATGGCTGGAAAGCCTGCCGCAAAAGTCGGAGGATCAGCGCGAAACCGCCCGCCGCTGGGCGGTGACGATTGCGCATCGCGCGGCGATGCGAGTGTTGCCGGTGTATTGGAAGGCTAGCATTGGACGACGGGCAAGATATCAGAATTACAACACTATCGCTGTTCTGCGTTGTAACCTTTTGTCCGAATTGCTTGCGGGGAATCTAGATCGCCGAATTGTCCCCGTTGCACTTGATGCTTCCAGATCAGCAACCAAAGCTCACCGAGCCGGCAGTGCCGCGCGGGCTACCTTGAATTCTGCGGTTGTGTCGATATCAGACAGAACAGTTTTATCGTACGCAGTTCGCGACTCTGTAAAACTGGCTTCAAGGCGTGAGAGATTTCTTTGGAATGCTATAAATCAGGATATCACGGTAGCAGATTTTGTTTTTGAGCAAGAAAAATTAGCTGCTGATCTTAGAAGTCTTGATCTTTGGCATGTGAATAATTCGAAAAACCGAGAAACAGCTGCTTGGAACTCCGGAAAGTCCAAAATCCTCGCCCAAGGTGAAGGCTGGCGCTTCTGGGTCGAGTGGTATGAAAACACCCTCTATGGCCGCCCGCAGGACTATGACCTGCTCACCAAGATCGCCCTCATCGACCCCGCCGATTGGGACAAAGGCGCCGACCACGTCAACGCGCTGATCCAGCGGATTGTCGAACAGCATAACCTCGTCAAAGACGCCCGCGCGCTGAAAGAGGAAATCGCACAACTCAAAGAGCGCCTGCAATCCGTCGAGCATCGCAGCCACAACAACCCACCGGAATTGGTTGATGAAACGGTGGCCGCGCAAAAGGAAGTGACGATCATCTGGGCGGCGCTGGACGAGGCGGAGAATGAACTTGAGAAATCTGCGCCTGATCTGGGTCGCCTTCGGCAAATCGGCGAGTTCATTCTTAAAGCCGCGAAGGCAATAGGTGCTTACTGCGCTTCGCTTGCAGATGATGCGATACGAACCGCTAACAAAACAGTCGTTGGCGGTGCTGTGGGTCTTGCCTTGCTTGCGCACCAAGAACGACTTGTATCTTTCGGCTCGGCGCTGATCCAATTCGCCAAATCTCTGGGCGCGCCCTAACCCCCTTCATCTTGCCCCAAATACTCACCATCCCGCCGCCCCACCAAAAAGCGACCGCCCCGCATATCTGGACACCCCCCGCAACCTGCGCTACCCCAAGCCCATGCAACCCGACCAGATCGCCATACGGGGCCAACTGACCCCGAACCGCCCCCTCGACAGCCTGACATGGCTGCGCGTGGGTGGGCCTGCGGATTGGCTGTTTCAGCCAGCGGATGAAGATGATCTGGCCGATTTCCTGCGCCAGCTTGCGCCAGACATCCCCATCTTCCCGATGGGTGTCGGCTCGAACCTCATCGTGCGGGATGGCGGCATCCGGGCGGTCGTTATTCGGCTTGGGCGCGGCTTTAACGGCATCGACATTGCCGAGCATATCACCGCTGGGGCCGCAGCACTTGATGCACATGTCGCGCGCAAGGCGGCGGATGCGGGCCGTGACCTGACCTTTTTGCGCACCATTCCCGGTAGCATCGGGGGCGCTGTGCGGATGAATGCGGGGTGCTATGGGTCTTATGTGAAAGGCCACCTGATCGAGATCACCGCCATCGATCGCGCGGGTGCGCGCCATGTCATTCCGGCCAGCGCGCTGAACTTGGCGTATCGCCAGTCCGACCTGCCAGAGGGTATGGTCATCACCGCCGCGCGCTTTCATGCGCCCAAGGGCGACCCCGCCAGCCTGCACGCCCGGATGGAAGAGCAACTGGCCAAGCGCGATGCCACGCAACCCACCAAGGACCGCAGCGCGGGGTCGACCTTTCGCAACCCGGCTGGGTTTTCGTCCACCGGCCAAGCGGGTGACAGCCACGAGCTGAAAGCGTGGAAGGTGATTGACGATGCAGGCTTGCGCGGCGCGCGCTTGGGCGGCGCGCAGATGTCGCCCAAGCATCCGAATTTCTTGGTCAATGTCGGTGGCGCTTCGGCCACGGAATTGGAAGCCTTGGGCGAAGAAGTGCGAAAAAGGGTTTTCCAAAGCAGCGGGCATTCGTTACACTGGGAAATCATGCGTGTGGGCGAAGCAGGTCCAGACGCAGACTTGCCACCGTTGGAAACAGAATTCTGAACAACTGGGGCAGAGGCATAATAACGCCCTGAAAACAGGGCATAACAGGCAACGGAATTGGGTATGTCGAGCAGGGCAGCCCCCCGTATATGTGTTCTGATGGGCGGACTCTCGGCAGAGCGAGAGGTGTCTTTGTCTTCGGGGCACGAATGCGCGAAAGCGCTACGGGTGGCAGGATTCGAGGTGATCGAACTGGACGCGCGCGGCGATGTCGCGCAGCGGCTGGTCGAAATTGCGCCCGATATCGTCTTTAACGCCTTGCATGGCCGCTTCGGCGAAGATGGCTGTGTTCAGGGCATTCTGGAATGGCTGCGCATTCCTTACACGCATTCCGGCGTTCTGACCTCGGCGCTGGCGATGGACAAGGCGCGGGCCAAGGCGGCCTATGTCGGCGCGGGCCTGCCGGTGGTCGAAAGCCGCATTGCCCCGAAAGCAGAGGTCATGGCCGCGCATCTGTTGCCGCCGCCCTATGTGGTCAAGCCCAATAACGAAGGGTCGTCCGTCGGTGTCTATCTGGTGCAAGAGGGCGCGAACACACCGCCGCGCCTGTCCGATGACATGCCCGCAGAGGTGATGGTCGAAGCCTTCGCACCGGGGCGCGAGTTGACCACGACCGTGCTGGGGGATCGCGCGCTGACCGTGACCGATATCCTGACCGATGGCTGGTATGATTACGACGCCAAATACACCCCCGGCGGCTCGCGGCATGTGCTGCCCGCCGATTTGCCGCCCGCAATTTTCGACGCCTGTCTGGATTACGCCCTGCGCGCGCACAGGGTGCTGGGCTGCCGGGGTATCAGCCGCACGGATTTTCGCTGGGACGAAACGCGCGGGCTGGACGGGCTGATCCTGCTGGAAACCAACACCCAGCCGGGGATGACGCCGACCTCGCTTGTGCCTGAACAGGCCGCGCATTGCGGGGTCGGGTTTGCGGATCTGTGCCGCATGTTGATCGAGGATGCATCATGCGACCGGTAAGGGATGACATGGATCGCGGCAGCGCGCCCTTGTCCGCTCAAACGAGCGAGCAGTGTTTCTGGGACCATCTGGGCGCGACCCGCGCCGAGGAATATGCCGAGGAGGATATCCTCGACCTGTGCCCCGAACCCGTTGCCGTGCCGGTTGCGGCCCCTGCGCCGGACGTGCCGGATCTGGCAGCACTTGGGATGCCGCGCAACGGCACCGCGACCGGCACGCCAGCGCCGCGGCCAATCGCGGGGCGCCCGGCCCCGATGGCCACGGCGCAACCCATACCGCAGCCCGTGCAGCCGCGTGGCCAACGTAAAGCGGCCTTGTCCGCGCAGTCGCGCCGGGCGCGCTGGTCCTACCGGTTGCAGCGTATCTGGTTGACGCCATTCTATCGCGCCGCGCTGACACGCGGGCTGCCGCTGGCTTTGGTTTTGGGCCTGTGCGCGCTGGTGCTTGCCAATCCGCAGAACCGCGCGCAACTTGCGGCCTTGGGGGAGCAAGCCTATTCCGCCATTGTTGACCGTCCCGAATTCATGGTGACAGAGGTCACAATTTCTTCCGATGTCGCGCCGGAACTGGAACGCACCATCCGGGCGCGTCTGGAAGCGGCGCTGCCGCGTTCGTCTTTCCGGCTGGACCTGCCTGAGCTGCGGGCCGAGTTCGAAAGCTACGATTCCGTCGCCGAAGCCGCGTTGCGCCTTGGCGCGGATGGCAAGATGGTCGTGTCTGTGCGCGAACGGGCGCCGGTTGCGCTGTGGCATTCCGGGCGCGAAATTCAGCTTCTGGCTATTGACGGTCATCGCGTGGCAATCCTTGCGCCGGACGCGGCCATGCCCGATCTGCCCCTATTGGCCGGGGCGGGCGCGCGCGAGCATGTCCGCGAAGCTCTGGCGCTGATGGATGCCGCGCTGCCACTTGGCGACCGTCTGCGCGGGTTGGTGCGCGTTGGCGCGCGCCGATGGGATCTGGTGCTGGACCGCAACCAGCGTATCCGCCTGCCCGAACAAGGCGCCATGCAGGCGCTGGAGCGGGTTCTGGCGCTGGATCAGGCGCAAGACCTGCTGGCGCGCGATCTGCTGTTTGTCGACATGCGCAACCCTAATCGTCCTGTTCTGAACGTCAGCCCCGGCGCGCTGGAAACCCTGCGCGCGATCCGTGGCACCCCATCGGAGGCCTTGCAGTGATACCCGACCCTTATGCGTCCCAAAGAGCCATGCGCCAGATGCGGCGGGCCGCCATTCAGCGCGGCGTGATCGGCGTGATTGATATTGGCAGCTACAAGGTGGCGGCCTTGGTGCTGAAACTGGAACCGGGCGAAGCTCGGACGACACCGGGTATCGGCAATATGGCTGGACAGGCGGGGTTCCGGGTGATCGGCGCGGGGACCACGCAATCCTGCGGTGTGCGCTTTGGCGAAATCACTGCCATGGCCGAAACCGAAAGCGCCGTGCGCACGGCGCTTCAGGCGGCACAGAAGATGGCGCGCATGCGCGTCGATCATGTCATCGTATGCCTGTCGGGCGGGGCGCCGCGCTCTTACGGGCTGACAGGCGAGGTCGCGATCGACGGGGCCACCGTGATCGAGAATGACATCGCGCAGGTGATGGCGAATTGCGACATGCCCGATATCGGGCGCGGGCGCGATGTGCTGCATGCGCAACCCATCAATTTCGCGCTGGACCACCGCACCGGCCTGTCAGATCCGCGTGGCCAGTCAGGCCGGGTCTTGTCTTGCGACATGCATATGGTGACCATCGACACCGCCTTGGTGCGCGACATCTGCAACTGTCTGCGCCGCTGCGATGTGGAAGTGGCCGGTGTCTCGGCCAGTGCTTATGCCACCGGCATGTCGGCTTTGGTCGAGGATGAGCAAGAACTGGGTGCCGCCTGCATCGACCTTGGGGCAGGGGTCTCGGGCGTGTCGATCTTCATGAAAAAGCACATGATCTATGCCGATAGCGTGCGCATGGGCGGCGCACTTGTGACATCCGACATCAGCCAGGGCTTGCAGGTCGATTTCAACACCGCAGAACGGTTGAAAACCATCCATGGCGGCGTGCAGGCCACCTCCATGGACGACCGAGAGATGATCGAGATCGGCGGCAATACCGGCGATTGGGATAAGGACCGCCGCACCATCAGCCGGTCCGAACTGATCGGCATTATGCGTCCCCGGATCGAAGAGATACTGGAACATGTCCGCGCGCGTCTGGATGCCGCAGGCTTCAGCCATCTGCCCAGCCAGCAGGTTGTGTTGACCGGCGGCGGCGCGCAGGTTCCCGGCATTGACGGGCTGGCCGCGCGCATCTTTGGCCAGCAGGTGCGCCTTGGCCGCCCGGTGCGGGTGCGGGGGTTGCCGCAAGCCGCGTCCGGCCCGGCCTTTTCCAGCGCGGTTGGACTGTGCGTGCTGGCGACGCATCCGCAAGACGAATGGTGGGATTTCGACCTGCCGATCCAGAGCTACCCGGCACGGTCGCTGAAGCGCGCTGTGAAGTGGTTCCGCGACAACTGGTAACCGCTATATACATGGGCGTTATGGAAATGCGGCAGTTTTACAACAAGATTGGTGCAGATTTAGTGGAAAAACGTGACTTTTTTGATGACCTCTGCGGGCAAGACCTGTAAGATTCAATAAAAATCGGACAAAACGGCGCGCAGTGTGGTCTGCACACGCCGTATAAAAGAGGCGGAGTAGGCAATGGCATTGAATTTCGTGCAGACAGAGCAGCGCAACGAACTGGCCCCGCGCATCACCGTGTTCGGTGTGGGCGGCGCAGGCGGCAACGCGGTCAACAACATGATCGAGCAAAGCCTCGAAGGCGTCGATTTCGTTGTGGCCAATACCGACGCGCAGGCGTTGCAGCAAAACCGCGCGCAGGGCCGTATCCAGATGGGCGTGAAGATCACCGAAGGGCTGGGCGCGGGCGCGCGGCCGTCGGTCGGGTCTGCCGCCGCAGAAGAAACCATCGAAGAAATCATCGACCATCTTGCCGGTGCGCATATGTGCTTCATCACCGCCGGCATGGGCGGCGGCACCGGCACCGGGGCGGCCCCGATCATCGCGCAGGCGGCCAGAGAGCTGGGTGTGTTGACCGTGGGTGTCGTGACCAAGCCTTTCCAGTTTGAAGGCGCCAAGCGCATGCGCCAGGCCGAAGAAGGCATCGAGGCGCTTCAGAAAGTTGTCGATACCCTTATCATCATTCCCAACCAGAACCTGTTCCGGTTGGCCAATGAGCGCACGACCTTTACAGAAGCCTTCGCCATGGCGGATGACGTTCTGTATCAGGGCGTGAAGGGCGTGACCGACCTGATGGTGCGTCCGGGGCTGATTAACCTAGACTTTGCCGATGTTCGCGCCGTGATGGACGAAATGGGCAAAGCCATGATGGGCACGGGCGAAGCATCGGGCGAAGATCGCGCCGTGCAAGCCGCTGAAAAGGCCATCGCCAACCCGCTTTTGGACGAAATCAGCCTGAATGGCGCGCGTGGTGTGCTTATCAACATCACCGGCGGGCACGACCTGACCCTGTTCGAGTTGGACGACGCTGCCAACCGCATTCGCGAAAAGGTGGACCCGGAAGCGAATATCATCGTCGGTTCTACGCTTGATCCGTCGATGGAAGGGATGATCCGCGTGTCGGTTGTGGCCACCGGGATTGACGTTGACGCCGACCAAAAGGCCGAAGCCCCGCGCGAAACGCCGTCTTTCATGGACCGCGCCGCCGCGCAGCCGCAGCGTGTTGCTGAACCGGTTGCGCGGGCACCGCAGCCTGAACCCCGCCCTGAAATGCACCCCGAACCCCAAGCCCGCCCCGAGCAGCCCAACCTGTTCGCGTCAGAGCGGGTTGCACCTGCGCCCGAACCGTCGGAAGCTTATCAGCCGCAACCGGCCCCGCAGCGCGCTTACGCACCCGAACCGCAGCGCTCGCGCTTTGGCGGGCAGCCCGCGGCGCATCATCCGCAGCCGCATCCCGAAGAGCGTTTCGATCTGGACGAGGTGTTTGAAGAACCTGCACCCGCACCCCATGCAGAGCAGTCCGGTCCGTCGGCCTTTACTGCGCCGCGCCGCGCCGCGCCCGGCACGCCTTCGCCCGAAACACTGGCGCGCTTGCAGCAAGCTGTTCAGAAAGCGCCAGAGCATCAAGGCGGCTATGCACGTCCTGCCGCGTCGGGTTTTGCAGGTCGCGCCGCCCCGGTTGCCAGCCGTCCCGCGCCCCAGCCCGAGGAAAAGGGCGGTCGTTTCGGGATCGGGTCGTTCATTAGCCGCATGGCCGGGCAATCGCATGACGGGCACACTGCGGCGGCACGCCACACTGCGCATCCGGCCCCCTCTTACGAAGAGGAAGCCGAACGCGCGCACCCCGATGAGCGCATCGAAATACCCGCATTCCTGCGCCGTCAGGCAAACTGACGCGTTTGGGGCGATCACATTGTAAAACTGAACTGGGCCGGATTTTCCGGCCTTTTTCATTTTAGTTCAAAGGGTTGTAGCGCGCTGCCCAGCTTGTGCGGATTTCCGCCGTTCCTGCGGCACGGTGTTACATTTGGTCACAATCTGTGAGTTGCGCATGCTGCGCTTGCAAGATTAACACCTCAAAAAACGGCCCGCAGAGGCCACAGGCGTAGGTGGTAACAATGCAAAGAACAATTGCACGCGACATCGCGATCAATGGCATCGGCCTGCATGGTGGCAAACCTGTCCGCATGATCCTGCGACCGGCGGCGGCGGATGCTGGTCTGAATTTTGTGCGAACTGACCTTGGTGGCACGATCGCTGTGGACCCGGCGAACTGGGTTGAAGCCAGCCTCTGCACCATTTTGCGCAACGACCAAGGCCACGAGGTTCGCACGGTCGAGCATTTGCTGGCCGCGCTGCATGGCTGCGGGGTCCATAACGCTCGGATCGAAATAGACGGTCCGGAAGTGCCCATTCTGGATGGCAGTGCGGCCCCGTTCGTGCGCCGCATTCTGGAAACCGGGTTGCGTGAAGCGGAAACGCCGCTGTCGGTGCTGCGGGTGCTGCGCGAGGTTACGGTCAAGCGCGGCGATGCGCGCGCAACCCTGCGCCCCTCTGCCGAATTCCGCATGTCTTTCGATATCGACTTTGCCGATCCGGCCATCGGGCGGCAAACGGCCAGCATGGGGCTGCATAACGGCACCTTCCTGCGCGAACTCAGCGATTGCCGCACGTTCTGCATGCGTGGCGATGTCGAGTTGATGCAGGCCAATGGGCTGGCCCTTGGCGGCACGCTGGACAATGCGGTCGTGTTCGACAACGGGCAGGTTCTTAGCCCCGGCGGCTTGCGCCGCAAGGATGAACCGGTGCGCCACAAGATGCTGGATGCCATGGGCGATCTATATGTGCTGGGCCGCCCGCTTCTGGGCCATTACGAGGGGGTGCGCGCCGGTCACGCCCTGACCGGCCTGCTGCTGCGGGCGCTGTTGTCCGACCCGCGCAACTACCGTATCGAACCTTGCGATGCACGCTTGCAGGCGCGTTTGCCCGGCACCGGAACCGGACTGCACGATCTGCCGCTTTCGGCCTGAACCGGGCCTGACACAAGGGGCGGGCAATTCAGGTCAAATGGCGTTTTGCGCCGGTGATTTTTATGTGCTACGACCTTTCATGATGCTGACGGGATAGGGTGCTGCCAACATGATCTCTGGTCGTGGTTTTCTGCGTTTTGGGCTGACTTGTGCGGTTGTTGCGCTGCTTTCCGCATGCGCACCCGATGAGGGGCCGGACGAATCTCTGGCCGGTTTCTCTGCCGAGGAAATCTACAAGCGCGGCGAATATGAGCTTGAGACCTCGCGCCGGTCGTCCGACTCTTTGCGTTATTTCAAGGAAATCGAACGGCTTTACCCGTATACAGAATGGTCGCGCCGGGCGCTGATCATGCAGGCATTCGCGCATCATCGCGCGCGCGAATATGAAGACAGCCGCGCCGCCGCGCAGCGCTTCCTAGATACCTATCCGGGTGACAAGGACGCGCCCTATGCGGCCTATCTGCTGGCGCTGTCCTTCTATGACCAGATTGACGAAGTCGGGCGGGACCAAGGATTGACCTTTCAGGCGCTGCAACATCTGCGCCGCGTGATAGAGGAATATCCTGATACCGATTACGCGCGCTCTGCGGTGCTGAAATTCGATCTGGCTTTCGATCACCTTGCCGCCAAGGAAATGGAAATCGGGCGCTACTACCTGAAGCGGGGCAATTACAAGGCGGCGATCAACCGGTTCCGCGTGGTGGTCGAAGATTTCCAGACCTCGACCCACACGCCCGAAGCGTTGCACCGTCTGGTCGAAGCCTATTTGTCCCTTGGTTTGCGCGACGAGGCGCAGACGGCAGGTGCCGTTCTGGGCCACAATTTCGAAGCCAACCCGTTCTATCAGGACAGCTTCGCGCTACTGACCGGGCAGGGCCTGTCGCCAGAGTCGCAGGGCGAGGGCTGGTTGCAAGCGATCTATCGCCAATCCGTGCTGGGGAGATGGCTCTGACAGCGCAAACCTTTGCGCAGCGGGGCTGACCGCACTCATGCTTGTGTCGCTCGACATCCGCGATGTTCTGATCATCGACCATCTGGAACTGGCGTTCCAGCCGGGGCTGAACGTATTGACCGGCGAAACCGGGGCGGGCAAGTCCATCTTGCTTGATTCACTTGGTTTTGTGCTGGGCTGGCGGGGCCGCGCCGAACTGGTGCGCGAAGGCGCCACACAGGGAGAGGTGGTTGCGGAATTCCTGCTGTCGCCCGACCATCCGGCCCATGCCATCCTGACGGATGCGGGCCTGCCTTCGGGCGATACGCTGTTGCTGCGCCGGGTCAACACGCGCGACGGGCGCAAGACCGGCTGGGTCAATGACCGCCGCGTCTCTGGCGAGGTGCTGCGCGCGCTGTCCGATACATTGGTGGAATTGCACGGGCAACAGGATGACCGGGGCCTGCTGAACCCGCGGGTGCATCGCGATTTGCTAGATGCCTTCGCGGGGCTGGACCTTGGCCCCCTGCGCGCGGCATGGACCGCGCTGGCCCGCGCCCGCAAGGCGCAAGCCCAAGCCGAGGCGCAGCTGCATTCCGTGCAGGCAGAGGAAGAATTCCTGCGCCATGCGGTGGCAGAACTGGACGCCCTGTCGCCCGAGCCGGGCGAAGAGGCCCAACTGGATGCGCAGCGCCGCCTGATGCAGCAGTCCGAACGGGTGTGTGCCGATATCGCCCGCGCGGCGGCTGCCCTGTCGGATGACGGGGCGGAACGGCTGGTGGGCGATGCCGCGCGCTGGCTGGAAGACGTGGCAGATGCGGTCGAGGGGCGTCTGGACCCGGCGCTCGACGCGTTGTCGCGCGCGATGGACGCCTTGGGCGAGGCGCAGATGAATGTCGCTGCCTGCATGGACGCGCTGGAATTTCACCCCGGCGCATTGGAGCAGTTGGAAGACCGGCTGTTCGCCATTCGCGGGCTGGCGCGCAAACATGGCGTTCTGCCGGATGATCTGAGCAGCTTTGCCGATGAACTGCGTGCGCGGCTGGACCGGTTGGACAATTCTGCCCGCGACATGGCAGCACTTGCGCAAGCCGTGCGCGATGCGCAGGCAGCTTATGACAGCGCCGCCACGGCTGTGTCAGAGGCCCGCGCACAGGCTGCCGCCCGGCTTGATGGCGAAATGGCTGGCGAACTGGCCCCCCTGAAAATGGAGCGCGCGCAGTTTTCCACCGCGATTTCCCCCGCCGAACCGGGGCCAGAGGGCCGCGATGCCGTGACATTCGAGGTCGCGACAAACCCCGGCGCGCCAAAAGGGGCATTGTCCAAGATCGCCTCTGGCGGGGAATTGTCGCGTTTCTTGCTGGCGCTTAAAGTGTGCCTGACGCGTGGCCAACCCGACATGACCATGATTTTCGATGAAATCGACCGTGGCGTGGGTGGGGCGACCGCAGATGCCGTGGGCCGCCGTTTGCGGGCGCTGGCGACAGGCGCGCAGGTGTTGGTTGTCACCCATTCGCCGCAGGTGGCCGCACTTGGCGCGCATCATTGGCGGGTCGAGAAATCGGTGATCGACGGGAAAACCCTTTCGCGCGTTGTGCCACTTTCCGCCGAAGAGCGTGTGCAAGAGATTGCGCGCATGTTGTCGGGTGATAGGATAACCGATGCAGCCCGCGCGGCTGCTGAAGACCTGCTCTGCGCCGCGCCCCGTCCCTGAACCAAGAGGCCCGCTTATGTCCATATCCCGTTTCTGTCGCGCCGCGTGCCTGATTGCCTTTGCGACCGCCCTTGGGGCTTGCACGTTGAACACCATGCCACGCGCCATGCCGATCATTCCCGCCCCCGGTGACACGGACCCCGCGCCTGCCGAAGGGATGGCTGGTGCCGAAGCCGCCTGCACCCAAGCCGGGCGCGAACGCGGGTTGGATGTGCTGGGCGTGGTCAGCACCCGCGATGTGACCGGAGCGGATGGCAGCCCCGAACGCGATGTCATGTTGCAGGTGGCGCGCAGCGACACCCGGCTGGAGGTGCGTTGCAACTACCAGCCGGAAACCGGTGTCGCGCGGATCATGCTGATCTGACGCGGATCGCCGTTTATCCTTTGCGCCCCTTTGGGCCGCCGCCCAGCCCGCGGGCGGCTTGGGCGGCCACGCGCAGTTCTTCGGCGATTTCCTCGGCCTCGTCAGGGTCGAAATCCATCGGCAGGTCAACACCGTTTCCGGCGACGTAGATGCGGACCATACCGCTATCGGTTGGACCGATCTGCAAATCCGCTTCGATCTCGGTTTCCGAGTTGATACCCATGTGGCTGCCCTTTCCATGCCGCAAATCCAGAGTTTGCGATACGCTGCGCGCGACACATTTTCAAGCGTGGCCCCTCTTGCATTCGCCCGCGCAGGGCGGTATCTGACCACCCGAGGCCGCCTTAGCTCAGTTGGTTAGAGCGCTGGATTGTGGATCCAGAGGTCCCCCGTTCAAGCCGGGGAGGCGGTACCATTCCCCCAGACATCCGCCACATCGTTCAGCCGCTTGTCACCACCGCGCTCAGCCTGTAGGTCGGACGCCATGCTTGCTGCATGACACAAGGAATGATGCCTGTGCCGGTTCTGCCGCGCTATCTGTTGCCGACTGCACCGGACGGGGCCAGCGTGGGTCTGTTCGGCGGCTCTTTCGATCCGGCGCATGACGGTCATGTGCATGTCACGCATCATGCCCTGCGCGCGCTTGGGCTGGATCGCCTGTGGTGGCTGGTCACACCGGGCAACCCGCTGAAACCCAATGCGCCCGCGTCGCTTTCTGCGCGCATGGATCATGCCGCCCAGCTCGTCGATGACCCGCGCGTGACCATTACCGGGGTCGAGGCCACGCTTGGCACCCGCAAGACCTGCGATACGCTGGCGGCTTTGCAAGCTCAGCTTCCGCGCCTGCGTTTTGTCTGGATCATGGGTGCGGACAATCTGGCCAGTTTCCACCGTTGGGACAACTGGCGCAGCATCGCAGCGCGCGTGCCCATTGCCGTCATCGCCCGGCCCGGCGCGCAACAGGCCGCGCTTGGCTCTGTCGCGGCGCGGGCCTTGCGCGGGCATCGCGTGCCAAAGGCGCAAGCTGCGGGGCTGGCGCATATGGCGCCGCCGGCTTGGTGCTTTGTGACCATCCCGATGCGGGCGATCTCATCTTCGGAATTGCGCGCTAAGGGGCGCTGGCCGCATAGCTGAAACGCTGTGTTTCGCGATCGTGACCTGTCAAGCCCCTTCTCGGAAATTGCGAATCAGGGTTAAAACAGTATTGGCAAAACTTTGCCGATTTTAGGTTCTGTTTGAGTGCGGGGCGATGGTGACATGAGGTTTCAGCGGCGCGACCTTCTGACGGCCTTGGCGGGGGCCGGAGTGTCGTTGGCGCTGCCCGCCTGTGCTCATGCGCCGGAACGCTCGCTGATCCCACCCCCCAAGCCCGGCCAATCGGCGGATGGCATTGTCCGCCGTGCAGGGCTTGGGGGTGATATTGCCTATACGCTGCTGGACATCTCGCGCGGCACGCTGCTGGAAGGGCGGGGCGCCAATACGCGCTTACCCCCGGCCAGCGTGGGCAAGACCATCACCGCGCTTTACGCGCTGGAGCATCTGGGCGCGGGGTATCGCTTTTCGACCCGCGTGCAGGCAACCGGTCCGGTGAAGGATGGCGTGTTGCGCGGCGATCTGGTGCTTGTCGGCGGGGGCGATCCGACGCTGGATACCGACGCATTGGCGAGGCTTGCCGCGCGTCTGGTTCAGGGCGGGTTGCGCCGGGTCGAGGGGCGCTTTCTTGTCTGGGGCGGTGCCCTGCCCGCGATAGAGCAAATTGCCGACGACCAAGCCCCGCAAGCGGGCTACAACCCGTCGGTTGGCGGGTTGAACCTGAATTTTAACCGCGTGCATTTCGAATGGGCGCGGCAGGCAGACGACTACCGCGTGACGATGGATGCGCGGTCGGAACGGTTCCGCCCGGAAGTGCGCTTGGCCCGGATGCAGATCGCCAACCGGGCCAGCCCTGTCTACACTTTCCAGATGGCCCGAGGGCTTGAGGAATGGTCAGTGGCGCGTGGTGCTTTGGGCAATAGCGGGTCGCGCTGGTTGCCGGTGCGCCAGCCCGATATTTACGCAGGAGAGGCGTTTCAGGCGCTGGCGGCGGTGCAGGGTTTGGCCTTGCCAGCCCCTCAGCGCGCAGGTGTGCCCCCGCAGGGCCAGATATTGGCGGAGCATCGTTCCGACACCTTGGCAGACGTGTTGCGCGCAATGCTGCGGTTTTCCACCAATCTGACCGCAGAGGCGGTGGGCCTGCGCGCAACTGTGGCCCGCGGCACCATGCCGACCAGCCTGTCGGCCTCTGGCCGCGCGATGAGTGACTGGGCGCGCCAACGCTTTGGCATGTCCAGCCTAAGCATGGTGGACCATTCCGGGCTTGGGGCCGCGTCGCGCGTGTCTATGGCCGATCTGGCCAATATGTTCTACCGCGCGGCGCAGGACGGGCAGATCCGGCCCTTGCTGCGCGAACACCCGGTCCGCGATGGCAATGGGCGGCCACTGCCCGGGCAACCGTTCGAGGTGCGCGCCAAGACCGGCACGCTCTATTTCGTTTCGGCACTGGCAGGGTATATGCGCAGCAATTCCGGGCGCGAGATGGCCTTCGCGGTCTGCTCGTCCGATCTGTCCCGCCGTGCGCAAGTGCTGGGCAGCGGGCTGGACCGCCCCGCAGGCACCGCCGACTGGGCGCGCACCGCGCGCAGGATGCAGCAAGATTTGCTGACGCGCTGGGCGCGGACCCATATATAAGCGTTATTCCGGCGCGGGCGCTTCGAGGAATTTTTCCAGCCAGTGAATGTTGTAATCGCCGGTCAGCACCGCCGGTTCGTTCAGCAGCGCGTGGAATAGCGGCACAGAGGTATCGACACCGTCGATAATCAACTCTCCCAATGCGCGGTGCAGGCGTGCCAGCGCTTCGGGCCGGTCGCGGCCATGCACGATCAGTTTGGCGATCAGGCTGTCGTAATAGGGCGGGATCGTGTATCCAGAATAAAGCGCGCTATCCATGCGCACCCCCAAGCCACCCGGCGCATGATAGGTGTTCACGCGGCCGGGGCAGGGGGTGAAATTCGGCAGTTTCTCAGCATTGATGCGCACTTCGATGGCATGGCCATTGACCTGCAAATCCTCTTGCGTGATCGACAAGGGCAGGCCTGCGGCCACGCGGATCTGTTCGCGCACAAGGTCCACACCGAAAATGGCCTCTGTGACAGGGTGTTCGACCTGAAGCCGGGTGTTCATTTCGATGAAAAAGAACTCGCCGTTTTCATACAGGAATTCGATGGTGCCGGCACCGCGATAGCCGATATCGGCCACGGCCTTGGCGCAGGTTTCGCCAATGCGCGCGCGGGTTTCGGTGTCAATCGCGGGGCCGGGCGCTTCTTCCAGCACCTTTTGGTGGCGCCGTTGCAGCGAACAGTCGCGCTCGCCCAAATGGACGGCGTTGCCGCGCCCGTCACCGAAAACCTGCACTTCGATATGACGCGGCTGGCCGAGGTATTTTTCGATATACACTTCGTCATTGCCAAAGGCAGCCTTGGCTTCGGCCCGCGCGGTGCGAAAGGCGGTTTCCAACTCGCCCGCGTTGCGCGCCAGCTTCATGCCGCGCCCGCCGCCGCCCGCCGTCGCCTTGATGATAACCGGGTAGCCGATGCCCTCTGCCACCGATTGCGCGGTTTGCAAATGCGCGACCCCACCATCAGAACCGGGCACGCAAGGCACGCCAAGTGCTTTCATCGTGTCCTTGGCGGTGATCTTGTCGCCCATCATCCGGATATGTTCCGCAGACGGGCCGATAAAGGCGATGCCGTGATCTTCGACCACTTGCACGAATTCGGCGTTTTCCGACAGAAAGCCATAACCCGGGTGGATCGCTTCCGCACCCGAAATCTCGCAGGCGGAAATGATCGACGGGACGGACAGATAACTATGCGTGGACGAGGGCGGGCCGATGCAGATCGCCTCATCCGCCATGCGCACATGCATTGCATTGGCGTCAGCGGTGGAATGCACCGCGACAGAGGCAATGCCCATTTCGCGGCAGGCGCGGATCACGCGAAGCGCGATTTCCCCGCGATTGGCGATCAGGATTTTCTTGAACATGCCCACCCCGATTATTCGATAATCATCAGTGGCGCGCCGAATTCGACGGGCGATGCGTCACCCACCAGAATGCGCTTGACCACACCCGCGCGCGGGGCGGGAATGTGGTTCATGGTCTTCATCGCTTCGATAATCAGCAACGTGTCGCCTTCGGCAACCTGCGCGCCCACGCTGACGAAATTCGACGCACCCGGTTCGGGGGCAAGGTAGATCGTGCCCACCATGGGCGAGGTGACCGCGCCGGGATGATCGGCCGGGTTGCCGCTGGGGCTGGGTTCTTCGGCGGCCTGCGGCGCGGGGGCGGGCAGGGTTGCTTGGGTAACCGGCGCGGCTTGGGCCGGTGCGGCCTGCATCATCTGCTTGGACACGCGCACGTTCAGGCTGTCATTCTCGCCATATTCGCGCTTGACGTTCACCTCTGTCAGGTCGTTCGCGTTCAGCAATTCTGCGAGGGCTTTAATGAAGGCGACATCTGCGTCGTTGCGGGACATGAATACCTCTATGCGTGGCGAAGGGCAGGCGATTTACGCCCGGTGTTTGGCCGCGGCTTATACTGGCTAAGGCCGGTGGTGTGAAGCGGCGTTTTTGGGCCGGGGCGAAGCTGGGCGCGCGTGCAGCCTTCACAGGGCTGTCAAAACCTGTAAAAAGCGCTTTTGGAGGTTCACAAATGTCACGCAGCGCCCTGACCGGCACCCGCATTCGCGCCCGGCGCACCCTGCGTGGGATACGCCAGACCGACCTTGCGCGCGAGGTCGGTGTCTCGCCGTCCTATCTGAACCTGATCGAACACAACCGCCGCAAGGTCAGCGCGCCCTTGCTCAGTGCTCTGGCGCAGGCGCTGGGGGTGTCCTCTGACGCGCTGGTAGAGGATAGCGACACTCAACTGGTCGAGGGCGCGCGCGCCGCCGCGCTGCGCTCTGACACAGAGTTGGGAGAGCTGGAGCGGATTGACGATCTAATCGGTCGTTTTCCCGGCTGGGCCAAGGTGCTGGCCGACACACATGCCCGCGTCGAGGGGTTGGAGCGCGTGGTCGAGCAGCTAAGCGACCGCATGACCCATGACCCCTACCTTGCCGATGCGCTGCACGAAATCATCTCTGCCGTGACATCGGTGCAATCGACCGCCGCGATCCTGAATGATGACGAAGCGCTGGCCCCCGAATGGCAAGACCGCTTTCACCGCAACATCCTGACGGATTCGGGGCGGCTGGCCGAAGGGGCGGTTGCGCTTGTCAATTACATCGACAACGCCAAGACTGGAGAGACCGGGATCGCCTCTCCTCAGGAAGAGGTCGAGGCATGGCTTGCGCGCGAGGGCTATCATCCGCCGCTGATCGAGGGCAGCACGCTGGATGGGGCCGAGGCCTACCTGTCCGGGCAGATTGAGCTTGCGTCGGGCGCGTCACGACAGCTTGCCATGGCGTGGCTGGTGCAAATGCAGGCCGATGCGCAGGCCGTCCCACGGGCCGCGCTGCACACGGCGCTTGGCACGCATGGCGTGGCCCCCGACCTGCTGGCTGCCGAATTTGGCTGCGGTCTGGATGTTGTGTTGCGCAGACTGGCGCATCTGCCGCCCGATCTGGCCCGCGCGCATGACGTGCCGCCGCTTGGGCTGGCGATTTGTGACATGTCGGGGACTTTGCTGTTCCGCCGCCCGGTCGAGGGCTTTCCCTATCCGCGTTTCAGCGGTGGTTGCCCGCTTTGGCCGTTGTATCAGGCGCTGCGCCAGCCGCATGTGCCCTTGCGCGCCAGGCTTTTGACGGCGGGGCGCACGGGGCGGCGCTTTACCGCCTTTGCTGTGGCCTGTGTGCATGGCCTGACCCGGATGGACCTGCCGCCGGTGCTGCGCGCTACGATGCTGCTGGTGCCCGAGGCCGATCAGGCCGATGGCGCTTCGGTTCTGGCCGTGGGGGCCAGTTGCCGGACCTGCCCGCAACTGGACTGCGCTGCACGGCGCGAGCCGTCGATTTTGGCGACAGGGGGGTAGGGGCATCTGCGGCTTTGACAGAATTGTCATAATGCTGAATAAAGTATCGGCGCAGCGTCGGGAGGAGAGATGACGCACGCGCATCCGATCGCCGCGTGCGCTTTGCGCACGCGGCACCATTCGGAAACTGGCCTTGGACCGGGAGGGGGTGGCCTGTGGTGCAAAAGCGCGTGTTGGTAATAGAGGACGAGCCGAATATCTCTGACGCGATCCGTTTCATCCTGACCCGCAATGGTTGGCAGGTCGAGGTCGAGGCCGGTGGCACCGCAGCGCTGGCGCGCCTGCGCGCCGACCCGCCCGATGCGCTGATCCTTGACCTGATGCTGCCCGACATGGACGGGTTCGAAGTGCTGCGCCATTTGCGTGCCGCTGCGCATACCCGTGACCTGCCGGTCCTGATGCTGACCGCCAAGGGCCAAAGCGCCGACCGCGATTTGGCCGCGCGGCTGGGGGTGACCTGCTTCATGACCAAGCCATTCGCCAATTCCGAAGTGGTTGCGGCGTTGCAAGACATTATCGGCCCATGAAGCCGCCGCGCACATTGCCGTTCCTTGCGCGCGACAGCTACCGTCTGCGCCGCTTGATGGATGCCGCGCGCTTCCTGCCGGTTTTCGGCTTTGTGCTGCTATTGCTGCCGCTGATGCGCGAAGATCCGGAAACCGGAACCAGTTCTGCGGCCAGCGAATGGGTCTACCTGTTCGCGGTCTGGCTGGCGCTGATCCTTGGCACATGGCTGATGTCGCGCGGCTTGCGCAAGGCCTTTGACCCGCCCGAGAAGCCCCCGATGGACACGGGCCGGAAGGACTAGCGCCGATGTCCTTCAATCTGCTTGTTCTGACCTGTCTGGCCTATGTGGCATTGCTGTTTGCCGTGGCCTCTGTGGCCGAACGCAGCGCCGAGGAAGGTCGGGCGGGCTGGCTGCGCTCGCCGCTGGTCTACACGCTGTCGCTGTCGGTTTATTGCACGGCCTGGACCTTTTACGGCGCGGTCGGATATGCGGCGCGGTCGGGGCTGGAATTTATGACAATCTACCTTGGCCCGACTTTGGTATTCGTGGGCTGGTGGGTGATGCTGCGCAAACTGGTGCGCATTGGCCGGGAAAACCGGGTCACATCCATCGCCGACTTCATCTCGTCGCGCTATGGCAAATCGAACCTGCTGGGTGTGATCGTGACCTTGCTGTGCATTTCGGCGGGCACCCCCTATATCGCGCTGCAACTGCAATCCATCGCGCAGTCCTTTACCGTTTTCGCGACCGATCTGGACAGCGCCCCGGTGGCGGGTGACCGTTCGTTGATCGCACTTTGGGTGGCGATGGGGCTGGCGTTTTTCACCATCGTATTCGGCACCCGCAACCTAGATGCCAATGAACAACACCACGGGGTCGTGACCGCCATCGCACTGGAAGCCGTGGTCAAGCTGGTAGCGCTTTTGGCCGTGGGAATATTCGTGGTTTGGGGCGTGGCGGGTGGCCCGGCCGATGCGCTGGCCCGGATCAGCGCCCAAGCCCTGCCCGAATGGCAAATCCAGCCGGGGCGCTGGACCGGGCTTATCTTGCTTTCGGCCATCGCGATCCTGACCCTGCCGCGCATGTTTCAGGTGCTGGTGGTCGAAAATGTGGACGACAAGCATCTGGCCACGGCAAGCTGGGCCTTCCCGGCCTATCTGTTCGCCATCAGCCTGTTCGTTCTGCCGATTGCGGCCATCGGTATGCAGCTTATGCCCGAAGGCGCCAATCCCGATATGTTCGTGATGACCCTGCCGCTGCATCTGGGGCGCGATGATCTGGCGCTTCTGGCGTTTCTGGGCGGGTTTTCGGCGGCGACCTCTATGGTGATCGTGGCGTCGCTGGCGCTGGCCACGATGGTGTCGAACCATATTGTCGTGCCGCTTTGGCTGCGGTTGCGCACGGCGCAGGGGCAAGACACCGGCGACATGCGACTGCTGGTGCTGAATGTGCGGCGGCTGTCGATCAGCATCGTGCTGGGTTTGGGCTACCTGTATTACACGCTTTCGGGCGGGTCGGGGGCGCTGGCGGCCATTGGCCTGATCGCCTTCGTCGGCGTGGCGCAGATTCTGCCCGCGCTTCTGGGGGCGCTGTTCTGGCGTGGGGCCAGCCGGACCGGGGCCGCGCTGGGGCTGGTCGCGGGCGCGGTGCTTTGGGCCTATACGCTTCTGTTGCCCAGCTTCGGCGCTGGAACCATCCTGCCTGCGCATGTCATGTCCGACGGGTTGTTCGGCCTGTCATGGCTGCGGCCCTACAGCCTGTTCGGCCTGACCACGCTGGACCCGCTGTTGCATGCGCTGTTCTGGTCGCTTCTGGTCAATGTGCTGGCTTTCTGCCTTGGGTCTTTCGTCAGCTTTCCCAGCCCCATCGAACGGGTGCAGGCGGCGCTGTTCGTGAATATCTACGACCGGCCCGGCCTTGCGCGCAGCTGGTCGCGGCCCATGGCGCAGGCCGAGGATCTGTTGCCAATGGCGCAGCGCATTATCGGTGTGAAATCGGCGCAGGCGTTTTTCAAGGCGCAGGCCGCTGCGCAGGGCAAGGCCGGGTTCCTGCCCGACATCACGCCCGAATTCCTAGAAGCGCTGGAACTGAAATTGGCCGGGTCCGTGGGTGCGGCGACGGCGCATGCCATGATCGCGCAATCGGCAGGCACTGCGGTGGTCTCGGTCGAGGATCTGATGGCCGTTGCATCGGAATCCGCGCAGATCATGGAATACTCCAGCCAGCTAGAGGCCCAGTCCGAAGAATTGTCGCGCACCGCCCGCAAGCTGCGCGAGGCCAATGACAAGCTGCGCAAGCTGTCCGTGCAGAAGGATGCCTTCCTGTCGCAGATCAGCCATGAATTGCGCACGCCGATGACCTCGATCCGGGCGTTTTCAGAGATCTTGATGGAAGCAGAGACCCTGTCGCCCGAAGAGCAGGCGCATTTCGCAGAGGTCATTCACGACGAATCCATCCGCCTGACGCGGCTGCTGGATGACCTTCTGGACCTGTCGGTGCTGGAACATGGTCAGGTGCAACTGGACATCGCGCCCGCCAATCTGCGCAAACTGATCGATCAGGCGATTACCTCGTCGAAATCGGTGCAGGCGCAGCGGCAGTTCCGCATTCTGCGCACGCGCGATGAAGAAGAGGTGATGGTCACCACCGATGCAGGCCGCCTGACGCAGGTTTTCATCAATATCCTGTCGAATGCCCGCAAATATTGCACCAGCGACATGCCGGAAGTTCATATTCAGGTGCGCAGCGTGCAGGATGTGATCGAAATTGACTTCACCGATAACGGTTCTGGCATTCCGACCGAAAGCCAAGCGCTGATCTTCGAGAAATTCGCCCGCCTGACGGATTCGCTGCATGCGGGGGGCGCGGGCTTGGGTTTGGCGATTTGCCGCGAGATCATGCAAAATCTGGGCGGTGACATCATCTATGTGCCGGGTCAGGGTGGGGCGTCATTCCGGGTTAGCTTTCCGCGCGTGCTACGCCAGCCCGCGCCCCGGCGCGAGGCTGCGGAGTAGCGCGCGACGCCGCATGCTTATGCGCAACGCCTGCCACCCCGGACAGTTGCGCGGTCTGCAAAACCGATTGCGGCGCGTCAGCCCAGCATCCGCCCGACCATTTCGCCCATGTCGCGGCTACACTCGGGACGGTCCTGCATTCGGGTCAGTTCCGCCCGGATCAGCGCCTGTCGTTCGTGATCGTAGCGTCGCCAAGTTTCGAACACGGTCGAAACGCGGGCTGCCGCTTGCGGGTTCGCCCCGTCCAGACGGATCAGCCAATCTGCAACCAGCCTGTAGCCCGCGCCATCCTTGCGGTGAAACCCCGCCGGGTGCGCCCCAAGACTGCCGATGACCGCGCGGAACCGGTTCGGGTTCTTCCAGTCGAAGGCGGCATGATCAGTCAGCGCCGCGGCGATCTTTGCCGCGCGCTCCGGCGCGGCGTGCATGACCTGTGCGGCAAACCATTTATCCATCACCAGCCGGTCGCCCTGCCATTGGCGGTGGAATTGCGCGCCTTCTTCGGCCCCCGCGCCCACGGCCAGAAGGGCCGACCACGCCCCGAATTGCTCTGTCATGTTATCGGCTTGCGCGAAAATTGCGCGCGCCTTGGCACCGCCATCGGCATGGGCCAGCACCCCCGCCGCCGCAAGCCGCAGCGCCCGGCGGCCAGCGTCGCGGGCATCTGGGCTGAACGGGCCGGGAGTGTCCATATCCTCGACCACGCGAGCCAGATCGGGGGCAAGCGCGTCGGCCATGCGGCGCAAGGCCAGCCGGCGCGCGGTATGAATCGCATCCGGGTCGGGCGTGTGGCCCGCTGCATGCAGGCTTTGCGCCAATTCATCTTCGCCCGGCAGGCGCAGCACCAAGGCCCGAAAGGCCGGGTCCAGCGCGTGATCCGTCAGCGCAAGGCGCATCGCCTCTAGGTATTCCGGGCCGGGGCGCGCGCCATCGCGGATCATGGCGTGCAGGATATCGCGCGCCAAGTTGCGCCCGGCTTCAAAGCGCGCGAACGGGTCGGTATCGTGGCCCAGCAGTATCGCGCGCTCGGCGCTTGATTGCGCATGGGCCAACTGCACCGGCGCCGAGAAACCGCGCAAAGCCGACACCACGGGTTTCGTGGGCAGGTCAGAGAAGCGGAAGACCTGTTCGGGGCTGTCCAGTTCCAGAATCTGTGTGGGCAGCAGTTCCGTTCCGTCCGGCGCGATCAGGCCCAGCGCCACCGGGATGAGCAGCGGTTCTTTCAGCGGTTGGCCCGGTGTGGGGGCGGTGTGCTGGCGCAGGGTAAGCGTCAATTTGCCATCCTGCCAGTCCTCCAGCAGTGTCACCTTGGGCGTGCCCGCTTGTTCATACCAGCGTTTGAACTGCGACAGGTCGCGCCCGGCGGCGTCTTCGAAGACCGCGATCCAATCCTCTATCGTGCAGGCCTGCCCGTCATGCCGCGCAAAATAGAGATCAAGCGCCCCGCGATATTGCGCGTCCCCGACCAACAGGCGCAGCATCCGGATCAGTTCAGCCCCTTTTTCATACACGGTGGCGGTATAGAAATTGTTGATCTCGACATAGCTTTCGGGGCGCACGGGGTGGGCGAGTGGCCCGGCATCTTCGCGGAACTGGCGGGCGCGCAATGTCAGCACATCTTCAATGCGCTTTACCGCATGGCTGCGCATATCGCCCATGAACTGCTGGTCGCGGAACACGGTCAGCCCTTCTTTCAGCGATAGCTGGAACCAATCGCGGCAGGTGATGCGGTTGCCGGTCCAATTGTGGAAATATTCATGCGCGATGATCCGTTCAATCGCGGCGAAATCGCTGTCGGTTGCAGTCACGCCCGAGGCGAGAACATATCGGGAGTTGAAAATGTTCAAGCCCTTGTTCTCCATAGCGCCCATATTGAAGTCATCGACCGCCACGATGTTGAAAATGTCCAAGTCATAGGCGCGGCCATAAACCTGTTCATCCCACAGCATCGACCGTTTTAGCGCATCGAGCGCGTAAGCGGTTTTATCCTCGTCGCCGGGCCGCACCCAGATATTGAGCGTGACATCGCGCCCCTCCATCGTGGTGAAGCGGACTGTTCTGGCGGTCAGCTCGCCCGCGACCAGTGCGAAAAGATAGCTGGGCTTGGGATGAGGGTCGTCCCATTCGGCCCAGCCGGGGCCGCGGCCCGCCGGGTTGCCATTGGACAGCAAAACCGGCAGGTCGCTTTCAATCCGCACGCGGAACGGGGCCATCACATCGGGGCGGTCAGGGTAGAAGGTGATCTTGCGAAAGCCCTCGGCCTCGCATTGGGTGCAATACATGCCGTTCGACATATACAGCCCTTCGAGTGCGGTGTTGCCTTCGGGCGCGATTTCGACCTCTGCTTCCCATGTGAAGGGGCCGTCGGGCAGGGTTGCGGCCGCCATCGATAACCCGGTGGCGTCCGGGGTCGCGGTCACGTGTGCGCCGTCAATACTGGCCGCGATCAGGGTCAGCCCTTCGCCGTCCAGGCGCAGATCCTGCCCCGGTGCCGCCGCCGGGTTGGGTGCGAACCGAATCTGGCTGACGACGCGGGTGGTTTTCGGGGCGAGCCGAAAGGTCAATTCGACCTGTTCAATCAGAAAAGCGGGGGGCTGGTAATCGGCAAGGTAGATCGGCTGGGCGGTGTCGCGCATCGTATCCTCCGGCTGTTAGGTGGCAGAGGTAGTGCAGTTGCACCGAACCTGCAATCAGCACTGCCCGCCAAAGACCTGCACCCAATATGGCCCCGGCGCGCGGCCAAGCCCCACATGGGTTAGGCCCGGGTCCAACAGGTTCGCCCGATGGCCCGTAGAGCGCAGCCAAATGCCCATGACGGTCGGTATGTCGCGTTGCCCGCGCGCGATATTTTCGGCCAATTGGCAAAAGCCGGTTTGCCCGCGCGCCCGGTCCATCAGGCCGCGTCCGCCGGGGGTGGTATGGCTGAAATACCCGCGATCGGCCATGTCGCATGCATGGTCCTGCGCCACATCCGACAGCGCCGCATCCAGCGCAAGCGGGGCCAGCCCCGAAGCGCGCCGCGCATCGTTGATATGGGCGAGATGCACCTCGACCTCTGCCAGCGTGACAGGCTGGCAGGCAAAGGCCGGAGGCGCAAGCAGGCAAAGACCAAGAACAATAGACCGCATATCCAATGCATAGCAGGACAAACCTATTCAGCCAGTCCCAATCTTGCCCCAAGAACATGAACATAGTGTGAACATATCGCTTGACCTTGCCGTGGCGCGCGATACATCTGCGACCTATGAGCGCGCCTGTTCTTCTTTGGTTCAAGCGGGATCTGCGGATCACCGACCATCCGGCGCTGGCCTTGGCTGGCGCGCGGGTTTTGCCGGTTTATGTAATAGAACCAGAGTATTGGGCACTGCCCGACACCTCTGCGCGGCAATGGGCCTTTACAGCGGAAGCGCTGGACAGCCTGCGCGCGGAGTTGGCCGCATTGGGCCAGCCGCTGATCATCCGCAAGGGCGACGCGGTTGCAGAACTGGCGCGGCTGTGCCGCCGGTTCAAGATAGCGCATATGGTCAGCCACGAGGAAAC
Organism: Roseibaca calidilacus; assembly: GCF_001517585.1. Lineage (NCBI taxonomy): Bacteria > Pseudomonadati > Pseudomonadota > Alphaproteobacteria > Rhodobacterales > Paracoccaceae > Roseinatronobacter > Roseibaca calidilacus. Next base: position 1,638,440 of record NZ_FBYC01000004.1, on the reverse strand, counting down.
CGGCAACGCTTGGACCTTTGCGCGCGACCGGCGTGTGGCAGCTTGGGCGCGCGGCGCGGGTGTTGACTGGCAGGAAGTGCCGCAATCGGCCGTGGTGCGGCGCTTGGCCAGCCGCGACGGGTGGCAAGCCGCGCGCAACAGGTTCATCCGGGCGGGCGCGGCAGATGCCCCACCCGCATTGGCGCCTGTCTGCACCGCAGACCTACCAGAACGCATTCCCGATGCGCGCGCGCTGGGGCTGGCCCCGGACCCTTGCGCGCACCGCCAGAGGGGCAATCACAAAGCCGCCCGCGCAACGCTGGACAGTTTTCTAAGCACACGGGCGGATGGCTATCGGGCCAAGATGTCGTCGCCGCTGACCGCAGAGCGCGCCTGCTCGCGCCTGTCGCCCTATTTGGCGCTAGGTGTGTTGTCGGTGCGAGAGGTGGAACTGGCCCGACAGGCCACGCCGGTGGACCGCCCCGGATGGAAGGCCAGCATGACCAGCTTTGCCAAGCGCTTGGCGTGGCGCGATCATTTTGTCCAAAAGCTGGAAGACGAGCCGCAGTTGGAGCACCGTTGCCTGCACCCCGCGCATGAGGGGTTGCGCGACAGTGACGCTGCACTTTTGCACGCTTGGGCAGAGGGGCAGACCGGGGTTCCGTTTGTCGATGCGTGCATGCGCTACCTGACCGCGACGGGCTGGCTGAATTTCCGGATGCGCGCCATGCTGATGAGCTTTGCCAGCTACCATCTGTGGCTGGATTGGCGCGACACCGGCGCGGTGCTGGCGCGCCGTTTCACCGATTACGAGCCGGGTATTCACTGGAGTCAGGTGCAGATGCAATCGGGCACAACCGGCATCAACACCTTGCGCATTTACAACCCGGTCAAGCAGGGCCATGACCAAGACCCGGAGGGGCGGTTCATCCGCGCTTGGGTGCCGGAATTGAAAGCGATTGCACCGGCCCATCTGCACGCACCATGGACCGCGCCGAATGCGGGCGCGGTGCTGGGCACGCGCTACCCCGAGCCGGTGGTCGATCTGGTTCAGGCCGCGCGGCGGGCGCGCGATGTGATGTGGGGCATGCGCAAGGATGCAGGCTTTGACAAGGCCGCGCGCGCGATTGTGGTCAAGCACGCTTCGCGCGCAGGGGGGACCGACCGCAGCAGCGCGGGGGCAAAGCGCGCGGCGACGCGCAAACGGCCGGACCCCGCGCAGCTTAGCCTTGACCTTTAGGGCCGCAGATAGGCGTAACCATCATATTGCAATTCCATCAGCCGCACTGCGCCGGATGGCACCACGTTGGCTTCAGAAAGCAGCGGAATTTCCGTCTGCGCGCGCTGTTGCATGGCCTGCACCGTGTTCAGGCAGGCAGAAAAGCTGAGGTTGTCATGCGTCAGCGCCATGGTGGAAATGCGGTCGGCCACGGGCGAGGTATCTTCGCGCAGCATGTGCAGGCCGGGGCCGTAGGTGACAATCTCGACGGTCACGTCCTGCCCAAGCCCTTCGTAATGGCTGATGATATTGGCGGCATTGTTCAGTGCCATATTCATGGTCTCGATGCGTTCTTCGTCGACATGGATGGCGACCTTTGCGCCTTCGGCCAGTGCGGCCAGTGGCGCAAGCGCCAGAATGGTCGCGGCAAGGCCCGCGCGAACAGCGAATTGCATGGTGTTGTCTCCCTGAATATGGGCCGCCCGCCTGCGCCCACCGGCAGAGGATGCGCGGCATTCTGCCGCAGTTCAAGAAGAATAGGCGAATGTTGGCATGCAGCCGATTTTGACACCGGTCGGCGCGCGGCTATGTGCCTTTGCGAAAGGAATGATGATGGCAAGCCATGTGAAAAAAGGCGATTTGCCCAGCAAGACCTGCGCGACATGTGGCCGCCCGTTCACATGGCGCAAGAAATGGGCCAAGGTCTGGGACGAGGTGCGCTATTGTTCGGACCGCTGCCGGGGCATGCGCAAGCCTCAGGCGCCGCGCCCTTTGCGGTAGGCCGAGGGCGGCTTGCCCGTCCGGGCCGCGAACGCACGCGAGAAATAGCCCGGCGTCGAATAGCCAAGATTGCGCGCGATATCCTGCACCGGCACGTCGGTTTCCGTCAGCAGGCGGCGCGCTTCGAACAGGCGGCGTTCCTGCAACAGTTGCAATGCGCTGCGCCCGCAACTGGCGCGACAGGCGCGGGTCAGGTGCGTGGGGGTCACGCCCAGCGCCTGCGCGTAATCGCTGACATTCAGGGCAGAGCCGAATTGGCGTTCCAGCAGCGCGGCATAGCGCGCGGTTAGCCGTTCATTCGCGTTGCGGGAAGACAGGCCGCGCGGGCTGTCATCGCCCGCGGAACTGCGCTGACGTTCCAGCCAGATCGCCAGCAGCCCAATCTGATGCCGCGCGGCGCGTTCGGCATAGGCTTGCCCGCCTTCCAGTTCGCGCTGGATGGCGTCGATGATCTGTGCAACCTCGGAATGCTGCGTGCTCTCGCGCAGCCGCATGTGCAAGGGGGCGTCGGGCAGGTCTAGCCCTTTCGGGTCGCCCATATGCAGCGCGACACCTTGCGCACGGGTCACGGATTGAAACCCATACATGGTGCCTGGCGGGATGAAGATTGCGTTATGCGGATGAAAGCCGCGTGTGCTGCCGCCCAGCGTGATGCGTCCTTGGCCGGCCGTGAACCACAGGAACAGCGGTTCCTGAAGCGCGCGCATGGTTTCAAGCTGCCATTTGGGCGCGTTGGTCAGTTTAGAGATCGGGACAAGCCGCAGGCGTTTGGGTTGGTCTGGTATTCGTGTCATGCGCGTGGTGTTCCCCCCGGATCGCGGCAAGATTAGGACAGCAACGCGCCAGGGGAAGGATTTTCGCTGATGACGGTGTGAGTCGGGGACGCCTTTATGGCAGGCGTGGCAAATCGGTGACTCTGCCCAGCGGCGCTACAACAGCCGCGCCCAGCCCGACATGCGGGCCCGGAACCATGTGCGCTGGCGTTTTGCGTATTGGCGCGTGGCAAGTGTTGCGTTCGCAATCGCCTCTGGCAACGACATATGGCCTTGGAGATGAGCGATCAGCTCTGGCGCGCCGATTGCCTTGGCCCATGGCGCGCGCGCATCCCAATAGGGCAGCACGGCGCGCGCTTCGTCCAAGGCCCCTTGCGCCATCATCAACTCGAACCGTGTGGCGATTCGCGCAGCCGACCAGTCGGGCGGGGGCAGCATGACGAAGGCGGATGTCTCCGCCAGCGGCAGCAGCGGCGGCGGCGTGTTGTCCTGCCAAGCGGCCAGCCCTTGGCCCGTGCTGCGTTGCACTTCCCAAGCGCGCTGCACGCGGGCAGGGTTCTGCCGGTCAATCCGGGCGGCGGTATCCGGGTCCAGTTCGGCCAGCAGCGGGACGATCCCGCCCTGCGCCAAAAGCGCGTCGGCCTCGGCGCGCACCTTGGCGGGGGTGGGCGGAATGTCGGCCAGTCCTTCGGTCAGGGCGCGAAAATATAGCCCGGTTCCGCCCACGATGACCGGGTTGGGGTGCTGTTGCAAAATGGCGCGCATCTCGCGCAGCCAATGGCCGACAGACCAGTCCTGCGCGGCCCCTACACAGCCGTATAGCAGATGCGGCGCCTGCGCGCAGTCATCGGCATCGGGCCGGGCGGTCAGAACCTGCCACATGTCATAGACCTGCAACGCATCGGCATTGACCACCGCGCGCCCCTGCGCCTGCGCCAGTGCCAGTGCCAGCGCCGATTTCCCACTGGCTGTCGGCCCCGCCAGCAGCACCGGGCGCGCCACATCTGGCGCTTGCGCAAGCAATGCGTCGCGTGCTTTGGCTATTTCGGGCATGACGCTCGCTTTCACATTGAACCTTGCGCGGTTTTCCGACATTTTCGCGTCGGAATAAAGCGGCCCCGTTGTGGACCTGCCGATGGAAGGAACCCAGATGACCGACACCGCCGAGACCCCGCATTATAACCGCGTCATGCTGAAAGTCTCTGGCGAGGCCTTGATGGGCGATCAGGGCTATGGCCTGAACCCGCCCACCGTGGCGCGCATCGCCGCAGAGGTGAAGGCGGTTCACGATCTGGGTGTCGAGGTCTGTATGGTAATCGGCGGCGGCAATATCTTTCGCGGCTTGCAAGGGTCGGCGCAGGGGATGGAGCGCACAACCGCCGATTACATGGGCATGTTGGCCACTGTGATGAACGCGCTGGCCATGCAGGCGGCATTGGAAGCGCTGGGCGTGTTCACCCGTGTCATCAGCGCGATCCCGATGGACCAGATCTGCGAGCCGTATATCCGCCGCCGCGCCGTGCGCCATCTGGAAAAGAAACGCGTCTGCATCTTTACTGCCGGCACCGGCAACCCGTATTTTACCACCGACACGGCGGCGGCCCTGCGCGCCAATGAAATGGCCTGTGACGCGATTTTCATGGGCAAGAACGGGGTGGATGGGGTGTATGACAAGGACCCGCGCACCAATCCGGACGCCAAGCGGTATGACCGCATCAGCTATGACGAAGCATTGTCGCGCAACCTGAAGGTTATGGATACCAGCGCGCTGGCGCTGGCGCGCGACAACAATCTGCCGATCGTGGTGTTCAGCCTGGACGAACCCGGCGGGTTCCGGGGCATCCTTGCCGGAAAAGGCACCTACACCATCGTTCATCGCTAGCACGCGGGCTTACACCGGGTGGAACTATTCGCTATCAAGGGGCGTGGCGGCACCGGGCCGCGCCCGAACTGGGGGACAAACAGGCATGTCTGACGAGATTGAGATTGATCTGGATGATCTGAAGCGCCGCATGGAAGGGGCCATGGGCGCGTTGAAGACCGAATTCGCGTCTTTGCGCACCGGGCGGGGGTCGGCATCTATGCTCGACCCGATCATGGTCGAAGCCTATGGCCAGAACACACCCATCAACCAAGTCGGCACCGTGAACGTGCCCGAACCCCGGATGGTAACGATCAATGTCTGGGACAAGTCGATGGTCGGCAAGGTGGAAAAGGCCATCCGCGAATCCGGGCTGGGCATTAACCCCCAGTTGAACGGCACGATCATCATGCTGCCGATCCCAGAGTTGAACGAGGAACGCCGCCGCGAGTTGAGCAAGGTCGCCGCGCAATATGCCGAACATGCCCGTGTCGCCGTGCGCAACATTCGCCGCGACGGGATGGACCAGCTGAAAAAGGCCAAGGCCGCCGGCATGTCCGAAGATGAGCAAAAGCTGTGGTCCGAAGAAATTCAGGACCTGACCAATACCTATATCGGCAAGGTTGATGCCGCGCTGGACAACAAGCAAGAAGAAATCATGCAGGTCTAAACGCCTGCGCGACCATTTCGACCATAGGCTTTTTTCATGACATTCGACCAGCGCAGCGACGAGTCAGGCGATCCGGCCATGCAGAATAAACTGCATGTCGCGGTCATCATGGATGGCAACGGGCGTTGGGCGCAGAACCGCAACTGGCCGCGTCTTGTGGGGCACCGCAAGGGGGCGGAACGGGTGCGCGAACTGGTCAATGCCTGCCCAGAGATCGGCATTCGCTACCTGACGCTGTATGCGTTTTCGACAGAGAACTGGAAACGCTCGACCGAGGAAGTGCTGGGGCTGATGTCGCTCTTCGGGCGCTACATCCGGCGCGAAGCGGGGCGGATGAAACGCGAAGGCGTGCGGATGCGCATCATCGGCGACCGCAAGCGTCTGGACCCGAAATTGCAGGCGCTGTTTGACTGGGTCGAGGCGGACACGGCCCTGAATGACCGTGTGCATCTGACCGTTGCCATCAATTATGGCGGCCGGGACGAGATTACCCGCGCCGTGCGCGCCGCTGCACGCGACGTGGCGGCGGGCAGTCTGGACCCGGCGGCGATTACCGATCAACGCCTTGCAGCCTATCTTGACAGCGCTGATCTGCCAGACCCGGACCTTGTGGTGCGCACCTCTGGCGAAACGCGGGTGTCGAACTTCCTGCTTTGGCAGGCGGCCTATTCGGAATATGTGTTCACGCCCACGCTTTGGCCGGATTTCACGCCACAAGCCATGGCCGATATCCTGCATGAATATGGCCTGCGCGAACGCCGCTTCGGCGGGGTAAAATAAGGATGGCGGCGTTCACCGATCTGCGCGCGCGGGCGCTGTCCGGCGCGGCCATGGCCGGGCTGGGCGCCGGGGCAATCTGGCTGGGCGGGCCGGTTTTCATCGGGCTGGTCTGTGTGCTGTCGGGGCTGATGGTCTGGGAACTGACCCGAATGCTCGACCCCGCCGCACCTTTTGGCAAGGCAGAGGCCGCAGGCTTCACCGCCGCCGTCGTTCTGGCGGTCTTTACTTGGCGCTTCGAAGGTGTGGCGCTGATCGGGCTGACCTTGCTGGTCGCGGCGCTGCTGGCTTGGCGCTTTCCCAAGGATCGCGCCGTGGCCCTTGGTTATACCGCGCTGATCTTGCTGGCGGGTCTGGGCCTGATCGCGCTGCGCGGCGAATATGGCATGCTATGGGTTCTATGGCTGGTGGCGCTGGTCGTGGGCTCTGACGTGGCGGGGTATTTCGCGGGCCGCATCTTCGGCGGTCCAAAGCTATGGCCGCGCGTCAGCCCCAAGAAGACATGGTCGGGCACGGTTGCAGGTTGGCTGGTGGCCGTCGCGCTCGCGCTGGCCTTCATGCCGTTATTGGGGGCAGGGGCGGGGCTGATCGTTGCCTCCATCCTGATTACCATGGCTGGTCAGGCAGGCGATATCGCTGAAAGCGCGATCAAACGCCATGCGGGCGTCAAGGACAGTTCTAACCTGATCCCCGGCCATGGCGGGGTGATGGACCGGTTCGATGCGCTGATCGCGGCGGCGCTGGTGGCCTTGGTCCTGATACAAACCGGGATGCTGGGGGCGTGATGCGGGTTTCGGTTTTCGGTGCGACCGGGTCCATTGGCGAAAGCACGTTCGACCTGCTGCGCGCGCGCCCCGACCTTCAGACCGTGGCCCTAACTGGCGGGCGCAATGTAGCGCGGCTGGCCGCGCAAGCGCGCGCATTGCGCGCCGAATTGGCCGTCACGGCCTATGACGACTGTCTGGAGGATTTGCGCGCGGCGCTCAAGGGCAGTGGAACCGAGGTCGCAGCAGGCACCCAAGCCCTGATCGACGCGGCCAGCCGCCCCGCCGATTGGGTTATGTCCGCCATCGTGGGCGCGGCAGGGTTGGAACCGGGCTTTCGTGCGCTGGCCCAAGGGGCCACGCTGGCCTTGGCCAACAAGGAATCGCTTGTCACCGCAGGCCCGCTTCTGATGGCAGAGGCCGCGCGGCATGGCGCGCGCATCTTGCCAGTCGACAGCGAACATTCCGCCGTGTTTCAGGCGTTGGTGGGCGAAGATACCGCCGCGGTCGAGCGCGTCATCATCACCGCTTCGGGCGGTCCGTTTCGGACATGGACCAAGACGCAGCTTGAAGGGGCGACGCTGGCGCAGGCCCAAACCCATCCCAATTGGTCGATGGGCCAACGCATAACCATCGACAGCGCGACCCTGTTCAACAAGGCGCTGGAACTGATCGAAACGCGCGAGTTTTTCGGTTTCGCGCCCGAGCAGATCGAGGTGCTGGTGCACCCGCAATCCATCATTCATGCGCTTGTGGGCTTCCGCGATGGTGCCCTTATGGCGCATCTGGGTGTTCCCGATATGCGCCACGCCATCGGCTATGCGCTGAACTGGCCCGAACGCGCGCCGTTGCCCGTGGCGCGTCTGGACCTTGCCGCCATGGGGCAATTGACATTCGAGGCGCCCGACCCAGACCGCTTCCCCGCGCTGCGGCTGGCGCGGCAGGTCATGGATTTGCGCGGCCATGCGGGCGCGGTGTTCAACGCCGCCAAAGAAGTGGCGCTGGATGAATTCATCGCTGGGCGATTGCGGTTCTTGCAGATGGCAGAGCTGGTCGACCGCACGATTGACGCGCTTTTGACCGATTCTCGCCTGACTGCGCCGGTATGCGCGCTTGAAACCGTGCAGCAGATGGACCACTTGGCAAGAGTGACCGCGCGCGACCTTGCAGCGCGGCTGGCCTGACACTTCGATTGAAGGACATATCCCTTGGACGCATTCGGCCTTTTGCCCGATTTTGGCAATTTCTTTGCAACCATCGCGGCGTTTGTCGTTGTCCTGTCCATTATCGTGGCAGTGCATGAATACGGTCATTACATTGTCGGGCGCTGGTCGGGCATCCATGCCGATGTGTTTTCCATCGGTTTTGGCCCGGTGCTGGCCAGCCGCACCGATAAACGTGGCACGGTCTGGCAATTTGCGGCCATCCCGTTGGGCGGGTATGTTAAATTTGCGGGCGATTCCGGCGCGACCTCTGCCAAGGATGATGACGCCATGTCGGGGCTAAGTGCCGCCGAGCGCCGCCGCACCATGCATGGCGCGCCGCTTTGGGCGCGCGCGGCAACCGTGGCGGCGGGACCGGTGTTTAACTTCATCTTCGCTTTCGTCGTTTTCGCCGGATTGCTCTTTTACGAAGGCATCGCGGTGGATGAGCCTGTCGTGGGCGAGATTGCGGAACTGCCCGCCGGGCCTTTCGGCCTGCAACAGGGCGACCGCGTTCTGTCCGTAGGCGGGATAGAAACCGAAACCCTGTCCGATTTTCTGACCGCGGCACAAGACCTGCCCGCGCAGCCGGTGCTGGATTACACCGTGTTGCGCGACGGCGCCCAGATGGAAGTGACCGGTCCGCACCCAATGCCACCCTTGGCTGGCTCTGTTGCCATGAAATCCGCCGCGCGCGATGCGAAAATGCGAACGGGTGATGTGATTACAGCCATCGACGGGGCCGAAATTGCCACCTTTAACGAGCTGCGCGAGAAAGTGGCCGAATCCGAAGGCGCGGCGCTGGACCTGACCGTCTGGCGCGCGGGCGAGGAACTGGCGCTTACGCTGGTGCCACGCAGCACCGATTTGCCCTTGCCCGAAGGCGGGTTTGAAACCCGCTACCTGATCGGCCTGACATCTGGTGCGGTATTTGACTATGGCACCCGCACCCCCGGCGCGCTGGAAGCCGCAGGCTTGGCAGCCAGCCAGCTTTGGACCATTACGCGCACCTCGGTCGAGGGGCTGTATTACATGATCTTGGGCCAGATCAGCACATGCAACCTGTCCAGCCCCCTCGGCATTGCCGAGGCTTCGGTTGCAAAGGCGTCTGATGGGTTGGTGGAATTCATCTGGTTTCTAGGTGTGATTTCGGTGGCCATCGGTTTTTTGAACCTGTTCCCGATCCCGCCGCTGGATGGCGGCCACCTGATGTTCCATGCCTATGAAGCCGTAGCGCGCCGCCCGGCCAGCGATCAGGCCGTGCGGGTGCTGATGACGCTGGGCTTGGCAATGGTGCTAAGCCTGTTCGTCTTCGCGCTGTTCAATGACCTGACCTGCTAGGCGAGGGCTACCCCGAAAACGCCATGACCCCGCCACATTTCCGCCGCGATTGCGCCGCACGCTGATTGCACGGAATGGAGGCTTACATGGCGTATCTGGATTCAGAGTTTTACAATCTCCGGCTGCTTTGGTCGCGTATTGCCGACCGTGTTGTGGTCGCGGGCTTGGTTGCTTTGGCCATGGGTGTGGCCAGCTACATTGCGATTCAGCTTGGCCATGGCCCGATCGTTATCACGCCCTAAGCCGTGACATCTGGAACAGCCCGGACGCATCCGACAAGGCTCGGGTGCGTTTTGCGTTTTGGCGTCTTGATGAAGTGCAGCATCGCAACGCCACCCCCGCGCCCGGCCTTTGGCCGGGTGTTTGCTTTGACAACCCCGCGCTTAGCCGCTAGTCACTAAGCCAAAATAATGCGGTTATAACGGGGCCCGAAATGCGCGGAATCTCTATGATGCTGCCATCGCGCAAGGGGGGTATGGCACTGCGCCTGCGCTTCTTCTCTTTGATGGTTTTTTGTTTGTTTTCGGTGGGTTATTTCGCAGCGCCCAGTGGTGCCCTGGCGCAGGATTACCGGTTTTCCAGCATTGATATCGACGGCAATGTTCGCGTAGACGATTCTACCATCCTCAGCGTGGCCAGAATCGGCACGGGGCAAACTGTCAGCGCGGCGCAGATTAGCGCGGCCTTCGGGAATCTGTCCGCATCTGGCCTGTTCGAAAGCGTGGAGCTAACCCCGCGCGGCAACCGTTTGTTGATTGAGGTTGTGGAATACCCCATCATCGGCGTGGTGAATTTCGAAGGCAACCGCCGCATTGACGATGACGTTCTGGCCGATGCCGTGCAGGTGCGTGCCGGGCGCGTTTTGTCCCCGAGCGAGGTTGAGGCAGATGCCCGCGCCATCGCAGAACTATATGCTCAGCGCGGCCGCAGCGCCGCCGAGGTGACCCCTCAGATCCTGCCGCGTGGCGACAACCGGGTTGATCTGGCCTTTGTCGTGCGCGAAGGCGATGTGGTCGAGATCGAGCGCCTGTCCTTCGTGGGCAACCGCGCATTTTCCAGCTATCGGTTGCGCAATGTCTTGAACACCAAGCAAGCTGGCATTCTGCGTCGCCTTGTCCAGCGCGATACGTTCGTGGCAGAGCGGGTTGCCTTGGACCGTCAGCTTCTGTCGGATTTCTACCTTGCGCGCGGCTATATCGATTTTGAAATCCTGTCTGTTACACCGGAATTGTCGCGCGAACGCGACCGGTTTTTCTTGACCTTCAACCTACGCGAAGGCGAGCAGTTCCGCTTTGGTGACATCTCTGTCGTCAGCGAGGTCGAGGGCGTCGATGCCGCCGATTACGAGCGCGAATTGCGCGTGCGGTCGGGTGATATCTTTGCGCCGAACACGCTGGAAATGAGCATTGCGCGCATGGAAAGCTTGGCGGAAAGCCGTGGTTTGCGGTTCATCCGGGCAGAGCCGCGCTTTGATCGCGACAATGCTAATCGTCTTGTGAATGTGGAATTCGCCATCGTGCGCGGCGAACGCGTGTTTGTTGAACGGATCGACATTCAGGGCAACACCTCTACCCGCGACGATGTGATCCGCCGCCAGTTCCGTCTTGCAGAAGGCGACCCTTTGAACCCGCGCAAAATCCGCGAAGCTGCCGAACGCATCCGTGCCTTGGGTTATTTTTCTGAATCCTCTGTCGAGCCGCGCTCAGGGTCCACGCCCGATCAGGCGATTGTCGATGTCGAGGTTGAGGAAACCACCACCGGGTCGCTGGGCTTTTCGGCCAGCTATGGCGCAGATCAGGGGATCGGCTTTGGCATTTCCTTTTCGGAACAGAACTTCCTAGGCCGGGGGCAGCAGGTGTCGGCCAGCTTCAACACGGTGAAAGGGTCGCGCGATATTTCGGCCTCTTTTTCCGAACCGGCGCTCATGGGGCGTGATCTGACCTACACCTTTAGCCTTGGATATCGCGAAACCTCGGAATTCAACGCCAATTTTGATACGCGTGAGGCGTTCCTGAACAACTCGCTTGGCTTTCCGGTCAGTGAATTTGGCCGGTTGACGCTGCGCCAAGGGTTGCTGGCCGAGCGGTTGACGGGGTTGGTTTCGGGAACGGATTCCGAACGCCTGATCGACGATCAGACCGGCGGCACCAGCGTTACCGGCACCTTGGGCTTTACCTATGTGCACGACACGCGCAATCGGGGTGTGGACCCGTCGCGCGGTTGGATCTTCTCGTTCGAACAGGATGTGGGCGTTGGCAGCCAAAGCCGCCGTTTCCTGAAAACCGAAGCGCGGGCAGGCTATGAAATGGCCGTGCTGAACGAGAGTGTCACGCTGAAGGCGGATGGCCGTTTGGGCATCTTGCACATGATCGACGGGCGCTCGCGCTACCGCGACCGCTTCCAGCTTGCAAGCGTTATGCGGGGCTTTGCGGCAGGCGATTCCGGTGTGCGCGATTTTGTTCCGGCTGCCGATGACGTGCTGGGCGGCACCCGCTACGCCGTCGTATCGCTGGAAGCACAATTTCCGCTTGGCCTGCCAGAGGAATACGGCCTGAGCGGCGGTGTCTTTGCCGATGTCGGCACGGTTTGGGGTTTGGATGGAATTGACGGTCGACCGCCCAGCGAAATCAATACTTCGGACGGCACCACCGACACCGCCTCGCTCAATCTGCGTGCGACCTTGGGGGTCTCGCTGTTCTGGGACAGCCCGATTGGGCCACTGCGCTTCGACCTGTCGCGCCCCTTGCGCAAGCTTGACAGCGACGAGACGCAGAATTTCGACTTCTCGATCGTATCCACCTTCTAAGGATGCTCCGGGTTCGGATCATGATACTCAGCGCGGTCGCAGGGCTTGGCCTTGCGACCGCCTCTGTTGCGCAGCAGGGATCCACGTTCTCGTTGGGCGAAACCGTGGGGGCGCCGATTGGCGATGGCTTGGTGCTGCGCAGTGTTGACGAAGAACGCTTGTTCCGCGATTCGGAATTCGGGCAGCGCGTGCAGGGCGAAATCGACGCCGCATCGCGCGCGCTGGAGGACGAGAATGCAAGGCTTCTGGCCGAGCTGACCGCACGGGAAGAAGAACTGACCGAAGCCCGCGCCACCTTGTCGCCCGAAGAGTTTCGCGCTCAGGCCGAAGCCTTTGACCAGCGTGCCGAAATGGTTCGACAGGATCAGGCGCAGAAGCTGGCACGTTTCTCCCAGTTCGAGGAATCCGAGCGCCGCCGCTTTTTTTCGCAGACCGGCGCGATCTTGCAAGAAGTCTTGCAAGATGAGGGCGCGCAGATCCTGATTGCGGCGCGCGCCGTCATTATCGGTCTGCCCGAAATGGACATGACCGATGCGGCGATTGACGCGATTGATGCGGCCTTGGGCGATGGCGGTGCCGCGCCATTCCCGCTAGAGGCACCCTGACCACGCCTTGCCAGATGCGCGCCAGCTTGCTAAGCGCGACCATCTATGCTGCTTTGCCCAAGGATGACCATGTCTGAGAATGTCCAAGCCACAGAGGCCGATTTGGCCACGATCATGAAGATCATTCCGCACCGCTACCCGTTCCTGCTGGTCGACAAGGTGCGCAACGTGGTGGCGCGTGAAAGCGCCGTGGGCATCAAGAATGTCACCTTCAACGAGCCGCATTTCCAAGGCCATTTTCCCGGCGCGCCCATCATGCCCGGTGTGACCATCGTGGAAGCCATGGCGCAGACCGCCGCCGTGCTGGTGGGTCTGACCATCGGTTATGGCGAGAAAGCACCGCTGGTCTATTTCATGTCCATCGACAAGGCCAAGTTCCGCCGCAAGGTCGTTCCCGGCGATGTGCTGGAACTGCATGTGAAAGTGCTGCGCGGGTCCACCAAGATCTGGAAATTCGAAGGCACTGCAATGGTCGAAGGCCAGATCGCCGCGCAAGCTGAATTCGCGGCAATGATTGACGCCTCGGCCACGGCATAAGGGCAAAGCCATGTCAGGAATCGACCCAAGTGCAACGGTTCACCCGATGGCGGTGGTGGAAGACGGGGCGCAGATCGGTGCAGGCTGCACCATTGGTCCGTTTGCGATCATCGGCCCAGAGGTAACGCTGGCCGAGAATGTGACCGTCAAACCCCACGCGCTGGTCACCGGCTGGACCGAGATTGGCGCGGGCTGCACCATATTTTCCTTCGCATCGGTGGGGGAAATCCCGCAAGACCTGAAATATGCAGGTGAGCGCACGCGGCTGGTGATTGGCCGCAACTGCCGTATTCGCGAGAATGCGACGCTGCATAGCGGCACAGAGCATGGCGGCGGGATAACGCGTATGGGCGATAATTGTCTGGTGATGGCGGGTGCGCATGTCGGCCATGATGCGCAAATCGGCAATAACGTGATTCTGGCCAATTATGCAGGCATCGCGGGCCATGTGGTGATCGAGGACAACGTGATCGTCGGCGCGCTGTCGGGCATCCACCAATTCGTCCGCATTGGCGAGGGTGCGATCATCGGCGGCGTCAGTCGCGTGACGCATGATGTTATGCCCTTCGGCATGGTCGCCAGCAGCGACGGCACGCTGAACGGGTTGAACTTGATCGGGCTGAAACGTCGCGGCATGGCGCGCGAGGATATCGCGGCGCTGCGCGAGGCGTATCGCACGCTGGCCGATACCGATGCGCCCTTGGTGGAAGCCGCCCGCGATCTGGGCGAAGAGGCGCAAAGCGACGCCGTGCGCAAGCTGGCTGCGTTTTTCACAACGGCCTCTGGCCGCAGTTTTTTGCGTCCGCAATGACCCGGACGGCGCTTATCGCGGGGCGGGGCGATTTGCCCGAACTCGTCGCGGCGCGTCTGGCGCTGGAGGGCTTGCCGCCGGTGCTGGCCGAGCTTGAAGGGTTTGAGAGCCTGTCACTGGCCCGCGAGGGGGTGGAACGGTTTCGGCTTGAACGCCTTGTGCCGTTTCTGGACCGGCTGGTCGATTTGGGGGTCACCCGCGCGGTATTTGCAGGCGGCGTGCATCGCCCGCGGCTGGACCCAGCACTTCTGGACCCGGCCACGATGCAGCTTTTGCCCCGCATCATGGCCGCGATGGGCCAAGGCGATGACGGGGCTTTGCGCGAGGTGATCGCGCTGATGGGCGAATGGGGCATAGACGTTGTCGGCGTGCAGGACATCTGCCCGGAACTGCTGCCCGCGCCCGGCCAGCTTGGCGCGCATGCGCCCAAGGCGCAGGACCGCAAGGATATCGCGCGCGGCTTTGAGATATTGCACGCCATGGGCGCGGCGGACGTGGGGCAAGGCTGCTGCGTGGCGCGCGGTCAGTGTCTGGCCATAGAAGCGCTGCCCGGGACCGATGTGATGCTGTCGCATCTGGCCAGCTTGCGCGGTAGTGCGCTGCCCGAGGGCGGCGTGTTTTGCAAGGCGCCCAAACCCGAACAAGACCGCCGCATTGACCTGCCTGCCTTGGGTGTCGCTACGGTAGATGGCGCGCACAAAGCCGGGCTGCGCGGGATTGCCGTTCGGGCGGGGGGCGTGCTGATGCTTGACGCGCCCGCCATGATCGCACGCGCCGATGAACTGGGGCTGTTCCTGCTGGCAGAGCCATGAATATCTTTCTGATCGCGGGTGAGCCATCGGGCGATGCGCTTGGCGCGGCGCTGATGGCGGGCTTTGCTGAATTGGTCCCCGGATGCAGATTCGCCGGTGTCGGCGGCGAGGGGATGGCGGAAGCGGGCCTGACATCGCTGTTCCCCATGTCTGACCTGTCGGTGATGGGGCTGGCCGAGGTGCTGCCACGCATTTCTCTGTTGCGCCGCCGCATCACGCAGACCGCCCAAGCCATTGCCGAGCAGCGCCCTGATCTGGTCGTGACCATCGACAGCCCCGATTTTTGCCTGCGTGTGCTCAAACGCGCCCGCGCCGCGCGGCCTGATCTGCCGGTGGTGCATTATGTTGCGCCCTCTGTCTGGGCGTGGCGGCCCAAACGGGCCGCGCGCATGGCGCCCTTGGTCGATCATGTGCTGGCGCTGTTGCCGTTCGAGCCGCCCTATATGCAGGCCGCGGGCATGTCCTGCGATTTCGTGGGCCACCCTGTTGTGGCGGCACCCCGCGCGACACAGGCAGAGGCGCAGGCGATCCGACAGGCGCAAACCGTGGTTCTGGCGCTGCCCGGGTCGCGGGGCGGAGAAATCGCGCGTTTGGCCCCGCGTTTCGGGCAGGCCTTGGGCCAAGCCCTGCCACCGGGTGCGCAGGTTCTGGTGCCTACGGTTGCCGCGCAGGCCGAGCATATGCGCGCGCAGGTGGCCCGCTGGCCCGTCCCGGCACAGGTGCTGACAGAGTCCGCCCAGAAACGCGCGGCGTTCCGCGCGGCGGATGTGGCGCTGGCGGCGTCGGGCACGGTCAGTCTGGAACTGGCGGCGAATGATACGCCTATGGTGATCGGCTATGACATGGCTTGGCTGACCCAGCGCATTGCCGAACGTCTGATCAAGCTGGACACGGTGACACTGGTCAACCTTGTCTCAGAAACCCGCGCCGTGCCCGAATATCTGGGCCGCGCCTGCACCGCCGACAATCTTGCGCAGGGCTTGCGCAACCTGTTGGCCGACCCCGCGCGCCAAGCGGACCAACGCGCGGCCATGCGCCTGACAATGGACCGGCTGGGGCAGGGGGGGGACGCGCCGGGGTATCGCGCCGCGGCGTCTTGCCTTGCCTTCATGTCTCGGAAAGCGGGTGGTGGTCCATCACCAGTGCCTTAAGGCGTTCTTCCAGAACATGGGTGTAAATCTCTGTCGTGCCAATGTCGGCATGGCCCAGCAACGTCTGGATCGCGCGCAGATCCGCGCCGCCTTCCAGCAGATGGGTGGCGAAAGCGTGGCGCAGCACATGCGGGCTGACGCGCGCGGGGTCCAGCCCTGCCGTGACCGCCATCTCTTTCAACGCCAGAAAGAACCCCACACGGCTAAGATGCCCGGCCTTCCCGCGCGAGGGAAACAGCGCTTTCGGCTCTGCCTTGCGGGCGGCGCGCAGGGCGCTGGCCTGCTGGTCCCATTCGGCAAGCCATGCGGTCAACGCCGCGCGCGCAGGCTGTGACAAGGGGACCATGCGGTCCTTGCCGCCCTTGCCGGTGACAAGGATCATGCGCGGATCGCCCCGCACGGCGTTCACGGGCAGGCTGACCAGTTCACTTACGCGCAGGCCCGTGGCGTAAAGCAGTTCCATAAGGCAGGTGTTGCGCAACCGGTCGGCCTCTGTGCGCCCGGTGCGCCGCGCGGCGTGCAACAGCGCCTCAACCTCTGATGGTGACAGTGTTTGCGGCAGTTTTGTGGGTTTGCCCGGCCCGGCAATGCGCGCCGCCGGGTCGCTGTCGCGCCAGCCTTCGGCATAGGCGAAGCGGAACATCTGCCGAATAGATGCCAGACGCCGTGCGCGCGTGGCCTGCGCCAATCCTTGGGCGTCAAGCGCGATCAGGTAGGCTTCAATCTGCGCTTGCGTCAGCGTGCCGAAATCCAGCCCGTTGCGGGCGCACCACCCGGCAAAATCACGCAGGTCGCGCCCATAGGCCAGCTGCGTGTTGCGTGCGGCCCCGGCTTCGGCAGCGGCGGCTTGCAAAAAGGTCGATATCCAGCGGGCGGAATCCGGCATGGCGCTACCCGCGCCGGTCCAGCAACAGCAATTCCAGCGCGATCTGGCGCGCGTCGCGCGTCAAGCCCAAGGCCACAAGCGCGCTAAGCCCGCGCTCTGCCGCACGCATGTCGCCCTGCGTGGCCGTGGCGATCTGCCCCAGCGCGTCCAGCAGCAAGCGCCCGCGCTGATTGCCCTCCAGCCACAGGCTTTGCGGTGGCGGAAGCGGGGCCGCGGTAAACCCCGCCGTGATGGCCTGACCAAGACCGGGCAGGTCCGTTTCGGGCAAGTTTTCGCCCATTGCCAGTGCCATGGCCAATTGGCCCGTGCTGGTATCGGGGGCGATCTGTGCCGCGCGGTCCAGTCGCGTTTCGGCCAAAAGCAGGATCTTCCATTGCAGCGTGGCAGCGGAGCCAGTCAAGTCATGCGGGGCAAGGGGTTCGGCAAAGATCCGGGCGAAGGCGCGGTCTAGGTCGACCTGTTCGAACAGCGGCCATGCCCGCAGCAGCGCCGTGCCGATGGCGCCGCTCTCGGCGGTGCCCAGCGCGTCATCCAGCGCCTGCACAGCGCGGACCCTGTCCCACACCCCGCCAGAGGCGGCGGCGCGGCGCTGCGTGTAGATGCCCGCCAAGCGGCCCGGTTGCATGACGCCGGTGCGGGTCAGGCGTTCGGCGGCATCAATCTGTGCGCGCCAGCCGCTGGTGCCGCGCAGATCGGCATGGGCAAAGGCCACGGGTAGGCTGCCCGTGCCGACCGGTTCCCCCAGCGCTTCCAGAATGCGCCAGCTCATTGGGGTCAGATCGGCTGGCGGGTCAAGGCTTGGGGTTGCGTCTTCTTCTTCCAGAAAGCGCGCCAGCAAATCTGCATCCGGGGGCGCGATCCCGCCAAGCGCGCGCGCGGCACCAAGGGCGGCATAGGCCGATTGCCATTCGCCCTGCCGCGCAAGGCAGAAAATGCGCGCGGCCTCACCGCCTTCGGCAAAAAGCTGGCCTTGCAGCCGCGCGCAGGCGCGATCTTCTTCGCCCAGCAACAGCGCGATATCGAAGGCGCGCGCGTTCAGGGCAGCGGTTTTGTTCGGTGCGGCCTCTAGCAACTGGGTGGCCTGTTCCAGCGCGCCGATCTCGATCAGCTTGTCCAGCCGCGCGGCCAAAAGCTGGCCGGCCATGTCCTTGGTTGTCAGCCGCGGCGGGGCGAATTCCGCGACCAGCAGGCGCAACAGCAGCCTTTGCGCGGCGGGCACCATATCCGGGGTTTGGGCCGCGATCGCATCTGTCAGCGTGCGCAGCGGGCTTTGGCCCCAGATATCTTGCGGCAGCCCGATCCGGGCCGCAGCGAACAGGCCGGTGCTGTCCAGTGTCGCCTGTGTCAGCGGGCGCGCCGTGATCGGGCCGTCTTCGGCAGGTGGGACAGGGCTAAAGCCGTCCAGCCCGCCAAGCGGCGGCACCGATTGCGGACCGGGCGCGCGTGGCGGGGCCGTTGGGCCGATAGGTTGTGTCAGCGCCTGTTCCAGCCAGTCGATGGCCGAAAGCGGGGCACCCGGCTGGGCCTGTGCTGCTCCCGGCAGCACCATGGCCAGCACCAGTGCCCCGATGCGCACACTCATTGCGGTTCGAGCTGCAACGGTGTGGACACAGGCGCGCGCTGTGGCGACATGTCCCCGACATAGGCAAAGGCGACCACCGCAATCACGGCCAGCAGCACAAGAATAAAGATCAGTCGCAGCAGATATTTCATAAGCCTGTTCGTGCCTTCCGGTTGCCCCCTCATTACGGTGGCAAGCACCATGGGGGGTTTTCCTTTCGTCTTGGTGGCAATATCACGACAATGTAAGCGCAGGCCATGAAAACTTGGGCTGTTGCAGATCACAAGGGCGCATTCGGCATGAAACTGCACAAGACCGTTGTTCTGGTCGGCATGATGGGCGCGGGCAAAACCGCCATCGGCAAGCATGTCGCACAGATGCTGGGCGTGCCGTTCCGCGATTCGGACGAGGAAATTGTCGCCGCTGCGCAGATGAGCATCCCAGAGATTTTCGCCCGCGACGGCGAAGCGTTTTTCCGCAACCGCGAGGCAGAGGTGATCGCGCGCCTGTTGCAGGCCGATCCCGGTATTTTGTCGGTGGGCGGCGGTGCATTTCTGCGCGCAGATACGCGCGCGCGCATCCATGACGAGGGCGTGTCGGTCTGGCTGCGCGCTGATCTGGACCTGTTGTGGTCGCGCGTGCGGTCCAAACCCACGCGCCCGCTGTTGCAGACCGATGACCCGCGCGGCACTTTGGCGCGCCTGCTGCAAGAGCGCACGCCCTGCTACGCGCAGGCGGATCTGATTGCAGATGCCGACCCGACCTATTCCATCGCCGATATGGCGCAGGCGGTGTTGCAGGCCTTGGCCACCCGCCCCGATGTTCTGGAAGGATAAAGGCCATGACTGTTCAAACCGTCCATGTTCCTTTGGGGGATCGCGCGTATGACGTGGTCATTGGGCGCGGCCTGATAGCCAATGCGCCGCATTACCTTGGTCCGCTTCTAAAGCGTGACCGCGTGGCCATCCTGACGGAAACGCGCGTGGCAGCGCTGCATCTGGACCGGGTTCAGCGCGCCTTGGGCGATATAGCCAGCCCGGCACTGGCGTTGGATCCGGGCGAGGGGACGAAGAACTGGGCGGGGCTGTCGCAATCCGTTGAATGGCTGCTGGATGAAAAGGTCGAACGCCGTGATTTGATCATGGCGCTTGGCGGCGGCGTGATTGGCGATCTGGCGGGCTTTGCCGCGGCTGTGCTGCGCCGCGGTGTGCGCTTTGTGCAAGTGCCCACCTCGCTTCTGGCGCAGGTGGACAGTTCCGTGGGCGGCAAGACGGGCATCAATACGCGGCACGGCAAGAACCTTGTGGGCGCGTTTCACCAGCCTAGCCTTGTGCTGGCCGATATCGACCTGCTGGATACGCTGCCTGCGCGCGATTTTCTGGCGGGTTACGGAGAGGTGGTGAAATACGGCCTGCTGGGGGATGCCGCGTTTTTCGACTGGCTGGAAGCGAATGGCCCTGCCCTGGCCGCAGGCGATCACGCGCTGCGGCAATATGCCGTGCACCGCTCGGTGCAGATGAAGGCTGAAATCGTTGTGCGCGATGAAACCGAACAGGGCGACCGCGCGCTGCTGAACCTTGGCCACACCTTCTGCCACGCATTAGAGGCCGCGACCGGCTATTGCGACCGCTTGCTGCATGGCGAGGGCGTGGCGATTGGCTGCGCCTTGGCCTTCGAGTTGTCGGCCCGCATGGGTCTTTGCCCGCAAGAAACCCCCAGCCGCCTGCGCGCGCATCTGCGCGCCATGGGTATGGCGACCGATCTGGCCGATATTCCGGGCGATTTGCCCGATGCCGACGCGCTGATCGCCCTGATGGGGCAGGACAAAAAGGTGCAGGACGGGCGTTTACGCTTCATTCTTGCGCGCGATATCGGTCGCGCCTTTGTCTGCGACGATGTGCCGGGCGATCTGTTGCGCGCGGTGTTGCAGGACGGCTTGGCGCGGCGCTGACACTGGCCAAACCGGGCGGGGGCCTTAGCTTTGGGTAAACCCGAAGAAAGGCCGCACCATGCTAATGACCCGCCGCGCACTGCTGATAGGTCCTCTTGCCCTTGGCGCGTGTTCCCGCTTGCCCGCCAGCCCCGACGGGCCATTGCAACCGATCACGCTGGAACAGGCATTCGCGGGCCGCGCGGTGGGGGCGGGTGTGTTCCGGGTGGACCTGACCGGGTCCGAGCGCCGTTTTCGCGCGCGGCTGAACGGGCGGTTGCGGGGCGACAGGCTGACCGTGGTAGAGGATTTCATCTATGACGATGGCGAGGAAAACCGTCTGACATGGGTGTTCGACCGAGCCGGGCCGGGGCGTTGGACCGGGCGGCGCGAAGACACTGTGGGCGTGGCCGAGGTGGTCGAAACCGGCACCGAGATCCGCCTGTCCTACACTGCGGATTTCAACGCGGATGGCGAAATCACCCGGTTGGGCTTTGAAGATGTGATCTATTTTGGCCCCGAGGGCCGGGTCATCAACGACGCCGTTGTGACCCGCTTTGGCCTGCCGGTCGCGCGTGTGCGGTTCGAGATGGTGCAGCGCTAATCCTTTTGGCCTGTGCCAGGCTCTTGTGATACGGACATGTTAACCATATCTTTGTGGGTATAGGGGCAAAGGCACCGTCCAAGGAGCAGGTTTGAAACATTCGACACCCAAACGTCGCGACTCATTCGAGATGTTGGAAGAGGCGCTTCAATCCGGCTGGAGCAGTCTTGAAACAATCCCCTTGAAAGGCGAGGGAGAGTTCCTTGTCCTAACTGTTTCTGGCTTGGTTCGGCTGGCCCGCAATGGCAAAACCTATCGCAAGCCGCGCCGCGCCGATGCCTACGGCCCCGAACGCACCACGGTCAATTCCGTCAAAACCGGCAATTACCTTGGGGCGATGGCGTGGCGCTGGCCGATTGGGGCAGACCGCGCCTAGCGCAAAATCGCATAGCGATTTGCTTCCTCGAACACGTCGATCACGCGTGTCCCGGCCTTTATGCGGGCGCTATGCATCACACCTGCGGGTATTTCATAGCTGTCGCCGGGGCGGCGGATGGCTGTTTTGTCCCCGATGGTCAGTTCTATCTCGCCCGCAATGACCGTGCCCCATTGCGCGCCATGGGCATGCGCGGGCAGGTCCATGTCTTGCAGAAAGGTGAAAAACACCACCAGCCCTTCGGGAGAGCCGACAGCGCGGGCCTGCACCACATCTGCCGGGAAGGGAATATCCAGCCCCGGCAGCGCGTCGATGAATTGAGGAAAGGTCACCGCTCAGACCCGCTCTACCGTTACCTTGCCGGCGTCAAAGGCCAGATAGTCTTTTAACTGTTCTGCCCCGTCATGTGGCGCGGTAATGCTATAGGCGGCATTCTCGATCAGGCCTTCGGGGCTGGAGACATGGAAAAACTCGCCCGTCCCGCGGTCGTCACATTCCAGTTTGCGCGGCGAGGGGTCCAGAACTGCCCCAGCGATATCTTCGCGCGGAAAGTAGATGACGAAGGGCCAGTCACGCTGAACCAGTTCCAGTGCGCGGGTGCTTTCCCCGATGACAGAGCCACCAGCGCGCACAACCCAGGTGCCTTGGGCGGGGTAGATCTTCAGGATACTCATCGGCATGTCATATTCCCTTCGGTCAGAAGCGCAGGTCGCGCAAGGTCAGTTCCAGTCGTTCAGCCCACCAGCGGGGCGCAGGCCCGTTCAAGCCATGCGCGGGTTTCAGATGTGACGAGCGGCGACACGGACATGCAAACGCGCGCGTGATAGGCATTCAGCCAGTCGCGCGCGCCCGCACTCAATTCCGCTGACACTATAAGCCTGCGGTCGATGGGGGCAAGCGTCAAGGTCTCGAATCCCAGCCAGTCGCGCGGGTCTGCCCCACCGGGCATTTTCGCGCAGCGCACCGCAACAAGGTTTTCCAGACGGATGCCGAACGCCCCTTCGCGGTAATAGCCCGGCTCGTTCGACAGGATCATGCCTTCGGCCAAGGGCACTTGGCTGATGCGCGACAGCCGCTGCGGCCCTTCATGCACCGACAGGTAAGCGCCTACGCCATGGCCGGTGCCATGGTCGTAATCCAGCCCGGCCAGCCACAGCGGATAGCGCGCCAGCGCATCCAGATGCCCGCCGGCCACGCCGCGCGGAAAATGTGCGCGCGACAGCGCGATCATTCCGTCCAGCACGCGGGTAAAACACTGCGCTTCAAGCGTGCCCACGGGGCCGATGGCGATGGTGCGGGTAATGTCGGTGGTGCCGTCCAGATATTGCCCGCCACTGTCGACCAACATCAAGTCACCGGGCATCAGGCGGCGGTTGCTGTCTTCTGTCACGCGGTAATGCACGATGGCCCCGTTCGGCCCAGACCCGGCGATCGTGTCGAAACTGATATCGCGCAAGGCCCCGGTGGCCACGCGGCACGCTTCCAGATGGCGCACAATGTCAATTTCGGTCACGACATGGTCTGGGTTTTCCAGCAGCTTTTGCGATTGCTTGTCCAGCCAGCACAGGAATTCGGCCATCGCCGCCCCGTCGCGCAGGTGGGCGGCGCGTGCGCCGTCCAGTTCGGCGGCGGTTTTGCGCGCCTTGGGCCCAAGGCACGGGTCTTGCATGGGGTCAATCGGCACACCGGCCCCTGTCAGGATATCGCAGACCGCCAAGGGCGCGGTGGCACGGTCCACGCGCACCGGGCCGGTCAGGCTGCGCAGCGCAGGCTCGAACGCCGCGCGGGGGCGCAGGCTGATGCCGTCATCCAACGGGATACCGTCGAATTTGGCGGCCTCCGTGAACACATCCACCCGCCCGTCATCATGCAATACCGCCAAGGCCTGCACCACCGGCACGCGCGGCAAGTCTGACCCGCGCAGGTTCAGCAGCCAGCAGATGCTGTCAGGCTGGGTCAGAACCGTCGCCTTTTGCCCGTTCTGGACCAGCGCTTGCGCCGCCTCGCGCCGTTTTGTGGCACTGGACCGCCCTGCAAGGCGTTCGGGATAGGCGATCACCGCGCCCATGGGCGGGGCAGGGCGGTCAGACCAAAGGGGGTCGATCATATTGGCGGCAGGTTGCAGCGTGATCCGGCTGCCTGCCAGCCCGCGTTCCAGCGTCTCGATCTCGTCCGGCGTGTGCAGCCACGGGTCAAAGGCGATGACCGCGCCATTCGGGCAGGCGTCGCGCAGCCAGTCGGCGGGGCGGGTGTCGGGCCATGGCACGATCTGGAACACTTCGGCGCATTGCGCGCGCGCTTGCACGCGGTAACGCCCATCGACAAACAGACCGGCGCGGTCTGGCAGGACAATGCAGAACCCCGCAGAGCCGGTAAAACCGGTCAACCAAGCCAACCGCGCGTCGCAATCGGCAACATACTCGCCTTGGTGCAGATCGGCGCGCGGCACGATCACCCCGCCCAACGCCTTGGCGGCCAAGGCATCGCGCAGCGCGGCCAGTCGGGGCGGCCCATCTTGAGGGCGCGAGGGAGACGTAAAATCCTGAAACATCGGGGCCGGTCCTGCGCAGCAATCTTGCGTCCGATAGGTAGACAGGCCGCGCGCCCCGGTCAATGCCGCGCTTGCAAAAGAAACCCTCTGCGCCCATGGGGGCGCAGAGGGCATGGCTCAATCGCGGTCAGAGTGCTTAGTTGCGCTCTTTGTCCACCATTTTGGATGCGCCGATCCACGGCATCATCGCGCGCAGCTTGGCGCCGACCTGTTCGATCTGGTGCTCGTCATTGATGCGGCGGGTGGCCTTGAAGAAGGGCTGGCCCACGGCGTTTTCCTGCATGAAATCGCGCACGAATTTGCCCTGCTGAATGTCGGTCAGAACCGCCTTCATGCGGGCCTTGGTTTCGTCATAAGGCAGAATGCGCGGACCGCTGACATATTCGCCATATTCCGCAGTGTTGCTGATGGAATAGTTCATATTCGCGATGCCGCCTTCATAGATCAGGTCGACGATCAGCTTCACTTCATGCAAGCATTCGAAATAGGCCATTTCCGGCTCGTAGCCGGCTTCGACCAGCGTCTCAAAGCCCATGCGGATCAGCTCGACCAAGCCACCGCACAGCACGGCCTGCTCGCCGAACAGGTCGGTTTCGCATTCCTGACGGAAGTTCGTCTCGATAATCCCGGACCGCCCGCCACCGATTGCCGAACAATAGGACAGGCCGATTTCCATAGCGCGGCCCGTGGCATCCTGATGCACCGCGACCAAGCAAGGCACGCCGCCGCCTTTGGTATATTCACCGCGCACGGTGTGGCCGGGGCCTTTGGGCGCCATCATGATAACGTCCACGCCGGGCTTGGGTTCGATCAGGCCGAAATGCACGTTCAGACCATGGGCAAAAGCAATCGCCGCACCGTCGCGCAGGTTGTCATGGACGTATTTGCGATAGGTCTCTGCCTGCAATTCGTCGGGCATGGTGAACATGATCAGATCACACCACGCGGCGGCTTCGGCAATGCCCATCACCTGCAAGCCCTCGGCTTCGCATTTCTTGGCGCTGCTCGACCCTTCGCGCAGGGCGACGACCACGTTTTTCGCGCCCGAATCGCGCAGGTTCAGCGCATGGGCATGGCCTTGGCTGCCATAGCCCAGAATGGCCACCTTCTTGTCTTTAATCAGGTTCACATCGCAATCGCGATCATAGTAGACGCGCATGGCCGTCCCTCCATTGGTGTTGCATTCGCGCACAGAATAGGGGCTTTGGTCGAAAATACGTTTCAAACTTCTGATCTTTTCGTGTATCTACGCATAAATCATTCGTAAAATGCCAAAATTCTGAAAAATCATGCAAATTGATGATACGGATCGCCGCCTGTTGCGCCAGCTTTTGGCCAATCCAATGGCCCCGACCGCCGACCTTGCCGCGCGGGCCGGCGTGACCGAAGCCACCTGTTGGCGCCGCCTTGACCGCTTGCGCGCGCGCGGCATCTTGCGCGGCCAACAGGCGGTCATCGACTGGCGCGCGCTTGGCTTTCAGGTCGAAGTCTCGCTTCGCGTTACGCTTGATAAGACCAACCCGCGCGCCTTCGACGAATTCATTGCCCAAGCCCGGCTTGTTCCTGAAGTGCTTGAAATCCAGACATTCCTTGGCCGCGTGGACCTGCGTTTGAACATCATCGCCCGCGACATGGGCCATTATCAGGAGATTTACCGCGACCGTATCCTGACCCTGCCGCATATCACCGATCTGGAAGCGCTGATGCATCTGTCCGACATCAAATCCGACGAAAGCCTGCCGATATGATCTTCATCCTTGCCCAAATATCCCGGGGTGAATGGGCCGCGCCAGCGGGCCAGAGGGGCAGCGCCCCTTCTGCACGGGTCCCAACATGATCGCGCTCGATGATCTTGACCGCCAGTTGCTACGCCTGCTGGCGCAAGATGCCACGCTGTCGGCGGGGGCGCTGGGCCGCAGCTTGGGTCTTAGCCAGCCCGCCGCGTGGCGCCGCCTGAAACGCTTGCGCGATGCAGGTGCGATTGCCCGGCACAGGCTGGATCTGGACCTGCCCGCGCTGGGCTTTGGCGTGACCGTCTTTCTTGGCATCACGCTGGCCGCCAAGGGGCGCGTCAGTCTTGCAGATTTCGAACGTGCCGTTTCGGCCATCCCCGAAGTGCAGACGGTGCAGCATGTGCTGGGCCTGTATGATTACCGCCTGCGCGTTGTCGCCCGCGACCTGTCAGATTTCGAACGCGTGCTGCGCCGTCGTATCATGACGCTGCCGGGCGTGGGGGCGGTCGATGCCAATGTCCTTCTAAGCGAAGAACGCCTGCCCGGACCCTTATAGCCGATTGACCAAAGCGCCCCCTTGGGGCATGACGCAGCCATGCTGATTTACAAGATATTCCACCGTCCCGAATGGGATGAGATGAAAGCCAAAGGGGAAACCCTCGGCGCGCCGGTCGATCTTGCCGATGGTTTTATCCATTTCTCGACCGCGGCGCAGCTGATGGAAACCGCCGCTAAGCATTTCGCGGGGCAGAGTGATCTTGTCCTGGTCGCCGCCGACCCTGACCATCTTGGGGCTGCCCTAAAATGGGAGGTGTCGCGCGGGGGTGCACTTTTCCCACATCTTTACAGATCGTTCACCATGGAAGATGTGGTGTGGGATACCTCGCTGCCCTTGGGCGCAAGCGGCCATATCTTTCCAGAGGGGCTGGTATGAGCGCGCTGGAACGTCTGGGCATGGCGGCGCTGCGTGCTTTCGACCCCGAAACGGCGCATGGGTTTGCCATTCAGGCGCTGCGCAGCGGGCTTGCGCCGCTGCCGCGCCCGGTCGTTTCGCCCCGGCTGGCGGTGCGCGTTGCGGGGCTGGATCTGCCCAACCCCATTGGCCTTGCCGCAGGCTTTGACAAAAACGCGCAAGCCTTGGGCGGTCTTTCCCGCGCGGGTTTCGGTTTTGTCGAAGTGGGCGCGGCCACGCCCCGCCCGCAGCCCGGCAATCCGCGCCCGCGCTTGTTCCGGTTGCCCGAGGATGGCGCGGTCATAAACCGCTTCGGCTTCAACAATGACGGGGCGGAAGCGATTTCCGCGCGCCTTGCAAAGCGGCCCAATGGCATGGTGCTGGGCCTAAATCTGGGTGCCAATAAGGACAGCGCCGACCGCGCGGGCGATTTTGCGCAAGTTCTGCGCATCTGCGGTGCCCATGTCGATTTCGCAACTGTCAATGTGTCCTCCCCCAACACCGAGAAGCTGCGCGACCTGCAAGGGGCAGCGGCGCTGTCGGCGCTGTTGCAGGGTGTGATGGACGCGCGCGCGGAACTCGCGCGGGCGGTCCCCGTATTCCTGAAAATTGCGCCCGATCTTAATCCGGACGAGCTGGCCGAAATCGCGGCTGTGGCACAAGAGACCGGTATCGATGCGATCATCGCCACCAATACCACGCTGGAACGCAAAGGTTTGAAAAGTGCCAGTTCAGGCGAAAAAGGCGGCCTGTCCGGCCAGCCATTGTTCGAAATGTCCACACGGGTTCTGGCGCAGCTTTCGCAACTGACCGGCGGAAGGATGCCCCTTATCGGCGTTGGCGGTGTCGGTAGCGCCGAGCAAGCCTATGCCAAGCTGCGTGCAGGTGCGTCTGCGGTTCAGCTTTATTCCGCGCTTGTCTATGAAGGCTTGTCGCTGGTGCCGCGTCTGAACCGGGGCCTGTTAGACCTGATGGACCGTGATGGGCACAGCCATATCGCGGAAATCACCGGCACCGGCCGCGCAGACTGGCTCTAGCCCCCTTACACCCCGCCCGCCACACGCCGTTCCAGCGCCGGGTAGAGTGCGCCAAGGAACACCGCGCGCAGAATGTTCAGAAGCATCAGCGCCGACCAGAGTGCGACATTGCCAAAACCCGGCACGAAGGCCCAGATTACCAGTGCATAGATCGCGACCGCCAAAATAACCGTGTTGCGCATCTCGCGCGTGCCGGTTGCGCCAATGAAGATGCCATCCAGCATATAGGCCGCGCAACTTGTCAGCGCCATCGCGGCGACAAAGGGCAGATAGGCTATGGCGGCTGCCTGCACGTCCAGATCGCGCGCCATCATCGCGATCACGCTTGGCCCGCCCAGAAGGAATACAAGCGCCATAATACCCGCCAGCGCAAAGGCCCAGATCCCGGCGCGCAACCCCGCGCGGCGCATATCCGCCACGGCCCGCGCGCCCACGGCCTGACCCACCAATGCCTCGGCGGCAAAGGCGAAGCCGTCCAACGCGTGGGCGATGATAATCACGAATTGCCACAATATCTGGTTGGCGGCCAAGTCCACATCGCCAAACCCCGCAGAGATGAACAGAAATCCTGTCATGGCGCCTTGCAGCGCGACCGAGCGCAGCATGATGTCGGAATTGACCGACCACATCCGTTTCAGCCGTGCGCGGTCGAATACGCGTGGCCAGTCGCGCCATTGATTGCCCGAAAACGCGGCGCGGCACAGCCAAAGGCCAAGCGCCAAGGCCGTCAGTTCCGCAATCAATGTGGCGGTGGCCACGCCCGGCACGCCCCAACCCAAGCCCAGCACGAACCACAGCGACAGCACCACGTTCAGCCCGCTCATCCACAGTTGCAAGGCCAGCACGC
This sequence comes from Roseibaca calidilacus, assembly GCF_001517585.1. NCBI lineage: Bacteria > Pseudomonadati > Pseudomonadota > Alphaproteobacteria > Rhodobacterales > Paracoccaceae > Roseinatronobacter > Roseibaca calidilacus. Next base: position 1,609,875 of record NZ_FBYC01000004.1, on the reverse strand, counting down.
TGCGGGTGCGTTCGGTTGCGATCAGCCAGCCGTTCAGCGCGTAAAGCGCGATGGTTGCGGGCGCGCCCCAGATGCGGATGGCAAGGTAATCGCGGGCCAATGCTTCGACCGTGGCGCTGGCGGGCGCGATCAGGAAGGCCGCGTCCATCAGCCCGACCTGTCCCAGCACCATGACCGTGCCCGCGCCAAGGCCCAGCAGCACCCCACGCGTCAGGATTGCGCCGCTTTCCGCCAGATCGCCCGCGCCGGTGGCTTGCGCCACAAGCCCCGTCGTGCCCATGCGCAGAAATCCAAAGACCCAGTAGATGCTGGTCAGGATAATCGCGCCTAGGCCCACGGCGCCGATGGGTGCGGCCTCTCCCATCTGGCCGATAATGCCTGTATCGACCGCGCCCAGAAGCGGCACGGCGATATTGGCCAGAAGGATGGGTGCTGCAATGCGCAGGATGCGCCGGTCAGTGATCGCGGGCATCTTGGCCTGTCTGGGGCATCAGGAAATGCCCCGTTGCCTGCGCAAACAGCCGCGCGCGGTTGTCTTGCCACGCTTCGACATGCACGCTGGCGTAGCGGCGGCCAGAGCGGTTGACACGGGCGCGCGCATAGCCGTCGCGCGGCAGGCCAGAGCGCAAGAAATCCACAGTGAAATCAATGGTTTTTGGCAGGCGTGGCAGGTTTTGGGTCATGTCCTCTGGGGTGATGCGGCCCGCTTCCAGATCGGGCCAGATTGTGGCCCAGCTCAGTTCGATAATCGCCGCCACTTCCAGGAAGGACGCGATCACCCCGCCATGGATGGCGGGTAACAACGGATTGCCGATCAGCTTGTCGTCATAGGGCAGAATGGCGGTCAATTCGTCGCCATGGCGTTCGAAATAGATGCCAAGGAACTGCGCATAAGGCACCGCGCTGACAAGGCTGGCCAAGGCCCGGTCGCGGCGCTGCTTGACGGCCTGCACGGGTTCGGGCGCGGTCATGGTGTGGCCCCTTTCGCCGCAAAAGTGAAAGCCCCCGTTGCGCTGGCCAAGGGCGTGTCGCCGCCGTCATGCGCGGTGGCGCGCACGAAGGCCACGTTGCGGGTGACATGGTAGCATTCGGCCTTCGCCACCAGCCGCGCGCCCGGTGTGGCCGCGCGCATATAGTCGATACGCAGGTCGATCGTGGCCGTGGTCGTGGCACCGGGCACGGACAGCACCGCAGCCCCGCCGCAGGTGTCCATCAACGCAGAAACCGCGCCGCCATGAATGACCCCTGTTGCCGGGTCCCCGACGAAGCGCGCATCCCACGGCATAGAGATTTCGGCGCGCCCTGCGCCCAGATCATCTAGCCGCATGGCAAGCGCCTTGGCAAAGGGCAGCGCGTTAATGAAGTTTTGGGCATTCATAGGCAAGCTCCGCGACATATGCCCATATCTGCACGCGCAGGACGGGCAAAGGCAAGGGGCAGAGGTTGACGCCACGTTGCCCTTTACGTTAACGTCAACTTATGGTTTCGTAACATCAGACCCGGTTGCGGACCGAAATTCCTAGCATGAGTGGGATTCGTGACATGCCAGAAGAGTTCAAGACCATCCGCCAGATGTGCGCCGATTTCGACGTCACGCCGCGCACGCTGCGCTTCTACGAAGCCAAGGAATTGCTGTTCCCGCAGCGCGACGGTCAGCACCGCCTGTTCACCCGCCGCGATCAGGCCCGGCTAAAGCTGATCCTGCGTGGCAAGCGCTTTGGGTTCAGCCTAGAGCAAATTCGCCAGTTGCTGGAAATGTATGACCGCGACGACAGCGAATTGAAGCAACTGCGCAAGACCTACGACATCGCGCAGGAACGCTTGGCCGATATGGAACGCCAGCGCGCCGAGTTGACCGATGCGATTTCCGAGTTGAAGCAAGACCTTGCCTGGGCGGATGACGTGCTGTCCCAGGCTGACCGACCGCGCGCGGCCGAATAAGCGCGCGTTTCAAGGGAGAGAGAGATGCCAAGCTACACCGCCCCCGTCAAAGACATGCAATTCGTGCTGCACGATGTGCTGAATATCGGCGCAAGCGATATTCCGGGCTATGACGATCTGGACCGCGACACCACCGGCGCCATTCTGGAGGAAGCGGCAAAGCTGGCCGAAGGCGCGCTGGCCCCGGTAAACGCCACGGGCGACCGCGAAGGCTGCCGGTTGGAAAACGGCGTGGTGCGCACCCCCACCGGCTTTGCCGAAGCCTTTGCGCAAATCAAGGATGGTGGCTGGAACGGGTTGGATCTGCCCGAAGAATATGGCGGCCAGAACCTGCCCTATGTGATGAATTCCGCCACGGGCGAATTTTTCGTATCGGCCAATATGGCGCTGAACATGTATCAGGGCCTGACCCATGGCGCGATTTCCGCCATTCTGGCGCATGGCTCTGACGCGCAAAAAGCGCAATACCTGCCCAAGCTGGTCTCGCTCGACTGGACGGGCACGATGAATCTGACCGAACCGCATTGCGGCACCGATCTGGGCCTGATCCGCACCAAGGCAGAGCCGCAGGAGGATGGCAGCTATGCCATTACCGGGCAAAAGATTTTCATCTCGGCAGGCGAACACGACATGGCCGAGAACATCATCCATCTGGTGCTGGCCAAGGCACCGGGCGGGGGCGCGGGGACCAAGGGCATCTCGCTGTTCATCGTGCCGAAATTCCTTGTCAACGAGGATGGCAGCTTGGGCGCGCGCAATGGCGTCAGCGTCGGCAATATTGAAGAGAAGATGGGCATCCACGGCAATGCGACCTGCGTCATGAATTATGACGGTGCCACGGGCTACTTGGTGGGCGAGCTGCACAAGGGCATGCGCGCGATGTTCACCATGATGAACGAAGCGCGCCTTGGGGTGGGGCTGCAAGGCTACGCCCAAGCGGTCGTCGCCTACGAAAACGCGCTTGCCTATGCCAAGGACCGGCTGCAAGGGCGCGACGTAACCGGGGCGAAAAACCCCGATGGCCCGGCCGACCCGCTGCTGGTGCACCCGGATATCCGCCGCATCCTGATGGACCAGAAAAGTTTTGTCGAAGGTGCGCGCGCCTTTACCATGTGGGGGGCCAGCCTGATCGACCGCGCGCATCGCGCGACAGATGCCGATGCCGATGGCCTGATCTCGCTGCTCACCCCGGTCGTTAAGGGCTTTTTGACCGACAAGGGCTTTGACATGTGCGTGCAGGCGCAGCAGGTCTATGGCGGGCATGGTTATATCGAAGAATGGGGCATGTCCCAATTCGCCCGCGACGCGCGGATCGCCATGATCTACGAAGGGGCGAATGGCGTGCAGGCGCTGGACCTTGTGGGCCGCAAGCTGGCGCAGGACGGCGGCAAGCATGTCATGGCCTTCTTCGCGCTGGTCAAGGACGAGGTCGCGGGCAGCGATGACCCCCGCCTGACCGACCTGCGCGACGCGTTGAAAGCGGCGTCCAAGGACATGCAGGCGGCGGGTATGTTCTTTATGGAAAATGGCATGAAGAACCCCAATGACGCGCTGGCCGGGTCCACCGATTTCATGCACCTGTTTGGTCATGTCTGCCTTGGGCTGATGTGGCTGCGCATGGCCCGCGCGGCCTATGCCGCGCTTGATGCCGGCACCGGCGATCCTGCGTTTTATGAGACGAAACTGGCGACCGCGCGCTATTACATGGCCCGTCAACTGCCCGCGACAGCGCTGCATCTGGCGCGCATCCGGTCGGGCGCGGAAACCGTCATGGCCTTGGCAGAGACTGATTTCTGAAAGGAGCACGCATGCCCAAACGCTTTCGCCTGACCCGCCGCTTCAACGCCGCCATGACAGAGGACGGCTATCGCCGCCTGCGCCGCTTCGCGCAGGACGCCGGGCTGGACGAGGGCGAGGCGCTGTCCTTCCTGTTCGAGAATTTCGACTCTGTCATGGATGCCGACAATCTGGGCCACAGGTTGCGGTTGTTCAATTCCGAATTGGAGGCACGCAAGAAGTGATGCGTGTGCCCGGGGCAGAACGGACGGACGGCTTTGGCGGAGGGGTGTTTTGGGGCCGATCAAGCGGTCTGCGCCCCGCTCTTTGGCCCGTGGTGTCACGGGATGCGACGCGCGGTCGCAGGCGCTGCCGCCGCTGAACTTGGGCCTGATGCGGGCAACTGCGTGTTGTCACGGATGGGCCGTATCTTGCGATTGTTAAGTGCGACACGACATTTGCCAGAATTGGCACGAGGAGGGAAACCATGACCGACGCTTACATCTATGACGCCGTGCGCACGCCGCGCGGCAAGGGCCGCGCCGATGGCAGCCTGCACGAGGTGACGGCAATGCGCCTGTCCGCTGGTGTTCTGGATGCCCTGAAAGCGCGCAACGATCTGGACACCCGCGCGATTGAAGATGTCATCTGGGGCAATGTCACGCAGGTGGGCGAGCAGGGCGGCTGTCTGGCGCGCACCGTGGTCATGGCATCCGAATTCGACGAACAGGTTCCGGGCCTGTCGATAAACCGCTTCTGCGCCAGCGGCATGGAAGCGGTCAACCTTGCGGCCAACCAAGTGCGGGCGGGGGCTGGTGCGGCGTATGTCGCCGGCGGGGTCGAGATGATGAGCCGCGTGCCCATGGGGTCGGACGGGGCGGCTGTCGCGGTGGACCCAAGTGTCGCGATGGAGAAGTATTTCGTGCCGCAAGGGATATCCGCCGATATCATCGCCACGGAATATGGCTTCACCCGCGAGATGGCCGATGCGCTCGCGGTCGAAAGCCAGCGCCGCGCAGCATTGGCGTGGGAAGAGGGCCGGTTTGATCGGTCCATCGTGCCGGTGCGCGACATGAACGGCCTGACCATTCTGGCGCGTGACGAATACCCGCGCCCCGGCACCGATATGCAAAGCTTGGGCGCATTGAAACCTGCCTTCAAAGAGATTGGCGAGATGATGCCCGGCTTCGACAAGGTGGCGATCATGAAATACCCCCACCTTGAGAAAATCGAACATATTCACCATGCGGGCAATTCGTCGGGCATTGTCGATGGCGCGGCGGGCGTGCTGATTGGCAGCAAGGCATTTGGCGAAAAATATGGTTTGAAACCAAGGGCCAAAATCCGCGCGACTGCAAAAATCGGCACCGATCCCACGATTATGTTGACCGGCCCCGTGCCCGTAACTGAAAAGATCCTGCGCGACAGCGGCATGCAGATTTCCGACATTGACCTGTTCGAGGTGAATGAGGCCTTCGCCGCCGTGGTGCTGCGCTTCATGCAGGCTTTCGACGTGCCTGACAGCAAGGTGAACGTGAATGGCGGGGCGATTGCCATGGGCCACCCGCTTGGTGCGACAGGCGCCATGATTATCGGCACGCTGCTGGATGAGATGGAGCGCACCGGCCAAGGCGTGGGCCTTGCCACCTTGTGCGTGGCATCCGGCATGGGTGCCGCCACCATCATCGAGCGCGTGTAAGGGAGGTGACAATGCAGGAATTCATTTACGATCTGGACGTAGACGGCGTGGCCACCATCACTTGGGACGTGCCCGGAAAATCCATGAATGTGCTGTCGCTGGAGGGTTTTGCGCAACTGGAAGCGCATATCGAAACCGCGCTGGCAGATGAGGCTGTGAAGGGCGTGATTATAACGTCCGGCAAGCCCGATTTCGCCGCCGGGATGGACCTGAACATTCTGGCCACCGGCAAGGGTGTGGTTGACGCCGACCCAGCCAAACAGGTGTTCGATGCGATCATGGGCATGCACGCGATCCTGCGCAAGATCGAACGCGCGGGCATGGACCCGAAAACGCTGAAAGGGGCAAAGCCCATTGCCGCGGCGCTGCCCGGCACGGCGCTGGGCATCGGGTTGGAACTGCCCTTGGCCTGCCACCGCATTTTCGCGGCGGACAATCCGCGCGCCAAGATCGGCTTGCCAGAGATCAAGGTCGGTATCTTCCCCGGTGCAGGCGGCACGACGCGGCTGGCGCGCAAGCTGGGCGCGATGGGCGCGGCCCCCTTCCTGTTGGAAGGCAAGCTGATGGACCCAAAACGCGCCAAATCTGCGGGCCTGATTGACGAGGTGGTCGCCCCGGAAGACCTACTTGCCCGCGCGAAAGACTGGGTTTTGGCCGCGAAAGATGCCGATCTGGTCAAACCATGGGACGCCAAGGGCTATAAAATACCCGGCGGCGCGCCCTACCATCCGGCGGGGTTCATGACCTTCGTGGGGGCATCCGCCATGATCAATGGCAAGACGCAAGGGGTCTACCCGGCGGCCAAGGCGCTGCTGTCGGCGGTCTATGAAGGGGCTTTGGTGCCGTTCGATGCCGCGCTGAAGATCGAGGCGCGCTGGTTTACCTCTGTTCTGATGAACCCGTCCTCGAGTGCGATGATCCGGTCTTTGTTCATCAACAAGGAAGCGCTGGAAAAAGGCGCGAACCGCCCCGATGCGCCCGATGCCAAGGTCCGCAAGCTGGGCGTTTTGGGCGCGGGCATGATGGGCGCGGGCATTGCCTATGTGGCCGCCAATGCGGGCATAGAGGTGGTGCTGATCGACGCCGCCCAAGACGCGGCCGAGCGCGGGCACGCCCATGCCGAGGATATCCTGAACAAGGGCATGAAGCGCGGCAAGGTCACCGAAGAGGGCAAGGCGCAGGTTTTGGCCCGCATCACGCCGACGACAGATTATGCCGCGCTTGATGGCTGCGATCTGGTGATAGAGGCCGTTTTCGAAGACCCAAAGGTCAAGGCAGAGGTCACGCAAAAGGCCGACGCGGTGCTGGGCGCGGATGCGATTTTCGCCACCAACACGTCGACGCTGCCGATTGCCGATCTGGCAAAGGCCAGCGCGCGCAAGGCCAATTTCATCGGCATCCATTTCTTCAGCCCGGTCGATAAAATGGCGCTGGTCGAGATTATCAAAGGCCGCGAGACGGGCGATCTGGCCGTGGCCAAGGCGCTGGATTTCGTGCGCCAAATTCGCAAAACGCCGATTGTCGTCAATGACGCGCGCTTCTTTTATGCCAACCGCTGCATCATCCCATACCTGAATGAGGGGATGCGCATGGTCCGTGAGGGCGTCGCCCCCGCGCTGGTGGAAAACGCTGCCAAGCTGATGGGCATGCCGCTGGGGCCGTTGCAACTGGTGGATGAAACCTCGTTGGATCTGGGGGCAAAAATTGCCAAGGCCACCCGCGCCGCGCTGGGCGACGCCTATGCCGATGGCGATGTTGACGAGGTCATCTTCTGGATGGTCGAACAGGGCCGGTTGGGGCGCAAATCAAGCGCCGGCTTTTACGCCTATGACGACAAAGGCAAACGTCTGGGCCTGTGGGAAGGGTTGGCCGCAAAATACCCGCAAGCCGCGGAGCAGCCCGACCTGACCACGGTGCAACACCGCCTGATGTTTGCACAGGCGCTGGAAGCCGTGCGCGCGCTGGAAGAGGGCGTTCTGACCGATATCCGCGAAGGCGATGTCGGCGCGATCATGGGCTGGGGGTTTGCGCCTTGGTCGGGCGGGCCGTTTTCATGGCTGGACATGCTGGGCGCGCCCTATGCGGTCGCAGTTTGCGACCAGTTGGAAGCTGCGCATGGGCCAAGGTTCAGGGCACCGCAGATGCTGCGCGACATGGCCGCGGTGGGGCATCGCTTCTACCATGCCAAGGCAAAGGCGGCATAAGATATGGGCGGCTTAGGCCGCCCGTTCTTCTTTCAGGCTATCGGCCAACGCGCTTAGGTCTGCAAGCGGCAGGCGGGTATATTCGCGTGCGGGCAGGTTGCTGCTGGCCTCGAACGGAGAGAAGTCGCTTTCAGCGCGGGCGGTCACAAGGGCCGTTCCGCAGGTGTGGATCAACTGCTCTTGCGCGAAGGTCGGCATGTAGATGCTTAGATCGCCGTGCAATGGCTTGCGATGGATGCCGTCAAAGCCGTCCAGCATCAACGCCTGAATCAGCACGAACGGGTCGCCATATTGCTCCTCTGCGAAATCGGATTCGATGATGATCTCTTGCAATGGCAGCAGTTCGATCTGGCGACGGTTGCCCAGAACACCGCGTGGCACGACCATGATGAAGGCCTTGTGCGGGGGCAGGGCATGGTATGGGATGGTCAGCTCATGCACTTCTGCCACGGGTTGCATACCGCTGTCGAAGGTCAGAACCATCTCGCCCGGCCGCACCGTTTCAATCTTGCGCCAGCCGGTGCCGGTGGCCACAAGCGTGCCCGGCAAAAGCCCGTCTTCACGCAGCGCCATGGCATAAAGCGCTGCGTCTTTTTGCATGGTTGTGGAAATCGCGGCGATGCTGCCCGATTTCGGGAAAGTGTTCGCATCACGTGTCGTGCCGAACGGGTGGTGATGTGTCATCTTTGAACTCCAAAGTCAGAACAAGGTTAACGAAGCCATGCAATCATGGCCTTTTCTTGGTCATGGAACGCCCTTGGCGCGGCATGTGGCATTTTCAGTGCAACCGGGCGGTTTGGACCGGGGTTGTTGCCCGAGCCGCGACCGCGCGACCCGGCTGCGTGGCACATTGCACCGGCGCGCCCGCTTGCATCTTGACCCAGTGTTGGAAGGCCCGAGCCTGCTCTGCCGTCAGACGCGGGTAGGTTCTATGGCGCGGCGCGCGCGGGGCGCGGTCGGTCGCGTGGCAGGATAGCAGGGCAGAGCCATCGGCATGGATGATCTCTTCGCGGGCAAAGGCCAGCATGTAGCTTTGCACACCCTGCTTTAGCCCTATGCGCGAAATGCCTTTGTAGCCTTCTAGGCAAGCGGCGTGAACCAGCATGAACTGAGCGCCGAAATAGATTTGCGCATAAGGGCAATCCAGCAGCACAAGCTGGCTGGGCAGCAGGGTCATGGCGCGCCGATTGCCGATTGCGTCCCGGGGCACATGAAGCGCGCGTGCCTTGCCGCCGGTCCGAGGGTCAGGGCCGACCGGGTTGGTCAGAACAGATTCAAGGCGACGCATGCCATGATCGAATGTCAGCACCATATCGCCCGCCACAAGGGTTTCGACGGGGCGCCAGCCCGTTTCTGTGGCGATCATGCGACCGGGCAACAAGCCTTCGACAATGCTGCCGAAATCCGGCAGTAGCGCGCCGGGTGTCTGGGCGCTTGGCCAGACATTGCTGCGATCATGAAATGTGCGATAACGCGCACCGGAACTGGTAACCGTTAGAAGCGAGGGTAACATGGGATGTCCTCTCTTTGCGGTTGCGCCACCCAACAGGTTGCGTGAGCACAACGTTAACCTGTGTTAACGGACAAAATCGGGGACAAACTACGGTATTTTCCGGAATTGTCGCCTTTGTTGTGCCACAAAGCGGCTGCCTTGCAGGCGGGTCTTGCAATTTCGCTATCTATTTTGCTACGTCGTAGCAATAATATTTCGCAGGCCATTCCACTCATGGCCCGCGCGCGAAATATCTGCAACCAGGAGGCGAAAATGGGCTGGCTAAGGGATGAAACCGGGTTGGCGCGGTGCGCCGCGAATTTCACGCCGCTGACGCCCTTGTCGCATTTGCGCCGCGCCGCCGACCTGTTCGCCCCGCGTGACGCGATCATCTACGGCACAGAGCGGCGCAGCTATGCGCAATATCACGCGCGGGTGTCGCAATTGGCCTCTGCGCTGGTGGGGCGGGGTGTGGCCCCCGGCGATGTGGTTGCCACGCTCTTGCCCAATGTGCCCGCCCATGCCGAAGCGCATTTCGGCGTGCCGGCCTGCGGGGCGATCCTGAACGCGATCAACACGCGGCTGGATGTGGATACGGTGCAATATATCCTTGGTCATGGCGGTGCTGCGCTGCTGCTGGTCGATAGCGCGCTGCTGGATTTGGCGGAAGCCGCCTGCGCCATGCTCGACACGCCGCCCCTGCTGGTCGAAGTGCCCGATGCGCAGGCCCGGATTGCCGCCAGCGGCAGGCATCTGACCTATGACGCGCTGCTGGCCGAGGGGGATGCCGGTTTCGACTGGATTATGCCCGCCGACGAATGGGAAAGCCTTGCGCTGAATTACACATCCGGCACGACGGGGCGACCCAAGGGCGTGGTGTATCACCATCGCGGCGCGTATCTGTCCACGCTGTCGCAGCCGATTTCATGGCAGATGACCTTGTTTCCGCGCTACCTGACCATCGTGCCCATGTTCCATTGCAACGCGTGGTGTCATCCGTGGATGCTGCCCGCACTTGGCGGCGCCATGATCTGCCTGCGCGATATTACGGCGGCGGGGGTCTATGATTCGATTGCAGATGAGGGCGCGACGCATCTGGCCGGCGCGCCCATCGTGTTGCAGACCATCATCAACGCCAAGGACCATGAGCGCAAAGGCTTTGACCATATTGTCCGGGTGTTCACCGCAGGCGCGCCGCCGCCTGCTGCTACGCTGGCCGCGATTGAACCCTTGGGCTTTGATGTGACTCAGGTTTACGGGCTAACCGAAACCTATGGCCCCGACACCGAATGCCTGTGGCATGACGGGTTTGACCATTTGCACGGCGATGACCGGGCAGAGATCAAGGCCCGCACCGGCGTTGCCATGCCCTTCACAGAGGGGGTGACGGTCATGGACCCCGAAACCATGACCCCGGTGGCACGCGACGCGGCGGCCTTGGGGGAAATCATGCATCGCGGCAATGGTGTGATGAAAGGCTATTACAAGAACCCGCAAGCCACTGCCGAGGCGTTCAAGGGCGGCTGGTTCCACTCCGGCGATATCGCCTTTCAGCACCCGGACGGCTACATCAAAATTGCCGATAGGGCGAAGGACATCATCATCTCTGGCGGCGAGAACGTCTCTTCTGTCGAGGTCGAGGGCGTGCTGATGAAACATCCTGCCGTTGCGCTTGCCGCGGTGGTCGCCAAGCCAGACGCAAAATGGGGCGAAGTGCCTTGTGCTTGCATTGAACTGAAGGACGGGCAAGAGGTGTCCGAAGCCGAGTTGATCGCATTTTGCCGCGAACGGCTGGCCGGCTTCAAGACGCCCAAGCGCGTGCTTGTGCTGGATTTGCCCAAAACCTCTACCGGGAAAATCCAAAAATTTGAATTACGCGAACAGGTGCGTGATTTGTAAGCGTCTGGTCATGCCGCTTGGGCTGCGATAGGGAATGAGCATCGGGTAATCATAACCACAGGGCGCCATGACCGCGCTGGACAAGTATCGCAAACTGGAAGGACTCGGCCTGTGGTCTGCGCGGGTTGAAGACCAGCGCCGCGAGGTCGTGGTCAATTTCGGCGATGCGACCCTTGTCATTTCCGACAGCCGCTCGATGCAGGTTTTGTCGCATTGGTCCTTGCCCGCGGTGCGGCGGCGCAACCCGCGTGAACGCCCGGCCCTATACAGCCCCGATGGCGATGGCGCAGAGGTGCTGGAACTGGATGACGACTGGTTGATCGAAGCGCTGGAAGTGGTGCAGGCCGCACTGGCACCGCCCCGGCGCTGGCGCGACCGTCTGGGGGGTAAGGTTTATGCAGCGTTTGCGGTCGCGGCGCTGGTGGGCGTGGCGGTCCTGTTCCCCCCTGCGCTGGAACGCCATACCGCGACGGTATTGCCATGGACCACGCGCCATGAAATCGGCTCTGCGCTGGTTGCGGATCTGCAAGCACAGGGCGCGCAGCTTTGCACCGCCAGCCAAGGCCGCGCGGCGCTGGACGCGCTGCAACGGCAGGTGCTGGAACAGCCCGCGCGGGTGCATGTGCTGCAAGACACGCCTGCCGCACGGGTCACGGGTTTGCCCGGCGGGGTGTTCGTGATCGACGCGCGGCTGCTCGACATGGCCGACAGCCCAGAGGCATTAGCCGGTGCTTTGGTGCTGGCACAGGCGCGGCTGCGGATGGGGGATCCGGTGGCGCCGGTGCTGGGGCATATCGGTGTGCTCAGGACATTGGGCTTGCTGACCTCTGGCACGGTCCCGACCGAAGCGTTGTCGGGTTATGCCGGGCCCTTCATGCGCGCCGATGCCCCTTTGCCCGATGTGGCACAGCTTTTGTCGCGGTTTCAGGCGTTGGACCTGTCGGCCCGTGCGTTTGCGGATAATCCCGAAGCGCTGGACCCAGATGTCGGACCGCTTTTGCCCGATTTGCGCAAGGGTGACCCGTTGGCGGGCGCGGCACCCAGCCGCGCGTTGCTTAGCGATGGGCAATGGGTCAGCTTGCAGAATATCTGCGTGTTCTGATGGTTTTGGGGGCTAATTGCCCCGCAAACTTTCCCTTTTCGAACATTCGCCGCTTAACTTAGCTCTGCAATCGCGCGCGCGATCAGGGTCAGACAATCGGGCGTGGAAAAGCGGTGATCGGCATCCTTGACCAGTTCCAGCCGCATATCGGGGCAGTCGGCATGGTCCATCAGGCGCAAGGGGACAGAGGTTGCCACGGCCTCGTCGCGCGTGCCTTGCAGCAGGCGCACAGGGAACGGCAAGGCCAAGGGGCTGCGCAGCACAAGCTGGTGCTTGCCATCCTCGAACAGGCGGCGGGTCAGGGTATAGGGCGCGTCATAGTCGTTGGGCAGGGTGGTCTGGCCCTTGTCCATGATCTCGGCTCGTTGGGCGTCGTTCAGGCCGGGCCACATGCTGTCCTCGGTGAAATCGGGGGCGGCGGCAATGCCAACCAGCGCGTGCACCCGCGCGGGCATGGCGCGCGCCAGCAACAGCGCGATCCAGCCGCCCATGGATGAGCCGACCAGAATTTGCGGCCCCTCTGTCAGAGCGGTAAGCGCGGCCATTGCATCTGCCGCCCAGTCGCCAATGCACCCATCGGTAAAGGCACCGGAGCTTTCGCCATGCCCAGAATAGTCAAACCGCAGGAACGCTCGGCCATTGCTGCGCGCCCAGTCTTCCAGCCACACGGCCTTGGTGCCCGACATGTCCGACATGAACCCGCCCAAAAAAACAATGCCGGGGCCGCGCCCGTCGGTCTTGTGATAGGCCAGCTTGCGGCCCTGCGCCGTTTCCAGATAGTCAACCATCGCCCAATTCCTTCAATCCGTAAGCGGTCCATGCGCCGCCCAAAGCCATCAGCGTGAACAGCGCCAATGTCAGTTCTGCCCCGCCCAAGGCGGCCAAGGCGCCGAACAGGCCGCTGGCCAGCAAGATCACCCCGATAACGGTATTTGCAATCGCGGTATAGATCGCGCGGCGCTCTGGCGCGGCCATATCTACGATATAGGTGGACCGCCCCAGCCGCACGCCTTGATGCGCCACCATCAGCCCGAACAGCGCCAGCGGCATGGCCCAAAGCGTGCCCGTCAGCCCGAGGGCCGCGAATGCCAACGCAAAGATCATGGACACGGCCCCGCAAATGCCGGTCAGCACCAACACCATGCGCGACGACCGGTCCGCCAGCCGCCCCCAGACATAGCTTGACAGCAGTGCGGCAAGGGCAGAGGCCAGCACCAGCGTGCCCAAACCTTGCAGCGCGTCATTGTCCGATGCCAGCACAACGATCCATGGCGGCGCAAGCGCGGTTGCGGTCAAAAGCCCCCGCGCCACGATAAAGCGCGCAAGGCCGCGATCCTCGCGCAAGTAGCGCAGGTTGGCGAAGGCGGCCGACGCACCATTGCCGCCGCCCTCGGTTTCGCCCGCTTCTTCGCGCAGCCCGGCAAAGACCGCGCCTGCCATGACCCACGCAACCGCCGCCACAATCAGCGCGCCCGTGACGATGGCAAAGCGCGCCTCTGCCAGCCAGATCAACGCCAGCGCGAAGGCGAACAAAACGCCCGCCGCCCAAGTTCCCGCCAGCCCCGTGACGGTGCCGCGCTGGCCCTTGGCGACGGTTTTGCCCAGCACATCCTTGTAGGCGACCGAGGCGACCGAGCGCGACACGGCCAGCACAGCCAGCCCCAGCAGGATCAACATGCCTGCCAATGCGCCTTGGGCGGTCAGTGCCGCCAGCGCGATCACGCCCGCGCCTGCGCCTTGGCCCAGTGCTGCCGCCGCCCATGCCCATTTGCGCCGCGCCATGGCGCGAATGCGCGCGGCGGTAAACAGTTGCGGCAACAGCGCTCCTGCCTCTCGGATCGGCACCAGAAAACCGATCATCGCGGCAGGTGCGCCCAGATGCGTCATCAGCCATGACAGCACCAGTTTGGGGTCCACCAACCCGTCGGCGGATTTGTTCAGCCCCAAGGCCAGCGCGTGACGCAGGAAGCTGCCGGGCTGGGCGCGGCACGCGGCGTCGGAGATGTCGCGGCAGACGCGGCCTTCATCCTCTGATGACAGCATGTCATAGGCGGTCTGCACGGCGGGTCGGGTCATTTTCCATCCTCTGTTTTCGCGCAGCTTGACTTTCCCCGCACCCAAGGTCAAACCCTGCGCAACATATAACCCGCAACCGGGCGTTCCGTGGGCGCCAAACAGACGAGGACCGGCTTATGGCCCAGATTTCCCTGACATTTCCCGATGGCAATGCGCGCGACTATGAGGCGGGCGTAACGGCGGCAGAGGTCGCTGAAAGCATCTCCAAGTCCTTGGCCAAAAAGGCCATTTCCGCCACCGTGAACGGCGCGCATTACGACCTGCAATGGCCGATCATGGCAGATGCCAGCATCGCCATTCACACCATGCAGGACGATGCCCAAGCGCTGGAACTGATCCGCCATGATCTGGCGCATATCATGGCGCGGGCCGTGCAGGAAATCTGGCCGGATGTCAAAGTGACCATCGGTCCTGTGCGCGACAAGGGCTGGTTCTACGATTTTGACCGCGCGGAACCCTTTGTGCCCGAAGATTTGGCGCAGATCGAAGAGCGGATGCGCGCGATCATCAACGCGCGCGAGCCTGTGCGCACGGAGGTCTGGGACCGCGCCCGCGCCATCCAGCATTACAAGGACGCGAATGAGCCGTTCAAAGTGGAACTGATCGACCGCATCCCCGAAGGTGAAGACCTGCGCATGTATTGGCACGGGCCTTGGCAAGACCTGTGCCGTGGCCCGCATTTGCAGAACACCGGCCAAGTGCCGGGCGACGCGTTCAAGCTGATGAGCATTGCCGGGGCCTATTGGCTGGGCGACAGCACGCGCCCCATGTTGCAGCGCATCTATGGCGTGGCGTTCAAGAACCGCAATGACCTGAAAGCGCATCTGACCATGCTGGAAGAGGCGGCCAAGCGCGACCACCGCCGCTTGGGCCGCGAGATGGACCTGTTCCACATGCAGGAAGAAGCGCCGGGCCAGATTTTCTGGCACGCGAATGGCTGGAGCATCTACACCACGCTGCAAGATTACATGCGCCGCCAGCAGCGCCGGGGCGGCTATGTCGAGGTGAACACGCCGCAGGTGGTGAACCGCAAGCTGTGGGAAGCGTCGGGGCATTGGGAGAACTATCAGGAAAACATGTTCATCGTCGAAGTGGACGAGGACCATGCGCGCGAGAAAACCATCAACGCGCTGAAACCCATGAATTGCCCTTGCCATGTGCAGATTTTCAACGTGGGCCTGAAAAGCTACCGCGACTTGCCCTTGCGCATGGCCGAGTTTGGCTCGTGCAACCGGTATGAGCCTTCGGGTGCGCTGCATGGCATCATGCGGGTGCGCGGCTTTACGCAGGATGATGCGCATATCTTCTGCATGCCTAGCCAGATCGAGGCGGAATCGACGAAATTCATCGAATTCCTGTCGGGCATCTATGCCGATCTGGGCTTTACGCAATGGCGGATCAAGCTGTCCACCCGGCCCGAACAGCGCATCGGCACGGAAGAAAGCTGGGATTACGCCGAAGATGCCTTGGCCAAGGCCGTGGTCGCCGCAGGCCATGCTTACGAGATTTTCGAAGGCGAGGGCGCGTTCTACGGCCCCAAGCTGGAATTCGTGCTGACCGACGCCATCGGGCGCGACTGGCAATGCGGCACGCTTCAGGTGGACCCGAACCTGCCCGAACGTCTGGACGCCAGCTATATCGGGCAGGACGGCGAAAAGCACCGGCCTGTCATGCTGCACCGCGCGGTTCTGGGCAGTTTCGAGCGGTTCATCGGCATCCTGATCGAGAATTTCGCGGGCAAGCTGCCGCTGTGGCTGGCCCCGCGTCAGGTTGTGGTCGCGTCGATCGTGTCGGATGCTGACGACTACTGTCGCGAGGTGGTCGCAGCGTTGCAGGCGGCGGGCCTGCGCGCCGAGTTGGACCTGCGCAACGAGAAGATCAACTACAAGGTGCGTGAACACTCGCTTGGCAAGGTTCCGGTCATCCTGGCTGTGGGCGCGCGCGAAGTCGAAGAGCGCACCGTGTCCGTGCGTCGCTTGGGCGACACGCGCACGCAAACGCAAGGCTTGGACGCGTTGGTGACTGACCTAGTGGCCGAGGGCACACCGCCCGATCTGCGCTGAACTGCGTCGCGTTCGATTGTATGTGTGCGGCGTGCTCTGGCTGTTTGTGTTCGCATGTTCTTGTGCAAAATCGGACACCGCTTTAGCGTAACATGTCCTACGCACAAAATAGCACATCCATCTGCTCGCATCAGCTTGGGATGCGCCCGATGAAAAGTGCAAGCTGTCGAGGTTGGTCCGCTGGTCTGACAGTGCGCGCCCACGCTCGAACCTGCCCCCGGATACAGATAACTCCGGCCCCGTCGGGGGCAGCTAGCCTTCAACTCTATGAGAGAAAACATAGTCACGACCGTCCCATTGCCAAAAGACGAATGGTTGGTTGATCCCTCGCTGGTTCTGGTAAACGAGATTGGGCCAGCCATTACTTCGCGCCTGCGTATCTACTGCCACCCAAAATGAAGGCGCATGGGGTCCGACCTGTTGCCAGTCCTGATTAACCGGCTTGGCCAGAACAATTGTTCCGAAACCGTTGAACCCAAAATGAAAATTCGACGCGCCAACGGTAGCGATAATGAACCGCCAGCCATCATCGAGGTCAACAAACCATGCGGCCTCGACGTCGATATCTGGCTTGCTCGCTTCCAGGCGCATCTGAGCAAGATCATCGGACAGAATGGTCCTTGCCAAAGCGACCGCTTCGGCAGAGCTATGGCCAATGCCCGATCTGAAGCGCTGTGGCGCTGTAATCGGCGTCGGGTAGGCACACCCGGCTTCAACCGCCCCCAAGGCACGCGACGAGCCGCGAAGTCCGAACGTTGCGCTGTAGGGGGTGCCACCCGTGGGAAAGGTGATTTCGACCCGATTGCCCGACTTGAGCGCTTGGATGATTGATGGGGTGATAACGAGGCCTTCGTCTGCGCTTGGGGGGCGCGGCTCGAAAGTTGTCTCGAAACGCTGACCATCGACACTGATCGTCGCGGGAGACCGCGATCCGGTCCTCTCAGGCGCGACCCCAGCGAATAAATACAGCGACCATTCCCCCTGATGGCAGACAATTTCAAAGCCGCCGGTATTCGGCCCGCCCGTCGGTGTGCCCGAAATGGGTGGGGGGGCGGTGGCCCTGTCGGGACCGTGTGTCCAAGATTGCGCAAACGCTGCCGGTGCGATCATTGACATTAGAACAGATAAAAACACGTGTTTCATTGAACGCATCCACGTTGCCCCAATATGAAATTTATGTCGCGCTTTTCCGTCAAAGCAAGGGTGATTGTTTTCCGCATCCGTCTTGGGGCATGGTTCTTGAACACAGCGCCCGCTGCCAATAAGTCTGTGAGTGGAAAAGGCGGCGCGGAGGCGGGGGCACCAGCCCCGACCAATCCCCGCAGGTGCGGTCTTTTCCACCCATCATATTTGCCGGGCGCGATGGCGGTCAGAGCATCTATTCCGTCTATCCACAATACGGCCTAGCGTCGGCGCAGCCGTTCCAGAATTGGCCCGTCCAATGCGCGGGCCAAGGCGGCCCCCATGCCAAGCGCGGTCAGGTCCGCCAGCCAATCCATACCGCCCCCGGCCATGGCGGTCAGTGCCAGCCGGGCCGCGACCAGCACCGCCACCATGAACAGCGCAGGCCGAGTGCGCAGTAGCATGCCATAGGCGCCCGCCAGCGCGAAGATCATCGGGTAGCCGCCAATCAGCCATGCGCCGGGATCGGCGACCAGCCCAAAGACCACGCCGCCCATTGCTTGCGCGACCAGCAACAGCACAAGCACCTTCACCGACCCAAGACGTTCGGCGCAGATCTTGCCAAGCGCGGCGGTTATGACCATGACCAAGGCGGCTTGCATTGGGCCAAGGTGAAAGAACCCGTAGGCCAAATAGCGCCACAGCCCTTCTGGCGGGTAGCGCCCGCTGTCCCACATCCAGCGCTGCAATTCGGGGCTGATGCCAAAGGCCACCAGTGCTTGCGCGCGCCATCCGGCGCTTCCAGCCCAGTTGACCAGCCCATGCGCCCCAGCCCAAAGCACAAGCTCCACCCCGGCCACGCCAAATGTCAGCAGCCAAACGGCCCATGGCAACGGGTTCACAATGGGGGCAGGGCGCGGGACGTCATGCATGGGCGGGCCTTGGTTGACCTTGACAGCCCCCAAGGCTAAGCGATTGCCAACAGCAATTCCAGCACGGAGCATCGCGTCTCATGTCCGACACGGCTTTCGCCACGCGCATCTTTTCCGGCATCCAGCCCTCGGGCGGTTTGACGCTGGGCAATTACCTTGGCGCGCTGAAACGCTTTGTGCAGGCGCAAGATGCCGGCACGGAAACCATTTATTGCATTGTCGATCTGCACGCGATCACTGTCTGGCAAGACCCTGCCAAGCTGCGCCACGCCACGCGTGAATTGGCGGCAGGCTTTATCGCGGCGGGCATAGACCCGGCGCGGTCTATCCTGTTCAACCAAAGCCAAGTGCCCGCCCATGCCGAACTTGCGTGGATTTTCAACTGTGTGGCCCGCATGGGCTGGCTAAAGCGCATGACCCAGTTCAAGGACAAGGCGGGCAAGAATGCCGAAAACGCCAGTGTTGGCCTGTTTGCCTACCCCGCGCTGATGGCCGCCGATATTCTGGCCTATCACGCCACCCATGTGCCGGTGGGCGAGGATCAAAAACAGCATCTGGAACTGACCCGCGACATTGCCGCCAAGTTCAACCATGATTTCGGGGTCGAGTTTTTCCCCATCGTGGAACCCGTGATCGAAGGTGCCGCAACCCGTGTCATGTCTTTGCGCGATGGCACCAAGAAAATGTCGAAATCCGACCCGTCAGATATGAGCCGCATCAACCTGACCGATGATGCCGATACGATCGCGCAAAAACTGCGCAAAGCGCGCACCGACCCCGACCCGTTGCCCGACAGCCTTGACGGGCTGGCAGAGCGGCCCGAGGCGCGCAATCTTGTCAATATCTATGCCGCTTTGGCCGATATGACCCCCGAAGCCGTGGTGACGCAATATGCCGGTCAGGGCTTTGGCACGTTCAAACCCGCGCTGGCCGATCTTGCGGTCGAAAAACTCGCCCCGATCAACGCGGAAATGAGCCGCCTGATGCAGGATGTGACAGAGATTGACCGGATTTTGGGCGCGGGGGCGGCGCGCGCCAATGCCATCGCACAGCCAATCTTGGAACAGTGCTACGACATCGTGGGGCTGGTGCGCTCTCGCCCATGATCTGGGCGCGCCGCCTGCTGGCCGCCTTGGCGCTGGGTTTGGCGCTGGCAAGCGGTTGGCAGGTCGTGGCGCTGTGGCGCGCTGGCGGCTGGTGGGTCGAGCGTGCGGAAGATAGCTTGGCGCAGGTTTACACGGCGGCGCTGGCCCGCGCGGCGACGCCCGCGCGCGTGGCGGAATTGCTGGATACGCGGCTGGCCGAAACCCCGCGCAACTGGCATGTTATCGACGCGCTTCTGGCTGAAAACGTGGCCTTGCCGCCTGACCTGCAAACCCGGATCGACGCTGCCCGCGCGCAAGATTTCAGCTTCGCGGCAAAGGCCCGCGCCTGCTGGGCTTGTAGTTATGACCTGTCGCGCTGCACCCTTGGCCCCGATCTGGCCTGCGGCATCGGGATGAACCTGACGGTTGCGGGCGATCTGCTTGTCTTGGGCCGCGAGGGGCTGGCAGCCGGGCAGGGCGCAGAGGTGGACCGGCTAGACCTGACATTGGCGCTGGTCGGGGTCGCCGCGACCGGGGCGGTGGTGTTCACCGGCGGCACGTCTTACACCGTCAAGGCCGGGGCCGGGCTGCTGCGGGTCGCGCATCGGATGGGGCGGCTCGCGCCCGATCTGCGCCGCGTCTATATCCGCGCTTTCCGCGAGGGGGTGGATTGGGCAGCGCTGTCGCGCGGGGCTCCATTGGGCCGCGCCACGCGGACAGACGCGCTGACGCCTGCGATTCGGTTGACCAAAGAGTTTGGCGCCATGCGCGCCAGCGCGGGAACACGCGCCACCTTGCACCTGATGGGCGCGGCGCAAACCGTGCCAGATGCGCGTGCCATGGCCCGCACCGCCCGTGCCCTTGGCCCGCGCAGCACCGCGGCGCTGGAAGTGCTGGGCAAATCGCGCGTTCTGCGGCTGGGCCTGCGCCTGTCGGACGAGGTCTGGGCATTGGCCGCCACCCTTTCGGGGATGCTGTCGGCCTTGGGCGGCCTGATTGCGGGCCGTGCGCTGCGCCTGCTGCGACGACGGCTCTGAAATCCGATGCAACCGCGCCACAGCGCCGCTTCCCCACGCGGTCGTGACTTGCTATTCTGGGCGCTTCACAGGCATTTATGCGACAAATTCGACAAGAGGAATATGGCATGTCTGACAAACTCTCACGCCGCGCGCTTCTGGGGTCCGGGGCGATGGTTCTGGGGGCTTTGGCGACCCCGTCGGTCTTGCGCGCCCAAGCCTTGCCGGACTACGAGGGCGAGGAAAATATCCGCACCGCGCCTCGCAACGTGATGGGCTTTCGCAACCATCACTGGAAAGATCATTTCAAATCGCTGCGCAAGGGGGCCATCCTGTGCGACACCTATTCGCGCGCGCTGCATTACTGGTCCGAGGATGAAAGCACTTATCTGGTGCATCCTTGTTCGGTGCCGATGTCTGAAGAATTCACCCGGCGCGGTTATACCGAAATCACGCTCAAGCGGTTTGAACCCACGTGGATTCCCACGCCGTCAATGCGCGAACGTGACCCGTCCTTGCCTGAGCGTGTCGAAGGGGCGGACCCGCGCAACCCTCTGGGGTCGCGCGCGTTGAACCTTAGCTGGCAATATTACCGCATTCACGGCATCGACAACCCTGCCAAGATCGGGCGGCGGGCGTCGAACGGGTGTTTCGGCTTGCTGAATCCGCATGCGGAAAACCTGTATGAACTGGTCCAGATCGGCACGCAGGTGCGCGTAATTTAGTGACTGTCGCGCAAAGCTGGTTTCGGGTTTTGCGCGACAACACAGGCCCCCACAAACGGTGGGGCAGGTTATGCAACCGCCACGCACGACAGGCGGCCAGAAGTTCCGCATAAAAGCCCCGGCCAAAGGTCCAGGGCTTTGTTCTGTGGTCACGCCACCGCGCGCAAAAGCCTTGCCCGCGCCTCTGGCAAGGGTTTGTCCATGGCGCGCGCCAGCCAATCGGTCAGGAAATGGCCGCTCAGCGCCAGCGCGTTGCGCAACCCTTCGGCATCCAGCGCACCGCCGGGGCGTAGGCCTTCCGGCAGTGGCAATAGCCGCGCGGCATAGTCGCCCGCGCCCTCTGCGGTGACAGCGCGGCCCGTGCGCGGGCTGACATAGGCCAGCCCCTTTGTTGCGCCCGTGACGGTGCATTGCGCAAGGTCCAGCCCATAGCCGGTTTCCTCTAGCAAGGTCAGTTCCCACAGCGCGTAATCGTGCAGCCAGCCGGGCTGGCCCAGCCGGTCCAGCAGCGCAAGCGTGTGGCGGTATAGCTCTGGATAGGGCTGGCGTTCGGGCAGGGCGTAACGCGTCAGCGCGCAGACCGCGCCCAACCCCAGCAGCGCCAGCCGGTCCGACAGGATCGCCCCCGCCCGCCCGCGCAAAGGTTCCACCGTGAAATTGCCCAACTGGCTGTCCAGCCGCGCGCGCCATGTGGCATCCAACTGCGCGCCGGGCTGCAACAGCGGCGCCATCTTGCGAGAAGCCCCCCCGCGCAAAGCGCCGCCATAGCGCCCGTGCAGCCCGCTGAACACATCGATCAGCGCGGTCCCTTCGCCCAAGGGGCGGCTTGCCAGAAGGATTGCTTCATCGCGCCATTCCATGCGCCAGCGTTGGCCTAAACCACGGCGCGGGGCAAGGGGTCAGGCCGCCAGATAGACCGCGCAGCCGGTGAGCGCTGCGAAATCATCCTCGACCAGTGCCACGGGGAATTGCGCCACCAGATCGCTGAACCGGCCCATATCGGTAAAGGCCGCGTCATAGCCAAAGCGCGCCATGAACGGTGTAAAGGCCCGGGCAACACCGCCAATGTAATAGATGCCGCCGAATGGCAGCGTGGTCAGCGCCAGATCAGCGGTGTATTGCGCCAGCAAACGCACATAATGGCGTCCTGTCCGCATGGCGAGCGCATCGCCCTCTGCCATGGCCGTCATGATCGCGCTTGCATCGCGGGCTTGTGCGCCGCCCGCCTGTTCCGCGTGATAGGCGTAAAGCCGTTCCAACCCCGACCCGGCCAGCACATCCTCGACCGATGCAAAGCCGCGCCGCGCGACAAGCCAACGGGCAAGGTGCTGATCTTCCTCGGTTTGTTGCGGCAGGTGAATATGGCCCGCTTCGGCAGGCGGCACGACAAACCCATGCCCTGCCGGATATACCGGGGCTGCATTCACGCCCGTTCCAAGCCCGATGACCAGCCGCGTGCCGCCTTCGGGCGTGCCATCGCGGATCACGCGCAAATGGTCGGCGGCCAGATAGGGCAGGGCGTGGCCCTGTGCTTGCAGGTCATTCAGCAAAGCCACCTGCCGAATGCCGGTCATGCGCGCAAGATCACCCGCCTGCATGGACCAACCCAGATTCGTCATGGCACCGCAATCGCCCCGCACTGGTCCGGCCAGCGCAATCGCTGCGCGCGCAGGCAGGCTGCGATGCTTGGACAAATATTCCGCCAGCACCGTTTCCAACCCCGAATGGTCTGCATTGCGGAAGCGTTCGGTCGTGCCTGCGATAATCGTTGTGCCGCGTGCCAGCGCCACACGCGTGTTCGTGCCACCAACATCGGCCACCAGAACGGGAGCGTCTTTGTCTGCCATGTCCAAACCCTCGGGCTATGCGCCCGCGCGCTTCATGTTCGCGCTAACGCCTGTTTCAGTGCCTGATAAGACGCTTTGGGGCGGCGTTGCAAGCTCTCGAAATCGACATGGACCAGCCCGAAGCGTTTTTCATAGCCAAGGGACCATTCGTAATTGTCCAGAAGCGACCAGATTATATAGCCCTTCAGGTTCGCGCCCTTGGCGATGGCGGCCTTTGCCGCATCCAGATGGTCATTCAGATAGGCAATCCGCGCATGGTCGGGCTGATCGGGGCTGTCCGGGTTCGCCATGCCGTTTTCTGTAATGTATAGGGGCAAGTTTCCAGCATATTCGCCCACAAAATGTAGGAAATGTGCAAGTCCTTCGGGGCAAACCTCCCATCCCATCTGGGTTTTGGGCAGGTCGCCCACATGTTCGGACAGGTGCGGCCAAGCGGTGTTCGGATCCGCGGCGATGCGTTTGCATGTGTAGTAGTTAAGCCCCAGCCAGTCGAGCGGTTGGCGAATGGTCGCCATGTCGTCCTGCCAGCCGTCGGGCATGTGGGGGGCAAGCCCCTTTAGCACATCGGCGGGGTATGCACCTTTGAACATGCCGCCAATGAACCAGCGATTATAGATGCCATCGTAAAGCCGTGCTGCGGCGTGTTCTGCGGCGTTGTCGGTCAGCGGCAGGGCGTATTCGAAATTGCACACCGCGCCGAGGTTGGACATACCCAATCCGCGCATCACTTGCGTGGCGCGGCCATGCGCCAGCCCGATATGGTGCATGGCGCGGGCCGTCGCGCGAATGTCGCGCAGGCCGGGCGCATGAGCGCCCATGAAATGCGACAGCCAGCCCACGCACCACGGCTCGTTAATGGGGGCGGCGGACCAGATTCGATCGCCGATGCGCTTGCACAGGATTTCGGTGTAATCCGCGAACCACTCTGCCACGTCGCGGTTGCGCCAGCCGCCCAGATCGGCCAAGGCCGAGGGCAATTCCCAATGATACAGGGTCAGCGCGGGCTTGATGCCACGTTCCAGCATGCCATCGACAAGCCGGTCGTAAAAATCCAGCCCTTCTGCATTCACCGCGCCGCGCCCTTCGGGCAGCACCCGTGCCCAAGATGCGGAAAAGCGGTAAATATCGAACCCGGCGGCGGCGATCAGGTCCAGATCCTGCTGCCACATATGGTAGTGGTCGCAGGCGCGGCCCCCGTGTTCGGCCCGCACCACATTGCCGGGCGTGGCGGCGAAATCGTCCCAGTGGGTGCGGCCTGCGGCCCCAAAGCCGTGCCCCTCTATCTGGTAGGCCGATGTTGCCACGCCGAACTGAAAATCGGCGGGAAAATCGGCGCGACGATGCGTGAAGTCGGTCATGATCTGTGTCGTCCTGTGCTGTCACCCAGCACCAGCCGGGTCTCCATCAGTTTTGTCAGCGGCCCCTGTGCCGGGTCATTGACCAGCGCCAGCAGCATTTCCGCCGCCTGCCGCCCGGCGGCGCGCACCGAGGAACAGGTGGCGGTAAATTGCGGCACGTCCAGCCCATTGGGCATGTAGGACAGGTCATCATCATGGGTGATGACCGACACGTCGCGCCCCATGCGCAGCCCGGCCTCTGTCAGGGCACGGCGCAGGCCATAGGCCACCACCATGGAAGAGGCCAGAAATGCGGTTGGCGGATCGGGCAGTTGCAACATGTCATGCGCACTTGTGTGGCCATAGGGTTCTGTCATCTCGCCCGCCCGCATCAGGGCCGGATCGGGGGCGATGCCTGCCTGTGCCAGCGCATCCAGATAGCCGCCGCGCCGCCGCATGGCGAAATCCATGTTTTCCAGCCCGTTGATAAGCGCGATGCGGGTATGGCCAAGCTCCAGCAGGAATTCGGTGGCGCGGCGGAACGACCGGCGGTTGTTGATATCCAGCCATGAATAGGGGGTGTTCGCGCCTGAACTGCGCCCATGCACCATGAAGGGCAAACCAAGGTCATGCAGCAGCGCGATGCGGTCATCATGCAGGCGCGGACCGTGCACCATCAACCCATCGACCGTGCCGCGCGCGACAAGGTTGCGATAGGTCGTTTCCTCTTGCGCGTCAGAGACCACGCTGAGCACCATGTCGTAACCGGCACCGGAATACACCTCGCCCGCACCGGCGATGAAATCCGCAAAGATCGGGTTGACGATCTCGTGGCTGGTCGAGAGCGGGATGACATGGCCGATTGCGCGCGCCTGCCCGGTGGCAAGGCTTTTGGCGCGGGTGTTGGGGTGATAATTGGCCGCGCGCGCCGCGTCCTGCACGCGTTGGCGTGTCTGGGCGTTCACCTCTGGATAGCCGTTCAGCGCCCGGCTGACCGTGGTCGGGGACAGGCCAAGTTGCATGGCCAATTCCTTGAGAGTAACGCCCATGATTTGTTCAAACCGTATTGAAAAGCGTGGCAGAGACTAATCCGAAACGATCTGAGATGAAAAGATAAATCTGCGATATGCCGAATGCTGCACCTGCGAAATCCACTTGAAAACAAGGGTTTTTGTGAATTTCGCGATTGACAGGGCCAAGGTGATGCGCAACTGTCGATGCATCCAAAGCGGTTTGGAAAGCCGATTCCAAACTGCTGGGATGCTGGTCAGCACTTGATGAATAATTGTGCATAACACACCGTCAACCTTGGGAGGATGACAATGAAATCCAGACTTTACACAGGCGTGGCCGTGATCGCGCTTGTCGCATCGGGGGCCTCGGCGCAGGACTTGCTTGTGGCGCCGGGCGAGGGGGCTTTCACTTGGGATAGCTACACCGCCTTTGCCGACGCGACCGATCTTGCCGGGCAGACCGTGACCATCACCGGCCCGTGGACGGGCAACGAGGCTGAGAAGGTCAACAAGATTTTCGACTATTTCGAAGCTGCGACCGGGGCCACCGTGGACTATTCCGGTTCTGACAGTTTCGAGCAGGATATCGTGATTTCGACCCGCGCGGGCAGTGCGCCGAACTTGGCTGTGTTCCCGCAACCGGGTCTGGCTGCCGATATGGCCGCACAGGGCCTGCTGACCCCGCTGCCCGAAGGCACGGCAGAGTTTGTTGCGGAAAACTACGCGGCTGGGCAAAGCTGGGTTGATCTGGGCACCTATGCCGACCCGGATGGCAACGATCAGCTTTACGGCCTGTTCTACCGTGTCGATCTGAAATCGTTGGTCTGGTATTCGCCCGACGCGTTTGACGAAATGGGCTACGACATTCCAGAGACGATGGAAGAGTTGAAAGCCCTGACCCAGATGATCGTCGATGATGGCGGCACGCCGTGGTGCATTGGTCTGGGGTCGGGCGCGGCCACCGGCTGGCCCGCCACCGACTGGGTGGAAGACATGATGCTGCGCACCCAGCCGCCCGAAGTGTATGACGCGTGGGTCAGCAACGAGATGCCGTTCAACGATCCGGCCGTGATCGCCGCGATCGAGGAATTCGGCGCATTCGCACGCAATGATGCGTTTGTGCAGGGCGGTGCGCAAGCCGTGGCCACGACCGATTTCCGTGACAGCCCGGCGGGCCTGTTCTCTATCCCGCCCAGCTGCTACATGCACCGTCAGGCGTCGTTCATCCCGGCCTTCTTCCCAGATGGCACCGCGGTGGGCGAGGATGTGGATTTCTTCTATTTCCCCGCTTTCGAGGAGGCCGATCTGGGCCGACCGGTTCTGGGCGCTGGCACATTGTTCGCCGTCACCGACCCGTCGGATGCGGCCACGGCGATGTTGGAATTCCTGAAACTGCCCATCGCGCATGAAATGTGGATGACGCAGGGCGGGTTCCTGACCGCGCATGGCGGCGTGAACCTGGAAACCTATGCAAGCGATTCCGAGCGCGCGCAGGGTGAAATTCTGGCCAACGCCACCACCTTCCGCTTCGACGCATCTGACCTGATGCCGGGCGAAATCGGTGCGGGCGCGTTCTGGACCGGCATGGTCGATTACGTCACCGGCGCAAGCGCCGAAGAGGTGGCTGCCGATATCCAGGAACGCTGGGACACCATCAAGTAAGCGACCTGACAACAGCCCCTCGCCCAAGCGGCGGGGGGCATGACCACGCGCGCCACGTGAAGGGAGCACAGCCATGTCACCAGTTTTGCAGGGCCTATTGACCATCATCATCGGTGTGGGTGGCTGCGTGGGGTATTTCTACGCGTCGAACATCGTACTCGACAAGGTGATCTTCCCGGCCAAGGGGCCGCAGGCGGGCCGGAACATAAACCGCGCCAACAAGGTGCGGCCATGGTTGTTCTTGTTCCCGGCCATGTTCGCGCTGGGCTTGTATCTGGTTTACCCGGTGGTTGGGTCGTTCTACCGGTCCATGTTCGACCGGCTGGGCACGAATTTCATCGGTTTTGACAATTACGCCAATCTGTTCGCCGAAGCGTCCTTCCGAACCGCCGTGCTCAACAACCTGCTCTGGGTTCTGGTTGTGCCTGCAATGGCAACCTTTCTTGGGCTGCTGGTCGCGCAACTGACCGACCGCATGGCTTGGGGCAACATAGCCAAATCGCTGATCTTCATGCCGATGGCGATTTCCTTTGTCGGCGCCTCGCTGATCTGGAAATTTGTCTATTCGGCCAATCCCGATATCGGGATCATCAACGCGATCCGCGGCAGCATGGGCATGACCGCCCTTGACCCGCTGCAAGTGCCGTTCTGGAACAATTTTTTCCTGATGTTCATTCTTGTCTGGATCCAGACAGGCTTTGCCATGGTCATCCTGTCTGCGGCCTTGCGCGGCATCCCGGAAGAAACCATCGAAGCCGCGATCATTGATGGCGCGAACCCGTTCCAGGTGTTCTTCCAAATCAAGGTGCCGCAGATCATGGGAACGATTGTCGTGGTCTGGACCACGATCACCATTCTGGTGCTGAAAGTGTTCGATATTGTCTACACCATGACCGGGGGCAATTTCGACACGCAGATCCTGCCAAGTTACATGATGTCCTTCATGTTCCGCGACGATGGGCGCGCGACCGCCGTGGCCTTTGTCATCATGGTTCTGGTGCTGCCGGTGATGATCTGGAACATCGCCCAAGCGCGCAAGGAAATGCGCTGAGAAGCGCGAGGGAGGGATAACCAATGGATAATATCGCAGGCCAGAACCAAGGCGGAAAGATCGCGGTCAACATTACCGTCATCATCCTTGTGCTGCTGTGGCTGTTGCCGACCATCGGGCTGTTCGTGTCGTCCTTCCGCGAGCGGGACCAGATTTCGGCATCCGGCTGGTGGCAGACGCCCTTCGCGGTGGACCTGAATTTCCGCGCGCGGGTTGCCGCGGACGGGGCGCGCCAAGAGGGTGATTTGTATGTGCTGGAAGGCAACCTGTTCGACGAACCCGCCCTTGCAGAAGCGTTCCCCGATGACAATGGCAGCATCTCTGCCTTTGGCACGCGGGCGGTGGCCCCGAATGAGTTTACGCCCGGCACCGCGACCGAATTGCGCCGCGGCGGCACCCTGACGGTGCAGGCCGATGGCAGCTATAGGCTGGAAAGCCCCGACCCGATAGAAAGGGGGCCAACAGTATATCTGGCCGCCGAAACACCCCCCAAGTTCACGCTGTTGAATTATGACACGGTGCTGAACGCCAATGGCATGGACCGCGCCTTTATCAACACGCTGACCGTGACCATCCCGGCCACGATCATTCCCATCCTGATTGCGGCCTTCGCGGCCTATGCGCTGGCCTGGATGGATTTTCCGGGCCGCGGGCTGCTGATTGCCGCCGTCGTGGGGCTGTTGGTGGTGCCCTTGCAACTGGCGCTGGTGCCGCTTCTTAGCCTGCATACAGATATCGGCATCGGGCAAAGCTTTCTTGGGATATGGTTGGCGCATACCGGCTTTGGCCTGCCCTTGGCGGTGTATTTGTTACGCAACTACATGGTCGGACTGCCACGCGACATAATCGAGGGTGCCAAGGTCGATGGCGCCACCGATTTCCAGATTTTCACCAAGATCATTCTGCCGCTCAGTTTTCCGGCACTTGCCTCTTTCGCGATCTTCCAGTTCCTCTGGACATGGAATGACCTGCTGGTGGCCAAGGTTTTCTTGCCATCGGGCGCGGAATCTCAGGTCATGACCGTGAAGATCGCCGACGACCTGCTGGGGTCACGGGGCGGCGATTGGGGCATTCTGGCCACGGCGGCCTTTGTCTCTATCGCGGTGCCGCTCTTGGTTTTCTTCACAATGCAAC
This sequence comes from Roseibaca calidilacus, assembly GCF_001517585.1. NCBI lineage: Bacteria > Pseudomonadati > Pseudomonadota > Alphaproteobacteria > Rhodobacterales > Paracoccaceae > Roseinatronobacter > Roseibaca calidilacus. The sequence goes on along the minus strand of NZ_FBYC01000004.1, from coordinate 1,580,699 downwards.
GCTACCTCGTGCGCGGCCTGTTGGCCGGCTCTGTCAAGTAAGGAACATAACGTGAGTGCTACTGCTATGTTGCAGCCCGATCATGGGCTGGAACTGAACCCCGATTGGTGGCGCGGTGCGGTGATCTATCAGATCTACCCCCGCAGCTTTCAAGACAGCAACGGCGACGGTATTGGCGACCTGTGCGGCATCGTCCAGCGCCTGCCGTATATCGCCAGCCTTGGCGTAGATGCCATCTGGATCAGCCCGTTCTTCACCTCTCCGATGAAGGATTTCGGCTATGACGTGTCGGATTATTGCGATGTGGACCCAATGTTCGGCAGCTTGGCCGATTTTGATGCGATCATCGCGACCGCGCATAACCTTGGCATAAAGGTGCTGATCGACCTTGTGCTGTCGCATTCGTCCGACCAGCATCCGTGGTTCAAGGAAAGCCGCTCGTCGCGCGACAACCCGCGCGCCAACTGGTATGTCTGGGCAGACCCGAAACCCGATGGCACGCCGCCCAATAACTGGCTGTCCATCTTCGGTGGGTCCGCTTGGGCATGGGACGCGACGCGCCTGCAATATTACCTGCACAATTTCCTGACCTCGCAGCCCGATCTGAACTTTCACGAACCGGCGGTGCAGCAGGAATTGCTGGATGTCACGCGCTTCTGGCTGGAGCGCGGGGTCGATGGCTTCCGTCTGGACACGATCAATTTCTATGTCCACGATTACCAGCTGCGCGACAACCCACCCTTGCCGCCAGAGCAACGCAACGCGAATATTGCACCCGCGGTGAACCCCTATAACCATCAGGAACACCTGTACGACAAGAATCAGCCAGAGAACCTTGAATTCCTGCGCCGTTTCCGTGCGCTGCTGGATACCTATGGCGCCGCCGCCGTGGGTGAAGTGGGCGATGCGCAGAAAGGCCTCGAAATCCTCGGCGAATATACCTCGGGCGGCGACAAGGTGCAGATGTGCTACGCGTTCGAATTCCTGGCAGCCGACCAGCCTTCTGCCGCGCGCATTGCCGCCGTGCTGCGCCATCTGGATTATGTCGCCCCCGAAGGCTGGGCCTGCTGGGCGTTTTCCAACCATGACGTGATGCGCCATATCACGCGCTGGGACATGTCACCCGCTGCTGTGCGCGCCTATGCCACGCTGATGATGTGCCTGCGCGGCTCGGCTTGCCTCTATCAGGGCGAGGAGCTGGGCCTGCCCGAAGCGGAACTGGTGTTCGAAGACCTGCGCGACCCTTACGGTATTCAGTTCTGGCCCGAATACAAGGGCCGCGACGGGTGCCGCACGCCGATGGTCTGGGAGAAGAGCACGCTGAACGGTGGCTTTTCAACCGATGTGCCATGGTTGCCGGTCGCGCGCGAACATATCGGCCTGTCGGTCGATGCGCAGGAACGCGCGCCCGATGCGTTGCTACATCATTACCGCCGCGCCATTGCTTTCCGTCATGCGCACCGGGCGCTATCGCGCGGGGTTATGCGTGATCTGCATGTGTCGGGCGACACGCTCTCCTTCATCCGCGAGGAGGCGGGCGAAGTGATGTTCTGCGCCTTCAACCTTAGCCACGACCCGACCACCCTTTACCTGCCGGAAGGCAATTGGGTGACCGTCGGGCAAGAGCTGAACTCTTCCGGTGTCGGAGAGGACGGGTTGGTGCATCTGGGACCATGGCAGCCCTGCCTGGTTCTAAAACGCTAAACGAGGGGGGAGGAACCCATGGCCGATCTGAAACTGACCGATGTCGAGAAAGCCTACGGCGAGGTCAAGGTGCTGTCAGATGTCAATCTTGACATCAAACAGGGCGAATTGATCGTGTTTGTCGGCCCCTCGGGCTGCGGCAAATCCACGCTTTTGCGCATGATTGCGGGGCTGGAAAAGATCACGGGCGGCACGCTGGAAATTGACGGCATGGTCGTCAATGACATCCCGCCCGCACAGCGTGGCATTGCCATGGTGTTCCAGTCCTACGCGCTCTATCCGCATATGACGGTGCGCGACAACATGGCCTTTGCGCTAAAGATCGCGAAAAAGTCGAAGGCCGAAATTGACGCGGCCGTGACCAAGGCCGCCGACATTCTGCAACTGGGGCCGTATCTGGACCGCCTGCCCAAGGCGCTGTCAGGCGGGCAGCGGCAGCGGGTGGCGATCGGGCGCTCCATCGTGCGCGACCCGAAGGTGTATCTGTTCGACGAGCCGCTCTCTAACCTTGACGCGGCCTTGCGCGTGGCCACCCGGATCGAGATCGCGAAGCTGAAGGAATCGATGCCGAATTCGACCATGGTCTATGTCACGCATGATCAGGTTGAAGCAATGACACTGGCCAGCCGCATCGTGGTGCTGGCGGGCGGGGGCATTGCGCAGGTCGGCACGCCGCTGGAACTGTATGAACGCCCCAATGGCGAATTCGTGGCGCAATTCATCGGTTCTCCAGCGATGAACCTGCTGCCGGGTGAAGTGGTCGGCACGGGCCAACACACCCGCGTGAAACTGGATGGCGGCGGCGTGGCCACGGCCAATATCCCGACCACGGATGCGGATATGGGGTTGAAGGTCAATCTGGGTGTGCGCCCCGAAGACCTAATCGCCAGCGATGACGATGATTACCTGTATCAGGGCGAGGTTGACCTGATCGAAGCGCTTGGCGAATTGACGGTGCTTTATTTCAAACCCGATGCCCCCAATGCGAATCCGGTTCTGGCCAAGCTGGGCGGCACACATGCCGGGCTGCGCGGCAAGATGGTCAAGCTGAAAGCCGATCCGGCCAAGCTGCACCTGTTCCACAACAAAGTATCGCTGCTGTATCGCTAAGCTACGCGACGCAAAGCAAAAACCGCGCGAAGGGTCACCTTTGCGCGGTTTTGTTTTGTGTTATCCGCGTGGTTCACGCGGTGCGGAACTCGCGCATCAGGAAGTCGGGCACATGGTCGCCCATGCCCACGGGCGCGTCATGCCGGTTGTCGCGGCGGTCGCGTTTGCGATCCGGGCGGTCCTGCTGTTGTTGCGGCTGAGGCTGAGGCTGAGGCTGCGGGGCAGGGGCGCTGGCCTCTACCGGCTCGACCGCGGCATCAATATTGTCATTGGCGGGCTTGCGCGTGCGGCGGCTGCGCTTTGGCTTTTCGTCGCTGTCTTCTGCCTTCTCGGCACGCCCGGCGGCGCGCGGGGGCTCCAGCTCGGGCGCTGTGCCGCGCGGCAGTTGCTTGCCCAACAGCGATTCAATTGCATCCAGATATTTCTGATCGGCGGGCACCATTAGCGAAATCGCCTTGCCCGACCGCCCCGCGCGGCCCGTGCGGCCAATGCGGTGAACGTAATCTTCCGGGTGCGACGGCAGGTCGAAATTGAACACATGGCTGACAGAGGGAACATCCAGCCCGCGCGCGGCCACGTCGGATGCGATCAGCAGACGCAATTCACCGGCGCGGAATTTCTCTAGCGTGCGGGTGCGCACGGATTGGTCCAGATCCCCGTGAATGGGGGCGGCATCGAAATGGTGCTTGGCAAGTGACTTGGCAAGCACATCGACATCAACCTTGCGGTTGCAAAAGATGACTGCGTTTTCCAGATTATCGCCCTGCGCTTGGATGATCTTGCGCAGCGCCTCGCGCTTCAGCTTGGCGGCCGCATCGCGCTTGGCCGCAGGCAGTTCGATCAGTTCCTGCGCAATGGTTTCCGAAGCCGTCGCCTGCCGTGCGATTTCCACGCGGGCGGGGTTGGCCAAGAACATATTGGTAATACGCTCGATTTCCGGGGCCATGGTCGCGGAATAGAAAAAGGTCTGCCGCGTGAAGGGGGTCAGGTTGAAGATGCGTTCAATATCGGGAATGAAGCCCATGTCCAGCATCCGGTCGGCTTCGTCCACCACCATCACCTCAACCCCGGTCAGCAGCAGTTTGCCGCGCTCGAAATGGTCCAGCAGGCGGCCCGGCGTGGCGATCAGCACGTCCACGCCCCGGTCGATCAGCTTGTCCTGCTCGCCAAAGGCCACGCCGCCGATCAGCAGCGCCTTGGTCAGGCGGGTGTATTTGGCGTAAGTGTCGAAATTCTCGGCCACTTGGGCGGCCAGTTCGCGTGTGGGCGCCAGCACAAGGCTGCGCGGCATACGCGCGCGCGCGCGGCCACGGCCAAGGCGCGTGATCATCGGCAGCGTGAAAGAGGCGGTTTTGCCGGTCCCGGTCTGGGCAATGCCCAAAACATCACGGCCTTCCAGCGCGTGCGGAATTGCTTCTGCCTGAATGGGGGTCGGCGCGGTGTAGCCTGCCTCATCAATGGCTTTCAGGACCTTGGGGTCCAGCTTTAGGTCGGAAAAAAGGGTCATATGCGTCCATCTGATACGGCATCGGGCCGTTATCTGTTTTGGGACGCCCTTATTCCGCGCCCCGCTCAACTCCGCGTCGGAACCGACGGGATGGCCAGCATGTAGCGTAAAACAAGGGCTTGGTCAATCTTGGCAGGGCGGCGCGCCGAATTGCACGAAAATCTGCATTCGCAGCGCATTCCCTGCCTTGCAGGTGCCTGAAAACCAAGATATTGCAGCGTTAGCTGACCGTGCGGGTGTGGCGGAATGGTAGACGCAGAGGATTCAAAATCCTCCGCCGCAAGGCGTGGGAGTTCGAGTCTCCCCACCCGCACCAGCTATCCTTCAAACCAATGATGATTGCTTGGCACCGCTCTGCAAGCGCTGCGTTTTGCTTTTGTTGCGCATTAAAAAAGCCGCACGAAAACGCGCGGCTTTCAAATCTCTGGCACGGCGCTGGCTGTCGCCAATCAGGCGCCGGTGGCCTTACGCTGTTCCGTGGCTTTCTTGACAGCCTCGGACCCTTCCGGCTTGGCGGCGGGGGCCTGTGCGGGGCTTGGCGCGGCTTTCTGCTCTGCCACATGGCCGCGATTGGTCTGCAACGGGTCGTCCTGACGCTGCACGGAGCCTTCGAAATGCGCACCCGATTCGATGGCGATCGTCTTGTGGATGATGTCGCCCTCGACCTGCGCAGAGGAGGTCAGACGCACTTTCAACCCGCGCACACGGCCGATGACACGACCGTTCACGACGATATCATCTGCCACGATCTCTCCACGGATGGTGGCAGTTTCGCCGACGGTCAGCAAATGGGCGCGGATGTCGCCATCTACGATCCCTTCAACCACCACATCACCGGTGGTCTTGATGTTGCCGGTAATCGTCAGGTCAGCGGCCAGCAAGGATGCAGCGCTTTTCCCCTTGGTGGATTGCGCAGGCGCGCTGTCCATGCTCGACTGGCGCAAGAACGACGGAGCCGGTTCCTGCGCAGTTTGGGTTGCGGGGGCCGCCGGGGCCGGGGTGGTTGCAGCCTTCGGGCCAGGTTCGTTGATGCGGCTTTTAGAAAACATTTTGTCCTGCCCTTACATAGGTGATCGGATTTACAGGTTGACCGTTGACGCGCACTTCATAGTGCAAGTGAACGCCGGTCGACACGCCAGTGGTGCCCATACCACCAATTTTCTGCCCGCGCGAGACCCTTTGTCCCTGACGCACGTCAATAGAGTTCAAATGCGCGTAATAGGTTTCCAGCCCGAAATCATGCTCGATGATGACAATATTGCCATAACCGCGCATCCGGGTGGCTTTTTTCACCACGCCATCGGCGGCACTCAGGATGGGGGTGCCACGGGCAGCGGCCCAGTCGATACCGGTGTGCATTTTGGTGCGCCCGCTGACGGGGTGGCGGCGCATTCCATAGGGCGAGGTCAGGCGCACACGGCTGGCCACAGGGTGCGCGATTGGCAAACGTTCCAACCCGCGCCGATACGCTTGCACCGTGTTCAGCTTTTCCAGCACGCTGTTGGCGCGCGAAATATCCGGGCTGGCAGCCATCGACCCAGAGGTCGAGACCGAAATCGGGCGCAGCGACGCGCTTTGCGAGCTTGCGCCTTGCTGCACAAGACGGCGGATCTGGTCGGGCGAGACATTGGCAGAACGGAACACCCGCTCCAGCGGCCCGATCACCGAATCCAGCGCATCTTCCAACTGGCTGAAAATGACGTGGTTGCGGTCTTTCAGCAGTTCATTTTCCAGCGCCAGCATTTGTGCTTGGTTCTGGGTCTGCTCTGTGGAAACGTTTTGCGCGTGCAAATCTTGCCCGACGTCATTCATGGCAACCAGCAGATAGTCCAGCATGTCCTGCACGTCGCGCTCACGGTCGGCGGCGGTGCGGGCCGTGCCGGTTTCGGCTTCAAGCGTCCGGCGCGCTTCTGCCAGTTGTTTGCGCGCGTCATCACGTTCGCGGACCACGCGCGAAACGGTCGCCTGAACCGTATCAATGCCCTTTTCCAGTTCCATCCGGCGCTGTTCCGACGCCAGCAGTTCCAGTTGCATGTCTGCGATTCGGGCCATGGCCTCGCCGAAACGGACCTGCGCTGCTTCTGCCGATTGCGCGTGGCGGTCGCGTTCCTGTGCCATCTGGTTCAGGCGGTTTTCATACGTCGCCTGTTCGCGTTGAGCTTGTTCGCGCAGCGTGCCAGAGCCGACGCTGTCCATCAGCAAGATGGATGTCGCCAGAACGCCCCACGCGAAAAACCCGGTTACCGCCGCGATCCCGAGAAGCTGCGTCATCGGTCGCAAACGCACGAAACGTGTGGTGTTGTCGGATCTCAGGAACAGGCGCTGTTCCGGCAGCCGGTGTTCCAGCCGCTGGTTCAGTCTTACGAGCTGTCGTCTAAACATTACCATCCCGTCGGGTCATTTTTAGGTGGGGGCGTGCAAAAGATCGCACATACAGGCGCAAAACATGCGCAAAACTCGGAAAACACCCCGTTAATTTGCTCTAATCGGGGGGGCGCGTTCCTGCAATCTATTAATGGAGCGTTATATCCCGCAAAGGTTGTAAATAAGCGAAATCAGCGAAATTTCGCCGATACTGCTGTAAGAATGCCCCTGAAGCGCTTGAAGATAAAGCACATAAGCAACTTTCACGAAGCTATGCTGCCGGTTCAGTCAACGGCCAGTAGAAATCTGCGGGCAACCCGGCTTGCGCGCGTTTTTCCGCGTTGACGGGTGGTTTGGGCGGGCTGTAAAAAGCGTCGCGCAAGGTCCAGAAACACCGGTTGTAGGTCCAGACCCTGCCTGCCGCACAGGTAGTTGAACCATTTCGACCCATAGGCGACATGGCCGACTTCTTCGGCATAGATGGTTTTTCAGCGCGGCGACTGCCCGCACCCCTTGCGCGCGGTGCACCACGCCCGTGCATGGGCATGGCTCAGCGTGGTTTTCGCGCGACATGGCGGTGGTCAAAACCTCCACCGCCATGTCGCGCAAAGTCAGGCTCATGCGCCGCGCACCGCCTCCAGAACCTCTGCGGCATGGCCTGCGGCCTTCACCTTGCGCCAGATATGGGAAATGCGCCCCTCGGCATCGACCATGAAGGTGGTGCGTTCAATGCCCATGCTGGTTTTGCCATACATGCTTTTTTCCACCCATGTACCGTAACGCTCGCAGACATCGCTTTCGGCATCCGACACCAGCATCACGCCCAAGTCATGCTTGGCAATGAACTTGTCATGCTTGGCGACGGTATCTTTGGATATGCCGATGACCTTGGCACCCGCGGCCTCGAACTCTGCGGCCAGTGCGGTGAATTCGATGGCTTCGGTCGTGCAGCCCGGCGTATCGTCGCGCGGGTAAAAATACAGCACCACTTTCGACGGTTTCAGGGCAGATAAAGCCACCATCTCGCCACCGTCGCGGGGCAGGGTGAAATCGGGGGCAAGGTCGCCGTTGGACAGCATAGGGCACTCCTTCATCACGGTTGCGTTGGGCCTGTTGTAGCGGGCTGCGGCGCAAGTTAAAGCCCCGTTCGTGAAAACCCAAGGTGGCACAATGAAACTCTCGGATTTCGACTTCGACCTGCCAGAGGCACTGATCGCCACGCGGCCAGCCCGCCCGCGTTCGTCTGCCAAGCTGTTGGTGGCGCAGGGCGACACGATTACGGATCGCCATGTGCGCGACCTGCCCGAGGTGTTGCGCGCGGGCGATCTGCTGGTGTTGAACACGACCAAGGTTATCCCCGCGCGCCTGTCGGGCCATCGCCACCGCGATAGCGCGCAAGGGCCGGTGGTCGCCCGTGTCGAAGTTACGCTGACCGAACCGCAGCCTGACGGGTCATGGCGCGCCTTGGCCAAGCCCTTGCGAAAGCTGGCCGAGGGCGAAGACATCGTCTTTGCCGCCGGGCTGGTCGCGCGTGTTGCAGAACGGGGCGCGGAAGATGTGCGGCTGGCCTTTAACCTTGACGGCCCCGCCTTTGATGCCGCGCTGGAACAGGCGGGCCAAATGCCGCTGCCGCCCTATATTGAAGCGCGCCGCAAGGCCGATGAACAGGACCGCACCGATTACCAGACCGTTTTCGCGCGTGATGCCGGCGCGGTAGCCGCCCCGACCGCATCCTTGCATTTCGACGAGGATCTGCTGGCGCAGTTGCGCGCCAAGGGCGTGGAATTTGCCGAAGTGACCCTGCATGTCGGGGCGGGCACCTTTTTGCCGGTCAAAACCGATGACGTGTCCAACCACAAGATGCACGCCGAATGGGGGCATGTAAGCGAAACCGCCGCTGCGCAGATCACCCGCGCCCGCGCCGAGGGCCGCCGCGTGATCCCCGTTGGCACAACGGCCCTGCGCGTGATCGAGACCGCCGCAACCGGCCCCGGCCAGATTGCGCCTTATACCGGCATGACCGATATTTTCATCACCCCCGGCTTCCGCTTTCAGATTGCCAGCGGGTTGATGACCAATTTCCACCTGCCGAAATCGACGCTGATGATGCTGGTCGCGGGCCTGATGGGGCGCGCGCGGATCATGGCAATCTATGCCCATGCGATTGCGCAGGACTACCGCTTCTTTTCCTATGGCGACTCCTCGCTTCTGTTGCCGGATGACCTGTCGGGCAACCCGTGATAGGCTTTTCCCTGAAGATCAGACGAAAGCACCCCTCATGTTGAAGGTTTTCGCAGGCTCTTGGGCGCTGCTTCTGGGCATCATGCTGTTGATGGTCGGAAATGGTGTGCAAGGCACGCTTTTGGGTATTCGCGGCGACATAGAGGGCTTTTCCACGGGTCAGATGTCGATCGTGATGTCGGGTTATTTCGTGGGGTTTCTGCTGGGCTCGCGCATGGCACCCGAATTGATCCGCCGGGTGGGGCATGTGCGGGTGTTCGCGGCGCTAGGTTCGCTCATTTCGGCGGTGCTGGTGCTTTATGCCGCGATCCCGGAATGGATTGTCTGGGCGCTGTTGCGCGTGCTGATCGGGTTTTGCTTTTGCGGTGTTTACGTCACGGCGGAAAGCTGGCTGAACAATTCCAGCAGCAATGAAACCCGCGGCCAGACCCTTTCGCTTTACATGATCGTGCAGATGCTTGGCATCATTTCTGCGCAGGCGCTTATCAACTTTGCCGACCCTGCGGGGTTCTTGTTGTTCGTTATTCCGTCTGTGCTGGTGTCGCTGGCCTTCGCGCCGATCCTGCTGTCCATCAGCCCCGCGCCGCCCTTTGACAGCACCAAATCGCTGTCGATCCGCGCGCTGTATGACGTGTCGCCCTTGGGCGTGGTGGGAATTTTCCTGATGGGGGGCGTGTTTTCGGCACTGTTCGGGATGACGGCGGTCTGGGGCACATTGGCTGGGCTGAACGTGCTGGAGATTTCGGCCTTCACCGCGGCGATATATTTTGGCGGGCTTGTGTTCCAGCTTCCCATCGGTTGGCTGTCGGACCGGATGGACCGACGCAAGCTTGTCATCGTGGTAGCGATGATCGGCACCTTAACAGCCGCGCTGCCGGTCTTGCTGCCAATGCCCTTCTGGTTGCTCGTGGCCGTGGCGTTGATGATCGGCGGCATTTCCAACCCGCTTTACGCCCTGCTCTTGGCGCATACCAATGATTACCTCGATTCTGACATGATGGCCGCGGCCTCTGGCGGGTTGTTGTTCGTCAATGGTTTGGGCGCGATTGTTGGCCCGCTGGTCATTGGTCGGCTTATGGGTGTGATCGGCCCCGACGGGTTTTTCCTGTTCATCTCGGTTCTGACGGCCCTGCTTGCGCTCTATGCGCTGTGGCGCGCCACGCAGCGCCCGGCGCCGCTGGTCACCGAAACCGGACCGTTCGCGCCGGTTTCGCCGGTTGTGTCCGCCGCGACGGTAGACGCGGTCTATACCGACCTTGCAGAGCAGGCAGCCCCGGCGGATGGTAACGCAAGCGTAACAAAATGAGCAGAATCACGCCCCGGCCTGAAATATTGTTACATGGATGTTGTCAGGCGCGGGAAAGCCTGCAAAACTGCTTTAACGTAAAACAATCTGGATTTGCACAATGTCGACTGTGGAAGAGGTAATCGCGTTCTGGGTGGATGAAATCGGCCCGCAAGGTTGGTATGCGCAGGATGCCGCGCTGGATGCCAAGATCCGCGACCGTTACCTGCCCCTATGGGAAAAAGCCCGCGCTGGACGGCTGTGCAACTGGGCATCCTGCCCCAAGGGCTGTCTTGCCTACCTGATCGTGACCGATCAGTTCCCGCGCAACATGTTCCGGGATGATCCGCGCGCTTTCGCGACCGATGAGATGGCCCGCAAGGTTGCGGCCCGCGCCTGCCATCTGCGCTTCGATGGGCAGATAGAGGAACCTGCACGTCAGTTCTTTTACCTGCCGCTGATGCATTCCGAAAGCCAGATGGACCAGGATCGCGCTGTGCGCATGTTCCTGTTGCGCATGCCCAATACCGGGGCACAGAACCTGCTGCACGCGCGCGCCCACCGCGCCGTGATCCGCGAATTCGGGCGCTTCCCCTACCGCAACAACGCGTTGGGGCGCCAGACGACATCGGCGGAACAATCCTTCCTGACAGAAGGCGGTTATGGGCTGGCTGTGCGCCGCTTGCAGAAAGCCGCCTAAGCGCCAGCCATGCGCCCCCGTCATGGCGGGGTTTCGGGGTATGCGTTGCGACGTTGCGAAAACTAGTTTAATGGCAAACTAATTTCGCCCAGCACTTCAGGAGGAGAGACTCGCATGGCGGCCAAATCGTTCGACGTTGTTGTTATCGGGGCCGGTCCCGGCGGGTATGTTGCCGCGATCCGCGCCGCCCAGCTTGGCAAGTCTGTTGCCGTGGTCGAACGCGAGCACTTGGGCGGAATCTGCCTGAACTGGGGCTGCATCCCGACCAAGGCCATGCTGCGCAGCGCAGAGGTGTTTCACCTGATGCACCGCGCCAAGGAATTCGGGCTTAGCGCCACGGGGATCGGCTATGATCTGGATGCGGTCGTCAAGCGTTCGCGCGGCGTGGCCGGCCAATTGTCGGGCGGCGTGGCGCATCTGCTGAAAAAGAACAAGGTCACGGTCATCATGGGCGCGGCCAAGCTGGCGGGCAAGGGCCGCGTGGCGGTGACGACCGACAAGGGCACCGAGGACCTGACGGGCAAGAACATCATCCTTGCCACCGGCGCGCGCGCCCGCGAATTGCCGGGGCTGGAAGCCGATGGCGATCTGGTCTGGACCTACAAACACGCGCTGACGCCCAAGCGGATGCCCAAAAAGCTGCTGGTTATCGGCTCTGGCGCGATCGGGATCGAATTTGCCAGCTTCTTCAACACGCTGGGCGCGGATGTGACCGTGGTCGAAGTGCAGGACCGCATCCTGCCTGTGGAAGATGCCGAGATTAGCGCCTTTGCCAAGAAGCAATTCATCAAGCAAGGCATGACGATCATGGAAAAAGCCATGGTCAAAAAGCTGGACCGCAAGGCCCCCAAGGTGACCGCGCACATAGAGCGCGGCGGCAAGGTGGAGCAGCACGAATTCGACACAGTGATTTCTGCTGTGGGCATCGTGGCCAATACCGAAAACCTTGGGCTGGAAGAACTGGGCGCGAAGATCGACCGTTCTTTCGTCGTGACAGATGCCTATTGCCGCACCGGGGTCGAGGGGCTGTATGTGATTGGCGATGCAACCAACGGCCCATGGTTGGCGCATAAGGCCAGCCACGAAGGCGTTATGGTGGCAGAGCTGATCGCAGGCGGCCATCCGCACGCGGTGGACCCCGACAGCATTGCCGGTTGCACCTATTGCCACCCGCAGATCGCCAGCGTTGGCCTGACCGAAGCGCAGGCGAAGGAAAAGGGGCTGGATATCAAGGTTGGCCGCTTCCCCTTCATGGGCAATGGCAAGGCGATTGCGCTGGGTGAGCCCGAAGGCCTGATAAAGACCGTGTTCGACGCCAAAACGGGTGAGCTGCTGGGCGCGCATATGGTCGGCGCGGAAGTGACCGAGTTGATCCAAGGCTACGTGGTCGGCCGCCAGTTGGAAACCACCGAAGAAGACCTGATGGCAACCGTCTTTCCGCACCCGACGCTGTCTGAGATGATGCATGAATCGGTGCTGGATGCTTACGGGCGCGCGATCCATTTCTAAGCTCTGACCAAACGGAGCGGCCTTGCGGCCGCACGCCATGTCCAAAGCCCGCGACGCTGTCGCGGGCTTTGTGATTGGTGCCTGTGGCTGGCGGTCAGCGCACCACCGCACCGCCCGCGCGTTGCCAATCGTGCAATGTGCCAAGGTTATACACCTCGGCAAAGCCATTGGTGCGCATCACATCCGCCGCACGCCCCGACCGCGCGCCAGATGCACAGTAAAGCGCCACCGCTTTGTCCGTGTCCAGCTTGCGGTTGAAATGGCCGCTTTTGGGGTCGGTCTGCGCGCCGATCTGGCCCAGCGGAATATGCAAAGCGCCCTTGGCCTTGCCGCTTTGGCGCAATTCACCCGCTTCGCGCACATCGATCAGCGAGAGCGTGCCGTCCTTGACGCGGGCAATTGCCTCTGACGGGTTAATCCGCGCGGGGCGGGATTTTGAAAGAAATCCGAACATCTGTGCAAACCTTCAAGCCAGTTTGGCCATAAATCATGCGACATGGGCAGGATTGCAAGTAATAAATTCACTTTTGTGAATATTTAAGCCAAATGCCGCCGAAAATGCTGGATTATTATTGTTCAACACCACCATGTTTCCAGTTTGTTCACATTATTCGATTGGAGACTCACCCGCGTCCCGCTATCTTGCGCCCAAAGCGCAAGAGGTATGGCTATGGCCGAGCAGAAATTCATCGAAGTGCGCGGCGCGCGCGAGCATAACCTGAAGAATATCGACGTGGACCTGCCGCGCGATCAGCTTGTGGTTATCACCGGGCTGTCAGGGTCTGGCAAGTCGTCGCTGGCGTTCGACACGATCTATGCCGAAGGCCAGCGCCGCTATGTCGAAAGCCTGAGCGCCTATGCGCGCCAGTTCCTTGACATGATGCAAAAGCCCGACATGGACCATATTTCCGGCCTGTCGCCTGCGATTTCGATTGAACAAAAGACCACCAGCAAGAACCCGCGGTCTACCGTCGGAACGGTGACGGAAATTTACGACTATATGCGCCTGTTATTTGCGCGCGCGGGCACGCCCTATAGCCCCTCGACCGGACAACCCATTGAAGCGCAACAGGTTCAGGACATGGTCGACCGGGTGATGGGCCTGGAAGAGGGCACCCGCGCCTATCTGCTGGCCCCCATCGTGCGTGACCGCAAGGGCGAATACCGCAAGGAATTTCTGGAACTGCGCAAGCAAGGGTTTCAGCGCGTCAAGGTGGACGGGCAGTTTTATGAGTTGGATGAACCGCCCAGCTTGGACAAGAAGTTCCGCCATGACATTGACGTGGTGGTGGACCGCATTGTCGTGCGCGCAGGCATTGAAACCCGGCTGGCGGATTCGTTGCGCACCGCGCTGGATCTGGCCGATGGTATTGCCGTGTTGGAGGAAGCGAAAGAGGACGGCGAACGCCTGACATTCAGCGAGAAATTTGCCTGCCCGGTCAGCGGCTTCACCATTTCCGAGATCGAGCCGCGCCTGTTTTCCTTCAACGCGCCGACTGGGGCCTGCACCGAGTGCGACGGGCTGGGGGTGGAGCTGTTCTTTGACGAACGCCTTGTCGTGCCCGATCACGCGTTGAAGCTGTATGACGGGGCGATTGCGCCATGGCGCAAAGGCAAGTCACCCTATTTCCTGCAAACCATTCAATCGCTGGCCGCGCATTACGAATTCGACGCGAAAGCCCCGTGGAAAGACTTGCCCGCGCATGTGAAGCAGGTCTTGCTTTACGGGTCGAACGGAGAGGAGTTGCCCTTCCGATATGACGAAGGGGGCCGCGTCTATAACGTGACCCGCGCGTTCGAGGGCGTGATACCCAATATGGAACGCCGCTACCGCGAAACCGACAGCGCATGGGTGCGCGAGGATTTCGAGCAATACCAGAACAACCGCGCCTGCGGGGCCTGCGGCGGGCACCGGCTGCGGCCAGAGGCGCTGGCGGTCAAAATCGGCGGTCTGCACATTGGGCAGGTCACGGAGATGTCGATCCGCGATGCGCTGGACTGGGTTCAGACCGTGCCGGATGCGCTGACCAAGCAAAAGAACGAAATCGCCCGCGCCATTCTGAAAGAGATCCGCGAACGTTTGGGGTTTCTGGTCAATGTAGGTTTGGATTATCTGACCTTGGGGCGACATGCGGGCACACTGTCCGGCGGCGAAAGCCAGCGCATTCGCTTGGCCAGCCAGATCGGCAGCGGGTTGACTGGCGTTCTGTATGTGCTGGACGAACCCAGCATCGGGTTGCATCAGCGCGACAATGACCGGCTGTTGGTGACGCTGCGCAACCTGCGCGACCAGGGTAACACCGTGATCGTGGTGGAACATGATGAAGAAGCCATCCGCACCGCCGATTTCGTGCTGGATATCGGCCCCGGCGCGGGTGTGCATGGTGGCCAGATCGTGGCGCAAGGCACGCCCGCGCAGATCATGGCCGACCCGGCAAGCGTAACGGGCCAATACCTGACCGGCACGCGAGAGGTCGCCGTGCCGAAAACCCGCCGCAAGGGCAATGGCAAGAAGCTGAAGGTCGTCAAGGCCAGCGGCAACAACCTGCGCGATATCAGCGTGGATTTCCCGCTGGGCAAATTCGTTTGTGTTACCGGTGTGTCGGGGGGCGGCAAATCGACCCTGACAATCGAAACATTGTTCAAAACCGCATCTATGCGGCTGAACGGTGCGCGCCAGACGCCCGCGCCTTGCGAGACGATCAAGGGGTTGGAGCAGTTGGACAAGGTTATCGACATTGACCAGCGCCCCATCGGGCGCACGCCCCGGTCAAACCCTGCGACCTATACGGGCGCGTTCGGGCCGATCCGCGACTGGTTCGCGGGCCTGCCAGAGTCGCGGGCGCGCGGCTACAAGCCGGGGCGCTTCAGCTTCAACGTGAAGGGCGGGCGCTGCGAGGCCTGTCAGGGCGACGGGGTGTTGAAGATCGAGATGAACTTCCTGCCCGACGTCTATGTCGAATGCGAAACCTGTAAGGGCAAGCGCTATAACCGCGAAACGCTGGAAGTGCTGTTCAAGGGCAAATCCATCGCCGATGTGCTGGATATGACGGTGGAAGAGGCGCAGGGCTTCTTTGAAGCGGTGCCAAGCATCCGCGAGAAGATGGATGCGCTGATGCGCGTGGGGCTGGGCTATATCAAGGTGGGCCAGCAGGCGACCACGCTGTCAGGGGGCGAAGCGCAGCGCGTGAAACTGTCGAAAGAACTGGCGCGGCGGTCCACCGGGCGCACGCTGTATATTCTGGATGAACCGACCACCGGTCTGCATTTCGAGGATGTGCGCAAACTGCTGGAAGTGCTGCATGAACTGGTCGATCAGGGCAACACGGTGGTGGTGATCGAACACAATCTGGACGTGGTGAAAACCGCCGACTGGATCATCGATATTGGCCCCGAGGGCGGCGATGGTGGTGGGCAGGTGGTGGCGACCGGCACGCCCGAAGATGTGGCCAAGGTCGAAGCCAGCCATACCGGGCGCTACCTTGGCCCCTTGCTAAAGCCGAAAAGGGTGGCGGCGGAATAGGGCAGGTGGGCGCTGTTGGCGCGGCTGGCCTAGTGGCCCAATGCCGCGTCCAACCCGGCCACAACCTGTTCCACGCTATCGCAAAGCGTGAAGAAGCCGCGCAAGGACGGCTCTGCAAAGCCTTGGTCGATGATGTGATCGACCAGTGCGGCCAAGGGCGTCCAATAGCCGCCAGTGTTCAACACAAAAATGGGCCGCGCGTGTAGCCCAAGCTGCCGCCATGTCAGCACCTCGAAAAACTCGTCCAACGAGCCCGCACCGCCGGGCAGCACCACCACCGCGTCGGAATTGCTGAACATGACCTTCTTGCGCTCATGCATGGTTTCGGTCACGACCAGCGTGCCCAGATCGCGCTTGGCCACTTCGCCATGCATCAGGTGTGTCGGGATCACCCCGAAGCTGCCACCACCCGCCCCAATGCAGGCACGCGCGACTTCGCCCATCAGCCCCACATCGCCCGCGCCATAGACCAGCCGCCAGCCATGGGCGGCAATTGCACGGCCCATGGCCTGTGCATCTGCGATAAAAGCCGGGTCAATCCCGGCACGCGCGCCACAAAAGACACAAATTGAAGGGGTCGGGCTTGACATGCGGGGCAGACCTTGTAGCGAAATGTTTTGCCAGCAGGTAGCTGGCTTGGTAGCTATGTGCAAGTGGCGGTATCCCTTGCATAGGGCACCGTTGGGGGTGCGTGATGTTGAAGTTTTTCCCAAAGGACGTATTGGCGCAATGGGCGGTCGGCTCTGTTGCGGTCGCCGGTGCGGCCGGCGTCGCGTATGTGGTGGTGTTCCCGCCGCAAGACGCCCCGCAACTGCCGCGCCCGGAAATTGACCTGAGCGCCCCGGCCGTGTCGGAAGCGCCATCGTCTGACACTCCTTCCGATGTCAAAATCGCAGCAATGGATGCCGTGCGCGCCGCAGCGCCGCAATTCGATATCGTGCGCGTGACCGACCTTGGCAATGTGCTTCTCGCGGGCAAGGCACCGCCGCGCGCTCAGGTCGCCGCGCTGATTGACGAGGCGCAGGTGGCCAATACCGTCAGCACCGGCGCGGGCGAATTCGTGATGATGTTCGATGTGCTGCCAAGCCGCACACCCCGCGTGCTGGAGTTGGAGGTGCGCCTGCCCGAAGGCGGGCGCGTGCGCAGTGCCGATACCATCATGCTGACCCCCAGCGCGGCGGCGATGGCCGGTGTGAATACCGATGCGCCCGCCGGGATGGTGGCGCGCGAGGTCGCCACGACCCCGCTTTTCGGCAACGCGCCCGAAACGCCCGCCCGACCTGACGTGCCTGCCGAGAGCGCAAACAACACACCGTCACGCGAAGGCACAACACCCGAACTGCCACAGACCTTGGACCGAACAGAAGAACCCGGCACCGATGCGGCACCGCTTGCGTTGTTGTTGCGCGCCGATGGCGGCGTGCAGGTGCTGGGCGAAGCGCCGCGCCTGCCCCAGACGGGGCAAGCGCAAGGCAATCAAGGCAATGTCGTGATCGATTCCGTTGTCTATGACCGCGAGGGAGAGGTCGTGATGGGCGGGCGCAGCGGACGCGGGCTGGCCGATATCCAGATCTATCTGGATAACCAGCCGATCCTGCGCACCCGTGCGGATGCAGATGGCGCATGGCAGGCGCAGCTTGCAGGCATTGATCGCGGTGTTTACCGGCTGCGGGTGGATGAACTGGACGCCGCCGCGCAAGTCACCTCGCGCGCGGAAATTCCGTTCGAGCGGGTGACACCCGATCTGGCACGCGACGCGGGCGGCCCACGCGCGCTGATTGTCCAGCCGGGCAACACGCTATGGGATATGTCAGAGCAGAAATACGGCGATGGGCGCCGCTACATGCGGATTTTCGACGCCAATCGCGATCAGATCCGCGATCCCGATCTGATTTATCCGGGGCAGGTTTTCGTGGTTCCTGACGCGCCGGCGCAATAAGCGCGCTCTGGTCATTGGCGTGCCAAGGGCCTAGATAGCCGCAAAGCCAGTCGGAAAGCCCGAACATGACCAGCCCAGACACCAGCCTTGACGCGCAAGGGACAATTCCCACCCCCTCTGCGAGCGAGGCTGCGCGCGAACGCGCCAGCGGTTGGCGCACCATTCGCCGGGTATTGCCCTATCTGTGGCCCGAGGGGCAGGATTGGGTGAAATACCGGGTCGTGGCCGCGCTGGCCATGCTGGTGTTGGCCAAGCTTGTCGCGGTCAGCACGCCGTTTTTCTACAAGGCCGCGGTCGATGCGCTCGGCGGTGATGGCACGGGCTGGTTGCTGGCGGTGGGCGCAATTGGCCTGACGGTCGCCTATGGTGTGGCGCGCCTGATGGAGATCGGCTTTCAGGAATTGCGCAACGTGCTGTTTACCCGCGTGGGGCAGCGCGCTTTGCGGCAATTGGCGCTGGAAACCTTCGGCCATATTCACCGCCTGTCCTTGCGCTATCACATCTCTCGCAAGACCGGCGGGCTAAGCCGGATCATCGAGCGTGGCGTGAAGGGCGTGGATTTCCTGCTGCGCTTCATGCTGTTTTCGATCTTTCCGCTCATCCTGCAATTGCTGATGATTATGGCAATCTTCATCTGGCAATTCGATTGGCGCTATCTTCTAGCCGTCGCGGTCACAATCGCACTGTATGTGTGGTTTACCTTCAAGGTCACGGAATGGCGCGTCAAACAGCGCCGCGAGATGAATGACCAAGATACCGACGCCAACCAGAAAGCCATCGACAGCCTGCTGAATTTCGAAACCGTCAAGTATTTCAACGCCGAAGCCATGGAAGCCCGGCGCTATGACGCAGCCATGCAGAAATACGAGGTTGCCGCCGTCCAGACCAACTACTCGCTGGCATTTTTGAATTTCGGGCAGGCGCTGCTGATTACGAGCGGGCTGGTCGTTGTCATGGTGCTGGCGGCCATCGGCGTGCAATCGGGCGATCTGACAGTGGGCGATTTCGTGATGGTCAATGCGTTCATGATCCAGATCACTTTGCCGCTGAATTTTCTGGGCACGGTGTATCGCGAGATCCGTCAGGCGTTGGTGGATATGGGCGATATGTTCGACCTGCTGGACCAACCCACCGATGTGCGCGACAAACCCGGTGCGCAGCCCCTGAAGGTGCAAGGCGCAGAGGTGGTGCTGGACAATGTGCGCTTTGGCTATGACCCCGCGCGGCCCATCCTGCATGGCGTCAGCCTGCGTGTGCCACCGGGGCAAAGCGTGGCCATTGTCGGCCCGTCCGGTTCTGGCAAATCGACCATCGGGCGGCTGTTGTTCCGGTTCTATGATGTGACGGGCGGCGCGTTGCGCATAGACGGCCAAGACCTGCGCGACGTGACACAAGACAGCCTGCACGCGGCCATCGGGGTGGTGCCGCAAGACACGGTTCTGTTCAATGACACCATTGCCTATAACATCGCCTATGGGCGCGAAGGGGCCAGCCGCGCCGATGTGGAAGCGGCCGCCAAGGCCGCGCGCATTCATGATTTCATCCTGTCGCTGCCCGAAGGCTATGACACGCAGGTGGGCGAGCGCGGGCTGAAATTGTCGGGCGGGGAAAAACAACGCGTGGGCATTGCCCGCACGCTGCTGAAAGACCCGGCGATCCTGCTTCTGGACGAGGCCACAAGCGCCTTGGACACGCAGACCGAGCAGGACATTCAAGACAGTTTGCGCCGCGCGGGACAAGGGCGCACAGTGCTGATGATCGCCCACAGGCTGTCGACTGTGGTCGAGGCTGACCGGATCGTGGTGCTGGAAGCCGGGCAGATCGTGGAAGAGGGCACGCATGAGGCGCTTCTGGCCAAGGGCGGACGCTATGCCGCGATGTGGGCGCGCCAGCGCGCAGATGCCGACAATGCCTGACCGATCAGGGGGGACGCGCAGCCACCGGCCCCTGCAAGGGCAGGGGCGCGCTGGCCGCGCGTGCCCGTTCCGCGCGGCGCCCTATGCCGATGGCGGCGCGGGGCGGCAGAAGGCGGTGTCGTGGATATTTTTGCAAGGATGAAAGGATGAGCGCGTTCGACGTTATCATTCTTGGGGCCGGGGCGGCCGGTATGTTCTGCGCGATCGAGGCCGGGCGGCGCGGGCGGCGGGTGGTGCTTTTGGATCACGCCAAGGCACCGGGAGAGAAGATCCGGATTTCCGGCGGTGGGCGGTGCAATTTCACCAATCTGCATATCGCGCCCGAGCGGTTCTTGTCGGACAATCCGCGCTTTGCCCTCTCTGCGCTGAAACGCTACACGCAATGGGATTTCATTGACCGGGTGTCGCAGGCCGGGATCGCGTGGCACGAAAAAACGCTGGGCCAGTTGTTTTGTGACGGCTCTGCGCGCGAGATCATCGCCATGCTGCGCAGCGATATGGAGGCCGCGGGCGTGACACTGGTACTGGGGGCTGAGATTGGCGCGGTAACGCAAGCGAAGGGTTTTCAGGTGGCCAGCAGCGCAGGCATGTTCACCGCGCCGCGGCTGGTGGTGGCGACCGGTGGCAAATCCATTCCCAAGATGGGGGCGACCGGCTTTGGCTACGCGCTGGCGCGGCAATTCGGGCTGGGGCTGGTCGAGACGCGACCGGGATTGGTGCCCTTGACCTTCTCGGGTGAGATGCTGGAGGAGACGCGCGCGCTGGCGGGGCTATCAGTGCCCGCCGTGGTGCGGCATGACAAAACCGCCTTCGAGGAAGGGTTGTTGTTCACCCATCGCGGTCTGTCCGGCCCGTCGATCTTGCAGATTTCCAGCTATTGGCGCGAAGGCGACGAGATTTCGGTCGATCTGGCACCGGGAGGCGCGCTTGCTGCCGCGCTGAGCGAGCAGAAAGCCCAAGCCGGGCGGGTCGAGGTTCAGACCGCGCTGGCCCGCCATCTGCCCGAACGGTTGGCGCGCGCGGTCGTGGCGCGGGCCGGGGTTTCGGGGCGGCTGGCCGACCAGACCGGACGGGCCTTGGACCGGCTGGCCACCGAAGCGCAGGACTGGC
This sequence comes from Roseibaca calidilacus, assembly GCF_001517585.1. NCBI lineage: Bacteria > Pseudomonadati > Pseudomonadota > Alphaproteobacteria > Rhodobacterales > Paracoccaceae > Roseinatronobacter > Roseibaca calidilacus. The sequence goes on along the minus strand of NZ_FBYC01000004.1, from coordinate 1,559,791 downwards.
GCATCCGCCCCGTGGGCAGCGAAGGCTACCGCACCGCAGAGGTAACGCTTGGCGGCGTCGACACGCGCGATCTGGACGCGCGCAGCATGGAAGCGCGCAAGGTGCCGGGCCTGCACTTTATTGGCGAGGTGGTGGATGTCACCGGCTGGCTGGGCGGCTATAATTTTCAATGGGCGTGGTCCTCTGGTTGGGCGGCGGGGCAGGCGGTCTAAGCCGTGCCCCAGCAGCCCTAACCAGAAACCTGTTCGCGCAGCACAGACCCGGTCATGGAAGCAAAGAGATAGATGCCCGCAAAAAGCAGGAAGGCCAGCGAGGAATTGGCCAGCTTGCGCGGATAAACGGCTTCGTCCGAGGCGATGGGTTCGACCGTCAACGCCAGATAGCGCACTTGGCGGCTGACCTCCATCCGGGCGGATTCGAGTTGTTGCATCGCTTGTGCGCGCATCATCTCTCGGGTCTGCACTTCGGCTTCGGCCGTGATAAGCTGGCTTTGGATGCTGGCCAGCGACGCATCTTCCCCAGTGCCTTGGGTCATGGAATTGCGCAGCCCGTTGATCTGCTGTCGCAAGGCTTCGGCCCGGCGTTCCAGCGGGCGCAATCGCGCCGGGTTAGGCCGGGCATTGCTGCGCATTTCCTGAATGCTCAGCTGTGTCTGCGTCAATTCGGTTTCCAGCGCCACGATCTGCTGCGAGATCAGCTGCACTTCGACATCGCCCGACAGAACAGAGGATTTTTCCTGAAGCGCAACGATATCCTGACGCGCCGCGATCAGCGCGGCCTGTGCTTCTTCCAGGCTTTGGCGGGCTTCGCGCATCTGGCTGTCGCGCAGGCGCTGGGTCATCATGTCGACATGTTCTTCGGCATAGGTCAGCAGCGCGCGGGCAAAGCGTTCGCTGTCTTCGGGCGTGGCGGCGATCACCTCCATGCGGACCACGCCTTCGGTGGGATCGTAACTGATGCGCACATGCCGGCCATAGGTCTTGAACGCATCATCATTCGAGGCATCGGCAGGCAGCCTGCGCCAGATATCCAGATCGGGCTGGCTGAAATGGGCGCGAAACCCCTCTTCCTCGTTCAGGCGCAGCATGGCACCGCGCGATTGCAGAAAGCTTTGAACCGAGGCGGCCTCTTGCTGGCCCCCGATGCCCATACCGGCGGCAGAGGGCAGCATGGACCCAAGATCACTGGCCATGGAGGGGCCGGAATCTGCCTGCTGGATCACGAATTCGGATTCGGTCGCATACATGGGCGTGGCGATCATGTAGAAATAATAGGTCGCCAGAAAGGTTGGGAAGGTGACAAAGGCCAACAGCCGCGCGCCCAAAAGCAACAGCCGTTTGCGGCGGCGTTTGACGATTTCGCGCTGCATCTTCTGCAATTCGCGTTCGCGTTCGGCGGCAATGCGCGCCATCCGCTCTTGTGCAGAAGACAGCGTTTCATCGCCAATGGCCGGGGAGGTTTGCGGCGCGGTGGTCAGTGCGCGGCTGGTATCCTCGGCAGTGTCGTTGCGCACCAGTTCCAGCATGGTCGCACGCGAAAACGGGTCGACCCCGATTTTGCGCAGCGCCAGAACCGCCTCATAGGCAGAACCCGCGCGGATGCCATGCTTCTGCGCGACACGCATTGCCATACGCAACTGGCGTGCGGTCAGACCTTCTTGGCGGATGATGTCCAGATCCGACTCAGGCTTTTGGCCATCGCTGGGTTGCACCGCGGGGGGCGTGCTGGTCGGTGGCCTGTCGGCATTGACCGGCGCTGTCTGCGCTTCGGTCGAAAGGCGCGCGCGCTTTTGCAAAACGATACGCGGCTTGACAGTGGTGTCGGCGGATGAGGGCGCTGCCTTGGCTGGGGACTGGTCTTTGACCGGGGCAGGCGCGGTCGTGTCCGCCTGCGACGGTTGCGAAGGCGCACCAGCGCCGTGGCGTAGCCGAAAGCGTTTGGATTTAACCGGCGTAGTCATAAAGCTCTTTCGCCTCTTCCAGCGTATCGAAAAAATATAGCTTGCCATCGAGCAGGACGGCAGCCGTGTTGCAGAATTTCTGCAAAATTTCTTGCTGGTGCGACACGATCACCAGAGTCGAGCGTTCAAAGCGTTCGCGCATGACCGCCCCGGCCCGCTTGTTGAACGCAACATCGGTGGTTGTCGGCATCCCTTCGTCGATCAGATACAGGTCGAAATTCATTGCCAGCATCAGCGCCAGCGACAGGCGCGCGCGCATCCCGCTGCTATAGGTGCCGATGGGCATGTCGAAATATTCGCCAATATCGCACAGCCAGCGGCAAAAAGCTTCGACATAATCGGCATCCAGCCCGTAGATGGCCGCGATATAGCGAACATTTTCCGTGCCGCTATGTTTGGTGACCAGCCCGCCCATGAACCCAAGCGGAAAGGACACAGAACAATTTCGGTGGATCGCGCCGTCATCTGGCCGCTCCAGCCCGGCCATCATGTTGATGACCGTGGTTTTGCCAGAGCCATTCTTGGCCAGAATCCCAAGATTCATGCCGCGCCGAATAGAGAAACTTGCTTGTTCCAGGATGACCTTGCGCTGCGTCCCGGTCCAGAAGGATTTGCTGACATTGACGAAATCCAGCATTGCGCGACGTCACCCCGGTTCAACCTGCCTATTACGCTATACTAATGGGCGGCAAGTTTGCCGCGCGTCGTGCTTCCATGCCTGACTGTTTCTGTCCTAGCAACAGAATGCGGCGAAAATGCGTTGTGAATCAATCGCGAATGCGAAGTTGGACCCGTCTTAGCGGCCCCAAGTGCGCACCACGCCGCAATCCATATGCACGAAGTTGGACCCGGAATAACGACCGACGCCGCCAGCCTTGCACGCCACGGCAGCGCGGGCGATTTCACTGACAGAGCGTGACTGAAGCCGCACATCGGCGGCCTGACCCTTCAAGTGCAGCGAATTTCGCGCCACGCCACTTGATCGCGCGCGCAACATTGCATTGGTTTCGGGCGAGCGGTAGCCGGACAGAAGCATATAGGGTTCGTCCACGCGCAGCAGGTTATGCGCGGCGGCCAGAATATCAACTGTGCGCGCGTCAATCGTGTGGACCTTGTTGTTGCGCCAGTCGCGGAAGAAGTGATTAATCTCTGCAAGGGATTCGGGAATATACTCCCCGTCGATGCAATAGATGATGTTGATCTTCTCGCCGGTGCGGCCAGAATAGAAGTTCAACTTGCGGATATCGCCCGCCCCGCGCGCATAGGCTGTCACCCCGGGGAATTGAGGTGCCGCCGCAACAACCGTGGCCGCGAACGCGCCCAACAATGCGCGACGGGTCGTGGTTGTGCCAATGATTGGGGCCATGATGACTGTCCTCGGGTCTTTATCCGGGTTGGGCGCCTGTCGCCGCGCAGCCCGTTTATAAGTTGGTCGGGCAATGACTTGCCACAAATACTTCACGTCACCAAGGCTTTCTGAACGCGCATTCGTGGCCAAGTGAGCGGATGGGCAGAAATCCGCCAACTGGGCAGTGCGGTATTTGGGGGTGCGCGGTCTTGTCATGCGCTCAGATTGCATCAAATTTCTTAAAAAAAACTGTTTCCGGGGGATTTCCGTCTCGCAGCCTTGTGACTGGACGTGATCGGCAATAATTTGCCAATCTTCTTTGGAGCATTTTGGAGGAGGAGTTGATGTTGGTTTTGAAGGCACCGCGTGCGCTGCCACGATTTGTCGTGGCCGGGATGACAGCGGTTTTGCTGACAGGCTCTGCCGCGGTGGCGCAGCATTTCCCAGCCTTCCAGCAAGCGGTGGCCGAAGGGGTGTCGGGCAATTCTGGCCTGTCGGAGTTCTACCGCGACACCGCGTATGACGACCTGTGGACGGGGGCGGATGACGCGCCGCGCCGCACGGCATTCCTGACCGCGCTGATGCGTGCGGGCGAGCATGGCCTGCCATTGCAGCGCTATGACGTGCCCGGATTGATGGAGGCGTTTGATGCCGTGCGCAGCGAGCGGGACCGTGGCGCGCTGGAAGCGCGCATGTCGCGCATCTTTCTGCAATTCGCCACAGACCTGCACAGCGGCGTGCTGGACCCGATCCGCGTGGACCCCGACATTGTGCGGGTATTGCCGCGCCCGGATGCTGCGCAATTGATGGCCGATTTCGCCAAGGCGCCCGCTGCGGGGTTCATTCGCAATCTTGCGCCCGCCGCCCCGGAATATGCCCGGCTGTTCCGCGCCAAGCACAAGCTGGAAACGGCAATCGCCCAAGGTGGTTGGGGTCCTGCCGTGCCGCAGGTTCGGTTTGCGCCCGGCAGTTCGGGGCCAGCCGTCATTGCCCTGCGCAACCGGCTTATAGCCATGGGCTATCTGGAGCGCTCTGCTGTCGGCAGCTATGACGGTGTTTTGCAGGCCGCCGTGCAGCAGTTCCAGATGAACCACGGTATAGAGCCGGACGGTATTGCCGGGGCTGCGACGATCCGCGCGCTGAATGTTACGCCGCAAGAGCGGTTGCGCTCTGTTATCGTTGCCATGGAACGTGAACGCTGGATGAATATTCCGCGCGGCGAGCGGCATATCTGGGTTAATCTGACCGATTTCTACGCGCGCATCGTCGATAATGATATTGTCACCTTCGAGACCAAGGCCATCATCGGCGCGCGCTCTGATGACAAGCATACGCCGGAATTTTCCGAGACGATGAAATATCTCGAAATCAACCCCGACTGGACATTGCCGCGCTCGATCATTGCGCGGTCCTATTGGGGCGCGCTGGCCTCTGGCGGGGCGCGGCATTTGCAGATTGTCGATGCCAGCGGGCAGGTGGTGCCACGCGAAGCCATCAATTTCGGGCGCTACACGCCGCGCACCTTTCCGTTCAATGTGCGACAGCCTCCGGGGCCGACAAACGCGCTGGGCGAGGTGAAATTCATGTTCCCCAACCCCTATGCCATCTACCTGCATGACACGCCGGAGCAGCATCTGTTCAACACCACGGTGCGCGCGCATTCCTCGGGCTGCGTGCGCTTGGATGATCCGCGCGAATTCGCCTATGAACTTTTGTCGCGTCAAAGCGACAGTCCGCGCGAATTGTATCATTCCATCCTGAATACGGGGCAACAGACCCGCCTGTATCTGGACAACCCGGTTCCGGTGCATCTGGTATATCGCACGGCCTTTACCAATGTGCGCGGCGAACTGAACTTTCGTGACGACATTTACGGGCGTGATGACCGCATTTACCGTGCCCTTGTCGCGGAAGGGGCGGTTAACCCCGCAACCTGATCCTGCCTTGCCTATGGCCATAGCATGCCCTCTCCGGATGGAGGGGGCATGTGGCGTTTGCGCTCACTGGCACCGATTTGAGTTGTCCAATGTCATGAAGCTGTTACATTTGGAACAGATACGGGGCGCATCCCTCTTGCCAAGGAGATGCCCGATGGGACTGGACTTCATGTTGGACGAAAACGTGATCGCAACGCGGGTCAAGCAGATCATTGCCGAACAGGCGCTGGTCGATCTGGCCGATGTGCGCGAGGACATGACGCTGGAAGATCTGGAGCTGGACAGCCTTGGGCTGATCGAATGCATCTTCGGAATTGAAGAGGCTTTCGATGTCGCCGTTCCCTTCAATGCGAACAACCCCGACGAAAGCGGCTTTGACATTTCGTCGGTGGGCGCGATTATCCGGCAGGTCGAAGGCCTGATCTCGCAACAGGCCGCATGAGGCGGGTCGTCATCACCGGCGCGGGTACGCTGAACCCGCTTGGGGCCGATGTGGCGTCCACCTTTAAGGCCATGCAGGCTGGCCGATGTGCCATCGGCCCACTGACCTGCCGCGATGTTGAACGCCTGAGCGTTCAGATCGGGGCAGAGGTTTCGGGCTTTGACCCGGTCAGTCATTTCACCCGCGCACAATTACCCTTGTTGGACCGCTTTACCCAGTTCGCGCTGGTCAGCGCGCGCCAAGCGATGGCGCAAGCGGGGCTGGACCTTTCGGAAGCAGAACAGTTGCGCGCAGGCGTCGTGCTGGGCACGGCGGGCGGTGGCAACCTGACGGTTGATGATAATTATCGCACGGTCTATGAAGAAGGGAAGAACCGCGTTCACCCTTTCGTGGTGCCGCGCCTGATGCACAATGCCGCCGCGTCGCATGTGTCGATGGAATTCGGGCTGAAAGGGCCGGGCTTTACCACCTCTACCGCCTGCGCGTCGGCCAATCATGCCATGGGGCAGGCGCTGATGATGATCCGCGCGGGGATGGCCGATATCATGCTGACCGGCGGGTCCGAAGCGATGCTGGGCTTTGGCGGAATCAAGGCTTGGGAAGGTTTGCGCGTGATGAGCCGCGACACTTGCCGCCCCTTCTCGCGCGACCGCTCTGGCATGGTGCAAGGCGAAGGCGGCGCGGTTTTCGTGTTCGAGGAACGCGAGCGCGCCATAGCGCGCGGCGCGGTGATCTTGGCCGAGGTTGCGGGGTTTGGCCTGTCATCTGACGCCAGCGACATCGTCATGCCCGACCGCGACGGCCCGGTGCGCGCCATGCGCATGGCTTTGGCCGATGCCGGGCTTGCGCCCAATGCGATCGGCTATGTCAACGCCCATGGCACCGGCACGGCGGCCAATGACCGGACCGAAGCGCAGGCGCTGGCCGAAGTGATGGGCGATCATCTGGCGGTTTGCCCGGTATCCTCGACGAAATCCATGCATGGCCATCTGATCGGCGGCACAAGTGCTGTTGAACTGCTGGCCTGCCTGATGGCGCTGCAAGAGGGGGTGATCGCCCCCACCGCCAATTTCACCGAAGCCGATCCCGATTGCCAGCTCGATGTGGTGCCGAACGAAGCGCGCGCGGCGCGTGTGGACGCTGTGATGAGCAATGCTTTCGCTTTTGGCGGGTTGAATGCCGTGATGGTGCTGCGCCGCGCCGCCTGACCGACAGGTGATTTGACAGGGGTGCGCCACGCCCGCACCTTATGGGCAAAGCTTGAGGGCGCGCATGAGCAGACCGGACAGTCTTGGGATGATCCGCTTCGGCCTTGGCATGCGTCCGGGCTGGGCCGTGGTGGATGGTGCGGCGCTTCTTGCCGATCTAGACCGCGACGACCGTGCAAAGATCACCCCCTTTGCCACCCGCTTGGCCCGCGCCGCCGAACGCGCCGCTTTGCGCCGCGCACAGCGCGAGGGCCGCCGGGAGAATGCGCAAGATGCGCTGAACACGATCAACCGCCACGAGGCGCGCGACAGCCTGTCCGATCTGCGCGCGCAGATCGCGCAACTGGTCGCGGCGCCGATCGGGTTCCAAGAGCGGGTGACCGCTTTCTGGGCCAACCATTTCGCCGCCGACACGCGCCGGGGCTATTTCCGCTTTGCCCGCGCCAGCTACATCGCAGAGGCCATTCAACCGCATATCGCGGGCAATTTCGCCACGCTGTTGCGCGCGGCGGTCACGCATCCGGTAATGCAGGGGTTTCTGAACCAGAATGTGTCGGTCGGGCCGTTCAGCCGGGTCGGGCGGCGCACCGGGCGTGGCCTGAATGAAAACCTTGCGCGTGAATTGCTGGAACTGCACACACTGGGCGCAGGCTATACCCAAGCCGATGTAACCCAGATGGCGCGGCTGCTGACGGGCGTGACCTTCGATCTGGACAATGGCTACAAGTTTGACCCGCGCATTGCCGAGCCGGGCCTGATAGAGATTTTCGGCAAACGCTACGGTGGCCGCCCAGTGATGGAGCGCCATGTGTTTGACGCGCTGGACGATCTGGCCTTGCGCCCGGAAACGGCGGCGCATTTGGCGGGCAAACTGGCACGGCATTTCGTGTCGGATGATCCCGACCCGCAACTGGTGGCGCATATGCAGGCGGTCTATCTGGCCTCTGGCGGCAACCTGCGCGCGCTTTACCGCGCCATGTTGGAACACCCGGCGGCGTGGGCGCCAGAGTTGCGCAAGACCCGCGCCCCAATGCTGTGGGTCGCCGCCAGCCTGCGCGCGACAGGGGTGACGGCAGACCAGATCCGCGCGCTGTCCGACCGCGACACGCGCCGCGACCTGCTTGGACCTTTGCGGGCGATGGGCGAACGGTGGGAAGCCGTGCCATCCCCCGCCGGATACGACGACAGCGCGCGCGGCTGGATCACGGCGCAGGCCATGGCCGCGCGGATCACATGGGCGATGGGGCTGGCGGACCGTTTGCCCCATGCCCCGGACCCGCGTGATTTCGTGACAAGCGCCATGGGCGGCATGGCCAGTCGGCAGCTTGCGCGCGCCGCAGCCGGGGCAGAAACGCGCGGGCAGGGGGTGGGGATTATCCTATCCGCACCCGAGTTCAACCGCTGCTAGGGGGCAAGATGCGTTCAAAGACCAACCGGCGCGCGTTTCTGGGGCAGGTGGCCGCGCTTGGCTGCTCTGCCGCCGCCAGCCCGCTTTTGACCCCTATCGCCATGGCCAGTGCACCGGGCGAGAACCGGCTGGTGGTGCTCATCCTGCGCGGCGCGCTCGATGGGTTGGATGCGCTGCGCCCTGTGGGGGACACGGCATTCAAGGCGTTGCGCCCCAGCCTGTCCGACGGTGGCACGCCCTTGGGCGACGGGTTCTTCGCGCTGCACCCAGACTTGTCGGGGCTGGCCCCGCTATGGCAGGCGGGCGAGCTAGCCTTTGTCCCCGCCACATCCACCCCCTATCGTGACAAGCGCAGCCATTTCGACGGGCAAGACCTGCTGGAAGCCGGGATCGCGGGCGACCCGGCCCAAGTCCGCGACGGCTGGCTGAACCGCGCGCTGACGCTGATGCCGGGCACCACCGCGCGCACCGCCTTTGCCTTGGGGCGCGAACGAATGCTGGTGCTGGATGGCGCGGCCCCGATTACCCATTGGCAACCGGGCACCGAACTGGACCTTGGCCCCCAAGCGCGGCTGTTGATGGAGTATCTGTTCACCCAAGACACGCTTTTTGCCGAAGCCGGGCGGACCGCGCTGGAGATGGGCAGCGAAGCCGACATGGACACACGCGGCCCCGCGGGCGAGGTGCTGGCGCGCTATCTTGCCGAACAAATACGCGGGGAAACCCGGATCGCCAGCCTGTCTCTGTCGGGGTTCGACACGCATCAATGGCAGAAAAACCGCCTGCGCCCCGCGCTGCGCAACCTGCAAACCACGCTTTTGACCCTGCGCGCCGAACTGGGGGCCCTTTGGGCGCGCACCACGGTTCTGGCGCTAACCGAATTTGGCCGCACCGCGCGCGAAAATGGCACAAATGGCACCGATCACGGCACCGGGGGCATGGCGCTTCTGGCCGGGGGCGCGTTGCGCGGCGGGCGCATGATCGGTGGCTGGCCGGGGCTGGCAGAGTCTGCGCTGTATGACCGGCGCGACCTGATGCCACTCAGCGATGTGCGTGCCTATGCCGCTTGGGCCTTGCACGACATGTTCGGGCTGCGCGCGTCGGACCTGACGCGCACGGTCTTTCCGGGGCTGGACATGGGCGACACGCCCAGCCTGTTGCTTTAACGCTTCCAACACACGCCCACGCAGCCTATATGCGCCCCATGGCACAAGCACCCCTGTTACAACTCTCTGGAATCGGCCTTGGCTTTGGCGGCAACCCGCTGCTGGAGGGGCTGGATATGAATGTTCAACCCGGCGACCGCGTGGCGCTTGTGGGGCGCAACGGGTCGGGCAAATCCACCCTTATGAAGATCATGGCCGGGCTGGTCGAACCCGACACCGGCACCCGCACCCTGCCGCCGGGCATGTCGGTGGGCTATATGGAGCAAGACCCGGATTTCGCGGGGTTTGCGACATTGGGCGACTACGCCATGCAAAGTCTGGACCCGTCGGAACAATGGCGCGTGGATATTGCCGCCGAGGGGCTGGAATTCGACCCGGAGCTTGATCCCGCGCGTGCCTCTGGCGGGGAACGCCGCCGCGCGGCGCTGGCGCGGCTGCTGGCCGAAGCGCCTGACCTGATGCTGCTGGACGAACCGACGAACCATCTGGACATCACCGCCATTCACTGGCTGGAAGCGCGCCTGCGCGAAACCCGCGCGGCCTTTGTGCTTATCAGCCATGACCGCGCCTTCCTGCGCGCGCTGACCCGTGCCACGCTTTGGGTGGACCGGGGCCAGGTGCGCCGCCGCGAAGCTGGGTTCGACGGGTTCGAAGACTGGCGCGACAAGGTCTGGGCGGAAGAAGATGATGCCCGCCACAAGCTGAACCGCAAGATCAAGGCCGAAGCGCGCTGGGCGGTCGAAGGCATCTCTGCCCGCCGCAAACGCAATCAGGGCCGGGTGCGCGCGCTGGCCGAGCTGCGCGCCGAACGCGCGGGCCAGATAAAGCGCCAAGGCACGGCGGCGATGGCCTTCGACGCAGCACCCGCCTCTGGCAAGCTCGTGGCGGAACTGGACGGCGTGTTTAAGGCGTATGGCGACCGGACCATCCTGCGCGATTTCTCGTTGCGGGTGATGCGCGGCGAATGCGTGGCCATGATCGGCCCCAACGGCGTGGGCAAGACCACGCTTTTGCGCCTGATGACCGGGCAGGAAGGGGCCGACCAAGGCACGATCAGGCTGGGCACCAACCTGCAAACCGCCGTGTTCGACCAGACCCGCGCGCAGCTCGACCCCAATTCGTCACTATGGGAGAACCTGACGGGCGATCCGCTGATGGCGGTGTCAGGGCAGGCCGATCAGGTCATGGTGCGCGGCACGCCCCGGCATGTGGTGGGGTATCTCAAGGAATTCCTGTTTGACGAATCTCAGGCACGCGCGCCGGTGCGGTCCCTGTCGGGGGGCGAAAAGGCGCGGCTTCTGCTGGCGCGGATCATGGCGCAACCGGCGAACCTGCTGGTGTTGGACGAACCGACGAACGATCTGGACGTGGAAACGCTGGACCTGCTGCAAGACCTGCTGGGCAGCTTTGACGGCACGGTGCTGCTGGTCAGCCATGACCGCGATTTCATCGACCGGCTGGCGACGACGACGCTGGTGTTCGAAGGGCAGGGCCGCGTGACCGCCTATGCGGGCGGTTGGTCGGATTATCTGGCGCAACGGGCAGAAACGGCGGCACCTGCAACCGCGCCTGTGGCGAAGGCGGGGAAGGCTGTGAAGCCTGCGGTGAAACCTGCGGCGAAGGCGAAGGGGTTGTCGTTCACCGAATCGCACCGGCTGGAGAAGCTGCCATCCGAGATTGCCCGGCTAGAGGCCGAGATCGCCAAGCTGGAGGAGCTGTTGTCAGATGCCGAGCTGTTCACCCGCGAGCCGGTGAAATTCCGCAAGGCGACCGAGGCTTTGACCGCGCGCCAAGAGGCGCTGGCGGCGGCGGAAGAGGACTGGCTGGATTTGGCGGAACGGGCGGAGGCGGGGTAGGGCCGACCCGGTTCGGCCTTAATTATTGATGCAAGATTTAGGTAACATAACTAATCATAAAACCTCTTACCTATCTCTTTGAAAAGCTTCAAGAAGGGCTGGTATTCTTCCTTCGAAAGACTAGTCACTTTAAACTTCTCAAGTGTGAGTTTTTTAAGCTCGTTCTTCGCGTGCTTCTTCCCTGCTCCATCAGAAGCAAGTGCCATAACCAAGTCCGGATTTTCAGAGTAGACTGCCGATCTCACTGACGCTGGCGTTAGACCTTCAACGCAATCACAACCGGGTTTTGCTATTCCGATCGCACAAAAATCCACGTCTGGCGACAGTCCAATTCTTTTGAGGGCTGTTGAGCAACTATCGAAGGCGTCAAGGTCGAAAGTAATAAAAACTCGCTCAAAACGGCTGATTACAAATTTGATTAACGTTGAGTTCTTTAGTGTATCTTTTCCGCCATATGGAATAAACTCAACCGCTTCCGGGAGAATGCTCTTGAATTCCTTTTGATCTCGGAGATGGTCAAAGTACTCTTTGTCAATTGGTCCTTCAACCAAAACCGCAAGACTTGCTTCCTTTGTAAAGATACTGGCTAACGATGCAAAGTCTTCTGGGATAATTCCAAGGTTCTCTGAAAACGGACGCATCCAGTTCTTCTCAGATGTGTCAATTCTATATGTTTCCTTGGGGAGTCCCCGAAAAGTCTTACGATCCAACAAAATATTAGCGCTTGGATTGACTTGATTAAGCATGTAAGGACTGTGGGTTGTGGCGATGATCTGTATCTTTAGCTCAGTTGACATTTGATTAAGGATTTTTCCGAACTCAGCTTGTGCGGACGGATGGAGAAAACTCTCTGGCTCCTCAATTATAACGACTGGCGTGACGCGGTCACTTCTATCAGTTGTTGCGCGCGCCCTTGCTGCTGAGAAGACTGATATCAAGGCTCTGGTGCGGTTTTGTGTTCCTGCGCCCCATTCCCTTATAGGTACTTCCACACTCTTATCAGTTAATTTAATGCTCAGTGGAATGTTGTTTTTTCCAAACTGCTCTGGTGGAGAAAGTTCTACTTCAAGTCTGTCTTTAAGTCGTCCAAGGTGTTCACTCAGCGCAGTTTTGTGTCGTTGTGCGGCTTTCTTGAACTGGTTTTGTAGTCTAGTTTTCGCATCATTTATTTTCTTATTGTCGTCATCGCTGAAGTTAGCCTCAATTATCTCAACTATATCATCACCAGAATAATACATTCTGCTTCTTGGGTTTGTTGAGTTGTGCATTATAAGATTTTGAGCAGAACGAAATTTCTTAATTATCTCGACAGAGTCTAAGTCTTCAAGAACTTTACCATTTAGAGAGACGGTGTTTGACGTCTTGTTTTCGTCAAACTTGCTTTTAAAAATTACTATGGCAGGCTCTTCTTCGAGTGGTGTCTGAGATATTCTTCCGACGAAGTAGTAGAGTTCGGAGTCGTCATCTGGGTAAATTGTTATCTCAAGTGATATTTCTATTTCGCCTTTTTCCCACTGTGTTGTGTCAGTTTTATATCTTATGGGGTTTTGGTCTGAAAAGTAGAAGTTTTCCTCTTCTTGAAGAAAAAAGGAAATAATTTTTACAAAAGCGCTCTTGCCGGAGTTGTTTTTTCCAGAGAGAGTACAATAGCTTCCATCAATATCTAGTTCAATATCTTTGAGTGTTCTAAAGTTTTTGGCAGTAATTCGATTTATTTTCATCTAACCATCCATCTTCAACGCTGAAATAAACGCCTGCTGCGGGATCTCCACTTTGCCGAACTGGCGCATCTTCTTCTTACCCGCTTTCTGCTTGTCCAACAACTTCCGCTTGCGCGAGACGTCGCCGCCGTAGCATTTCGCCGTCACGTCCTTGCGCAAAGCTGCCAAAGTCTCGCGCGCGATGACCTTGCCGCCAATCGCCGCCTGAATCGGGATTTTGAACATGTGGCGGGGGATCAGCTCTTTCAGCTTTTCGCACATCACCCGGCCCCGCCCCTCGGCGCGGTCGCGGTGGACCATCATCGACAGCGCATCGACGGGTTCGTCATTGACCAGCACCTGCATTTTCACAAGGTTGTCCTGCCGGTAGCCCGTGATCTCATAGTCAAAAGACGCATAGCCCTTGGTGATGGATTTCAGCCGGTCGTAGAAATCGAACACTACCTCGTTCAGCGGCAGGTCATAGACGACCATCGCGCGCGCGCCCGCATAGGTCAGTTCCTGCTGGATGCCGCGGCGGTCCTGACACAGTTTCAGCACATCGCCCAGGTAGTCATCGGGCACAAGGATCGTGGCCTTGATGCGTGGTTCTTCCACATGGTCAACATGGGTTAGGTCGGGCAGGTCGGCGGGGTTGTGCAGTTCGATCACTTCGCCCGATTTCATATGCACATGGTAGACGACCGAAGGGGCGGTGGTAATCAGGTCAATGCCATATTCGCGTTCCAGACGGTCGCGGACGACCTCTAGGTGCAGCAGCCCGAGAAAGCCGCAGCGAAAGCCAAAGCCAAGCGCGGCAGAGCTTTCCATTTCATAGGTGAAGGACGCGTCGTTCAACGCCAGTTTCTCGATCGCGCTGCGCAGGTCTTCGAATTCGGCCGAATCGACCGGGAACAGCCCGCAGAACACCACCGGCACAGAGGGTTTGAACCCCGGCAGCGCCTTGGCGCAGGGTTTCTTGTCATGCGTGATCGTGTCGCCCACCTTGGTGTCGCGCACCTGCTTGATGCTGCCGGTGAAGATGCCGATCTCGCCCGGTCCCAGTTCGGGAACATCGACCATGGCGGGTTTCAGCACCGCCAGCTTGTCGATGCCGTATTTGGCGCCCGTCTGCATCATGCGGATGTTGTCGCCCTTGCGGATGACGCCATCCATCACGCGGATCAGCACGACCACGCCTAGGTAAGGGTCATACCAGCTATCGACCAGCATGGCTTTTAGCGGCGCGTCGCGGTCGCCTTGTGGCGCGGGCAGGCGTTTGACAATGGCTTCCAGCACATCGGGAATGCCAAGGCCGGATTTGGCGGAGATCAGCACGGCATCGGACGCATCCAGCCCGATCACATCCTCGATCTGGGCGCGCACGGCATCGGGTTCGGCGGCGGGCAGGTCGATCTTGTTCAGGACGGGGACAATCTCGTGGTCGGCATCGAGCGCGGTATAGACATTGGCCAATGTCTGCGCTTCGACACCTTGGGACGCATCCACCACCAGCAAAGACCCTTCGACCGCCTGCATGGAGCGCGACACTTCATAGGCGAAGTCCACATGCCCCGGCGTGTCGATCAGGTTCAAAACGTAATGGTCCCCGTCCTGCGCGATATAGTCGATGCGGACCGTGTTGGCCTTGATCGTGATACCGCGCTCGCGCTCGATATCCATCGCGTCAAGCATCTGCTCTTTCATGTCGCGGTCGGATACGGTGCCGGTGGACTGGATCAGCCGGTCCGCCAGCGTGGATTTTCCGTGGTCAATATGCGCCACGATCGAGAAGTTCCGGATATGGGAAAGCTGTGTCATGTCCGCTGATATGTCGCGCTTTCCCGTCCCGGTCAATATGGCTTGAAAGGCTGGCGCTATTCGGGCGCGTGGCGGCGCGAATAGCGGTTGTTCGACGGCGCATACCAGCCGTCCAACTGGCCTGCCTTCGGGGCGTAAACGGTCACATCCAGTGGGTGGCAGGTGGCGGCGTCAGAGCTGTGTTCAGACCCGCAATCGCCGCCGGGGCAGGCGGACAGCACGCCCAGCAGGTCGATTTCGGCGAAGAATTCGATGTAATCGCCCGCGCGCGCCGGGCTGGCCTTCATGAAATACTGGCCGGTGTCGCGGGTAAAGCCGGTACACATGAATACATTCAGCACATCGTGAATATGCGCTTCGGCCTCTGCCAGCGGCAGGCGCATTTCTTCGGCCAGCGCGCGGGTCAGGTTGGAATGGCAGGTATTGTGGTAGTCCTGCCCGCTAAGCAAATGGTGGGTATAAGGATCGCAGCGCGTGCCGATCACGTCATGCACCCGGCCGCCATATTCGTCCTGCCCATACCATGCCAAGCTGTCGGCGGTGATAGTGGCCATCGGGCGCAGATAGGGCAGGCAGGACCACAGCCGGTTGCCCACGCCCACATGGCTGCCATAGAGCGCGCGGGTTTTGCCGGAAAAGAACCGCTCTTCCAGATTGCGCGCGGCAAACAGGTTCAGATCGCCCACCTGCGCACCTTCGGGGCAGGAAATGCGAAAGAAGCTGCCCGCCGTGACGTGAAAGCAGCGCGCTTCGCGCGGGGGGATGCGGGTTTGCGCCGTGGCCTGTGCGGTGGCGCGGGCCGCGCGATACTGCTCCATCGGCGGCAGGCGCAGCGTGTCATTCGGATAGCAGATCACGGGCGCCACGGCGCGGCGGGCGGCGGCATCGGCGGGCGTGTTGGTCATGGGCGATCTCCGGCCAAGCAGTGCTTGGGGCTTTTTCCATTTGGCAGCGCCAGTTCGGCCCCGCAGGCGGCGCAGAGATGCAGCACCCGACCATCGGCCAGCGCGCGCCTGTCCTCGCGCCAGCGGCAGCCGCGCCGCTGCCATGGGCGCAGGATCAGGATAACGGCAAAGACGACAAGCAGGCCAAGGATCAGGATCATACCTTGGAAATTGGACCGCTTGCGCGGCGATTTCAAGCCATCCCGCCCGCTGCTATTGTCGCGCCGCCCAAGAGAGCGAGGCCCGGTTGCGGGTGTAGAACTCTCCGAGCATCCCCACAATGATAACGCACAAGCTGAAGATAAGAGGGTAATAGAGCCATGTATTCATCGGGTTGTAATTGATGAAGGCAAAGCCGCGCGCTTGGTCGATCGCGTGAAACAGCGGGTTCCACAGGAAATACGGCAACACGCTGGAGGGCAGCGTATTGGCCAAAAAGAACTTGCCCGATGCCACCATGTTCAAGCGCGAAATCAGCGTGGTCAGCAATTTGGCGGCAGAGGGGAACCAAGGCTTGAGCGCATACATCACGATGCCGATGGCCAGCCCCGAGAACCAGACCGACAACAGCATGGCGAAAGCGCCGAAGGGTTTGTCGATCTCTACGGGTGTCCAGATCGTGTGATACAGGAACAGAATAACCGCGACAGACAACACCTGAATATATAGCTCTGCCAGTGCCGCGCCGCCTATGGCGACGATCGGGTTCATGGGCCGGTGTTTCATCATGGCCGAATTCGGCCCCTCGGCTGTGGCGACCGCCGATAGGGTCTTGATATGTGCCATGAACAGGACAACCCCGCTCATCAGGTAGATCAGCGTATCCCCCCGGATCGCCGCCCCGCGCGCGCCGGCAAAAACGAAGATCAGCAGGAACACGCCCACAAGGATCATGGTCTGGGCAATGTTCAGCAGCAGCCCGATGATGGCATTGCCATGGCTCTTGCGGACATTGCGCACCGATTGGGTGAAGATCAGCTCCAGCGTGTGCCAAAGCCGCCACCAGAATGAGCGCGAGGTTGAGGGGCTGAACATATGGGCCGGTTTCCGATTGTCGCCTGTTAATCCTGTCACTATAGAAAAATTTAGACGAAATCACGGCAGGGAACAATCTTGCCAGCGCCGAAAGGAATTTGCATGTTGCCTGCCGCCGACCGTGTCGCCCTGTTTCGCCGACTTGCGCTGGAAGCGGGCGCGCAGATCATGCAGGTTTACGACAGCGCCGATATGGGCGTCGAAAGCAAGGCCGATGACAGCCCTGTCACACGGGCCGATCAGTTGGCGGATGATGTCATCAGTGCGGGGCTGCGGGCCCAGATGCCCGATATCGCCCTTGTGACCGAAGAACAGGCCGCGACCCATGGTGCGACCGCCGCGACCTTCCTGATCGTGGACCCGCTGGATGGCACCAAGGAATTCATCCAGCGGCGCGGGGATTTCACCGTCAATATTGCGTTGGTCGAAGATGGTGTTCCGGTGGCGGGGATTGTCTATGCTCCGGCAAAGGGGCGCATGTTCTACACCGCAGCCGACGGCACCAGTGTTGAAGAAATTGGCCCGTTCGACCCAGACACCCCCGGCGAAACGCGGCCATTGGCGCTGAGTGCGCCCAATGCGGATGCGCTGATCGTGGTCGCGTCAAAGTCGCACCGCGATGCCGCGACAGATGCCTATATCGCGCGCTACAGGGTAGCCGATATGCGCAGCGCCGGATCGTCGCTGAAATTCTGCCTTGTCGCAGCCGGAGAGGCCGATCTTTACCCCCGCCTTGGCCGCACGATGGAATGGGACACGGCGGCGGGCGATGCGGTGCTGCGCGGGGCGGGCGGGCAGGTGCTGCGCTTTGACGACCATACGCCCTTGCGCTACGGCAAACCCGGCTTTGAAAACCCGTTTTTCATTGCGCGCAACCCGGCTGTGACGTTGGTTGC
Organism: Roseibaca calidilacus; assembly: GCF_001517585.1. Lineage (NCBI taxonomy): Bacteria > Pseudomonadati > Pseudomonadota > Alphaproteobacteria > Rhodobacterales > Paracoccaceae > Roseinatronobacter > Roseibaca calidilacus. The sequence goes on along the minus strand of NZ_FBYC01000004.1, from coordinate 1,542,070 downwards.
CCCGGAATAAGGCAGCGCGCGCTTAAGAAATCGTTAACATTTACCAATCTGCTCCGATTTCCACCGTAAACCTGCCGTATTCCACGGGCCTTCTGGCGCCATATCAACTGGCACCAGAATGGAGCATGGAATGAAACGCAAGGTCACGAAAGCCGTCTTCCCTGTCGCAGGCATGGGCACCCGCTTCCTGCCCGCCACAAAGTCGGTCCCCAAAGAGATCATGACCCTTGTCGACCGCCCGCTGATCCAATACGCGATCGACGAGGCCCGCGCTGCCGGCATTACCGAATTCATCTTTGTCACCTCGCGCGGCAAGGGCGCGTTGGAAGATTATTTCGACCGCGCGCCAGAACTCGAAGCTTCGCTATTGGCCAAGGGCAAGACCGCGCTGTTGGAAACGCTGGAAGCGACCAACATGGATAGCGGCGCGATTGCCTATGTCCGCCAGCATCAGGCGCTGGGCCTTGGCCATGCCGTATGGTGCGCGCGCCATCTGATTGGTAATGAGCCCTTCGCGGTGCTGCTGCCCGATGACGTGATCGCGGCGGACAAGCCCTGTCTGAAGCAAATGGTCGAAGCCTATGCGGAAACCGGCGGCAATATGATTGCGGCGATGGAAGTCGCGCCGCATATGGCGTCAAGCTATGGCATTATGGATGTGCCGCCCACGATTGGCCGCACCCTGCCGATGCGCGGCATGGTCGAAAAACCGGCACCGGGCACGCAGCCTTCCAACCTTGCCGCGATTGGTCGCTATATCCTGTCGCCCGATGTGATGACGCATTTGGGCGAAATTAAACCGGGCGCGGGCGGTGAAATCCAATTGACCGACGCGATTGCCCGCGAGATTGCCGAGAAACAGAATGTCTACGGCTATCGTTTTGATGGCGAACGCTACGATTGCGGCTCTAAGGCCGGGTTCCTGCAAGCGACCGTGGCCTTCGGCCTTGCCCGCGCAGAATTGCAAGAGGAACTGGACGACTTCCTGACCGACCTGATGGCGCAGCGTCAGGCCGCGCAGTAACACCCGTAAGCCCAGTGTAAGGGGGGCGCTTTGCTGGCGTCCCCTTTTGCTGCGCGTCTTGGTGCTTGCGCTTGCCCCTTGGGCGGGGTTGACTGGCGCAAATCAGGACAGGCGCGCATGTTTTCTGAACTGCCCCCTTTGCAGGACCGTTGGTTTCGCTTCCGGATGGACTGGAAGCGCCGCCGCTACCGTGCGCGCGCCATCGCCAAGGCGCACGAACTGCGCGCCGCCAAGCGCGGGCGCTGGGGCAGGGGGGCGATCCTGCTGTTTTGCACCATCCGCAATGAAGCGGAGCGCATCGACTGGTTCTTGCATCATTATCGGGGGCTGGGGGTGGATCATTTCTGCTTTGTCGACAATGGCAGCGATGACGGCACGCTGGAAACGCTTTTGGCGCAGCCCGACGCCTCTGTCTGGCGCACGCAGGCCAGTTATCGCGCGTCGCGCTTTGGCGTGGACTGGCTGAACTGGCTGATGCTGGCCCATGCCCGCGGGCATTGGTGCGTGGTCGCCGATGCCGATGAACTGCTGATCTACCCGCATTGGCAAACCCGGCCCCTGCGCGCGCTGACCGATTGGCTGGATGGCCAAGGCCAGCCGATCTTGCCCGCGATGATGCTGGAACTCTATCCCAAGGGTGCGCTGGACAGCCGACGCGTGGTGCCCGGCCAAGACCCGCTGGATGTGCTGCACTGGTTTGACCCCGGCAATTACACGATCACGCGCAAGCCGCTGCTGGATTGCCTGCTGATCCAGGGCGGGCCGCGCGCGCGGGCGTTTTTCGCAGACCAACCCAACCGCGCGCCAACCCTGACCAAACTGCCGCTGGTGAAATGGTCGGCGCATAACGCTTGGGTCAATTCGACCCATTCCATCCTGCCGCGCCATTTGAACGCGGTCTATGCGCGGGGCGCGGGCGAAGGGATTTCAGGCGCGCTGCTGCACACCAAATTCATGGCCCAGATCGTGGACCGTGCCCCGGTGGAAAAGGCCCGCGCCGAACATTTCGGCAATGCACCGGTTTTTGACAGCTATTACGATGCCGTGGCACAGGCCCCCGATCTGTGGTGCGAACACTCGGCCCGGTTTACAGGCTGGCAGCAATTGGAAGAGCTTGGCCTGATCTCGCGCGGGGGGTGGGCCTGATGACACTGATTTACGCAACAAAAACCCGAATGGGGCAAGATTGTTGCAATTGTTCCGCCGCTCGGGCATGACAAGATCAAGGCCGCCACAGTTGGCCGAATTACGGGTGCGAGTAGTGTCATGGGATTGAAAACGCAGTTGAAATTGCGCGCCCGGCGGCAGGTCAAGCTAATGCGCGCCCTGCGCAAAAGCCTAGAGTTGCGCGCCCGCGTCAAACGCACTGATCGCATTCGGCAAGGCGATATCCTGTGTTTCACCACGCTGCGCAACGAATTTGTGCGCTTGCCCTATTTCCTTGAGTATTATCGGAATATGGGTGTGGCGCATTTCCTGATGGTCGATAACGGGTCCGAGGACGGGTCTGCCGAATATCTGGAAACGCAGCGCGACGTGTCGCTCTGGACCACGCAGGGCAGTTACAAGGCATCGTCTTTTGGGGTGGATTGGCTGAACCACCTGCAATGGCGCTATGGCGCGGATCATTGGTGCCTTGTGGCGGATGTGGATGAATTTCTGCTCTATCCTTATGCCGATACCCGGCCGTTGCACGCGCTGACCGACTGGCTGGACAGCCAAGGACGCAAGTCCTTCTCGGCCATGTTGCTGGATATGTATCCCAAAGGGCCGATTGCCGCGCAGCCCTATCGCGCCGGGCAGAACCCGTTCGAGATCGCGCGCTGGTTCGATGCCGCGAATTACTCGCTTCGGAAAAACCCGCTGATGGGCAATCTGTGGATACAGGGCGGCGTGCGCCAGCGCCTGTTCATGTCCGACAGCCCCGAACAGGCCCCGGCGCTGAACAAGGTGCCGCTGGTGCGCTGGTCGCGCAAATATGCCTATGTCAGTTCCAGCCATATGGCATTGCCGCGCGGGCTGAACCGGGTCTATGACGAAAGCGGGGGCGAGCAGGCCTCTGGCGTGTTGCTGCATGCCAAGTTTCTGGACACGATCATGGACAAGGCGAATGAGGAATTGCAGCGCGGCGAACATTACGCCGAAAGCCGGGAATACCGCGCCTATGACCTGACCTTGCGCGACGGGCAGAACCTGTGGTGCGAACACTCGACCGAATACATCAACTGGCGCCAGTTGGAAATTCTGGGGCTGATGTCGAAAGGGGATTGGGCATGACGGCGGCGGCCCCGACTTTGGGTGTGGTCATGCTGTGCCACACGGCGCTGGACCGCGCTGCGCAGGTCGCGCGCTTCTGGCTGGATGCGGGCGTTGCCGTGGCGCTGCATGTCGATAGCGCGGTGCCGCAGCCACAGGTTGCCGCGCTTCAGGCGGGACTGGGCGCGCACCCGTTGCTGCGCATGGTCCCGCGCCATCGCTGCGACTGGGGGTCATGGGATATTGTCGCCGCCAGCCAGACCGCTGCGGAAATGCTGCTGCGCGATTTCGGCAGTCTTGGGCATGTGCTGCTGACTTCGGGGGCCTGTCTGCCGCTGCGCCCGGCGGCAGAGCTTGTCGGCCATCTGCGCGCAAGCGAGGGCACGGATTTCATTGAATCGGTGGCTGTCGACCATGGTGACTGGATCACCGGCGGGCTGTCGCGCGAACGGTTCACGCTGTATTTTCCGTTCTCTTGGCGCAAACAGCGCTGGCTGTTCGACGCTTGGGTTGATCTGCAACGCCGCTGGGGTATCGCCCGCGAAATTCCCCGCCCGCTAGAGCCGCATATGGGCTCGCAATGGTGGTGCCTGTCGCGCGCCACGCTGGAAGCGATCCTGACCCACCCCAAGCGCAAGCGCTACGAGCGCTATTTCAAAGGCTGCTGGATTCCCGATGAAAGCTATTTCCAGACCCTTGCGCGCCTGCATGGACAGCGCATTGAAAGCCGGTCGCTGACGCTGGTGAAATTCGACCGCAACGGGCGGCCCAACCTGTTCTATGACGACCATTTGCAGCTTTTGCGCCGCTCTGACCGCTTTTTGGCCCGCAAAATCTGGCCGCAGGCGCACAAGCTTTACGATTTCTTCCTGACCGATGCGGCGGGCAAACTGGCCCCTGTGCCAGCCGAACCGGCCAAGATTGACCGCTATTTCGAACTGGCCGAACGCCAGCGCACCGAAGGGCGGGCGGGTCTGTATATGCAAAGCCGCTTTCCAAGCGACGATAGCGGACAGGCGGTCACGGCGGGGCCGTATTCGGTGTTCAGCGGCTTTGACCAGTTGTTCCGCGGCTTCGACTATTGGCTGGGGCAGGCGACGGGCACGCGGGCGCATGGCCATCTTTATGCACCGGAACGCGTCAATTTCCATGGCGGGGCCAAGGTCTGGCACGGGGCCATTTCCGACAGTGCCGCCCTGCGCGACTACAATCCGCGCATGTTCCTGACCAATCTGCTTTGGGCCACGCGCGGCGAGCGGCAGTGCTTTTCGATCAGCGCGCGCGACAATGTGCCCCCGGACCTGATGTGGTTCATGGCCAAGGACCGCAACGCGCAGATATCGCTGATAAGCGGCTGCGCTTTGTTGCCGTTGTTTCGTGGCGATTACCGGCCTGACGACCTGCTAGGCCATGTCGCATGGTTGCAAAAGCGCGAGCAGCACATGCTTTCGGTGCTGCAATCGCGCTGGGTCAATGCTGATGTGCGGGTCTGGACGCTTGCGGAATTTCTGGAAGCACCGGAACGCAACCTGTCGGCGGTTCTGACCAAGATCGTGCCCCAAGCCTTCGTCACCGACGCGGGCCTGCCACAGATGCAATCGCTGGACGGGTTGGAGGATTTCCTGAAAGAGTTGCGCAACAAGGGATTGCCCCCGGCGCTGTTGCGCGATTTTGAGGGCCTTTCAATTGCCTGATAGGGTCGCGCAATGACAGATGATTCCCCATTCGACTATTTCGTGGTGCTGGCAGAGATGCGGACAGGGTCCAACCTTGTCGAGGCCAATCTCAACGAATTTGACGGCATCACCTGCGAGGGCGAGGTGTTCAACTCGCATTTCATCTCGCATGAGGGTAAGGGTGAGCTGTATGGTGTGACGCTGGCAGAACGCGACCGCAATCCTATGGCGCTGCTTTTGGCCATTCGCACGCAGCCCGATCTGACCGGGTTCCGCTTCTTTCACGACCATGATGCACGGGTGCTGCCTACGTTCATGCACGATCCGCGCTGCGCCAAAATCATCCTGACGCGCAACCCGCTGGACAGCTATGTGTCGCTGAAGATCGCGCAGGCCACGCAGCAATGGAAGCTGGGCGATGTGAAAACCAAGCGCACGGCGCAGGTCGCGTTTGACCCGGCAGAGTTCGAAGCGCATGTGACCCGCATTCAGGAATTCCAAACCCATATTCTGCGGATGCTGCAAACCACCGGGCAGACCGCGTTCTACCTTGCCTATGAAGATGCCAATGATGTCGAGGTGTTGAACGGGCTGGCCGCTTGGCTGGGCGTGCGCAGCCGGATTGACGCGCCCTCGCGCAAGCTGAAACGCCAGAACCCCGAACCGCTGGACCAAAAGCTGACCAACCCCGAGGCGGTGCGCGACGGCATGGCGCGGCTGGACCGTTTCAACCTGTCGCGCACACCGAATTTCGAACCGCGCCGGGGCCCGATGGTCTGGGGTCTGCGCGCTTGCGCGACCTTGCCCCTGGCCTACCTGCCAATGCCCGGTGCCGCCGATCCGGGCGTGCTGGACTGGATGGCGCAGTGCGACGGCGGGCGGTCCGTACAGGCCGAATTCACCGCCCAAAGCTGGCGTGACTGGCTGCGCGCGCATCCGCGCCGCAGCGTCTTTACCGTGCTGCATCATCCGTTGGCTCGCGCGCATGAGGTCTATCTGCGGCAGATCGTGCATGGCCAACGCGCGAATGTACGCGCGTTTTTGGCCCGCGTGCATGGGGTTGACCTGCCCGAGAAAGACGCGATGGACAGCTATGATACAGCGCTGCACCGCGCCGGGTTTTTGGCGTTCCTGCGTTTTGTGGCCGCCAATCTGAACGGTCAGACGGCCATTTCGGTGCTGCCCGCATGGGCCAGCCAGACAAAGGTGATCGAAGGCGTCATGGGGCAAGCGCCGCTGCATCGCTTGCTGCGCATGGGCAGCTTGGCGCGGGACCTGCCCGATCTGGGCCGCGATCTTGGGCTGAACCTGCCCGAGTTTGCGCCCATGACCCAGCCGCGCCGCTTCACGCTCGGCGGGATATACGACGCCGAGATTGAGGCCGCAGGCCGCGCGGCCTATGCCTTGGATTACGATGCGCTGGGCTTTCAGGATTGGACCGGCTGAATTCTGGCCGCTGTCGCAAGGGGGCTTTGCCCCCCGCCCAAGCTTGGCCCCCAATTCGTGTAACGAGGATAGGGCAGGGTCAAAGGCGCGCGAGGCGCTCTGTCAGAAGCGTGAAGAAGCCATCTGCATCGACATCGCCGATAAACAGCGCGTTGGGCGCGCGACCTGTCACGCGCCACCAATCCGCGACCGTCATGCCAAGGGTCAGGTCCGATCCGGTCTCGATCTCGACATTGATATGTCGGCCGGTGAACAGGTCGGGCTGTAGAAGATAGGCGATGGTGCAGGGGTCGTGCAGCGGCGCACCGGCGGAGCCGTATTTTTCCTTGTCGAAGCGTTCGAAGAAATCTGTCCAACTGGCGACCGCCGGGCCGACCTGACCGGGCAAGGCGCGGAAGGCGGCAATGCGCGGCGCGGTCACCAGCGCCTTGTGGGTCACATCTAGCGGCATGACCACAAGGTCAACGCCTGCGCCAAAGACGATCTTGGCGGCTTCCGGGTCGACATAGATGTTGAATTCCGCGGTGGGGGTGATGTTGCCGACCTCGAAATAGGCGCCGCCCATCAACACGATCTGCTGAATGCGCGGGATGATGTCGGGGGCGCGCTGCATCGCCATGGCGATATTGGTCAGCGGGCCGATGGGCACGAGCGTGACGGTGCCGGGCGCTTCGCGGCGCAGCGTGTCGATCAGGAAATCGACCGCGTGGCCCTCGGCCAGTGGCAGTGTGGGGGCGGGCAGATCCACGCCATCCAACCCGGTCTTGCCATGCACATGTTCCGCCGTTACCAGCTTGCGCACCAAAGGGGCATCGCAACCGGCATAAACCGGGATATCCGCCCGCCCCGCCAATTCGCAGACGCGGCGCGCATTCACATGGGTCAGCGGCAGCGGCACATTGCCCGCGACGCAGGTGATGCCCAGCAGCGTCAGTTCCGGCGCGGCCAGCGCGAGCAGAATGGCCACCGCGTCATCCTGTCCGGGGTCGGTGTCGATGATGATCTTGCGTGTCATGGCATGTCCTTGTTTTGTGCCGCGCAGGATGCGCAGCCTATGCGCGCGGCGCAAGGGCTGTTGATCCGCGCGCGGTGCCGATTTTGTCGTGATTACGCAATCGCGCCGTGCCAAGCTGATGCGGTCACGTTATCGGAAAGGGAATCGTCATGATGCGTTGTCTATTCTTTTGTGTGCTGTTGCTGTCTGGCCCGGCGGCGGCGCAAGACCTGTCCTTTCAGATTGCGCCGACCGAATCCTGCCTGTGGGACAGCGGGAATACGGGCGAAAAGCGCGCCTGTATCGGGCGTGCGGCGGCGGCCTGCATGGAACAGCCGGGTGGCAGCAGCACCGTGGCGATGGGTTTTTGCCTAGATCAGGAACTGGCCTATTGGGATGACATGTTGAACGACGCATATGGTCAGTTGATGCAGGCGATGCGCGCGGCTGACGAAGGCTTGCCCTCGCATTTGGCTATACAGGCCAACAGCTTGCGCGACATGCAGCGCGCGTGGATCCCGTATCGGGATGCGCGCTGCACGCATGAGGCCTCGCTTTGGCAGGGCGGCACCGGGGCCAGCCCGGCCTATCTGAATTGCATTTTGCACGAAACCGGCGAACAGGCGCTGTATCTTGGGGCGCTTTATTCCGGCGAGGGGTGACATGGTCATGGTGTCGCTGCTGCACTTGCGGCGAAAACCCTTCGCAGGCGCGGCAAGTCATTCAAATTAATGAATGTTGAATGTATGCGATGGTATCCCGATATGTGTTTTTCCGCGATCAGGCGGGCTAGTTCAGTTGACCAGTCCATCGTTGCGGAGTAGATGGTGGGCAGCCAATGCTGGCGTGGCACTCTCGCTGGCAAAGTTCGGTGCAGCATACGCTGCCTGCGAAAGGAGCCAAAGGTGCAAGACCTCCTCGCGTCCTACCTGCCCATCGTGATTTTTCTGGCCATTGCCGTGGGCCTTGGCCTTGTGCTGCTTCTGTCGGCCATCGTGATCGCCGTGCGCAACCCCGACCCGGAAAAAGTGTCGGCCTATGAATGCGGGTTCAACGCATTCGATGACGCGCGCATGAAATTCGATGTGCGGTTTTATCTGGTGTCGATCCTGTTCATCATCTTCGACCTAGAGATCGCGTTCCTGTTCCCATGGGCCGTGGCCTTTGGTGACATGTCGATGACGGCGTTCTGGTCGATGATGGTGTTCCTTGCAGTGCTGACCGTTGGCTTTGCCTATGAATGGAAGAAGGGGGCGCTGGAATGGGAGTGATGACTGGCGCGAACACAGCCGGGGCCGACCGCGAGGTTGCCACGCAATCGCTGAACCGCGAGTTGCAGGATAAGGGCTTCTTGCTCACCTCGACCGAGGATATCATCAACTGGGCGCGCAATGGCAGCTTGCACTGGATGACATTCGGCTTGGCCTGCTGCGCGGTCGAGATGATGCACACTTCAATGCCGCGCTATGACCTTGAGCGCTTCGGCACCGCGCCGCGCGCCAGCCCGCGCCAGTCGGACCTGATGATCGTGGCGGGCACGCTGACCAACAAGATGGCCCCTGCTTTGCGCAAGGTTTACGACCAAATGCCAGAGCCGCGCTATGTGATCAGCATGGGAAGCTGCGCCAATGGCGGGGGCTATTACCATTACAGCTATTCCGTGGTGCGCGGCTGCGACCGCGTGGTGCCGGTGGATATCTATGTGCCCGGCTGCCCGCCAACGGCCGAAGCACTGCTGTATGGTATTCTGCAACTGCAACGCAAGATTCGCCGCACCGGCACGCTGGTGCGCTGAGGGGGGCTTATGAGCACAGAATTGCAAGATATCGCCGCCCAGTTGGATGCACGCATGTCCGATGCGGTTGTTGGACATGACATTGCTTTTGGGGAACTGACCGTGACGACGACACTGGCGCATCTGCCGGTTCTGGTGCATTGGTTGCAAACCGATGAAGCGATGCGCTTTTCCACGCTGGTAGACATTACGGCGGTGGACTATCCCGGCCGGGCGGATCGGTTCGAGGTGGTCTATCATTTCTTGTCGATGTATCGGAACCACCGCATCCGGGTAAAGCTGATGGCGGGGGAGGATGACATCGTCCCGTCCATTACCGGCCTTCACCCGTCGGCCAATTGGTTCGAGCGAGAGGTGTTCGACATGTTCGGCATCCTGTTCTCGGGCCACCCCGATCTGCGCCGCCTGCTGACCGATTACGGGTTCCGTGGCCACCCGCTGCGCAAAGATTTCCCGACCACCGGCTATACCGAGGTCCGCTATGACGAAACCTTGAAGCGCGTGGTCTATGAACCCGTGTCGCTGGTGCAGGAATATCGGCAATTCGATTTCATGTCGCCTTGGGAAGGGGCCGAATATGTCCTGCCGGGTGACGAGAAGAAGGAGGCTGCGACATGATGGATGGCTCCTACACGCCGGACACGCTGACGCATGAACAGCGCATCCGCAATTTCAACATCAATTTCGGCCCGCAACACCCTGCTGCGCATGGTGTGTTGCGTCTGGTTCTGGAATTGGACGGTGAGATTGTCGAACGCTGCGACCCGCATATCGGCCTGCTGCATCGTGGCACCGAAAAGCTGATGGAATCGCGCACCTACCTGCAAAACCTGCCGTATTTCGACCGGCTGGATTATGTGGCCCCGATGAACCAAGAACATGCTTGGTGCTTGGCGATCGAACGCCTGACTGGGGTCGAGGTGCCGCGCCGCGCGCAGTTGATCCGGGTGCTCTATTCCGAGATCGGGCGCATCCTGTCGCATCTGCTGAACGTGACCACGCAGGCCATGGACGTGGGCGCGTTGACGCCGCCGCTCTGGGGTTTCGAGGAACGCGAGAAGCTGATGATCTTCTACGAGCGGGCCTGCGGCGCGCGCCTGCACGCGGCCTATTTCCGCCCCGGCGGTGTGCATCAAGATCTGCCGCCCGCGCTGATCGACGATATCGAGGCTTGGGCGCATGAATTCCCCAAGGTGCTGGATGATATCGACACGCTGCTGACCGAAAACCGCATTTTCAAGCAGCGCAATGCCGATATCGGGATCATCACCGAGCAGGAAATTCTGGATTGGGGCTATTCCGGCGTCATGGTGCGCGGGTCCGGGCTGGCATGGGATTTGCGCCGCGCGCAGCCCTATGAATGCTATGACGAATTCGACTTCAAAATCCCTGTCGGCAAGAATGGCGATTGCTACGACCGCTACCTGTGCCGGATGCAGGAAATGCGCGAGTCGACCTCGATCATCTTGCAGGCCATCGAAAAGCTGCGCGCGTCCGAAGGGCAGGGCGATGTTCTTGCACGCGGCAAGATCACGCCGCCGTCGCGGTCAGACATGAAAACCTCCATGGAAAGCCTGATCCATCATTTCAAACTGTATACCGAAGGGTTCCATGTGCCCGCGGGCGAAGTTTATGCCGCCGTGGAAGCGCCCAAGGGCGAATTCGGCGTGTATCTGGTCGCGGACGGCACCAACAAGCCCTACCGCGCCAAACTACGCGCGCCGGGCTACCTGCACCTGCAAAGCATGGACCATGTGGCCAAGGGCCACCAATTGGCCGATGTGGCCGCCATTATCGGCACCATGGATGTCGTGTTCGGAGAGATTGACCGGTGAACAAAGACTATCGCTCAATCTTGGCCATTAGCCTAGCGGCTGTTGTAGCTAAGCCAGTGGTTGTGGCAGCGCAGGAAAACTCAGTTGCGTCAGCATGCATTGACGTCACGGAGTATGCTTATCAACTTGGCTTGGCAATGTTCATGGCAACAAGAGGAAGCGATCAAGAGCAAGGTGTAAGAATATTTCGGCAAGCTCAAAACGATTTTTCTAGGAAGCTTTTGAATTTCCGAATTATTGCTGGTCCAAGGGCCTCTAACTTTGTTTTTACGCCAATAGAAGCACTAGGGAAAATTGAACAGCAGACTGAGGAATGTGTCTTGCGATCAGAGTGTCCTACCGACATCGCTTATTTGTTGGCAAACTTTCAAAACTCAGTGATCGAGCTTTGTGCAGAAGATCATCAAGGAAGTAAATAAATGCTACGCCGACTGCACTCAGACCAGCCCAACAGCTTCGCCTTCACCCCGGCCAATCAGGCATGGGCGGACGCGCAGATCGCCAAATACCCGGCGGGCCGTCAGGCCAGTGCCATTATTCCGCTTTTGTGGCGCGCGCAGGAACAGCATGGCTGGCTGACCCGCGCGGCGATTGAACATGTGGCATCTATGCTGGATATGGCCTATATCCGGGCGCTGGAAGTGGCGACCTTCTACTTCATGTTCCAGCTGCAACCCGTTGGCAGCGTTGCGCATTTCCAGATTTGCGGCACCACGCCCTGTATGCTGTGTGGCTCGGAAGAGCTGATCAAGGTCTGCCGCGAGAAGATTGCCAAGCAGCCGCATAAATTGTCGGCAGATGGCAAGTTCTCGTGGGAAGAGGTGGAATGCCTTGGCGCCTGTTCCAACGCCCCCATGGCGCAGATCGGCAAGGATTATTACGAGGATCTGGACGCCGAGAGCTTCGCCAAGCTGATCGACGATATGGCGGCGGGCAAAGTGCCGACGCCCGGTTCGCAAAAAGGGCGTTTTGCATCCGAACCTTTGGGCGGGGCGACCACGTTGAAGGATTACACCGGGCAGACGCAGAACGGTTCTGTCGCGCTGGCCACCGGAATTGGCGATACGCTCAAACGCATTGACGGCACCGAAGTGCCGCTGGTCGCGCCATGGCGTGACCACCCGCGCGCCGATGGGCAGCCGATGGGCGGCGACGTGGCCGAGATGACCAAACCCGCCGATCCCGAAGCCGCGCCCAAAGCCAAGGGCGACAGCGCCACTCTGCGCGTCAAGCAAGAGATCGCAACCCCCGCGCCCAAGGCCAAAATCGTGGAGCCTGCACCCGAGATTGCCGAAGAGATGCCCGAAATGCTGGCAGAGGCACGCGGCACGCCGGATGATCTGAAAAAGATCAAGGGTGTCGGCCCCAAGCTGGAAGGCGTGTTGAACGAACTGGGCGTGTGGCATTTCTGGCAGATCGCACGCTGGACCGAGGCAGAGATCGCTTGGGTCGATACGCGGTTGAAGTTCAAGGGCCGGATTGAGCGCGACGAGTGGATCGCACAAGCCAAGATCCTCGCCGAGGGCGGCGAGACCGAATTTTCGAAACGCTCCTGACAGATAGATCGGATGGGGCAAGGGATATGGGCATGACCAAACCCAGCGAACAGGACATGGCGCTCGCGCGGCAGGCTCGGCTTGCCGGCGCGGTGATGGCCGTGGCAATTGTCGCTTGGGTCGGTCTGCAATTTCTGGGTGGGCAATTGGGCTGGCAGGCGCGCTATGCGTTTCTGGTCGATTTTGCCGCCCTTGCCGCCTTTGCCTGGGGCTTGATCGTGACTTTCCGCATCTGGCGGCTGAAGGGCCGCTGAGCGCGCAGATAGGGATACGCATATGCTGGACGACAAGGACCGCATCTTTACCAACCTTTACGGCATGCATGACCGCTCGCTGAAAGGCGCGCAGGCGCGTGGCCATTGGGATGGCACCAAGAAGATCCTTGAAAAGGGCCGCGATTGGATCATTGACGAAATGAAGCAATCGGGGCTGCGCGGGCGCGGCGGGGCCGGGTTCCCGACCGGGCTGAAATGGTCCTTCATGCCCAAGGAAAGCGACGGGCGTCCGGCCTATCTGGTGGTAAACGCAGACGAATCCGAGCCGGGCACTTGCAAGGACCGTGAGATCATGCGCCACGATCCGCATACGCTGATCGAAGGGTGCCTGATCGCGTCTTTCGCCATGAATGCCCATGCCTGTTACATCTATATCCGCGGCGAGTATATCCGCGAGAAAGAGGCGCTGCAAAACGCCATTGATGAGGCTTACGACGCGGGTCTGGTCGGCCCGAATGCTTGTGGTTCTGGCTATGATTTCGACATCTACCTGCACCATGGGGCGGGGGCCTATATCTGCGGCGAGGAAACGGCGCTTCTGGAAAGCCTTGAAGGCAAGAAGGGCATGCCGCGCATGAAACCGCCATTTCCAGCGGGGGCGGGGCTGTATGGGTGCCCGACCACGGTGAACAATGTCGAATCCATCGCCGTTGTGCCCACCATCCTGCGGCGCGGTGCTTCGTGGTTTTCCGGCTTTGGCCGTCCGAACAATGCGGGCACCAAGATTTTCGCCATTTCCGGCCATGTGAACACGCCCTGCGTGGTGGAAGAGTCCATGTCGATCAGCTTTGAAGAGCTGATCGAAACCCATTGCGGCGGCATTCGCGGCGGCTGGGACAATCTGCTGGCGGTCATTCCCGGCGGGTCGTCGGTGCCTTGCGTGCGCGGCGAAAACATGCGCGACGCGATCATGGATTTCGACTATCTGCAAAAAGACCTGCGCTCGGGCCTTGGCACGGCGGCGGTGATCGTGATGGACAAATCCACCGATATCGTGGCCGCGATCTGGCGCTTGGCCAAGTTCTACAAGCATGAAAGCTGTGGCCAGTGCACGCCTTGCCGCGAGGGCACGGGCTGGATGATGCGCGTCATGGAGCGCCTTGTGCGCGGAGAGGCCGAGATCGAGGAAATCGACATGCTGTGGGACGTGTCCAAGCAGGTCGAGGGCCATACAATCTGCGCGCTGGGGGATGCAGCCGCATGGCCCATTCAGGGCCTGATCCGCAATTTCCGCCCCGAGATCGAAGATCGCATCCGCGCCAACAAGGCCGGTCGCGTGGCGGCGGAGTAAGAAGATGGTGCGCGCAACGCTCTTGGCTGGACTTGCGGTTGCCGCTTCGGTGGCGACCGGCAGCGCGGCGCAATCCATGACGCAAGCCGAGGTCAACGAGCTGCTGCGCGGCACGCCAGAGGTGTATAACGGGTTGTTCACGGCGGCGATCATCAAGCATATCGCCGATAGCTGCGAAGACAGCATCGACCCGCCGGGCATGTTGGCGCGCGTTTCGTATTTTCTTGGGCTGTACAACAAGGCGCGCGCGCTTGGCCCTAGCCGTCGCCAGATCGAAGCCTTTGTCGAGGACGAGGCCGAACAAGAGCGCATGCGCGAGTTGGTCTATACCTATCTGCGGGCCGCCGATGTGGACCCGATGAACGAACAGGCTGTCTGTGCCTATGCAAGCAACGAGATTGCCCAAGGCACCGCCTTGGGCAGCCGGTTGCGGGAGAAGTGAGTTATGTCTGACCTTCGCAAGATCATCATCGACGGGCAGGAAGTGGACGTCCCCCAGACCATGACGCTGATTCAGGCGTGCGAGATGGTGGGGATCGAGATTCCGCGCTTTTGCTACCATGAGCGTTTGTCCATCGCGGGCAATTGCCGCATGTGCCTGGTCGAAGTGCAGCCCGGACCGCCGAAACCGGCGGCAAGCTGCGCGATGCAGGTCAAGGACATGCGCCCTTTCCCCGATGGCAGCCCGCCGCAGGTGAAGACCAACACCCCGATGGTGAAAAAGGCCCGTGAAGGCGTGATGGAGTTCTTGCTCATCAACCACCCGCTGGATTGCCCGATCTGCGACCAAGGCGGCGAGTGTGATCTGCAAGATCAGGCTATGGCGTATGGCGTCGATTTTTCGCGCTTCCGCGAACCCAAGCGCGCGACCGAAGATTTGCAGCTTGGCCCGCTGGTTGAAACCCATATGACGCGCTGCATTTCCTGCACCCGCTGCGTGCGCTTTACCACCGAAGTTGCGGGCGTTCAGGTCATGGGCCAGACCGGGCGCGGCGAGGATGCCGAGATCACGACATACTTGGGCGCGCTGATCGAATCCGAGATGGTCGGCAATATCGTGGATCTGTGCCCGGTGGGGGCGCTGGTGTCCAAACCCTATGCCTTTACCGCCCGCCCGTGGGAGTTGACCAAGACAGAAACCATCGACGTGATGGATGCTTTGGGCTCTAACATCCGGGTGGATACGAAGGGCCGTGAGGTCATGCGCATCCTGCCGCGCAACCATGACGGCATCAACGAAGAATGGCTTGCCGACCGCTCGCGCTATGTCTGGGACGGGCTGAAGCGCCAGCGTCTGGACCGCCCATACATTCGCGAAAACGGCAAGCTGCGCCCGGCCACATGGCCCGAGGCGCTGTCGGCGGCGGCCTCTGCCATGAAGGGCAAGAAAGTGACCGGGCTGGTCGGCGATCTGGTGTCGGTCGAAGCGGCCTATGCGCTGAAAACGCTGGTCGAAGGCTTGGGCGGCACCACCGAATGCAGGGTCGATGGCGCGAAGCTGCCCGCGGGCAACCGATCCGCCTATGTCGGCACGGCGACGATCGAAGATGTGGATCATGCGCAGAAAATCCTGCTGATCGGCACCAACCCGCGTGCTGAGGCGCCGGTGCTGAATTCGCGAATCCGCAAGGCTTGGTTGCATGGTGCCGATGTGGTGCTGGTGGGCGAAGCGGCCGATCTGACCTATGACTATGAGCATATGGGCAATGACCGCGCGGCGCTGGCGCATGTGCGGGATCTGGACATGTCCGATCTGGCCGACAAGGAGTGCATTGTCATCGTCGGCCAAGGTGCTCTGCGTGAGGGCGATGGCGCGGCAGTTCTGGCCACGGCCCAAGCGATTGCAGAGAAATCGGGCGCAAAGCTTCTGGTGCTGCATACCGCCGCGTCCCGCGTGGGTGCGATGGATATCGGCTGCACCACCGAAGGTGGCCTGCCCTCTGCTACCGAAGGGGCAGAGGTGATCTACAACCTTGGCGCGGATGAGGTGGAGATTCAGCCCGGAGCCTTCGTGATCTACCAAGGCAGCCATGGCGACCGGGGCGCGCACCGCGCCGATATCATCCTGCCCGGCGCGGCCTATACCGAAGAAAACGGCCTGTTCGTGAATACCGAAGGCCGCCCGCAACTGGCGCTGCGCGCGGGCTTTGCCCCGGGCGAGGCCAAGGAAAACTGGGCGATCCTGCGCGCATTGTCGGCGGAAGTGGGGGCCACTTTGCCTTTCGACACGCTTGGCGCGTTGCGCAACCAGTTGACGGCGGCGGTGCCCCATCTGGCCGATATCGATGAGGTGCCGGAAAATGACTGGCAGGCATTGCCGCAAGGCACATTGGCGCAAACCGCCTTCAAACCCGCGATTGCCGATCACTACCTGACGAATCCGATCACCCGCGCGTCCAGCCTGATGGCGGAATTGTCGGCCATGGCCAAAGCGCGCGCGCAAACCGCGCTTGCAGCGGAGTAACCGATGTTCGCCAGCACCCTGCCAGCCAAAGCCCTGACCCTCGCCGCCTGCGGCGGGCTGTTGGGCTGTGCCGGCGGGGCGCGCGCACCAATAGACCCACCCGCGCGCACGCAATATCTGGGCGTGGATACCCGCCTGCTAGAGGGGGATCTGGTCAGCTTTATGGTGCAGGTCGCGGGTGATGACGGGCAGCAGGCCGCAATCGGCTACACCCGCTGTGCTGCGGCGCAATATGCGCTGATCCGGGGGTATAGTTTTGCGCGCCATGTGCGCACCAGCACTGCGCAAAAGGGTGGCATCTGGGAAGCGGATGGGGTTTACACCATCTCGCCCGACCTGCCGCGCGGAACACGAACAATAGATGCGGAAGTGGTCGCGGATGACTGCAAGGCGCAGGACATTCCAACGGTCTGAGGAATAGAGGGACGCATGGCTGAATTTCTGGATACCGGGCTGGGCATAACCGTGTTGATCGCGGCGCAATCGCTGCTGGTGGTTGGGTTTGTCATGATCAGCCTGATCTTTCTGGTCTATGCCGACCGCAAGGTCTGGGCCGCGGTCCAGATGCGGCGCGGCCCGAACGTGGTGGGGCCATGGGGCTTGCTGCAAACCTTTGCCGATGCGATCAAATTCGTCGTCAAGGAAGTGGTCATCCCGGCCGGCGTGGACCGCCCGGTCTATTTTCTGGCCCCGTTGCTTAGCTTTGTTCTGGCCGTTCTGGCTTGGGCCGTGATCCCCTTCAACGATGGCTGGGTTCTGGCCGATATCAACGTGGCGATCCTGTTCGTCATGGCGATTGCGTCGCTGGAAGTGTATGGCGTCATCATGGGCGGCTGGGCGTCGAACTCGAAATACGCCTTCCTTGGCTCTTTGCGGTCGGCGGCACAGATGATCTCTTACGAAGTGTCCTTGGGCCTGATCGTGATTGGCGTCATCATCTCGACCGGGTCGATGAGCTTTGGCGCGATCGTCGGCGCGCAGGATACGGGCTATGGCCTGCTGGGCTGGTATTGGCTGCCGCATCTGCCGATGGTGGTGCTGTTCTTCGTCAGCGCGCTTGCTGAAACCAACCGCCCACCGTTTGATCTGCCCGAAGCGGAATCCGAACTGGTGGCCGGGTTCATGGTCGAATACGGCTCCACGCCTTATTTGCTGTTCATGGCGGGCGAATATATCGCCATCTTCCTGATGTGCGCGCTGATGAGCTTGCTGTTCTTCGGCGGCTGGCTGTCGCCCATTCCGGGGCTGGCGGATGGCTTCCACTGGATGTTCATCAAGATGGCCTTCTTCTTTTTCATGTTTGCCATGGTGAAGGCCATCGTGCCGCGCTACCGCTACGACCAGCTTATGCGCATTGGCTGGAAAGTGTTCCTGCCGGTGTCGCTGGCTTGGGTGGTGCTGATTTCCTTCCTTGCAAAATTCGAAGTGGCCGGCGGCTTCTGGGCCCGCTGGGCGATTGGGGGTTAATATGGGGTTCGATTGGGGTCGCGCGGTTAAATACGCGCTGATGACAGACTTCATCAAAGGCTTTGGGCTGGGCATGCGCTATTTCGTGGCGCCCAAACCGACCATAAACTACCCGCATGAAAAGGGGCCGCTGTCGCCGCGCTTTCGGGGTGAGCACGCGCTGCGCCGCTACCCGAATGGCGAGGAACGCTGCATTGCCTGCAAGCTGTGCGAGGCGGTCTGCCCCGCGCAAGCGATCACCATCGACGCCGAACCGCGCGATGACGGGTCACGCCGCACCACGCGCTATGACATCGACATGACCAAATGCATCTATTGCGGCTTTTGCCAAGAAGCCTGCCCGGTAGATGCCATTGTCGAAGGCCCGAATTTCGAATTCGCCACGGAAACCCGCGAAGAGCTGTTCTACGACAAGGCCAAGCTGTTGGAAAACGGCGAACGCTGGGAAGCGCAGATCGCGCGCAATCTGGAAATTGACGCCCCTTACCGCTAAAGCCGCGACACCGATACGAAGGACCCGACAAGATGGGCATAGCCGATATCACATTCTACGCATTTGCGGTCACGCTTTTGGGCGCGGGCTTTCTGGTCACGATCTCGCGCAACATGGTGCATTCGGTGCTGTGGCTGATCCTGACCTTCCTCTCGGCGGCCGGGCTGTTCGTGCTGTTGGGGGCAGAGTTCATGGCGATGCTGCTGATTATCGTCTATGTCGGCGCGGTCGCGGTGTTGTTCTTGTTCGTGGTGATGATGCTCGACATCGACTTCGCGTCCTTGCGCGGAGAGATGGCGCGCTATTTCCCCATCGCGGCCATTATCGGCGTGGTGCTGATGTTGCAGATGGGGATGCTGTATAGCGCTTGGTCATCCTCTGACATGGCCGAAGGGCTGCGCCAAGCGCCGACCCCCGACATGGCCGAAGTGCATAACACCAAGGCGCTGGGGATGATAATCTATGACCAGTATTTCCTGCTATTCCAGATCTCTGGGCTGATCCTGCTGGTCGCCATGGTCGGGGCCATCGTGCTGACGCTGCGCCACCGCAAGGATGTGAAACGCCAGAACGTGATCGCGCAGATGCACCGCGACCCGGCCAAGGCGATGGAACTGAAAGATGTCAAACCGGGGCAGGGGTTGGGCTGACGCCCCCCGCCACCGAACCGCCAGAGCCGCAAAGGCCGCGCACAGAACAATATGAGGGACGACCATGGTAGGACTTGAACATTACCTGACGGTGGCGGCGGCGCTGTTCGTCATCGGGATTTTCGGCATATTCCTGAACCGCAAGAACATCATCGTCATCCTGATGTCGATTGAACTGATGCTGCTGGCCGTGAATATCAACCTTGTCGCCTTTTCCAGCTTCCTGAACGATCTGGTGGGGCAGGTGTTCACCATGTTCGTGCTGACCGTGGCCGCGGCCGAAGCGGCCATTGGTCTTGCGATCCTTGTGTGCTTCTTCCGCAACCGTGGCACGATCGACGTCGAAGACGTCAACGTGATGAAAGGCTGATCCGATGGCGACGATTGTTCTTCTGGCGCCTTTGGTGGGCGCGATCCTCGCCGGGTTGTTCTGGCGCGTGACGGGCGAGAAAGCCGCGCAGGTCATTGCCACGGGTCTGCTGTTCTTGTCCGCGATCCTGTCTTGGGTCATTTTTCTGACGCATGATGGCGGGGTCGAGCAGATCACGCTGATGCGCTGGATCGACAGCGGCACGCTGGTGGGGGACTGGGCAATCCGGCTGGACCGTCTGACAGCGGTGATGCTGATCGTCATCACCACGGTATCGGCCTTGGTCCACCTGTATAGCTTTGGCTACATGGCGCATGACAGCCATTTCGCGGATGATGAAAGCTACCGCCCACGGTTCTTCGCCTATCTGTCGCTGTTCACCTTCGCCATGCTGATGCTGGTGACGGCGGATAACCTTGTGCAGCTCTTCTTCGGCTGGGAAGGCGTGGGTCTGGCATCTTATCTGCTGATCGGGTTCTACTTCCGCAAGCAAAGCGCCGGGGCCGCCGCGATGAAAGCGTTCATCGTCAACCGCGTGGGCGATATGGGCCTGATTATCGCGCTGATGGTCACGTTCTATTTGGTCGACTCCATCGCCTATGATGATGTGTTCGCCGCCGCCCCCATGCTGGCGGAAACCACCGTCAGCTTTTTGTGGACCGAATGGAACGCCGCAAACCTGATCGCGTTTTTGCTATTCGTGGGCGCGATGGGCAAATCGGCGCAGTTGTTGCTGCACACATGGCTGCCCGACGCCATGGAAGGCCCGACGCCAGTGTCAGCCCTGATCCACGCCGCGACCATGGTGACGGCGGGTGTGTTCCTTGTCGCGCGCTTCTCGCCGCTGATGGAATACACGCCCGATGTGACCGGCTTTATCGTGCTGATCGGTGCGTTGACCGCCTTCTTCGCCGCAACCGTGGGCCTGGTGCAAAACGACATCAAGCGCGTGATCGCCTATTCCACCTGTTCGCAGCTTGGCTACATGTTTGTGGCCGCAGGCATCGGCGTTTATTCGGTCGCCATGTTCCACCTGCTGACGCACGCCTTCTTCAAGGCGATGCTGTTCCTTGGGGCAGGGTCGGTCATTCATGGCATGCACCATGAACAGGACATGCGGAACTATGGCGGGCTGCGCAAGAAGCTGCCCATGACCTATTATGCCATGCTGATCGGCACACTGGCCATCACCGGCGTGGGCATTCCGCTGACGACCATCGGTTTTGCCGGGTTTGTCTCGAAAGATGCAATCATTGAAAGCGCCTTCGCTGCTGGCACGACCTATGCCTTCTGGATACTGGTGATCGCGGCGCTGATGACCAGTTTCTACAGCTGGCGGTTGATGTTCATGACCTTCTTCGGCACCCCGCGCGGCGACAAGCATACGCATGAGCACGCGCATGAAAGCCCGCTTGTCATGCTGGTGCCGCTGGCGGTGCTGGCGGTGGGGGCCGTTTTGTCGGGCGTCGTGTTCTACGGGCCATTCTTCGGCTCGACCGAGGCGGTGCGCGAATATTTCGGCGCGGCGATCTTCCTGGCCGAAGAAAACGACCTGATCCATGACGCGCATTATGTCGAGAAATGGGTCAAGGCCGCGCCCTTCGTGGCCATGTTGCTGGGCCTTGGGCTGGCGTGGCTATTCTACATCCGCAATACCGAATTGCCCAAGAAACTGGCCGAAACCTTCCCCGGGGCCTACCAGTTCCTGCTGAACAAATGGTATTTCGATGAGATTTACGACGCGGTCTTCGTGCGCCCGGCCAAGGCCATTGGCACCTTCCTGTGGAAGAAGGGCGATGGCGGCACGATTGATGGCGGCATCAACGGTCTGGCTATGGGGATCATCCCGATGCTGACCCGTCTGGCGGGCCGCGCGCAATCGGGCTTCGTGTATCACTATGCCTTTGCCATGGTGCTGGGCATTGTCGCCATCGTGACTTTCGTCACGCTGGGCGGAGGGGCAAACTGATGCTGAACCTGCTTTCCATCATCACCTTCACCCCTGCCATCGCGGCCCTGATCCTTGCGGTGTTCCTGCGCGGCGACGATGACGCGGCGCAAAACAATGCCAAATGGGTGGCCTTCGTGGCCACATTGGCGACCTTTGCCGCGTCGCTGATCCTGCTTGTGGGGTTCGACCCGGCTGATACCGGTTTCCAGTTCGTCGAGGAACATGAGTGGATTCTGGGCCTGACCTACAAGATGGGGGTAGACGGCATTTCGGTTTTGTTCGTGATGCTGACGACCTTCCTGATGCCCATCACCATCGCGGCCTGCTGGAATGTGACGCACCGGGTGAAGGATTACATGATCGCCTTCCTGCTGCTGGAAACGCTGATGATCGGCGTGTTCACGGCGCTGGACATGGTGCTGTTCTACCTGTTCTTTGAAGCGGGCCTGATCCCGATGTTCCTGATAATCGGCATCTGGGGCGGCAAGGAACGCATTTACGCGGCGTTCAAGTTCTTCCTGTATACCTTCCTTGGGTCGGTGCTGATGTTGGTCGCAATGATCGCGATGTATGTGGACGCGGGCACAACCGACATTCCAACCTTGTTGACCCACCAGTTCAGCACGGAAACCTTCAGCGTTATGGGCTGGCAGGTCATTGGCGGTATGCAGACGCTGCTGTGGCTGGCCTTCTTCGCATCATTCGCGGTGAAAATGCCAATGTGGCCGGTGCATACATGGTTGCCCGATGCCCATGTGCAGGCCCCGACCGCAGGGTCGGTGGTGCTGGCGGCGGTGCTGTTGAAAATGGGCGGCTACGGCTTCCTGCGCTTCAGCCTGCCCATGTTCCCGGTGGCGTCTGACATTTTCGCGCCACTGGTGCTGTGGCTGTCGGCGATTGCCATTGTCTATACCAGCCTTGTGGCGCTTATGCAGACCGACATGAAAAAGCTGATTGCTTATTCCTCGGTGGCGCATATGGGCTTTGTGACCATGGGGATCTTTTCTGCCAACCAGCAAGGGGTGGATGGCGCGATCTTCCAGATGTTGTCGCATGGGTTCATTTCCGGTGCGCTGTTCCTTGCGGTGGGCGTGATCTATGACCGCATGCACACCCGAGAGATCGACGCCTATGGCGGCTTGGTCAACCGCATGCCGGTCTATGCAGCGGTGTTTTTGCTGTTCACCATGGCCAATGTGGGCCTGCCCGGCACCAGCGGGTTCGTGGGCGAATTCCTGACCTTCATGGCGGTGTTCCAAGTGAACACATGGGTTGCCACGGTTGCTGCAACCGGGGTCATCTTGTCGGCAGGGTATGCGCTGTGGCTCTATCGCCGGGTGGTGATGGGCGAGCTTATCAAAGCGAGCCTGAAAGGCATCTCCGACATGGACCGCCGCGAAAAAGCGATGATGGCGCCGCTTGTGGCAGCCACGCTTATTCTTGGGGTCTATCCGGCCTTCATTACCGATATCATCGGCCCCTCGGTCAGCGCGCTGGTCGACGGGCATGCCACGGCGTTGCAGGCCCATGAGGCCGCAACCCAACTGGCACAGAACTGAAAGGGCCCGACATGATCGGAGCAGATCTGACAACCGCGCTGCCAGAGATCGTTCTGGCGCTGTTCGCCATGGCCATGCTGATGGTGGGCGTCTATGGCGGCAAGGACAAGCTGGCCGAACCCATCTTGTATGCGACCGCCGCGATTATGGTGATGCTGGCGCTCTATTCCGGCACCCAATCGCTGGACCCGCTGACAGCGTTCAACGGCACCTATCTGAAAGACGGGTTCGCGCAATTCGCCAAGATGCTGATCTTGGTCTCTGCCGCTGTGGTGCTGATTATGGGCAAATCGGTCATGGCGGAAACGGGCCTTTTGAAGTTCGAATACCCGATCCTGATCGCGCTGTCGGTCGTTGGCATGATGCTGATGGTCTCGGCCGGTGATCTGATTGTGCTGTATATGGGGTTGGAACTGCAATCACTGGCGCTTTACGTCGTCGCCACCATGAACCGCGATTCCACGCGTTCGACCGAAGCGGGTTTGAAATACTTCATCCTCGGTGCGCTGGCTTCTGGCCTGCTGCTATACGGCGCATCGCTGACCTATGGCTACGCGGGCACGACCGTTTTCGCAGGTATCTTAAGCACGATTTCAGAAGATGGCATGTCGGTCGGCCTGCTGATGGGTCTGGCCTTCATGCTGGCGGGGCTGGCCTTCAAGGTCTCTGCCGTGCCGTTCCACATGTGGACGCCCGATGTGTATGAGGGCGCGCCAACGCCTGTGACCGCGTTCTTCGCCACCGCGCCGAAAGTGGCCGCCATGGCGCTGATCGCGCGGCTGGTGCATGATGCCTTCGGCACTGTGCCGGGCGACTGGTCGCAGATCGTTGCACTTCTGGCGGCGGCATCCATGTTCGTGGGCGCGATTGCCGCGATCGGGCAGCGCGACATCAAGCGGCTGATGGCCTATTCTTCGATCAGCCATATGGGTTTTGCGCTGGTTGGGCTGGCGGCAGGCACCGCGCAGGGCGTGCAAGGCATGCTGGTCTACATGGCGATTTATATCACCATGAATATCGGCGTCTTTGCCTTTATCCTGACCATGCGCCGCGATGGAAAACCCGTGACCGATATTTCCGAGTTGAACCAACTGTCCAAGGCCGAACCCTTGCGCGCCTTGGCACTTCTGGTGCTGATGTTCAGCTTGGCCGGTGTGCCGCCCTTGGTGGGTTTTTTCGGCAAGTTCTACGTGCTTTGGGCCGCGGTCAATGCCGGGCTGACATGGCTGGCGATTGCAGGCGTGATCGCGTCGGTCATCGGGGCGTTCTACTACCTGCGCATCGTCTACTATATGTATTTCGGGGCCGAGGCAGAACCGCTCGACACCGTGCGCGCGCCAGTGCAGGCGACCCTTTTGGTCGCCTCTGCCGCGATCATGGTGCTTGGCGTCATCAACCTGTTCGGCATTGACGGAATGGCAGCGTTGGCGGCGGATGCTCTTGTCCGCTAACTGGCCCAAGGGGGTAGGGCGGTCGGTCCTGCCCGAAATCGACAGCACCAATGCCGAGGCCGCGCGCCGTGCGGACCGGTTTGCCGGTCCGGAATGGATACTTGCGCTGCACCAGACGAAAGGGCGCGGGCGCAGGGGGCGCGCATGGCACGACCCGGCCGGCAATTTTGCCGCCAGTTACCTGCTGCGCCCGGATATGGCACCTGCGCAGGCCGCGCTCTATTCGTTCGTGGCCTCTTTGGCGCTGCAAGATGCTTTGGTGACCGCGACAGGCCGCGCTGAAAGCTTTGCGCTGAAATGGCCCAATGACGTGCTGCTGCACGGCGCAAAGCTGGCGGGAATTTTGCTGGAAACGAGTGGCCCTTACTTGGTCATTGGGATTGGCGTGAACCTTGTAGACCATCCCGAACCCGAACCGGGCGCGCTGCGCCCCGTCAGCCTAATGGGGGAAACCGGGTTGCGGGTGACACCAGAAGAGCTGTTGGACCTGCTGGCCCCTGCCTTTGCGCATTGGCAGGCGCAATTCACGGCCTACGGGTTCGCCCCCATCCGCACCGCATGGCTGGCCCGCGCGGCGCGGTTGGGCGAACGGATCGTGGCGCGCACCGTGACCGACACCCATGACGGCACGTTTGAAGGCATTGATGCCGATGGCGCGCTCCTTCTACGCGCTGCGCATGGGCTTCGCACCATTCCCGCCGCCGATGTCTTTTTCTAAGGACCGCCCATGCTTTTGACCATCGATTGTGGCAATACCAATACCGTGTTCTCGCTTTGGGATGGCGATGCCATCTTGCAGACATGGCGCACCTCGACTGACCATCGGCGCACGGCGGACCAGTATTTCGTCTGGCTGTCCACGCTGATGCAGGTGCGCGGCATCAAGGCCGATGTGACCAGCGTCGTGATCTCGTCCACCGTGCCGCGCGTGGTGTTCAACCTACGGGTGCTGTGTGACCGGTATTTCGACTGCCGCCCCTTGGTGGTGGGCAAGCCCGAATGCAGGCTTCCTGTCCCTCCGCGCGTGGAAGAGGGCGTGCGCCCCGGTCCCGACCGCTTGGCCAATGCCGCCGGCGCCTTTCAACGCCATGGCGGGCATGTCGTGGTGGTGGATTTCGGCACCGCCACGAATTTCGATGTGGTGGCCGAAGATGGCGCCTATATTGGCGGAGTCATCGCGCCGGGGGTCAACCTAAGTCTGGAAGCGCTGCATCAGGGTGCCGCGGCCCTGCCGCATGTGGATATATCCCGCCCAGAGCGCGTGATCGGCACGAATACCGTTGCCTGCATCCAATCGGGGGTGTTCTGGGGGTATACAGGGCTGATCGAAGGGATTACCCAGCGTATAAAGGCCGAATATGGCCGCCCCATGAAAGTGATTGGCACGGGCGGACTGGCCGCGCTGTTTGCGCAGGCCGAAGACCTGTTTGACGAAATCGAGGATGACCTGACGATGTATGGCCTGCGGGTGATTCATGACTATAACATGGCCATGACGATATAGGAGCAGCCATGAGCGCTGAAAGATTGATCTACGTCCCTCTTGGGGGCGCAGGCGAGGTGGGCATGAATGCCTATCTGTATGGATATGGCCCCAAGGGGCGCGAGCGGTTCATCCTTGTGGACCTTGGCATTACCTTCCCCGATATGGGCGGGCAGCCCGGTGTTGATGTCATCCTGCCCGACCTGACTTGGCTGGAAGAGCGCCGCGACCGGCTGGATGCGATTTTCATCACCCATGCGCATGAAGACCATGTGGGTGCCGTGGGCCAGATGTGGGACCGCCTGCAAGCGCCGGTTTACGCGCGCGATTTCACGGCGCGCATTGCGCAGTTGAAAATGCAAGATCAGGGGCAAGACCCGGCGCAGATCAAGACCGTGGGCAAGATGGAACCGGTCAAGGCCGGGCCTTTCACGGTGCAGTTCTTCCCTGTCGCGCATTCGCTGCCTGAAGCGTCGGGCATGATCATCGACACGCCGGCAGGGCGGGTTGTCCATTCGGGCGATTTCAAGGCCGATACCACGCCGGGTGTGGGCGAGCCGCATGACCCGGCCATGCTGGCAGAGATCGGGCGTTCGGGCGTCAAGGCGCTGATGTGCGACAGCACCAACGTGATGAACAAGCACGCTGGCCGGTCAGAGGCGACATTGGCAGGCCCGATTGCCGATCTGATGCGTGACGCCAAGGGCATGGTCGTGGCGACGACATTCGCGTCCAACGTGGCGCGGCTGAAAACGCTGGCAGTGGCCGCGCAAGAGGCCGGGCGCTCTGTCTGCCTGATGGGCCGCGCTATGCTGCGGATGACGCAGGTCGCGACCGAAGCGGGCATCCTGAAAGATTTTCCGCCCACCGTCAGCCCCGAGCAGGCCAAGGATATCCCGCGCGAAAACCTGCTTCTGATCGTGACCGGCAGCCAAGGCGAGCGGCGCGCGGCCAGTGCGCAACTGGCGCGCGGCACCTATATGGGGCTAAGCATGAAGGAAGGCGACACCTTCCTGTTTTCCTCCATGACCATTCCGGGCAATGAGCGCGAGGTGGGCCGGATTGTGAACGGTTTGTCGGAAATGGGTGTCGATGTGATCGACAATGCCGAAAGGCTATACCATGTCTCGGGCCATGCGAACCGCCCCGATCTGGAAGCGATGCATGACCTGATTCAGCCAGCGATCCTTGTGCCCATGCATGGCGAACACCGG
Source organism: Roseibaca calidilacus (assembly GCF_001517585.1). Taxonomy (NCBI): domain Bacteria; kingdom Pseudomonadati; phylum Pseudomonadota; class Alphaproteobacteria; order Rhodobacterales; family Paracoccaceae; genus Roseinatronobacter; species Roseibaca calidilacus. The sequence continues at coordinate 1,514,820 of NZ_FBYC01000004.1, read as the reverse complement.
ATGATGCGCGAACATGCGAAACTCGCCCTCTCTCGGGGGATGCGGTCTGTCGTGGTGCCGAACGGGTCGGTGTTGGACCTGACCGATGATGTGCCGGTTCTGGTCGATGAAATCCCAACCGGGCGCATTTATCTGGATGGCAGCCGTCTGATTGGCGCGATGGACGGGATCGTGCGCGACCGTATCCGCATGGCCATTGGCGGACATGTGTTCGTCACCGTCATCATGGATGAAGTGGACGAGGTTCTGGGCGATCCATGGGCCGAAATCGCGGGTCTGCGCCCCGTGGCCAAGGGAGGTCAGCCGCTGAACGAGGTCATTGAGGATGAATTGTCCGATTTCTTGGAACGCGCCAGCCGCAAGGTTCTGGCCGATGACGACAAGCTGAATGACGGCCTGCGCCGCGTAGTGCGTCAGGTGGTCATGGAAGAGTTGGGCAAAAAGCCGGAAGTGACCATCGTCGTCAGCCGGTTGAGCGCCGAGTAGATGTAACCAAGCGGAGGGCTTTCGCCCAAGGCTATATTTCAGGGGGCTGCCACCCCCAAATCGGCCCTGTCGGGGCCGATTTTCCCCCACGCGTTGTTCCGGCAAGATGATGTCAGCGCCAGAATGTGGTGCGGCTGGCCAGCAATCCTTGCGCCTTTGCAAGGATACGCAAGACAGGGGGCTGCGACGCTTGGTTTGATACAGTCAGACGCTCCAGCGCCAGTTCCGGGCTGCACGGCAGGCGCGTGACAGGGTCCAGATAGCGCGGATAGGCGATCAGCACGGCATGGGCAAGGGTGGGCAGGTCTGGCCGCGCGTTGCGGCGCGCGGGCACCGGCCCCAGATCGCGGGTCAGCCCCCAGCCCGCGTAGAAGGGCGCGCCAAGGCAGGTCACAGCTTTGCCGCGCAACAGCGCTTCGAACCCCAAGGTCGAGGTGACGGTCCAGACCTCTTGCACCTGTTCCAGCAACCAGCCCGTGTCGGTCGCAGACAGCACCATATCTGCGGCGCGGGTATCGGTCAGCGTGCCCGGGCGCAGGCACGCTTCGACATCGGGATGGGGTTTGTACAGGATCACCGCATCGGGGTTTTCCGCCCGCACCTTGGCCAAAAGCGCCGCATTTGTTGCAACCCCGCCTGCGCCAAGCCGGATTGAAGCGTCATCCTCGACCTGCCCGGGAACAAGAATGCGGTGGCCTTCGGGCAGGGCAGGGCGGTCACCTGCAAGGTTATACTTGGTCGCCCCGCTGGCACGCAGCCGCGCGATCAGCCGCGTGGCGCGGTCGGCCCCGCCGGGGGGCAGGGGGCTTTCGATCAGGCTTTCCAGCCGAGAGGGGCGTGTAGGGTCGTAATAAATGCCCAAATCATCCCGCACCAGCGACAGGGGCGGGGTCAGCGCGGCACCCAAGCCCTTTGAGCGCAGGATGCCGTCTTCGATGCGGATATCACCGTCGCCCGCGCCCCAGACCATGCTGCGCCGCGCGGAGGTCTTGCGAAAGCGCAAGGGCGTCCAACGCCCGAAAAACGCTTGCAGATGGGCCCGTTTCCACAGCCGCATGTTCAGCGCGTCATAGCCTGCCTGGTCTTCGCGCCACGCGCGGGCGAGCGCTTCTAGATGGTCGATCAGCACTGGCAAATCGCACAGCCGATCACGGCACGGGTCATACCATTTGGGATACAGCAGCATCGCGGCGGCAAATAGCTGGGTGCGGGTCAGGGTGCGGCGGCGGCGCGGGTGCGGCGCTTGGTCATCACTCAGCCCCCAGCCCGCATAGAAGGGCAGCCCCCAGACATGCGGGCGATGGCCCGCAAGGATCGCTTCGAACCCCATCTGGGAACTGACGGTATAGACGGCAATCGCACCTTCCAGCAGGTCCCATGGCGAGCACCCCGCATCGTGAAGGGTGATACGCTCGGACTGGTCTTGTGCGGTGAAATGACCGGGGCGCAGACCTTGCGCGTTTTCTGGATGCGTGCGGATGACAATGCGCGCGGTCGGGTGGTCAAGCTGCGCCTGCACCAGCATTTCGCGGAAGATATGCGGCGAAAGCGGGCCATGCAGCCCGCCATGGCGAAGCGAGGCGTCGCCCCGCACTTGGTCTATCACCAGCACATAGCCGGGCGGCGGAGGCGGTATTTTCGGGTCGGTGCCGGAATATTTGCTAAGGTGGTGCGCGCGCAGCCGTGCCATGCAAAGCCGCGCGGTTTGCAGCAGGGCGTGGTCGTCCAACGGGTGGGTGGCCAGAAGCGTTTCCAGATCGCTGGGCCGGGAGGGGTCGTAATAGATGCCTTGCTGGTCAAGCAGCAGGCCAAGGGTCGGCTCCCCCCGGCGGCCGGGAAACAGCGAGCGCAGGAAAGCATCTTCCACGCGCAAGATGGCGGCACCTGTATGGCTGGCCAAGGCTTCGGCGCGGGCGGCGCGGGGCGCGTGGCCCCATGCCGCGATCAGGTCGGATGTTTTGGGCCAACCAATGCGAATAGGGTAACCCGCCAAGGCCATGATCCGGCGAATGCGCCGCGCCTGTGCCGATGGCCCGAGGAACCCGCCAGAGACGGCATGGACCCTCGGGCGCATCGCGTTAGTCGTCAGCGCTTCGGGCGAGGGCGCGCACGGAACCGGCCGCGGTGAGCGACCCGGTGAGCGCAGAGATCTGGCGCCCCCAAAGAACCGAAGAGGCTTCGGTCACGAAGATCGTGTCGCCGTCGCGGATCTTGAAATCGCGCGCGTCGAACATTCCGGTGGGTTTGGTCAGGTCCAGCACATAGACAAAACGCACATCGGTCACGAACTGGCCGATGCCAAGGATTTCGGTCGCAATTTCGGGGCGCTCATCGCGGAAGATAAACACGCCTTTGGGGTCGGCGCGCAGCGGATCAAGCCCACCGACAGAGGCCAGCGCCTCGATCGCGGAAATCTGCTGGGTTTCGAAGGTCACGCGGTTGGCGGTGCCGGTGGCACCCAGCACGGAAAAGCTGCGCTCGTCTTGTTTGACCAGAACGCGGTCGCCCCCGCGCACGGCAATGTCCAGCGCGGGGTTAGCGAAAATGTCTTCCAGCCATGCGCTGTCTTGCCGGCTTCCGCGTGTGACCAGCACTTGCGCGGTTTCCAGCGGAATGCTGATGCCACCTGCACTGGCGATGACCGAAGACAAGCGGTTCGATGCGCGGGTGATTGGATAGACCCCTTGCGCGGTTACGCCGCCCGTGACCGACACGGTCGATCCGTCGCCTTGCGTGCGGGCAACAAGCACTTGCGGGTCGGGTGTTTGTTCATCCAGCGAACGGGTAAGGATGCGGCGCAGCGCTTCGGGCGTTTGCCCGGCGGCACGAATGCGCCCGGCATAGGGCACGAAGATGAAACCGGCATCATCAACCTGCAAGGTTTCGATGATGGCGTTATTCGTCGCTTCCGGCGCCAGCAAACCTTCGGGCACGTTTTCGAACACGTTGAGCGTGATCGTATCGCCGGGGCGGATGGTATCGCCGCCCAGAAGGCCGCCCGCCTGCAAGGCATGGCTGAAGCCCAGTGTTTCGGGCCTGTTGGCGATCTGGCTGACGCGCTTGGTGACGGCAATGATATGCGCATCGCCGCTGCGCATGACAGAGCCTTCGTAGATTTCATTGGCGGTCGGACCATCGCGCGACACGTCGCATGAGGCGACCACAACGCATGCCAGCAGGGCCATGGCGTGGCCAAGGGATTTAGATATAACAAACACTGCTCGGGCTCCTGAAAAAGGACTTGCCTCTGATTATTGGTGTCAACATACAGTTACCCGCGCTTTTCGCCAAGGTATGAAATGGGTTAGCGGCTATCGCACCATGCGCAACTGTTGCCGGGGTGCCGCGTCGCCGGTGATAAGCGCGGTGTAAGGATCGTGCGGGGCCAGCATCAGGTCCACCACATGTCGCATAAGCTGCCTGCGCCCCCGCAACGAATAGTAGCCACCGGGCACCTGAGAGGTTTCCAGCAAGAAATGCCGGTATCGCCGGTAGGCGCGGGCATCTGGCCGGGACGGGCGCTTGAAAAACTGTTCTAGCGGTTGGGTCGAGACGAATTCGGGCTTGTCGAACACCGCCCGCCCAAAGGCCTTGAGCGGCATTCCGCGCCACAGCACCTGCTGTGCCGCCGTGGAATTCACCGTGACAGCGGATCGCGCATGGTTCAGCAATAGCGCCAGTTTGCCGCCCCGGACAAAATGCACCCGGCCGGTTAGCCCGTGGTCTTGGGTCAGGCGCCGGATGGTGGCGCGCAAGGGCTGCCGCCCGTCTTCCAAAGGATGCGCCTTGATGACCAAGTGATGATGGCGCGGCGCGCCACGCGCAAAACCTTCGAACACGGTTTGCAGGAATTGCTCTTGCGTTTCAAACGGTCCATGGGCGCGGAAACTGCTGTCATGGGCCAGTTGCAAAAGCACAAGATGGTACGGAAAGCCCCCGTTGCGAATGCGCCAAGAAGCCACGCGCCGCTCCAGCGAGGTCAGCGGCATGGCCCAAAGCCGTTTCAGATACAGCCGGAATTCCTGCGCCACGGTCAGGTCACGATGCGGTTTGAACTGCCGATACCCCTTGTTCAGGGCCATAACGCAGAAATGGTAGATCGCGCCGTAAAAGATATGATGCCGCATATCGCCCCAATGCGCGGGCGGGTCTGGAAATTCCAGATCGCATTTTTCCAGCGCGCGGCGCATGTCTTCAACGCTCATAGTCATAAGCCTTGAATTGCCATTCGCGCCGTCGCGTTCATAGGTTACCCAATAGGGGCGCAGATAACCTTCCTCGAACACATGAATAGTAATCCCGTGTTCGCGGGCCAGCGCAATGGCTTGGGCATGGATGGGCCGCATATCGCCATAAAGCGCAAGATCGGTAATGCCATAGTGGGTGAACAGCTCGGCGCAGGTTGCGCCCCAATTCTCTGGCGCGCCGGTATAAGGAATGTAGCTGGCCCGGTCGCGCCAGAATACGGCATCGCCCCGGTTGAACCCCACGCGCCACACCTGCGCGCCAGCGGCGCGCAGCATCCGGCCAAGCCGGTTGAAAAACGGACCATGCGGCCCCTGCAAAAACAGAAAGCGCCGCGATGCGGTGTCTGGTGCCATGGCATTTTGCCTGTTTATGTCCCTATCTTGCAGAATAGGGCTGCTCTTTTGAAGGAAGGTAAACGAAAAGCGCAGCCCCGTCATCAAAAACGAATGCGCCGCAGCGGGCTGTTGCTTGCAATGCCACAGGCGCTAAGATTAGGTGCGCGCCAAGCACAGGGGAAAGAGCTATGTTCACAGGCATCATCACCGATATCGGCCGCGTGCATTCGGTTGTGCAAGAAGGCGATTTGCGCGCCCGTATCCAAACCGGCTATAATACCGCGCGCATAGAGATTGGCGCGTCCATCGCCTCTGACGGCGTTTGCCTGACGGTCGTGGCGCTGGGGCCAGACTGGTATGACGTGCAGGTTTCTGCCGAAACCGTGGCCAAGACCAACCTTGGCGCATGGGTGCCGGGCAAGCGCGTGAACCTTGAACGTGCGCTGAAAGTGGGCGACGAACTGGGCGGGCACATCGTGTCGGGCCATGTTGACGGGCTGGCCGAGGTGATCGCGCTGGCCGATGAAGGCGGCAGCACCCGCATCCGCTTGCGCGCGCCCGACCATCTGGCCGGGTTTATCGCGCCCAAAGGGTCGGTTGCGCTGAACGGCACCTCGTTGACCGTGAACGAGGTCGAGGGCGCGGAATTCGGGATCAACCTTATTCCGCATACCAAGCAGGCCACCACATGGGCCGACACCAAGCTGGGCGATCAGATCAACCTAGAGATTGACACGCTGGCGCGCTATGTGGCCCGGTTGCAAGATTGGGCCGGACGTTAAGCAAGGCATACGGCGTGATAGACCTTGCGCGTGGTTGCGCGTAAACTTGGTCGCATGAGTAACGATTGGGACAGTCTGGACGCACGCCGCGCAGCCGAGGAGCTGATCGTCGATGTCAACGGCTTTGAAGGGCCGCTTGACCTGCTTCTGACCCTGTCGCGCAGCCAGAAAGTGGATTTGCGGCGCATTTCCGTTCTGCAACTGGCAGAGCAATATCTGGGCTTTGTCGAAGACGCGCGCGCCTTGCGGATTGAACTGGCGGCGGATTACCTTGTTATGGCCGCATGGCTGGCATACCTGAAATCGCGGTTGCTGCTGCCCCCCGACCCGACCGAAGAGGGACCAAGCGGCGCAGACATGGCGGCCCATCTTGCTTGGCAGTTGGAACGGTTGCAGGCCATGCGCGACGCCGCCGCCCGCCTGATGGGGCGCGACCAATTGGGGCGTGATTTCTTCGCGCGTGGCCAGCCCGAATCTGTTGCCGTCACGCGCCGGACCGAAATGCAGGCCAGTCTGCTGGACCTGATGCGCGCCTATGCCAGGCTGCGCACCCGCGACGAGTTCCGCCCCTATGCGTTCGACCGCAGCGATATCTACGCGCTCGACGCGGCCTTGGAACGACTGTCGCAGCTTTTGCCGGTCACGCTTGATTGGGCTGATCTTGCGCGCTTCCTGCCCGAGGGCTGGGCCAGCGCCCCAGACCGGCGCCGTTCGGCCATGGCCTCGACCTTTGCCGCGTCGTTGGAACTGGCGAAACAGGGCCGGGTAGAACTGCGCCAGCTGGAAGCCTTTGCGCCGCTACATCTGCGCGGCAGGGAAGGGGTGTGATGCAGGGTCTCGATGCAGGCGGCGAATCGGCCCCGTCCTTTGCCGCACAGGAACGCATGGTCGAAGCGATACTTTTCGCCTGCGAGCAGCCGCTCTGCAGCGCGGAAATCGCCGCGCGTCTGCCGCAAGGCTGCGATGTGCCGGAAGTGTTGGCGCGGCTGCGCCAGCACTACGCCAGCCGCGGGGTCCAGCTTGTGCGGGTGGGCGACAAATACGCGCTGCGCACCGCCCCCGATCTGGCTTGGCTTATGCAATCCGAACGGGTCGAGCAGCGCAAATTGTCGCGCGCGGCCATCGAAACATTGGCAATCATTGCCTATCACCAGCCTGCAACCCGTGCCGAGATCGAAGAAATCCGCGGCGTGGCCGTGTCGCGTGGCACTTTGGACCAGTTGCTGGAATTGGGCTGGGTGCGCCTTGGGCGTCGCCGCCAGACCCCGGGGCGACCCGTTACCTTTGTCGTGACCGATTCCTTTCTGGATCATTTCGGCCTCGAATCAGCCCGCGATCTGCCGGGGTTGCAAGAATTGCGGGCCGCAGGGCTGCTCGACAGTCGGCCCATGTCGGGCATGGCGATGCCAACGGGCACAGAGACAGAGGCGGATGACAGCCCGGATGCCGCACATTTCCCACCCCGCGGG